>JBARFX010000087.1:0-243679 GCA_049797655.1 Candidatus Acidiferrales bacterium | reverse complement strand
GAATGGGCGCGCCGGCAGCCACGCGTGAAGCGGCGCGGAGCCGTCGCGGCACGCGAAGCGCGGCAAATGCACGATTGGAACATCGCTGTCGATGAAATTCTCGACGGACCTCCATCGGACCGTGTACGACGACCAGTAGTCTGAGACAAATAACGAACCATCGATCGAAAGGAAACGAAATTGAACAATGCAATGAATTTGCGCGGGCCCCGCGACATCTTGGTTGACACGCGCTCCAATAGTGACACGGCTGCAACCGCATATATCGCTTCGATCTCAGATCAGGATTGGTACATCTCGCGCACTCATGGCGTCTATCACATTCCTGCGTGTGCGAAAGGCGAGCCGTTCGCGCTACTTCTAATAACGTCGCGCGGCGACGCGCTCGACCTGGGCGACAATCGCCGGTTTCCATTTACGATTTCGGCCCGGGATATCGCTGAGGATCTGCTGCAGGACCTGCACGATCACGGGATGTTCGTTTGCGCAGGAGCGCGTCCCTCTGCAGAAGAACTCGCCGCTTCGACAACTCGCCGAGACAATTATTATCATCGGCTGATTGGTGACGGCGACACGATGTGGGCGCGCGGTCACTCGTTCCGCGAAATCTCAGATCTGCACCGGCGCGCCGCAATCGCGCTGGGAGTCGAACGGGAATGGGCGTACGTACCCACCCGCTTGAGCGATTGTCCGGCGTGTGGCGAAAAGGTGAAGCCGGGGGTTGCTGTCTGCAAACACTGTAGCGCAATCCTTGATCCCGAAAAAGCCGCGAAACACGGCCTGGGAGCGGGAGCAATTGCGAAGTCGGCGAATTCGCTGAAATCGGACGCGCCAGAAAAAGCGCCCGATTTTTCCGAAAAAGAGAAAAGCGCGGACCGGAAGAGGTGAACGCGTGCCTCGCGGGAAAGATTCACAGCAATCCATGCGGCTTGCCGAAAGAATCTCAAGGAAGGGAATTTCAATGAAAAGGAATCCTAGCGTCGGCGCGCTCATTTGTGCGCTGGCGGTCATCGCCACAACGGCCGCGCTGGAATCGCCTGCGGCCTACGCGCAAGGCTCACGCAAAGACGATATTATTTTTGGACCGTCGGGGCACCCTGTTTCTGGAGCGACCATTACGGTCTGTGCTGCGACCGCAACGGGTACCCCGTGTGCGCCTCTCGCAACTATTTACACGGATGCAAGCCTCACCGTTCCCGCCGCGAATCCGTTTCAGAGTGACGGCATCGGCAACTACCATTTTTATGCGCCCGCCGGACGTTACCAATTACAGATAACTGGTCCCGGCATCACCGGCACAATTCCGTATCCTGATGTGATACTTCCAGCGGATGTTTCTTCAAGCGGCGCCGGAAACGACATTTCTGCGTTCGGCCTGACTCTAGGCGGAAACCTGACTGTCGGCGGCAACGCTACGATCACCGGAACTCTTACGACCACGAACTTCAATCCAGGGACGTTTACCCCTTCGTCTTTGAGCGTTACTGGAAGTGAGGCTGTCCAGGGGCCGCGTCCACGTGTCGACGTGACCGCCTTCGGCGCGAAAGGGGACGGCCTCACGGATGATACGGCCGCAATTCAGGCAGCCATCGATGCGGCATGCCAAAGTGCAGGGGCGGGCGGTGGTGGCAGCGTATTTTTCCCGGCGCCGACAAGTTTCTACAGAGTGTTGCAGCCACAGATTCCTTCAATCGCGCCCGTGTTTTCGACGCCGGCCTCAGGTTGTATTGGGCTGCATTTGGAAGGAGGCAACGTCGCACGCGGCAACCAATTGCAGCAATTCTCTTTTGCACCGATGGTTGGCATAAAAGTTTTGGCCGGCGCGAGTCCGAATGCCGCACCCGTATTCGCCCTACCGAGTTTCACAACGCTTGAAAATCTCTCGATCCTAGGAGTCAACCAAGCCGTCTCAATCTACGACACGATTGACGTTTCATTTCGAAACGCCTGTCTCGCAGTGGACGGTACCACTGGGCTTACCGACAACACCCCGCTGAAAATTACGAATAGTTTCTGGATCTGGTACAAGGGCGGTTGTCTGATGGCAAATGGCAGCACGACCACTCCGATCGTACTTTTCACGGGAGAGACTTCTGTCAATGGCGAAGCACCGCTCGACGGGCTGATTACAATGGAAGATATCGTCGCGGCAGGCGGCGGGATGCAATACATCTTACGCGTCAACCAGTTCGGGACGGCTGGCAACTTTGTCTTCCGAAATATAACGATCGAAGACGCGGCGACCGACATCTTGTCATTTTCTGCGCAGGGCGGTGCGGTATATGGAGCCTTCGAAAGCATAACGTTTGATCATGTGAATACGTCGGACGCCACTAATCCAACAACCGCGGTCTTGTCGGTCAATGCCAGCAGTCTCACGGTGAGCGGCGTCTACATGAACCACGTTTCTACTGGAGGCGGGCCGGCAGCCGGTGCCGTGGCCGTGCGTGAGACAACCGGTAAGGTAGATACGATTCTCGTAACGAACTGCAGCATCTGCGTAGCGGCCGTCGTCGACGGTAGCGGAAATTCTCTCGGCGACGTCACTTCTCAAAACAAGAATGGATTTGATTACGTCGTCAACGTCAGTGACGGAAACGACCGCTTGCGGAACGACGCGTTCATGAATGCGGACATCACCGGCCTGCCCTTGCGGGCGACTTCGTCTGGAAGCAAATTTTCATCGGTCGCTATTGATTCCGCAAACGGTCTGATGTTCTCCGATGGCGCGAGCTATGGGTACACGGAGCAGGTCTACCAGACCGCGAAAGAAGCACTCGACGTCGGATTTGCCAGCGTCTTACCTCCGACGAACGTATCAGGCACGGCGACAACAGGGGGAACGCTCGCAGCGGGGACTTACTATTACTTCGTACGATCGGCGACCGGGGCCGCCAACTGCAACTCGGAATCGGCTCCTTCGGCGTTTTCTGCAGGCGTGGTTCTTGCCGGCGCGAATAACGCCGTGAGCCTCACATGGACCCTTCCTTCGTCTGGACCCGCACCGGTTACCGGGTACTGCGTGTTTCGCAACACGGCCGCTAACTTCGGTGGCTCTCCGCGCAGCTTTTTCGTATCTGGCGGCTCGACAACGAGCTTTACCGACGCGGGGTTCACGAACTGTTGCGACACGAAGCCGCCGGTGAACGCAATGCAGTCCGTGCACCGGTTTACGGCAACGTCGCTTGGGGTCAACACGACAAATCCGCAATCGAATCTCGACGTAAATGGCAGCGCAGCGGTGAATTCTCTGAACCTGGTGCAGAAAGCCGAGCGGTTCAACGGTGCGGATGCTTCAGCCAAGATCAATGCTTGCTTGACCGCAGCGTCTACTACATCCAGCCTCTGCGACGCACGCGGGATGACGGGCGCGCTCACCGGTTCGGCCCACATTGCGATTCCTGCCGGCACTACATTGCTGTGGGGCCAAGGCCAGCTCACGATAACGGACAGCGCAACGAACGATGCAATCGAGCTGATGGGAGACGGAGCTTCAATTTATGGCTACCAGGAAAGTGGTTTGGGCACGATCAGCTTGCCCGACACTTCGGGCTTCATAGCTTGTGCGACAACAGGATGCACTACCGTTCACAAACCGAACGCCGCCACGTCGAAAATCAATTACGTTCACATCGTAGGCATGTATCTGGAAGCGACAGGCGCGAACTCAAAAGTTGTCGACTTGACGAGCATCGGCCATTCGATTGTCGAAAGCAACAATCTAGCGCTCGGATTCGGCGGAACGTCCTATGGAATTTTTGGGGACACCTCGACCGGCAACTTTGACGGAACGAACACGCTGATCCGCCACAATAACATCGGCCTAAACTCGACGGGCGACACCTGTGTCAGCTTGGCCGGGGTCTACAATGCAATCGTGATCGAGCAGAATGTGTGCACGCTCGCGCCAGCGTCGTCGTTCGGTTACGTCTTCAAGAAAGACTCCAACGGCAATTATCCGGACAACGATGAGATCTACGGAAATGATTGCGAAGCTCCGTCAGCCGCGTTCGGCCAGGTTTGCTACAACATCATCGGCGCACTCTCGATCACGTTCGGGCCGAACAACCGTTGCGAGAAAGCTTATAACTGCCTCCAATTTCCTTCCGACGGCTCGGCGAATGGAATCCACATTCTCGATCCGTACCTTTCCATCAGCAACACGAATCAGGTGAATCCCAACGAGCCCGCCACATCGACCGTCGCAATCGATAACAACGGGCACAACTGGCTGCCTTCGATGCACTATGGCATGAACGATCTAGCGGGCGGGAATCTACTTGGTAACGCGGGTTTTGAAGGCTGGCAGAACACGACGTCGCTCTACTACTGGGGTGGGGCGTCCGGAACGAACATCAATCAGGCGGGAAGCGGAGTTTACTTGCAGGAAACAAGTGCTGGCGCGAATCCCGGGATCGATACATACACGCAGGGATCCTTCAACGTACGGGTTGGCGATGGCGCCACCGCGGGACTGGGAGTGAACTCCGGCTGCGTGCAAGTGGATGCGACACGCGAGTATACGCTGATGTTTCGCGTCGCGTCCGGCTCGACCTCCAACAATTTTCGTCCTGGCTTTCGCTTCTACTGGGACGCGAGTTGCACCGAAGCCGATCGTATCACCACAGCGTCTGCGAACGCGCGCGTGCTCGCCCCTGTAAACTATGCAGGCACGTCCACCAGCACCGGCAATTGGCAATCGACAAACGCTTCACTAACCTACAACAATGGCATCACCTGCAACTGCAACGTCACCGGCGCTGATTGGCAGGTCTCGACAGCGAGCGCCTGGACTCCGACGCGAAACTACGGCGTAATCTTTCGCGTCCCCAACGCGTATGGCAGTTCGTCGACCGTGGCGCATTCGATGCGCGTATTCCTGCTGGAAAACACCGCCGCTGCGAACAACTATATGTATTTCGACGACGTAGTGCTGGGCCAAGGGCCTGTGAGTCCGGACATCCGTACGGCGCCGGTACGCGATTCCGGGGCTCCCGCCGTTTACGGCTCACTCGCGATTTCTCAGCATCTGGATCAGGGCAGCTCAGGTCAATTCGCCGGAACGGTGGTGCTCGTCGCCGGCACGGCCACCGTTACGTTTCCGACCGCCTTCACATCTACTCCGGTTTGTGTTGCAAACGATCAATCCGCAATCGCCACTGTGCGCGTCCAGCCCTCAGCGACCGCAGTCACGCTCACGCAATCGAGCGGCACCGACACAATCGATTGGGTATGCGTCGGCAATCCCAATTAGCGGTTCGAAGGAATTATCTTATGCATTTGCCTGAGAGCGCACATCTTTGGGGATTATTTGCGGCGGGTCATGGCCTGCACGTTTTGAAGCGCGCAACCCTGTCGGCCGAGTCGCGTCTCTCGGGAACAAAAACGCGCGTCGAATGGCTGCGTACTAACGCACTGAATCTAGCGATCCGCGTCTTCGTGAACGGCGCAGCATTCTCGTATTGGATGGCGCATCCGGACGCGGCAACTCACCTGATCAGTTCAGTGGGCTTTCCGGTGAACCTCACCCTCGAGCCCGGACACGCGACGGCCGCAATGTTCGGACTCTCAGGCGACAGCATGATGGACTGGGTCGCGGCTAAAGTACCGTTCTTGCAAAAGGAAATTCCGGCCGTCAATCAGTAGCACGCGGACACATCGGGCTCAGGGCGCCGTGGCAATTCCTTGGATTTCGAAATGCGCTCCAAAGAGTAATGGCCCGGACCCGATGAACGCGCGAGCCGGGAGCGGCTCCTGGAAGTACGTCCGATATACGGCATTGAACCTGTCGAATAGCGAAACGTCCGAACAGAAAATCTGCACGTACACGAGATCCTGGAGCGCCAAGTCGGCCTTCGCTAAGGTGGCCCGGATGCCGTCCATAAGCAATTGGATTTCGCGCTCAAGGTCGGGCGGAATCTTTTTCGTGGCGGGGTCTATGCCCAAGTGCCCAGCCATATAAAACGTGCTTCCAACGAGGACTCCAATGCTGAAGGGCAGCGCGGCATATCCGCCTGGCGGCGGAACATGAGTTCGCATTTCTGAGGACGACATTTGGCCTCCGTGTTGTTCATTGCAATTTTATCGCGAACGCATGCTAGCGCAATGTCTCAAGTCGCATCGCGGACGTTTTGCCGCGATCATTCGCCGCTTATGGCCGATTTTACAGTACTGATTTCCGGAGGTACCGATGCCCGTCGTACCGACAACCGCGTATTCACAGGCCGAAGACGCACTGAACCTGGCCCGCGCTTTGGTGAATGATTCGTCGGGGTCCGTCTTCACCGACGCGCTGCTGATGCCGCTGTTGAATTCGGCTTACCGTGGCTTGCAGCGGGAACTGGCGGAGAATGGCGTGAGCGTCCTCGCTGAACAGCAAGATCTCAACCTGGAAGCTGATCCTTCGACCGGCATCACAAATATCGAACTCAGCGACGTTTCGAGCCCACAGCTCCCGACCGATTGCTTGATGCCGCACGCGCTGTGGGAACGCGGGAGCGCGAATACGGCGGACGTCTTCGTTCCCATGGAAAAATTCACGAGCGGCGGCGGGATGCTGAATCTGCAACCCAGTTCGTACCTGCGGCTGTGGGAATGGCGCGAAGACAAAATTAATCTCGTTGGTGCCACACAGTCGATCACGGTGCGCATCCGTTACGAAAAACTCTTGCCTGCACTTACGTTAGGGACCGACCCGGTACAGATCCGGTCCTCAACGGATCCTTTGGGATTTGCGACAGCCGCGCTAGCAGCTCGCTCGCGCGGCGCGCGCGCATTGGGCCAGGATCTGCTCGGCACGGCCCAGATGGCCACCGAGAACCTGATTCAGCGCTATGTTCGTCCCGAACAGGTGAAAGGCCGCCGGCGAAAGCCCTACGGTTCCCGACGCAGAGTTGTTTATTTGTGAGCAAACAATAGGACAGCTACTCGACGTCGAGCGTTACGGTAATTCCGCGCGAAGCACCCTGCGTCGCGCCTTGAACCGTCATCTTGGTTGAACCTTTCGGTGTGCCGGTCGTCTGCCCACTTTTATAGCTGCCGCAGCCAACAAGAATCGCTACTACGATCGAAAAGAGCGCGAACACCGAAGTAATTCGAGGCAATTGAGATCGCCGCCGAGGCACGGCAAATATTACGAGGCCACATAAAGCAACGAACGCGAGCGAGCCGAGGGCGGGAGCGATAATTAGCCCCGGCCTGAAGCGACTAGTCGTCCAGGTAGGTCCGTGGCGATTCTGACCATTTGAGCTGGACGCGGAAGGGGTGTGGTTTTTGGTCGCCTGGCGCGAAGTTGTTTGGAAACTCACAGAGAAGGGAACTGCCGTTCCGGGCGTCGTGACGTTTACCGAATTGCCTGGCGAAAACATACAGGTTGTCTGCGCCGGCATATTGCCGGGACAAACGAAATTTACGGTGCCGGTGAAGACGTTGTCCGGCACGACCTGCAGCATAAACGTGCCCGTGTTTCCGGCCAGGATCGAAATTTCTGTTAACTGCCCGCTCGCTAGCGTGATCTGGTAATCCTCACCGGTTCCGGCCACGGCCGCATTCAGTGACGCCTGGGCGCCGGCATAGTTAACTTGGAGCGTAGCCGTCCGCGGTCCCGACGCCGTCGGCACGAACGAGAGATTGATCGTGCAAGAGGAATTCGCACGCAGCGCAGCGGTGCATGATGACGAAGAATTTACGAAGTCAGTCGGATCCAAGCCGCTTGTGCCAATCGTCAGACCCGCGAGATCCGCATTCGTGTCGTTTGTCAGGATAAACGGCGCAGTCGGAGTAGCTCCCGACAACGGCTCCGCACAGAAATTTGTGACCGACGAAAACCCAGCAGGAGGACCGATGGTGGGGCAGGGGGTTCCGGCTGGCGGACTGATCGATGCAGGCGGCGTCAGCGTTAAGCTGGCAGACGGTTGACCAAGGCCTTGAATTTCAGATATTCGGCTCCGACCTTGCTCGGCGATGAACAGATTTCCACTCATGTCGAATGCAATTTCACCGGGCGCCGCTATACCGGTGGCGGCAATTTTCATCTTCCGCGTGACGCCATCGATTCGAAGAATCTGATTCGTGGTCGCATCTGCGACAAACAGATTTCCACCGCCGTCGACCGCGATGCCGGCAGGGCAGGGACTTAGCTCTTGGATTGGCACGCTTGAGTTCTCGCATCCGGTACCACTCGCGCTCAACGTAGAATCTTGAGCAGATGGACTCGCACCCAATATCTGTGAAATCGCTCGCGTATGACTCTCGAAGACGAACGCTTGGCGGGTCTGCGGAGCTGTGATGAATATGCGGCTGCCGTCAGCCGTGACGGCGATGCTGGCGGGCTGCGAAATGTGGGCAAGCATTTCCAGGCGGCCACCTATGGCGGACGTAGCTCCATGCAATTCAATCAAGGCGTTCGCACCATGGTCCGCAATATAAAGATTACCCGCGCGATCGAGCGCGATTCCCATCGGCTCGATCAGCGCAATCTCTTGTGGCGGAGCCCATTTCCCGGCAACGCTGCGGATCACGCCCGCATCGCTACCGGACGGACTCGCGATACGCCGAATCGTGCTGTTACGCGTGTCGGAGATGAAGATGCTTCCGTCCGCTGCAACTGCCACTCCGCTCCGCTCGGCCAGTGAGTCAACTTTCAAGTTCAGCTGCGCGGCCGTGGCGGCTCCGCCATCTCCGAGCGAGCCGGTCCCGCCACCGCCAGCGACGAGAGACAGATTTGAGCGGGAGCTCATCGCGGCAGCGCCGGGCATCGTGCCGGCAAACGCAAGCACCTGGCTCGGCTGGTCTAATGTGGTGAGGTAGATGTTGGGGCGCACGGAGTTTTCAGCCATCGCGGCAAGGGGCGCGAGTGCGAGCGCCCGCGCGGAAATTCCGCTCGCCACTACGATCGGAACGCTTTCAGACCCACCTGCCGAATCGCTCTGCGCCGCGAGCCTGGGAAGGGAATACGCGACAACCGACGCACCTACTACCGCCAGAGCACAAACGAATCGAATTCGCGGCAAATCAATCTCCCATTCATATGCCCCGGATGCGGGCCGAACTGCCTAGATTCCCCGAAAGGGACTTCCTACGACTCGTGCGCTTGGATTCGCATGAGAGCGTTCGGGTTGCGTCTGAAACCGCAAATCATAGCACGATGCGTTTGCCTTTGTAGTGCCGCACTTTCCGAGCGGCACTTCGATTCATGCGTAAACTCAGGAGGAATTATGGCACTTATATTTAGTCTCGTGGATACATGGGATGACGGAAAGCGCATCCACGTGTCCGGAACCATCCTAGCGTCCGGAAACTATGCGGCGAATGGTGACACTCTCGATCTTTCTCAATCTCCATTCGTCGCCTCAACTCAGCCGCCGATCAGCGGAACCGCTTGGATGGACGGGCTCGCTGGCTACGACTACGTGTTCATCCCAGGCGCTGGAATGAACTCGAACAAGGTGAAAATATTCCAGCAGGGCGCGAGCGCTGGGGCGTTTCCGGAACTCGCTGCCGGCGCGTACCCCGGAGCGATCACCGCTGATTCCATAACTTTTTACGGGATATTCAAGAAGCTGCGGTAGCCGTGCGCAACGTATTTCACTTCTCCCCGGGTTCCGGTTGGGAAGCCACGTCGAGAATTCAAGAACACATGCGATCTGCGCCCCGTGATCCGGTGGCGAAACCTGGAAACTAAACTATGTCCATCGAATCCTTTTCGCCGCTGCCGCTGACCGTATTCGGAACATGGATCACGCTGCTCG
Source organism: Candidatus Acidiferrales bacterium (assembly GCA_049797655.1). GTDB lineage: Bacteria > Acidobacteriota > Terriglobia > Acidiferrales > UBA7541 > Palsa-295. The sequence goes on along the minus strand of JBARFX010000087.1, from coordinate 233,930 downwards.
ACCCTTCGGATGCGCCGGTCGGAATGTCGCCCGATCTTGCCGATGTGGAATTCTTTCCGGGCGGCGTCCGCACTCGCCCAGGACTCGTCTCTCAGTTCCCTCCGATCGGGGGAGCACCAAGCATCAATGCGCTGAAGACCTACATCACGACGAATCTGGTCCAGCGACTTCTCGTTCTCGATTCGGAGGGAACCATCTACAAGGAGATATCACCGGGAACTCTTTCTGTGGTGGCCGCAGGACTTGAACCCAATCTCTTTTTCAACTCGACGACGCACTTCGGCCGGGAATACATGGCGTTCTCGGATGGCCTTGTTGGTCAGGAACTGCCGCGGCAATTCGATGACACGTTTTTTGATCGCGTGAGCCAAGTAGGCCCTGGCGAAGGTGCATCGGTCGCTGACTCTGTGAATGCGGGGAACATTTCACCGGGAGCACATCAGTGCGTAGTAGTGTTCGTCACGCGCCAGGGATTTTGGACTGCGCCGTCGCCGGTCACGACCTGGACAGCGGCCGGCTCGAAAAAAATCATGGTGATGAATATTCCCACGGGCCCATCGAACGTCGTTGAGCGCCTGCTCGCGTTCACGGCGGAAGGCGGAGCAAGTTTCTACCACGTCCCATCCTCAATGGTACTGAATGACAATACGACCACGTCGCTAGAGGTCGATTTTTCAGACACGATTCTGCTGAGCGGCGTGAGCATGGATTACCTCTTCGCACAGATCGAGCTACCCGACCAACTTGGCGTGATCGATTACGCCGAACGGCTCTTTTGGTGGGGCGAGCGTTCGAAGATGTCCAACTGGAATAATCTCTCTTTTGACGGCGGCTGGGATGCCGCCGTCAGCGGCCGCCCTCTCGGTTGGCAACTCGACCCGGCAAACGGAGCGGGCGGCAGTCGCGAATCAAGCGACGCAGTCTGGGGTGACGCTTATCGTATCACTGGCGACGGCGCGACCCTGATTCGTGGCGTGATTTCGCAAAATGCAAATACAGACGCGGCTGGCAATCCACTGTGCGTGAAGAATGTGGATTATTCCTTGCGCGCGCGCATCAAGCGCAGCTCGAATCTTGTCTCCGGCACACTACGGATCAATGCTTTCAGTCCGACTCTTGGCTTGATCGGCACCGGCCTTTCTATTTCTGCGGGGCAGGCCGCGACCGTCTATCAGGAATTCACTGCAAACCTTTTCACGCCTCAAAGTTCACTGCCTTCGGATCTAGTCCTGCGCGTCTACGTGGATGGCACACCCGGACCTGTCGGCGAATCCTTTCTCGTCGACAACATCGAGGTTTTCCCGTCAAACGCCGCGCAGAATTCGTCCCTAGTCCGAGCTTCGGGTACCCAGGAACCTGAAGCGTATGACGGCGTAAGCGGCATCATGGAAATCGCCGCGAATAACGGGCAGGGGATTCGCGCCGCGTTCAAATTGCGTAATAACTTGTATTTTGCAAAAGAGCGAGGCTTATACGTGACCGCCACAGACGGCGTGAATGAGCCGGCACTCTGGGGCATCGAGGAAGCTTCCAATGCCGTCGGCACTCCGTCGGCCCACGGAATTGGATACGGCGAGGAATGGGTTGTGATTGCCGGCCGGTCAGGGCTTTATTATTTTGACGGCGGTGAACCCGTTAAACTATCTCAAGAAATTCAACCTACCTGGGACGCCATCAATTGGCAGTCCGGACAAAATCTTTGGGTTCAGGTGGATACACAGCACAAGCAGATTCTCGTCGGCGTGCCGATTGGTGCGGCCACGCAGCCAAACCAAATCCTCATGCTGGACTATACAGAAGGATTGCAGGATCCACTCGTGGCCGCGTTTTCATCGCCGGAGCGATCGCGCAAGTGGGCCCCATGGTTCATTGCGGCCAATTCGTGCGGATTGATAGAAAGAAACACAGGCGTCGTGCAGGTTTTTTTCGGCTCGAACGATGGCAGCAGCAAGATTCGCGCGCTTACAAAGGGCCAATTTTCAGACGACGGCGTGGCGATTCATTCTTATTACACTACTGCTTACCTCTCAAGCACGGGCATCAGCGGGAGGAATCTTTTTGGGTATCTCACCGCATACGTGCGGGGCGCGGGTTCGCTCTCGCTCTCCGCTTTTTCGCCCGGAGCGGTAACTTCTACGCCCTTAGGCCTCTGGACGCTCTCCTCTCCGGCTTCCCGAGACATGGAACAGTTCACAAACGTTCTTTCCGAGCGTATCTCCGTGCAATTTGGTACGGATGCGGTCGGCTCCTGGTTCTCTCTGACGAAACTCGTCCCTTGGGCGAAACCCGACCCCTTCGCGGTCGTTCGTGGCACGAACTGACGGCCGAACTTTTCCGATCGCCGAGCCGTCAATTTCTCCGCACCCTGGCAGGTAAAGATTAATGCTGACAGTCCCGCAGATTGAATCGCTTCGTCGTACGAATCCGCAACTCTACGAAGCGCTGAAACGCCTTGCCGAGGCTTCGCTCGGGCCGAATCAAGGCTGGAGCATAGACGACCAGATCACCGACGGCTCGATTTTCGCCCGCGTGACTTCCGGCGCCCTGACAGCAGGGAAGGTCGACCCCACAAAATCCGGCGTGCTCATGAGAGGTTCCGTTCCACCGACGTGGTCCGGCTCGTTCACCTACATCTCGACGAGTTCGAGCATCACATGGACCTGGTCCGCCCTGAGCATACTCCGAGCCGATGGTTCTGCGACGGCGATTCCAAACGGATCGCTCGCGATCACTGGACTTGCTGCGGGCACTTCCTATTATTTCTACCCGTATTGGGACGACATCGCTCTCGCGATCGCGTGGGTTAGCGGCGGCACGGGCTCGCCCACCAATGCACAATCCGCTAAAACAAATGCGGCCGCGCAGCAACAATCGCTGCAAGGTCGAGTCCCGCTCTCTCAAGGTGCCGTCATCGCGGCGACTACAACTTCCGGCACTGGCGGCGGTTCCGGCGGTGGCAGTGGAAGCTGCCTGCGCGCTGGGACCGTCGTGCTCACGAGGGAGCGGGGCACCGTAGAGATCGAATCGTGCAAGCTCGGCGAGCATCTCCGTTGTCCCGGCTCGTCGGGTGGAGAGTCATGGACGCGTATCATTCGCCACGAAATCCGCGACGCCGACACGTTTATCCGGTTGCTTTTCTCGAATGCTGAATCGCTTGACGTCACACCGCACCACATTTTCACTCTCGCCGATGGCTCGCCGATGCGCGCGGAGCGGCTTTGCCTGAGCGACATTCTCGTTGGCAGATTCGGCCGCGTCACCCTGCTTCGGATCGAAACGATTGTCGAGGCCAGCCGGAAAGTCACCGTAAGCTGCGAGCCCTGCCGGCAATTCTTCGCCGGTCGCCACACGGCGACTGTTCTAACGCACAACTACACGTTCAGCTCATAAGGATTCAGATGACTGGCCGCCGCTATTACATTACGTCTCTCGCCGATTGGCAGAGGCACGCTCCCCGCTTTGCAAATTCGCATTGGCTGTCGCTCAACGAAGCGAACGGCTCCGCGGAATCCGACGGGACATGTATTGTGGTCCTCATCGAGGCCGATGAAGGCGTCCATCTCGATCTCGACGACGACTCGGCGTTCGAAGCGCTTCCGCACCCGCTTGCTCCGATTGGCATTTCTGAGACGGCTCAGGCGGCACTCGCAATGCATGGAGTTGCTCCAGGGGCCACGACATTCGATGCGATGGAGATTATCTCTCGGGCACACCCGCTCCTGCGTCATCGAGTCTTTTGAAGATCCGAAGTGATGATCATCCGCCAATATCAGGAAGCAGATCTCGATGCTGTCCAACGCATCCATGCACGGCAGGGCTTCGATTACGCGTTCCCGGACCTCGCCGACCCGATTTTCATTTCGAAGCTAGTGCTGGCAGACGAGACTGGCCGCCCGGTAATGGCTTCGTTCGCACGACTCACATGCGAGATGTACCTGCTTTCAGATTCCGCTTCCGGAACGCCCCGCGATCGATATGACCGGCTCCTCGCTCTTCATGTCGCGGGAGAGCGTGACCTCCGCTCGCGAGGCCCCGACGATGCACATGCCTGGCTCCCACCTGAAATTGCGAAGCGCTTCGGCCGTCGCCTCGAGATTCTCGGCTGGGTCCGCGACAATAGCTGGACGCCTTACTGCCGCCGTCTGCGCGAATAGCTGTCATTGCTCCAAGTAATCACCACTCATCGCTTTCCTCTCAACACTTTCCTAGGGGGACCACATGTCACGAGGCGCACAACGCAGCACACGCCAACTCACCGACCAGCAGCTTGCACAGCAGAATCAGGCCATTTCGCAATCGAATCAGGAAGACGCGCAGGACCGCTCGCTCCTCGTGCCGTCCATTCAAAGCTTGCTCACGAGCCCAGGCTACACGCCTGCTGAGCAATCAGCGATTACTCAGCAAAGTATGGGAGCCGCGAACACGGCGTTTGACGCGCTCCGCGAGCGCGCCGCGAATCGAGCATCTGCCACAAACGATACCGCAGCGGCTCCTGAGCTCACCGCACAGCTCGGCCGCCAGCAGGCGCAGGCGCTCGCCAGTCAGGCCCAACAAAATCAAATCGCGTTCGCAAATCAAAGAACAAAAGACCAGCTCGCCGGTCTCAACGCTCTCGGCCAAACGTACGGCATCGACACAAATCTTCTCGGCCACGCCATGGGGATTCCCGCGCAGCTTCTGGGTGTTCGCCAGCGCGCTTCAACCGGCTCGTCAACCGGCGGGCTGGGCGGACTCTTCGGTGTGGGATCCAGCATTGCATCACTTTTTGGATAGCACGCATCGCCGCCCGCCTTGTGACGGCTCCGCGCGCACAAAAGCGTTCGAGCATACACTCGTCGGCTGCTGATGATATCTCGGCAACCGACACTGGCGCGCCAATGTTAAAACTCATCGAATCTAACGCGTGGCCGATTGCGATCACGTCGCTGGTCCAGTTTGTTCTTTTCATTCGCTGGATTTACCGACGGGTTCGTAACGATGAACTCAATCGCGCATTCGTCGAGGACATGGCAATCAACCATCTCCCGCATGTGTACGAGTTGCTCGAGAAGCTTTGCGACAAGCAGGGAATTGACCGCTCACCGCTGCCGCCCATTCGTTGGATCACCTTCGACAACCGGCAAAACTAGTATGAGTCTCTTGTCTGGCCCCGATCTCGTCGCGGTTGCCCGCTCCGCAGCCGCGCAATATTCGCTTGACCCCGCCATCGTCTGCGCAATCGTCGAACAGGAATCATCGTGGGATCCGTTCGCAATCCGCTACGAGCCCGCATTCCGCACCCGTTATGTCGCTCCACTGGGACTCCCTCCGACCGAGGAAGTTCTGCGTTCGATCTCCTGGGGTCTGATGCAAGTGATGGGCCAGGTTGCGCGCGAGCACGGCTTCACGGGAAAGAGCCTAGCCGCCCTCTGCGACCCAAAGACGGGGCTCGAAATCGGATGTGCGGTACTCGAGTCAAAGCTGATCGCCGCTGGCAATGACTGCGCGCGCGCCCTCAGCCTCTGGAATGGCGGGGCAAACCACAACTACGCCATCCAAGTCTTCGCGCGCATCAAAAACTATTAAGCCTGCAGTGCATCCGGCCAGCTGCCTTGTTGTCCACGGACCTTGATGTATTGGACTCTCGCAGATTTTCGCTCGTGGTGGCATTCAGGTGCGCGACACCGATGGATGCGCCTTCGTCTCCGTTTGGGTTGTTCGCACGCAAACTATACGGGCCCAGCGGCGAAGCAGCCATCATGGCGGTCATGTCCCTGCGCACCTTGTGAGGTGGCGTCTGTGACGTCCGGCTTCCGTCGGTCGCGGAATCTCACAAATTTCGGGGACCTGAAGTGAACGCGGCAGTATCTCCAGATCGAAAGGAGCACCAAAAAATGAAATCACTTGCAGCAATGGCGACAGTGCTCGTTCTACTCGCGGTTGCAGTGCCCGCCCGCGCGCAACACGCCGCCACGCTTACCTGGACTAACTCCGTCGATACGCCTCAAACCAATATTTATCGCAGCCCAGGGCAGTGCCCAACCACCTCGCCCAGTGGATTCACCAAGCTCAATACCACCACGATCACCTCGGGAACATTCACGGACCCCACCCCGCTGATCGGACTCTCTTGCTACTACGTCACCGCATTCGCCAACGGACTCGAGTCTTTTCCGTCCGCGCTTGTCCAGGTGTCCCTTCCGCCGACACCTCCCACGTCCCCCCAAGCGACCGCCAAATAGGATCGCCCGCGTTCGCGGCGCACAATCCGGCCCTCCGAATGCGGAATGCCGCAGAGTTGTGACGCGAACTCGCGAAGCAATTCAACGCACTCAACAAGTAAGCCACGTGTTGGTTGGCCTCGGGGCGCCGCAATAGCCCCTATACCGACTTCGCTCGGACAAAGGAGGCGCAGGATGAGTCGCCGCGTTCTTGAGATTCTCGCCTTTTGCGTCGCAATTCTAATCGCGGCGCTCGTGTTTCGCGCATGGCTCGCTTCCCACGATGACCAAGTGCGTCTCCAATCCACCCTCGCCGTGCAGAAGCAAGTTGTCGACGCCGCTGACGCTCGCGAGCGCGAGCGAAACGCAAGTCTCAAAGACACGCTCGCGCAAATCGAAACTCTGAAACGTCAGATACAAACGCCCGAACAAATTTTGCGCGAGTTGCCGAAATATCTTCGACTCCCTCAACCAATCACCATGTCGTCCGCTTCCATTGCTGATGACGGGGTTGTACCATCTCGCGATCCGCCTGGCATCGCTGGTTCCACAGACGCAAATCAGCAGGGAACTGCTGTCAGTGCGCGCCAGGGATCATCCTCGTTAGCCCCGCTCCTACCGCCAGGCTCTCCAACGCCTCCTCCGAATAACACCTCCGGCCGGCAACCTCCCATAGTCAGTACGTCATCGCCTCTGGGATCCAATGCGAGTGAGAAAACTCACCTCCCAAATCAACCTGGCATTCCGCTAGGCCAAAATCGCTCACAGGTATCACCTGCTCCGCCGGTCGCAGAGATACCCACTGCTGACCTCAAACCACTCTACGATTTCGTCCAAGACTGTCGTTCCTGCCAAGCCCAACTAACCGCTGCTAGACTAGACGCCGCCGACAACGCTCTTAAGATCGGGGCTCTCACCCACGAGCGGGACGCCGCCATAACGGCAGCCAAGGGCGGTGGGTTCTGGCTTCGCTTGCGACGGAATGCAGTCTGGCTTGTCGTCGGGGCTGCCGCCTCCGCTAGCGCTCTCTGCGCATCGGGTCACTGCCGCTGATTTTGGGTTCGCTTTGGGCGGTAAACCTTGCATTGCGACGGCATCGGCCAGCCAGCGCACACCATGCCAGGGAAATGTGCTAACGATAATCGTCAGAACAATTACAAACGACGGACTTCGATACGAAAGCCCAAGATGTGCGCCGATTACGGCAACCCAAAAGCTAAGCCCGCCGGCAGACGCCAGACCGTGTTGGCATTGCGTGACTTTCCTCCGCAAGAAGAAGCCAAGCCTCCTCCGCGATCATGATGCGTATCCCTCCCGTTGAGGTCTCGCAAGAACAACTCTGCCTCCTAGAAGCCCTCCCCAATAAAGCGGTCTAGACAGACGGAATCGGAGCTGCACGGTGTCGGGTCAAGCGCCCCAAAATAGCCCGAACCCGGGCCAGCAATGCACTGACGCCAGCGGCCACCGCGCTCGCGTCCATAAGTAACCTAAGGTGAAAGCAGGAGAGGATATTTTGTAATCTCGTTCGCCGTGTTTCTGCCGTCCGCAGGCCCGCCACCCGTCTCCGCGCATATCTGCTCGAACGAATTAGATCCGCCGAAATCGCCCCACCAACGGTTTATCAGCAACGAACGCGCGTATCGCGAGACGCGAAAATCCCTCATTGACATCCGCTAATGAATATTATGTTGTTTTTAACGGTCGTGCATTCACCGAGCGACCGTGGTGTCAATGCTCACCCGAGGCATGGGGTCGGTTGGGCTGATGCGGTTAGTCACGCAGCTAGAACTGGCTAGGATCACGGCTTTTGAGATTGGGCCGCCCGGCTCCGTGTCTCGGCCTGCTCACGGGCCGGTGTAGAGGTGACGGCGAGTCTGCGATCTAAGCTAGTTTGGCCGCCCGCATGGGGAAATATTCTGGCACGATTGAGGCCGCAGTGTCGCCTGGGCATGCTGCTGCGGCGCGGAGTCGGAAGCGAAAGGGAGTGCGCTAGGAACAAGGTCCGGGTGGCGACGGAGGTAGGGGTCGTCGTCGACGCTCTGGCGATGATCGTAGAGGATTCTCTCGGGCTATTGAACCGTTAGCGTTAGGGACAACGCCCGGGTGGCCGCGGAGGTGGCGGTCGTCGAGGCTCTGACGATGATCGTTGAGGTGCTTGCGGGTGTGCCGGAGGACGGAGCGACTGCGCCTCCGCTCCCACCAACGCATGAGATGGTTGTAGCGGCGAGAAGGAGCGCAAGGGCAATGGCAGGTGTGAACTGCAGGAAGGTTGGAGTCTCGAGCCGACATCGAGAGCGAAATACTGAGGGGGCCATCAAGATTCCGACGAGCAGGATCAGATATAGCAGACGTGATGTTCCTGTGTATTCTTCGGCAGCGCGTGCGGTGAACTGGCCGTTCGCGGGCGGTCCGACTGCTAGCGAGCGAGTGACAATCGCGCCCGGCGACGATGCTGATTCAGAATCTGGCGCCAGGGAGTACTCGGTGTCTATCGATGTGAGAGTCGAACTGAAGTGTACCGGAAACGATGGCGTCGCAAGTGATGCTGCAGCGGGCAACGCGTTCTGGGGCGAATTAGCGTTGAGCTGGCGAGCGGTGGTGGAGACACTTACCTGGAATGGAACTGATGCATTGGCGGAAACTGCGACTGTGGCGGGGAGGATCGAGCACACTGCACCCACGGGAGCCCCGGAACAGGTAAACGTGACCGTGCCAGCGAATCCGTTCATCGATCGCAGGTCCAACTGATAGTTAGCGGTTTGGCCGGCCAGGACGGTGGCTGAGGTGGCACCGATCCCTGGCGGATCGATGTCGAAATCCATTGCGGCCCCTGTAAGCGGGACGGATTGGGGAGAGTCCGGGGCGTTGTCAGCGAGCACCAGCGTGGCACTGCGCGCGCCAACCACGGCGGGTGTAAACGTGACATTGATCATGCAATTCCCGCCTGGCACGACAGTTCCCTTGCAACTGTTCTCTTCGAGAAAGTCTGCCGCGTTCGCTCCGGAAAAGGAGACAGATCCGATCAGGAGCGCGCCGTTGCCGGAATTCGTTATGGTAATTGCGACCGGCTGGCTTGGGGTACCGACGAGTTGGCCGGCAAAATTCGCGCTCGACGGCGAAATCATGACGGCCGACTGGGTGGCCGTGCCGCTGAGAGGCACCGTGTGCGGGTTACCAGTGGCATTGTCGGAGACCAAAATTGAGGCAGAGCAATTCCCTGCCGCGATCGGTTTAAAAGTGACGCTCACCATACAGCTACCTCCGGCGCCTAAAACTGCCGAGCAGTTATTGGTTTCGTTGAAGTCACTTGCGTTCACACCCGCCACGCTGATTTGGTTGATCGTGACCGTGGTATTGCCCGTGTTGGAGACAGTGATCGTTTGAGGCGCGCTGGGTGTTCCGGCGCTTTGCGGCGCGAAGTTCAGAGCTGTCGGAGAAATCTGCATGGTGGGTGCGATCGCCGTGCCAGAGAGTGCGATGAGCTGGGGGCTGCCGGCGACGTTGTCGACAAAACTCAGGCTTGCATTCTTGAAACCGCTCGTTTGTGGTGCGAAATCGACTCCGACGGTGCACGTACCGCTGGTCGCAACGACGCCACCAGCTGCGGGACACGGATTCGCGCCCGCCGAGACTATTCCAAAGCTCGCCGCGTCTGGCCCGACAATTCCGATCTGTGCCAACGTGAGAGCGGCGCTTCCCTGATTTAACACTGTGACGATCTGGCTGCCGCTCAATTTCCCTACCGGCTGACTTCCGAAGACGAGCGACGGAGGAAGGATGCTGACGATGGGCGCGGCGGCCGTTCCTGTGCCGCTGAGAGGAATCACCTGCTTCGCTCCGATGGCGTTGCCCGAGTCATCGAAGACGTCAAGTTCCGCGCTATACAGTCCGATGCCGGGTGGCGAGAAAACGAGATCGACTTCGCAGCTCGCGCCTGCCGCGAGCATGTTACCGAGTTGGGTGCAACTATCGTCCTTGATTTTGAAATTTTGCTGCGGAGGCAAGACTTGGGTGATCTGCAAAGATTGGTTGCCTGCATTGGTGACTGTTACGGCCTTGACTAAACTCGAGCTACCCTGTGGCTGAGACCCGAAATTGAGACTCGAAGGTGACAGCATCGCAAGCGGTCCGCTCCCGATACCGACGACAGCGAGGACTTGTGGACTTCCTGGCGCGTCATCCTCAACAGTGACGAACCCTTCTGCTGGGCCAACCGCGGTCGGCGAAAAGCTCACCTCGAAAGTACACGTTGCACGCGGCTGAAGCGGCGTTCCGATGCAGGGGTCGGAGCCAATGAAAGCAAAGGATGCGCTGTCGGGTCCGCTGACAGCGATGCTCGAGACATTCAGGGGAGCGTCGCCGGTATTAATCACGGAGGCGAACAGTGGAGGGATATTTTGCGCTCCGACCGACTGAGCGCCGAAATTTATATTCAGCGCCGTGAATGAGACGCTTGGCCTTGAAGCGGCGCTTTCTTGAAATGCAAGTACGAACGCGTCCGCCGCTGGAGGTAGTTCCTGGCAGCTCGCGCAGATCAGTTGCATACCGTTGCCGGGATTTCCAGCACGGGGAAAATCTGCGGCTGTCGTCCGGCCTGCAACGTAGACCTGGCCAGCCGTGCCTGCAGCGATGGCATTTCCGTCGGCGGCCGCTGTGCCGCCGGACGGAGCCGTACCCGCGAGTGGCGTGGCGTAAAGGAGCGAAGCCGCTCCCGCAGCCGTTGGATTCAGCTTGACTACGAATGCGTCTTCGTTTCCATTGAAAGGCTGAAAATTATTCAGCCAGGGAAAATCCCACGACGTGGTTTTGCCGGCCACGTACACAGCGGCTGGCGCAACAGCTGAGACACTTAGGCCGGAATCGGATTGCGTCCCGCCGACATACGTGGAATAGAAAAGCGACGTCATTCCCGTGGTGGCGTCCTGGGCGAGAGTGGAGAAAAAAGCGTTCGCAGTTCCCTTCAGCATCGGTTGCGCGGCGGCGCTGGCACCGTTCGTCGGGAAATTTGTAGATTGCGTGGTGCCGGTGACGTAGGCGGTCGCCGGCATTGCCGCGCTGACCGCAATCGCCAACGCTTTGTCGAGCCCGGCACCGCCGAGAAACGTCCCATACGCCAAGTCAGAAGCGCCGGTTCCGGATGGACGAATTTTGATTAGGAAGGCGTCGAACGGACCGCCAGCGTATGTGGTCTGGTAGCCGTCCAGAGTGGGAAACGTGGTGCCAGGATCGGACGTAAATCCGGCGACGTAGGCGTTGCCACCGGCGTCGATGGCGACCCCGCCGACGCCAACCTGCGCGTCGATCCCGAAGTACGTACAATATTTCAGGTGGGGTGCAACGGCCGGGCGAAAAACGGCGAGGAAGCCGTCGCTCGCGCCTCCGCCGTTTGCGACTTGGAATGCACCTGCAGTGACCGGCAGATCTGTCGAGGTCGTGTCGGAGGAAACGAAAATCTCGCCCACTTGATCGATCGCGATGCCCCCTGGATTTTGCGTCGACTCCGATCCGTTGCCGCCGAACAGCGTCGAGTAAACCACTGTGGCTCCGGTGGGACCGAGTTCTGCGAGCGCGATGTCGTTCGAGCCGCCGGTGAATTTGCTTCCGTCGGTGACGGGAAAGTCGGGCGACGTGGTCGTTCCGGTGATTGCGAGGTTTCCAGATTTGTCCACGGCCACCATGCCGCCGTTTTCGGCGCCGCTGCCGCCAAGGAATGTAAGGTAGATGAGGGAACTCGCGCCGGTAGCTGCGGGATCGATTTTCGCTACGAAGAAATCTGTGGCGCCATCGCCGGGGCCATTCTGTTTTGTCGCTACTTCGCTGAACGTCGATGCCGAAGTCGTCGTGCCTCCCACATAGAGATTGCCTGCTGCATCTAGGGCGATGCTGTTAGCAGAATCTTCTCCGCCGCCGCCGAGAAACGTGGAATAGGCAACCGACAGCGAGGGATCGATCACGAGAGTGGCATGCGGGTTGCGTCTGCCAGTACGAAATCCGATTGAGCCGTCGGTTTCGACGACATATGCGCCGTCAATCGGCGATCGTCTCGGCGGCGACATTCGATCGGTACCCATACCGGTCACTTCCCTGCCCAAAGTTTCTTCATAGAGCGCCGGTTTATGCATGCGGACCTGGCTGCCGCCGACTTGCATCTGAAGGTCGCCGCTGGAGTTCAAACGCATGGCGTCGGTACCGGAGATTTTGATTCGTAACTGCTCGACATCCGTACCGGGGGCGATTTGCAGGTCGAACTCGATCTGGTCTGGCTTATTGCGAGTGACATCACTGCCGTAGATGACGAGGTCAACTCCTGGAACAATGGCGCGAGCTTCCGCACGGGCGAAATGCGGCAGATGGGTGCGCCATCGGGCACGATTGCGCCCGATGAAGTAATTGCTCTCTGCGCGAAGCCGTTCAATTCCCCTCCATGCGACCTTGTTTTTTCTGGGCCGACTCGGAGGGGCTGAGTTCGAGCTCGGCTGCGTGAATTCAATCCGTATGCGCTTAGGTGCAATATGTTGCTGCGTGGCGCCCGCGGGGTCAATTTCTATGCCGTCACGAGTCAGGAAAGTCGCTAGATGCGGACCGCGCGCGAGAAAAGCAACCCGGGAGTCCGCCTGGCCCAGATTGGCCTCGAACGTAAGCGGAATCGCGCGCCGTCTGGGCTGGCAATTTCGTTGCGATTGAGAAGCCGGGAATGGCGCCGCGGAGCGGACCGGAGCATTCAGCGCGACCAGCATGGACGCACAGCCCGTAAGTGTGAAAAGAAAGTAAAAGTACCGCGTCCTGCTCATTTAGGCCTTCCGCCGGAGACAAGAGTGGCTTTCTCGTTCTGGCTCGGGCAGCTCGCGTAATGCTGAGCCCACCGCCGTTAGTTTGTTGCGAAAGGCTCTCGGGAAGGAGCGCGGGCAACTATGGGGCGCTTGCCTGCGAGCGTCAATGCGCGGTGTTACGCAAAACTGCGGAGAGCGTCCGTAGGACTACGGCGAGAGAAGGCGATTCCCTGCCGTTATCCAGCACGAGCGCGGTTAAATGGGCGAAAACAGGCATGAATTTCGGGCGTCCGTGTAGAATTGAAGCGATGGCATTCGATCGTCATTTCGCTGGAAATGACTCGCCGGGTACGATTACGCGGAGAGTGTTTCTCACGATTTCGGTGTCCGCGCTGGTGGGGATCGCGATTTTGCGTTTTCGAACGCGGAACACGCCGGCGGCGAGTGCGGCTGCCGCCGGTCCTCCTCCGATTGTCACGATCGTCGAATTCTCCGATCAGGGCGAGCGCTTGGGGCCGGTGAAGGTTCCGAAAATCGTGAAGAGCGACGACGAGTGGCGGGCGCAGCTAACTCAGGGCGCGTACGACATCACGCGGAATGCGGACACGGAGATTCCCTACTCCGGAGAATATGCGGATCTCCACGAGAAGGGACTTTTTCGCTGCGTTTGCTGCAGTACGGCACTTTTCAACTCCGATACGAAGTTTGAATCGGGGACGGGCTGGCCGAGCTTCTGGGCGCCAATAGCGAAAGAAAATATTGTTGAGACGGCAGATCGAAGCTTCGGCACGACGCGAACCGCTGTTTCTTGCCGCCGCTGTGACGCGCACCTGGGACACGTGTTTGACGATGGGCCAGACCCGACAGGGCTACGGTACTGCATGAATTCCGTTGCGTTGCGATTTCTTAAAATCGCATAGAAGTACGCGCTTCTAATTCGGAACAATTACTTCGTACTGTTCGATCTTGCCGTCGGGCATTTCATAAATCGAAAGGTCGACTGATTTCTGCGCGAACTTTGCCTGATAATTGCGATAGGTCATGCCGCCGCGGTGTCCAGTGGATCGAAGCGTTAGTTCCTGCACGGCACCCAGGGGCGTGAGACTGGTGGAGAAATCCTTGATCGCGTCCTCGGTGAAATAACTGCTCGCGTTATCCGTGAAAAGAGAGCGGTCGATTTTCCCTTGCTGCAGGTCTTCGAGTATTTGCCGCGCCTGTTGTTGTTTCCTCACGGACTCCGCGTCGTCCACCGCAAATAGCGCTTTGGCGATCTGGCGGCCGATTTCGGCTGGGGCGCCGGTGGAATCCTGATTCGTCAGCACGACGATCGCGGCACGATCGTCCGGGAAAACCACATTTTCCGATGTGAATCCGGAAACTTCTCCGCCGTGTTCGAGAATTCGGCGGCCTGAATTTCTGTCGACAAAAATTCCCAGACCGTACTTGACGCCTACTCCGTCCTTCAGGCGGACAGCAGTTTGCATCTCCTTGTACATGGCTGGCTTCAACAGACGCCGATCGAGCATGCCGATGTCCCACTTGGCAAGATCCTGCGCCGGCATGGCGAGTTCTCCGGCCGCAAATAGCCAACCCCTCCCTTCTTTCGGAGCGAGACGAAGCGGGCCGAGCGCATGGCGCATGTAGCCCGTGGCATCGGTGTCGCCGAGGCGCTCCTGATCGATGTTCGCAACGCTTTGCATGCCCAGCGGAGTGAAGATTTGAGTAGAGAGAAATTGCAACAGCGGCGTGCCACTCACTTTCTCGACGATCAGACCCGCGATAACGTAGTTCGTATTGCTGTACTCCCACTTTGTGCCGGGATCAAAATCGAGCGGTTTGTGTGCCCATATCTTGAGAATTTCTTCGGCTGAAATCGGATGAGTCATAAACGGTGGAACGTAGTCCTGCGGCCAATAATCTTGATATCCCGAAGTGTGCGAGAGAATCTCGCGAATGGTGATTTCATTCGCCCGGGTCAGGGTGGGCAGAAACTTCGAAACGGGATCGTCTAGGGAGAGTTTGTCCTGACCGGCGAGCATCAGTACTGCGGTGGCGGTGAATTGCTTGCTAATCGAGCCGATGCTGTACCGCATTTCGGTCCGGGCAGCATTGCGGGGATCGAGCCGCGCATCGCCGTAGGCTTGGAGATACGCGATTTGCCCGTCTTTTACGATTGCGATGGAAGCACTGGGAACGCCCGTGGTCCGAAGGACTTCTTGAGCCGCATGGTCAATTTTATTTCGTATCTCGGGAGAGAGGCTCGAGGACGTTTGAGCGCGAGCGAGTGGCGCGAAGGCTATGAAGATGATCGCGAGAGAGACACTGAGCAGCTGATGACAAGTTCGATTAGTAGACGAAACACGCATGGCACCCTCCACCCAAATTGCAGGCGAGAGTCTACCATGGAGTTGCGCCTTGTCCGGATGCGCCGGCAGGATGAAACTCCCTTAAATTCTATGCTCGCAGCGCGCCTCTCAGGCCCGATTGACGAGTCCGGTGATCAGAGAAATCACGAAGAGGATGAGGAATAGGTAGAACAGGAGCTTGGCGATCCCTGCCGCCGCCACCATGATGCCGGCGAATCCGAAGATGCCCGCAATAATCGCGACGACCAGAAAAATCAGAGCCCATCGCAGCATAGGAGAACCTCCTTGTGTTGATTTACGCGGCCTCGCAAATCTTCGTAAGACCCAGGGCTGAGGAGGCTTGTTTCATTCCGTTTTGCCTCTACAGTCGCTATGAGGACAGGTGCAGTTGACGTCTGGCACCTTTTCCATAGCTTCGCATTCCGCGCTGCAGAACCTGCCTTCACTTACCTGGCACGTACAAACCGGGTGAGCGCATTTCCTGGATGCCATTGTTCCCCTCTCCTCGCGTCAAGTACATGCCACCCTGCGTTTCACTTCACCGGCAGCAGCCTCGAGCCGATGGCAAGCCCACGCAAGCGCATGGTCCCAAATCTCGCAGAAAAAGATTAGCTCGGCACGGCAAGCGTGGAAATACCGCAAAGTGTGTACTGAGGCGGTTAAGCTTTCTCCAGCGGCGAGGATTGCTAGGCCCGAACACGAGCGATGTGGGCGATGAAACATCCGGCTTCGTCGTGGCGGAGGTGGACGTATTCGACCAAGGAGTTTTCGAAAATCCTCGCGATTGCGGCTTCAGCGGCTCCGTCTCCAACGTTCTCCCGCGCTGCGAGCCATCGGCCGGGACCATATCCTTCGAGCACGAGTGGCAGCTCGCGAAGACTGTCTGGGAATCTATCGACACGCGAATAGGTAGCGCACTGCTGTTCATGAACGAAAACAGGGCCCGGCGAAGGAAACGGATCAATTCCGTCGAACGGATTGTAAGTGAAAAGGATCCGGCTTTCTTTGCCCACATCGAACGTGCGCAGGCATTGCCGGCACGGACCGGTTCCGCCAGCAATTTCGACGTGTGCCGGATGGCCGTACTGAGGTGATTTCAGTGTGCTGCGAGCGGCACGCGAAATTTCATCCGGAATTGGGTGGATGCTGAATGCTATTTCGTTCATGTCGGACTCCCGATGTGGTGACGCCCTCAGATTACGTTGAAACATACGAGTCGTTCTATCCGCTTCTTGCGGCCAATCTTGGCGGAGATCCGATTACGCGGAGACGATGTGCCGACGCGCTTGACTCGTGGCGTGAGATCGCTAACCTGTTAACTTCCTATGCCGACGTGGAGTGCAGACCAATACCTGAAATTTGCCGACGAACGCACGCAGCCGTGCCGCGATCTGGCTGCGCGGATTGTGCGCCAAGCGGTACGCCGGGTGATCGACCTCGGCTGCGGGCCTGGAAACAGCACCGCGGTGCTGGGAGCACGCTGGCCCAGTGCGGAGATCGTTGGCTTCGACAGTTCGCCGGGAATGATTGATTCCGCGCGCCAGTCGCAACCAACACGCAAGTGGATCATTGGCGACATCGTCGAATGGGCCCATCAAAAGGGCGCAGAGCAATTCGACGTCGTCTTTGCCAATGCGTCTCTGCAATGGATACCGGATCACGCTGCGAATTTTCCGCGATTGCTCGCGCGAGTCGCGCCGGGCGGTGCATTCGCGGCGCAACTTCCGGGCAACCACGAAGGACCGACGCATCAGTTGATGCGCGACATGGCGGCGTCACCAAGATGGCGCCGCTGGTTTCCGACCGCAAAAGTGCGCGAGTGGCAAAGCAGCGATTTAGCATATTACTACGACGTCCTTGCGCCGCATGCCGCGCGGCTCGATATGTGGGAGACGGCGTACCTGCATATATTTTCGGGCGCGGAGGATATCGTCGAGTGGTACAAGGGCTCCGGAATGCGGCCATACCTGGAAGCGATCGACGCGGAAGAAGACCGCAAGCGATTCATCGCGGAGTACCTCGACGGGATTCGAGAATTGTATCCGCCACGATCGAACGGACGCGTACTGTTTCCGTTCCGCCGACTCTTCATGATCGCGTACCGCACGACTGACTGAGTCGCGGCCATCGGCTGTAGCGCCACCTGTTTGCGTCTCGGCCAAATTCCTCTGCTATAATGCGCCGCGTCTCGTGAATTCAACCGATGAAACCTCTCCTCCTCGGCGTGGCTTCCATGGTCTTCGCGCTGGCGCTCTCGCCCGTCTCGCGAGCGCAAAGTGAAGTTGTCGTCGTTCCCTACAGCGGCCCCGTAAGCCCCGCCAGCGCCGAATACATCGAGCGCGGCATCGGCGACGCGGAGATGCACAAGGCCGCCGCCGTCATCCTCAAATTGGATACGCCGGGTGGACTCGATTCGTCGATGCGCGCGATCGTGCAGCGAGAAATGAGTTCTCGGGTTCCCGTGATAGTCTTCGTCGCGTCGGCTGGTTGCATCATCGCGCTGGGAGCGGATGTAGCCGCGATGGCACCGGGAACAAATATCGGCGCGGCGCATCCGGTGTACACGTCCGGCGGTGCCGTATCCGAAAAAATCGTGAATGACGCCGCTGCGTATGCCCGGTCTCTTGCCGGCGTGCATCAGCGCAACGTGGCGTGGGCCAAACGTTCCGTGCGCGAAAGCGCTTCGGCGTCGGCTCAGGAAGCTTTATCGCTGGGTGTGATCGATCTTGTTGCCAATGACGTGCCCGATCTTCTCGTGAAGCTAAACGGACGTAGCGTCCATCGAGCAAGCGGGGACACAACGCTAATGCTGGCGAGTGCGCAACCGGTAACGCTGGAAATGGACGCTCGTGAAACGATTTTGGGCGTGTTGACGGATCCGACGATCGTATATCTGCTTTTTCTACTGGGCGCGCTCGCCATCGTCATCGAGATTTTCGCACCGCACGGCTTCGTCACGGGAATAATCGGTTCCGTCGCGGTCCTTTTTGCACTTGTCGGCCTGGCCAATTTGCCGGTACAGGCGTCGGGCCTCGCGCTGCTCTTGCTTGGCATGACGCTTCTCGGTCTTGAACTGAAAATCACATCCCACGGCGTGCTGACCCTGCTGGGATTGATCGGATTCGTGGCCGGTTCCCTGCTTTTCTTACCGCGCATACCCGGATACCGGATTTCGCCGACTGCGATCGGGGCGGTCGCAGTTCTGTGGGCGCTGATGCTTGGCTGGGTGGTGCGCCTCGTATTGCGCGCTCGGCATCAACCGGTGCTGACCGGAATCCAGCGCATCGCGGGCTGCACCGGCGTGGCGAGGACGGAACTTGCCCCGCGCGGCGTGGTGCTCGTAAACGGAGAAGATTGGGATGCGCTCGCTGACGAACCGCCGATCCCGCGCGGAGAGCGAATATCCGTCGTGTCGATTAAGGGCTTGACCGCGCACGTCCGCAAGGCGACGTAATGGACTTCTTTGGGATGGCGAACTGCTTGGCGGTGCAGCTCGAGCAGCGTGCGCGCTAAAAGGGAGAGATAGATGGACTTTACATCAGTAGCAATGGTGCTGTTCGGGATTGTAGTGATCGTGTTCTTATTTCTGATGATGAATATGATCAAAGTGGTCCGAGAGTACGAGCGGCTGGTGGTCTTCCGATTCGGCCGCTGCATCGGACAGAAGGGCCCTGGGATTATCATTCTGGTGCCGATTGTCGACGTGGCAAGCCGGGTGGACCTGCGCGAACAATACCTAGAGGTGCCGCGCCAGACGTGCATCACGAAAGACAATGCTTCGATTTCGATTGATTTCCTCGTCTACTGGAAAGTCACCGATCCGGTGCAGAGCGTCGTGCAGGTGCAGGATTTCGGCGGCGCAACGCGTGGGATTGCGATGACGACTCTTCGCGCCGTAGTTGGCGACATTCCGCTCGACGACGTACTCGCCAAACGAGAGGAAATCAACAGCGTGCTTCGCGGGAAGCTCGACGAAGTCACCGAGCGCTGGGGCGGGAAGGTTACATCGGTCGAAATTCGCGAAATCGATCCGCCGAAGGACGTGCAAGACGCGATGACCAAGCAGATGAGCGCGGAGCGTAGTCGCCGCGCAATGGTCACTGCTGCCGAGGGCGATCGCACGGCGAAAATTACTGTAGCCGATGGCGAAAAGCAGTCTGCGATTCTGAAAGCTGAAGGCGACCGGCAATCAGCAATACTGCGCTCCGAGGGCTATGCGCTCGCGCTGCAGAAGATTTTTGAAACGGCGAAGGGGCTCGACGCGAATACGATGAGCCTGCAGTATCTCGAGACGCTTAAGAATCTTGGCAACAGCCCGGCGACAAAATTTATTTTCCCGATGGAGTTCACAAGTTTCCTCAAGCCATTCATTAGCCCGCACGAAGGGCCGGCGGGCGTTCCGGCGATTCAGAAATAGCCTGAGTGGCCCGAGTTGCGAGGATGTTCGGCTCTGTGGCAATTCATTCTGCGGACCACGCGTAGTTCTCTTCGCCTAGCTGAACCTGGAGCATGCCTTCGACAGGCAGGACATCGAGCGGCAATCCGCCTTCCCAGAGGGCCACGCTGATAAGCAATTCGCGCCGGTTCTTCAAATCGAAGAGTTCGCGGGCCAGGCTGACTTCGAGGATTTTGCCGTAGGCTGCTGAGACGACCGGCTCGGGGTGCAAGAAGCAGGCACCATCCTGTTCGACAACGTATTGCGTTATTTCTCGATCCTTCACCCGCAGCGTGATGCGCGTCTCGCGAGAATCCCACATCGTGAGGCGCATCTGAAAATCCGGAATGTCGGCCATCGCCTCGGGAACGGGATCGACGCGCAGATAAAAGCGTTGCGGACCAAAACCGTAATAGAGATTACCCAGGACGTAGCTTCGGCCATGCATCGTACCGCTGCGCTGGTCGGTGGAATACATGCCCGCACCCATCCATTCGAAGTAGCTGCTTTCGCGGCCGTCGACGATCACTTCGAGGAATGAAGTGGGCGATTCCCGCAGTCCGCGTTCTGCAGCGCGCTTGATCGGAAGCGCCAAGGCATCGGGAACGGATTCGCCCAGTTCGAAATAAACCTGGGTGAGGTGCTTGCGGTAAAGCTCGTCGAACTCGGCGTCGTTTGACGAACCGTGCTCGGGACCGAACCACCAGCACCAGTCGCTGCCTTCGGCCGCAAGCAGCGCTTCGTACGCATTGCTGAGACGATCCTGCGGAACCGCAGCGTCGGTATTGGCTCGCTGCGCCGCCCGCTCGTAGGTTTCGCGCGCGTCACGCAATAAATCCCACGCGCGAACGTCCTCACCGTGCCCAATCCAGACGTCGAAGTTCGCGCTGATCCAGGATGCCGGAAAGATTCCTTCGAGCTTTGGAATGTCGGAGGCAGCTTGAATCGCTTCGCTCATGGTCAGGGGACAAATTTCCGGATCGCGCTCGATGAGTCCGTAGGCTTTGCGAAGGAAGTCGCGGCCATTTCCGGCGTAAAACTCCCAAGCGTTTTCACCGTCGAGGATCAAGCTCACGGTCGCCGGCTTGCCCCCCGGCTGACGGTCTCCAATCATTCGAATGCGCCGATGCAGATCCTCGGCAGCGGCATCGGCGCCCATGCGGCTGTAAACGAAGCCGACGAGATCGGATAGATAGTGATCGCGGAAGAAGCCGTTCATCGAGCGGCCGTTGCGCTCGAGCCTCCACGGAGAATATAAGTCGCCGCCGTTTTCCGGGTAGCCCGAAGCGTCGCGCCAGAACCCGACACTGCGGGTGCGGCCGAGGACGCCTTCGTCCGTCGCAAACCATTGGAAGCCGAGCTCCATCGCGATTTCGAGCGCTTGATCGGACACTGATCCCTCCGAAGGCCACAGTCCGGCCGGCGGCTGGCCGAAGATTCTCTGGTGATAATTCCGGGCGCGCAGCAATTGCTCGTGGGCATCCTCGGGATAGCGGAACGCCGGGTGCGGCAAAGGAGTGTGGGGATTCGAGACACGAGCGATCTCCGTGTCGCACACAAGCGGGAGAATCGGATGATAAAAGGGCGTGGTGGAGATTTCGATTTGACCGCGCTCGGCGGCAAGCCGGTATTCAGGGAGGACGGCAGCGATTAGATCGAGTTGCTTATCACGCAGCGCTTCCTTGTCCTCTTCCGTGAAACCGCTTCCCTTGCGCGCCAGTTCGGAGACGACTGGATCCTTGGCGAGATACTCTTCGTCCATCCATGAGAGTTGCGACAACAGTTGCAGGTCGCGCCAGTCCCGGAGAGTGAAATGTGCGACGCAGGACTCGGTGCCTGCCGAGAGAACCTGCGAACGCAACTCCTGAAAGCGGGGCCAGCGCTGCAGAAAATTCTCGTTGAGCTGAAACGCGCGCAGCAGGGCTTTACGTTTCTGCTCCGCCGTAAGCGAACCTGCATGCGCGAACGCGATCTCAAACCAGGGTTCGCGAAACTTGCCGCTGGCGTATTCCTCGATCTGAGCGGCCAGCGACGGGACGAAATTGAACGTCACATGCACGCCGGGAAATTCTTCCAAAATTTTCACCATGCCCCAATAGTCCTTCAGGGCGTGCAAGCGCGTCCATGGCAAGCGGTATTCGCCGTTCGACGGGTCTCTGTATTGTGGTTGGTGCATGTGCCAGAGGATCGCGAGATTGACGCGGCTCATCTGGCCGCCTTGGCGGTGCGATGATTCGACGGGTAGCGTAAATTGTTTCGATTAGAAATTGCGCAAGTATTGATCCTGCGGGAGTTGGGTAAATTTGTAATTGGAGCACTGTTGCGATTAGAACTACGGCGTTGAGTGTCGAGCAATGAACGACGAGCGGCGCGGGATGCGCCGGCTGCGGAGGAACGGCGTCCTTGCGGGAATCTCCTGCTGTTACTGCTGGTTGTGGCGCTCATTGTCATGGTTCAGAGGTGACGGTAGCAAAGTGTAGAAGGCTCCACAAGGGGGCAGTTCGCGTAAAAATACTCGGACTGCGGATCGATCATTGCCAGCGCGCTCTTCGTGATGGGACAAAAACGACTACGATGAGGGGACAGCGCGCTTCGGCTACCCGTCGAGTCGGCACCAGCACAAGAGAGCTTACCGAGCCTCGACTGCCCCGCACGAACGGCCATGCTAGAATGGCTGCGCGCAAATATGCGCCTGCTCGATCGATACATTACTCGCGAAGTAGCCTCGCATTCCATCCTGGGTCTTGCTGTATTCACTTTCGTGTTTTTCGTACCGCAACTCGTGCGGCTGATGGACCTGATCGTCCGCCATTCGGGTGGGACGTGGACCGTCGTGAAACTGTTTCTTTGTTCCCTGCCGCCGGTACTCACGTTTACGTTGCCGATGGCCGTGCTCGTCGGAGTATTGATTGGCCTTGGACGGCTCTCCGCCGACAGTGAAATCGTTGCGCTGCACGCTTGCGGCATCAGCTTGCTACGGCTCTTGCTTCCAGTTGGGTTTGTCGCCGCAGCATCTGCATTGATCACTCTGGTGATGACGTTCTGGCTCAGCCCGATTGCCATCCGCACACTACGCAGTCTGGAGGATGAGCTGCGTTCATCGCAAGCGCCATTTGCGGTGCAGCCGCGCGTGTTCGATGAGCGCTTTCCGCATTTCGTATTATACGTGCAGGACGTGGAGGCCGCAGCGACACACTGGCGCGGGGTTTTCCTGGCCGCTTCGGGTGGCCAAGCCGGGTCAACGATTACGATGGCTGAAGACGCCACAATCGTTCAAGGCGGGAATTCGCGGGAAAATCCGGAAATCGAGCTTCACCTGGGAAGCGGCAGCACGCATGAATACGACCCGCGGGATCCAAACCGATACAATGTCACGACCTTTGGCGAGAGCGCGATTCCGATCGATATTTCGGCCGCTCCCGGTGCGGGGCCGAGCCCGCGCAGTGCCGCCGTTTCGAATGCTGAACTATCTGTATTCGCGTTAGCTGGAGTGCGCGGCGCAAATTGGCGCGATGCACGCGTGGAGCTTCACCGGCGGATTGCATTTCCTGCGGCGTGCCTCATATTCGCACTGCTTGGAGTGCCTGTGGGCGTCCGTCCCCGGCGAGGCGGCCGCGCCACGGGCTTGATTCTTACGCTGGTCCTGATCGGCGGATACTACTTTTTGTTCGTGACGGGCGCACACATGGCGCAGCAAGGATCGATTGCGCCATGGCTGGGAATCTGGATCGCGAACATCGTGGCGGTAGTGATTGGCTTGTATCTTCTGCGACGGATCGAAAATATCCGCAAGCCGAATCCGATTGTCACGTGGTTCGAAACTCGCTGGTCGCGCTTCCGCAAGAACCAACGCCTCGAATCTGAAGCTGCGCCGATGCCAGCGTCGCATGGCCGTATCGCGAATGAGACTTTTCCGAACGGCCCGGCGAGCAACGCGGTGGTAACCTCCGACGGCCCAATCGCCCGCGTGCAAACCGTAGCAGGAATTCGCCGCGCTGCCGGAGCCGGGACTGCCGCCGGTTTTCCCATGCTGATTGATTTCTACCTGCTGCAGGGATTTTTCTACTACTTTGGCGTGCTGCTGGTTGGATTCGTTCTGATTTTCGACGCGTTCACGCTGTTCGACCTGTTGAGCGACATTTCGAAAAATCACATTCCGATATCGATGGTATTGGACTTCTTCCGCTATCTCGTGCCCTATTTCGTGTATCAACTCGCGCCGCTGGCGACACTGGTGGCGACGCTGGTGACGCTAGCCGTGCTGGCGAAGAATAATGAGGTGATCGCTTTCAAAGCGAGCGGCATCAGCCTTTATCGAATCGTACTTCCGCTGACGCTTGCAGGATGCCTAGTCGCCGGCGGCATGTTCCTGCTCGACGACACATTTCTTCCCTACGCCAATCAGCGCCAGGACGCGCTGCGCAACCAGATCAAAGGACGGCCAGCGCAGACCTATTTTCAGCCGGCGCGCCAGTGGATTATGGGAGAAGACAACAAGATTTACAATTATGAGCTGTTTGATTCCGACCACCAGTTATTCGGCGGATTAAACGTGTTCGAGCTGGATCCTGCTACGTTTCAGGTCCGGCGGCGCGTTTTTGCGGCGCGCGCGTCGTGGGAACCGACGCAGAACACCTGGGCGCTTGCGGGAGGTTGGGTTCGCGATTTCAGCGATGGACGGATCACGCGCTACACACCCTTTAAAGTTTCGTCGCTGGCAGAGCTTACCGAGCCGCCCGGTTATTTCCGCCGTGAGGTGCGGCAATCGTACCAGATGAACTGGAGGCAGCTGGGCGACTACATCGAGAGCTTACGGCGGGCCGGATTCGATACGGCGCGGATCTCGGTGCAGTGGCACAAGAAGTTTGCGTTTCCGTTGATCGCGGCGATTATTGTGTTTCTGGGCGCGCCGTTTGCATTTTTGGTGGGGACGCGCGGGGCGATTGGCGGATTGGCGCTGGCTGTGGGAGTGGGGATTGTATATTGGGCGACGGCGGCGTTGTTTGAGGCGCTTGGTTCGGCGGGGCAATTACCGCCGGTGCTGGCAGCTTGGGCGCCGGACGCGATTTTCGGTTTTCTCGCGGTCTACTTTTTTCTGAAGATGCCGACGTAAGGCGATATTTAAGTTTTACTTGAACTGCCAAAGGGCGGCAAGCGCCACGGAATACAATTCATAAGTGTGAACATGAATTGTCGTCGGACCGACTATCCGGGTGGATGTTGATACCTCGCCGGCAACAATTCTGATATCGGTACCGTGTTCACTTCATTGCCGCCGCCCGGCACAATTACCTTCGCCTTCGGTCCGTAATCCGCAATCATTTCGCGACATATCCCGCAGGGAGTAACTACGCGAATCTCTTGGTCCGCGGAACCCGAGCGCGGATGGTAGACCGCGACGATCGTGTCAATTTCCTCGTCGCCCTCGCAGACGGCTTTCCCGAGTGCAATGGCCTCAGCGCACACGGCGGCGCGCCCGACGTTCGCTTCGAGATGAACGCCGGTGTAGATGCGGCCGGAAGTCATGCGTACGGCAGCGCCCACCACGTGCCAGTCCGGACGATAGCGCCGGCGGATGATATCCTTCGCCGCTTCGATTAATTCGTTCTCGACAGGATCATTCATAGTCGTTCGTCGCTCATCTCGTTTCAGCTCGACCGCTTCTTGACCAGTGTAGAACGTGGCGGCCAATGATGGCGATGGCGCGGCACCTATCGAGGCACGAGCGACCGGATTTTCTGTATCACTAGGTCGATGCCTACTTCGTTGCGGCCGCCTTCGGGAATGATTACGTCCGCATGGCGCTTCGAGGGCTCGACGAATTCCATGTGCATTGGACGCACGGTAGCCATGTACTGGTCGACTACCATCTCCATCGTTCGGCCGCGCTCGCGAATGTCGCGGACGAGACGGCGAATGAATCGCAGGTCCGCGTCGGTATCGACGAAAATTTTTATGTCCATCAGATCGCGAAGCGCTCTGTTTTCAAAAATTAAGATTCCTTCGATGATGATAGCGGAACGCGGCGAGAGTCGGACGGTTTCATCGGCGCGGCGGAAATTTGCGAAATCGTAGGTGGGACGGTCGATCGATTGGCCTTCGCGGAGGCGGCGGACGTGTTCGGCCATCAGCGGCGTGTCCATCGAATCGGGATGATCGAAATTCTGCTTCACGCGTTCTTCGAACGGCATGCCGGGATAATCTTTGTAGTAGTTATCCTGCTCGAGAACGATGACGTTCGATTCGGAGAGAGCTTCGATGATGCGGCTGGTGATGGTGGTCTTCCCCGAGCCGGTGCCGCCGCAAATACCGATGATGAGAGGACGGCTATCGAGTGGGCGGATGGTGTACTCCTCTATTTTTGCCGAGGTAGCCGGACTCTTGCTTCTTCCTGGCCGGACTATTTCCTCTTGTGTACGGGCTTCCCGCCGCTGTGCTTGCCAGACTTGCCGCCACTTCGCTTTTCCTCGATGACGGCTTGCGCGGCAGCGAGGCGGGCGATTGGCACGCGGAACGGCGACGCGCTCACGTAGTTCATGCCGACGCGATGGCAGAATTTCACGCTGGGACCGTCGCCGCCGTGCTCGCCGCAGATTCCGATTTTCAGGTTGGGGCGCGTGGACCGACCGCGCTCGATGCCCCATTCGACCAGCATCCCCACGCCTGGGATGTCGAGAGACTGGAACGGATCGGAGGGGAAGATAGCGGCTTTGCGCTCGTCCACATATTCGGGGAGGAAGCGGCCGGCGTCGTCGCGAGAAAGACCCATGGTGGTTTGGGTGAGGTCGTTGGTGCCGAAGGAGAAGAATTCGGCAACCTCCGCGATTTGGTCGGCGAGAAGGGCCGCACGAGGCAGCTCGATCATGGTGCCGACGAGATAGTGAACCTTTACTTTAGCTTGCGAAATGATCGGATCGGCGACACGGCGAGTAGCCTGTTCGAGGATTTGCATCTCTTTCTTGTCGAGCGTGAGCGGATGCATGATTTCAGGTAACACTTTAACGCCGCGGTTCTGGCAGTCGATAGCCGCTTCGATGATCGCGCGCACTTGCATCTCGAGAATTTCCGGATAGGTGATGCAAAGGCGGCACCCGCGGTGGCCGAGCATGGGGTTCGCTTCGTGAAGTTGCTGCACGCGACGCTCGATTGCGTCCTGGGTGGTGCCGAGTTCGTTGGCGAGCTCCGCCTGCTTCTGCGGATCGTGGGGAACGAATTCGTGAAGCGGCGGATCGATGAGGCGGATGGTGACGGGCAACCCGTCCATCGCTTCGAAGAGACCGATGAAATCGCGGCGCTGGAACGGGAGAAGCTTATCGAGAGCCTTGCGGCGCGCTTCCTGCGTATCGGCGAGAATCATTTCCTGAATAGCGCGCTGGCGATGGACGCTCTGCTCGGGATGCTCGAAATCCTTGAAGAACATGTGCTCGGTGCGCGTGAGACCAATACCCTCGGCGCCCATTTCGCGGGCGACGCGGGCGTCTTTCGGCGTGTCTGCATTGGCGCGGACGCCGAGTTTTCGCACTGAATCGGCCCATTTCATGATGGTTTCGTAGGCTTTGGGCGGCTCGGGACGCACGAGCGCAATTTCGCCGGTGTAGACTGCGCCGTCGCCGCCGTCCAGCGTGATCCACTCGCCTTCCTTTACGGTGCGGCCGTTCGAACTCATGCGCTTCTGTTCAGCGTCGATATCGAGCTTTTCCGCGCCGACGATGCAGCACTTTCCCCAGCCGCGCGCGACGACCGCCGCGTGGCTTGTCTTCCCGCCAGTGGCGGTGAGAATTCCCTGCGCGACGTACATGCCGCCAACATCTTCGGGGCTTGTCTCGCGGCGAACGAGGATTACTTTTTCTCCTCGCGACGCCCACTCTTCCGCTTCAGCTGCGGTGAAGACAGCTTTTCCAACGGCTGCGCCCGGGACTGCATTGATACCTTCGGCAATCTTGCGGGTTTGAAATTCTTTTCTTGGGAGCGCCGGATCGAGGACCGGGTAAAAGAGGCGCTCGACATCTTCTTCCTTAATGCGTTCAAGTGCTTCTTCAAGTTTGATCAGGCCTTCGTTCTTCATGTCCATCGCCATTTGGAAGGCGGCGCCTGGGGAACGCTTGCCCGTGCGCGTTTGCAGCATATAGAGCGTGCCGTTCTCGACTGTGAATTCCATGTCCTGCATGTCGCGGTAGTGCTTTTCGAGTTTGGCGCGGACCTTTTCGAGCTGCTGGTACACCTTGGGCATGCGCGATCTGAGTTCGCTGAGGTGCATCGGCGTGCGAATGCCGGCGACTACGTCTTCGCCCTGGGCGTTGAGAAGAAAATCACCGAAGAAAATCTTCTCGCCGGTGGACGGGTCGCGAGTGAAGCAGACGCCGGTGCCGGAATTTTCGCCCGTGTTGCCGAAAACCATTTGGACGACATTGACGGCGGTGCCGAGCAGGCCCGTGATTTTTTCGACGCGTCGGTAGGTGACCGCTTTATCGCCCATCCAGGATTCGAAAACGGCGCCAATCGCGCCCCAGAGCTGTTCTTCGGGATCCTCGGGAAAGGCTTTGCCGGTCTTGCGCTTGTAGTATTCCTTATATTCGCCGACTAACTGGCGCCAGCCCTGGGCTGTCACTTGGGTATCGTCGGTGACATTTAGGAATTTCTTCATCGCGCGGAGACGGGCTTCGAGATCTTCTTTCGGCAGGCCGATCACAACGCTCGAATACATTTGCACGAAGCGGCGGTAGGCGTCGTAGGCGAATCGTTCGTTCTTCGTGGATTTCGCAAGGGCTTCTACGGATTTTTCATTCAGGCCGAGATTGAGGATCGTCTCCATCATTCCGGGCATCGATTTCGCGGAGCCGGAGCGGACGCTGACGAGCAGCGGGTTGTTGGCGTCTCCCAACTTTTTCTTGGTAAGCTTTTCGAGGTGCGCGAGGCTCTTCCCCACTTCGGCGCGAAGTTCCTTCGGATATTTGCGGCTGTGCTTGAAATAATAGTCGCAGGCTTCGGTGGTAATCGTGAAACCGGCGGGAACGGGAAGGCCGATGCGTGTCATTTCAGCAAGGCCGGCGCCTTTGCCACCGAGGAGCGATTTCATGTCGCCCGTGCCGTCTGCTTTTCCCGCGCCGAAGAAATAGACGTATTTCATGTTTCTCCTCAATTAAATTCAGCTCGTTCCGGCGGCGCACATCGTTCGAAATTTGCTGCGCCGCGAACTTTAAGAAATATGTTATGAGTCGGCCTGTCGACAAAGAGCGCCTGATGCCGACAGTTGAAGTAACCGTTCAACTCCACGACCTCAAGCTTTCGCTGCGTGCCTGGGCGCGTCTTTGGAATCTTCGCCTCCCAGTTCGGAAAAATCGGCAATCGTCGAAAATTGTTGGAGCAGGTTTCCGAGAAGCGCGAGTCGGTTTCGCCGGACATCCTCTTCTTCAGCCATTACTAGAACTTTGTCAAAGAAGAAATCGACTGCGGGCCGAAGCTCGGAAATCTTCTCGAGAGCTTCGCGGTACTTCTTCGCCTTCTTCCGCCGCGTGGCTTCTTCCCCGATCTTGTGCATGACCAGATTCAATTGCTGCTCGGCCGGGTCGCGGAGCAACTCTGGCTTCACGGTCAACTGATTCTTGTCACCAGCCGCGGCGGACTTCTCCAGGATGTTGCGGATGCGTTTGAAGGAAGCCGCAAGCGGCGGGAAGTTTTTCGTGTTGCGAATCGCTTTCAGGGCTTCCACGCGGTCGGCTGCATCCACAAGGTCGTCGGCGCCGGCGGCGAAGGCGGCGTTGATTTCGTCGTAAGCGAAGCCGCGACGCTCGCGCAGGATGAACTTCGCGCGTTCGAGCAGGAAGTCGAGCACCTGCTTTTCTATCGCTTCGGATGCGGCGATCTTGGGCGCGTGCTCGCGCAAGGCTTTCGCCGCCGCCGAGATTGTGGCCGAAATCGAGAGCGAGATTTTTCGCTCCAGGATAATCTTTACGATACCCAGCGCGGCTCGCCTGAGCGCGAATGGATCGCTCGATCCGGTGGGCGCGGCGCCGACTGCGAAACACGCGACCACGGAATCGAGCTTATCCGCCAACGCGACGGCGCAGCCCGTCAGATTACGGGGGGTGGGATCATCCAGCCCGAGCGGTTTGTAATGGTCGTAGACCGCCCAGGCGATTTCATCGGGCTCGCCCTGCGCTCTCGCATAGAGGCCGCCAACAATTCCCTGCAGCTCCGTAAACTCCTTCACCATGTCCGTGACGAGATCGCACTTCGCGAGTTCAGCGGCGCGGTCGGATCCGGCGACGTCGCCGCCGGTAATTCCGGAACTAAACCATTGCTCGGCGAGCCAGCGCGCGATCGCGCGGATGCGCTCCACTTTGTCGTGATAGCTGCCGAGTCTTCGCTCGTAGGTGACGTGCGCCAATTTTGGCAAGTAGTCGGCGAGCCGACACTTCTGGTCCGTCTGCCAGAAAAATTGCGCATCTGCAAATCGCGCGCGCAGCACTCGCTCGTGCCCGGCGCGCACCAGGCCCTTCGAGTCTTTGTTGAGATTTATCACGGCAAGAAAATTCGGAGCAAGTTCGCCATTGCGCGATTCGAGGCCGAAGTATTTTTGGTGATCGCGCATGACGGTGATCAGAATTTCTTCCGGCAACGCCAGAAAAGCCGGATCGAAGCTGCCAGCGATAACCGTTGGGTATTCGTTGAGGTATGTCACGAGTTGAAGTAAAGCTTCATCTTCATGCGCGCGTAGATTCTTGCGGTTCGCGAGCGACCGGATCTCCGTCTCAATTTTTTTGCGGCGATGTTCCGGGCGGCAGAGCACGAAGTTTTTCTTGAGCTTTGACTCGTAATCGTTCGGACCGCTCAGTGGGATGTTGCGCTTGCCGAGGAACCGGTGGCCGTCCGTGCGATTGCCGGCGGTCACACCCGCAAATGAAAACGGGACGACCCGGCCATCGAGGATCGCAACGAGCCAGCGGATCGGACGGATGAATCGAGGCCCGTGCGCCCCTGTCCAGTACATGGAACGCGGCCAGCTGATTTCTTGAATCGCTTGCGGCAAAATCTCAGCGAGAATTTTCGTCGCAGGGCGGCCCTCGACCACTTGCGTGGCGGAAACGTACTCGCCTTTCGGGGTGTTCACAAGCGTGAGCTTCGAAACCGGAATTCCCTGCTTTTCCGCGAAACTCATGGCGGCGCGAGTGGGCTCGCCGACGCTATCGTAGGCCACCGATTTCGGCGGTCCGGTCACTTCACGAACGACGTCTTCCTGGCGCAGTCGCACGCGGCGCGCGATTGCTGCAAGCCGGCGTGGTCCGCCGAACGCTTCCATCGAGCCATTTGTTTCGATTAGTCCGTTCGTCAAAAAATATTTCTCAAGTATTACTTTGAGCTCGTGCTCGGCCTTCGCGATCATGTCCGCCGGGAGTTCTTCGCAACCAATCTCAAAAAGGAAATCACCAGTCAGGGGTGCGCCGCTTTTCTTGATCCCTGACTTCACGCTCGCACCTCCGCCAGTTGAGGCGGTGCGGATGCCGTCTGCTGATCGAGCCATGCTTTCGCTACTTGTGTTGCGAGCTTTCGGACACGCGCGATCATCGCTGCCCGCTCGGTAACAGAGATGGCCCCGCGCGCGTCGAGCACGTTGAAAAGGTGGGAACACTTCAAGCAGAACTCGTACGCCTGCAGTATCGGGAAGAGCTCTCGCCCCTTCCCTTTGAGGCTTGCATACGCGGCCAGCAATCGCGCTGCGTCCGCTTCGTACAAGTCGAATTGCTTGCGCGTGACAGCGGCATCGGCATATTCGAAGTTGTACGCGGAAAATTGCTGTTCCTCTGCGAGTCGCACTTTTGCATAACTAACGGAGTTCGACCAGCGCACGTCGAAGACATTGTCAACGCCTTGCAGGTAGGCAGCGATGCGATCAAGACCGTACGTGAGCTCGACCGACATCGGATCGAGATCGATCCCGCCGCATTGCTGGAAGTAAGTGAACTGGGTGATCTCGAGGCCGTCGAGCATTACCTGCCAACCCATGCCCCAGGCGCTTAGCGTGGGCGCTTCCCAGTTGTCTTCTTCGAACTTAATGTCATGTTCCTTCAAGTTGATTCCAACAGCGGCAAGACTTTCCAGATAAAGATTCTGAACATCGGCTGGTGAAGGCTTAAGTATCACTTGAAGCTGCGTGTGCTTGTAGAGACGATTCGGATTTTCACCATAGCGGCCGTCTGCCGGGCGCCGGCTGGGTTGGGCGTAGACCACGCGATAGGGATCGGGGCCGAGTACCCGCAAAAATGTTTCAGGGTGCATCGTGCCGGCACCGACTTCCACGTCGTATGGTTGCTGAAGAATGCAGTCGCGCTTCGTCCAGTACCCTTCAAGTGTTAGCAGAAGGTCTTGGAACGTGAGGCCTTTTGGTTTTGCGCCGTGATTCCCGGCGACGCGTCCCGAAGGTCTGCCGTGCTGGCCTTGCTTCTTCACGCTGGCGACTCCAGAAGCTCTCTCGCTTGCAGCTTGCGATCAATCTGATGTTCGATCACGTCGAGCATAACATCGCTTAGCTCGCGGGCGGCTTTCGGCTGAATCATTTCCTCGGTAATCCGATCGAGCCGCTCGGCAAGCATTTTACGCGCTGCACCCAGCGCTGCGACGGAAATCACGCGCAACCCAGGCACGCGGCATTTTCCGCACATAACCGCAGAAGCGCTCCGCGAAAAATAGGCCGCTTCGCTCGGCGCGAGCGTCCTGCCACACTTGGCGCAGGCATCAAGCGGGGGAAGCCAGCCGCCGAGTTTTACGGTCCACAAGGTGAAGTACGCCAGTGCTAGTTCCGGCTTGCCGGTCTTTTTCACCGATTGGGCCGAGAGCAGGAGCAGCCGGAAATTCGGGTCCGACGCTTCATGATCCGGCAGGACAGCTTCGGTCACTTCGCTAAAAATCGCCAGCGCGATTCCAGAGGCGTAATCACGAAACGCGTCGAGAAACGATTCGATCAGCTCGCACTGGTTGATGCGAACCAATTCGCGTGACGGTCGCTCGAAGAACCAGATGCGGACATGCGAGAGGCGCTCCAGCGTCGAACCGAACCGGCTTTTCGTTCTGCGAGCTCCCGCGGCAACTCCCCGGACGCGCCCCATCGTTCGCGAAAGAAAACTGATCAGCCGGTCAGCCTCGCCCAGCGGATAGGTTTGCAGAATGATGGCTTCGGATTCGTGGACTGGCATCAGGTGTCGGCGCGCCGACGCGCAAATGCGAAACAAAAATTTTTATCACAGCCATCGGCGGCACGCAAATGATAAACGTGTTTCTTGCAATTGATATCTCTCGCTCTGAACTGAAATCAGATCGATCGCACGAGATTTTGTCGTTCAAGTATCTCTTTAGCTCTGCACGAAACCAACGGCTGCGATTCACGCGCTCGAAAATTCCTCGCACTTCTCGACGCTCCCGAAGATAATCGGTTCATGCACGCGTGCGCAGCGTCGCCCGTCGATGTCGTAGGCGTCGGCATCAATGCCACGGACACGATCATCCGTCTCCCACACTTCCCTGCGCTCGATTCGAAGGTCGAGATTCTTTCAACCGAGCGTCGGGCCGGCGGACAAACAGCCAGCGCGATCGTTGCATGCCAGAGATGGGGCCTGCGTACCCGCTACGTCGGGAAAATCGGAGATGACGACGCGGGAAAATTTCAGTCTGACGAAATGGCAGATGAGGGTGTCGACTCGCGTTGGATTGCGGCACCGGGGTGCTCGAGCCAGTCGGCCTTCATTCTAGTGGACGAGAAATCCGGGGAACGCACAGTTCTTTGGAAGCGGGATCCGCAGATCGCCCTTAAGCCCGAAGATCTACAGCGCGAATGGATTGAAGGGGCGCGCGTGCTCCTCGTTGACGGTCACGATACGGCCGCCGCAACGCAAGCTGCAAAATGGGCGCGCGAAGAAGGAGCCCTAGTTGTTGGAGACTTCGACAACCGGTATCCAGGAGTTGAGGCGTTACTTGAATATGTCGATTTCGCGATTACTTCGAAAGATTTCCCTGAGAGACTCACAGGTGAAACAGACCTTTTGCAGTCGCTCCCGAGGATCCGCCTAGAGTTCAAGTGCCGCTTGGCGGGTGCGACGATTGGCCGGCTGGGAGTCATCACATGGGACGGCTCGAAATTCCGGCTGTGTCCCGGCTTTCGTGTCCGAGTTGCCGACACCACTGGTGCGGGAGATATCTTCCACGGCGCGTTTGCCTATGGACTCGTGCAGAAGTGGTCCCTTGAAGAGACGCTTGAATTCAGCTGTGCTGCGGCGGCTTTGAACTGCGAAGGATACGGCGCTCGCGGAGGTATTGGGACACTACCAGAGATTGAGCGACTGCGCCACCGCGGTGAGCGCTCAGAACATGCGTATTCGGTCGCTCAATTGGCCCGTGCGGCACAAGCGGCATCCGGAGCTCTCCGGGACATGGACCAATGATTCCACTGAAAAACATGATGGCACGCCGCTCCGCGCCTCTCATCACGATCCTTATCATTGCCGCGAACGTGCTGGTCTATTTCCATCAAGCCACGATTCCGGACGCTGCGAATGAAGCGTTCATCAAGACGTATGGCATGGTGCCGCTGAAAATGCAGCTCGCTCTCGCGGGCCATCGCTACACGCTGGTGGAGGCGTTTCTGCCGCTATTCACATGCATGTTTCTTCACGGCGGGTTCCTGCACATTCTCGGGAATATGTGGTTTCTTTGGATTTTTGGCGGCGCGGTGGAGGACCGGCTGGGTCCGGCACCGTACCTGATTTTCTACCTCTTCTGTGGAATCGGCTCAGGGCTGGCGCAGGCGATCTTCAGTTGGGGATCGAAGCTGCCGTCGATTGGCGCAAGCGGGGCGATTTCGGGAATCCTCGGCGCATACGTGATCTTCTTCCCGGCGTCGCGAATCCTGACGCTCGTGCCGCTGTTCATCTTTTTCTTTACGGCGCAGATCCCCGCAATCGTTTTCATCGGACTGTGGTTTCTCGTGCAATTCCTCAGCGGAGTCAGCGCCCTAAACTCGCATGCAGCAAGTCTCGGCGGAGTGGCATGGTGGGCGCACGTCGGCGGCTTCGTGCTCGGGCTGATTCTTGCAAAGGCGTTCGATCCTGGCAGTCGCCGTGCCGACAGCTATACTTACAGTTGAGATATTCGCAAAGTCAAAAAAAATCAGATATCGCAAGTAGGGCTTCACAATCGCTGTAATTCGCACCTCGCTAATCACTTTAACTTTCAAAACAGAAAAGAATCTCCAGCGGGCTTTGACGCATTCTTCGCGAGGAAGGCTCCGTGGCTTTGCTCGCAGCCAGGCGCAGGACTCTAAACTATTTCCCGGGCGAGATTCATGTGAACCTCGTTGCGAAATTACAGGCCGGGTCAGGATGCAATGCGTCTAAAATAGAAGTAGAGACTTCCAGCATATCGAATCGCCCCAGCCGGTTCGGCCGCTGCAAAAAATCGTGATGGGGGCGACTTATGTCATTGCTTCGAAACGCGCGTCGGGCCGTTTTCAGCGCTCTCCTTGGGCTGCTCTGTATCACCGGTGTTTCGCTTGCCCAGAATTCCAATCGAGTGATGGGACAAGTAAACTTCGAAGGCAAGACGAAAATCGACAAGAGCTCCGGTGCATGGGTCGACGGGCAGTATCTAGGCTATGTCAAGGAACTGAAAGGACACAAGAAGGTGCTCCTGGTTCCCGGCAAACATCAGATTTCAGTGCGTCAGGCTGGATACCAGGATTTCAATCTGGAAGTGGTAATTGAGCCGGGCGGTACGCGAGTCGTTGCGGTACGTATGCTGAAAGATCCCGAATCTGTCATCCCCAACGTAACTGGCGAGATCAAACTGGAAGTGAGTCCGGACCGCGCCGCCGTATTCGTCGATGACAAGTTCGCCGGGTATGTGCACGAATTTGGCGGGATGAAGCGCGCGATGCAAATTGCGCCGGGAAGACACCATGTAAAGATCGGGTTGCCGGGATACCGCGACTTCGAAACCGACATCGTGGTACAAGCAAATCAGAAGGTGACGGTGAAAACGCAGCTTACGCCCGCGAGTATCGCGAGCGAAGGGTCTGACTTAAAAAAGCCACAACAGTAGGCGGCTCTCAATCTCGCCGCCTTAATGTTCAAGCGTCGCATGAGGTCCAGCACCATAGCGCAATTCGGTCGAATAGCCGACAGTTCCAGCGCAGGATGATGCTTCTGCAGAAAATCTTCCTGTTAAAGTAGGACTTGAATTGCTACGGGCGCAGTCCGCCGGATTTTGAAACTTGATTCGCAATCCACTCGCCGACTTCGCGGGTGCCGAGCGAGCCGCCTAACTCTTGAGGCGTCTTGCCTTCGCGCAGTGCGGCGCGGACGGCGGCCTCCACGGCCTGCGATTCCGCCGGCCAGCCGAGATATTCAAGCATCATCCCAACTGTGAGTATCGCCCCCATGGGATTCGCGATGTTCTTGCCTGCAATATTGGGCGCGGAGCCGTGGACGGGCTCGAAGAGCGAGACTTGGCCCGGATGAATGTTGCCGGAAGGGGCGAGGCCGAGTCCTCCGGCGAGTTGCGCGCCGAGATCGCTCGCGATATCGCCGAATAGGTTCGAAGTGACGATCACCTGGAACTGCGCAGGGTCGCGCACCATTTGCATCAGCAGGTTGTCGATGTACTGGTGCGAGGCTTCGATCTCCGGATATTCGGTGCGGACGAGTTTGAAAACGCGTTGCCAGAGGTCGTGGCCGAATGCCAGGGCGTTCGACTTGTCGGACATGCAGACGCGCTTCAGGCCCCGCCGGCGAGCGTAATCGAACGCATAGCGAATGATGCGCTCGACGCCTTTGCGCGTATTGAGGTCTTCCTGCGTTGCGATTTCGTCGGCGGTTCCCTTTTTGAAAAATCCGCCCATGCCAACATAGAGGCCCTCGGTGTTCTCGCGGAATACGATGAAATTGACGTCTTTCTCCGTGCGGTCTTTCAAGGGCGTAAAGCGCTTGTCGAACAAGACGCAGGGGCGCGCGTTGACGTAAAGATCGAGCTTGAAGCGCAGACCGAGGAGAATGTCAGCTGCGTGGACGTTTGTGGGCACGCGCGGGTCGCCCATCGCGCCAAGGAGAATCGCGTCGAAATCGCGGTGAAACATTTCAACCGCGTCGGCGGGCAGCGTGGTGCCGTCCCGCAGATAACGGTCGGCGCCCCAGTCGAATTCGGCCAGTGCGACTTCCCTGCCGGCGGCGGCAGCGACTGCCTGAAGAACCTTCACCGCCTCGGGAATCACTTCCTTGCCAATGCCGTCGCCGGGTATTACCGCGATGCGTTTACTGGCGGAGACAGCGGATGTGGCCATCATCGCGGGCTCTTCGTTTTAGTCTGCGAGCAGCCGCTGGCTCGTCTGGGATCTGCAGTTGGTTTGCCGTAGTGCATTTTGCGCGTCCAACGCTCGCACGAGCGGCGCAAAAATTCAAGCGCGAGTGCAAGCAAAAATTAATTTCAAGTGACGCGCTAACTAGAGCTACTTCACGTAAGGCTCTGCTATGTAGGCGATGAATCGCGCCCGAGCATCACCTCGTACTGGAAGTGTCGGCATGACGACCTGAAAAGCGCGATCCTGTGGAATCTCATGTTTTTCTTTAGGCCGCCACAGTCGGTCAGCCAGCCTAATCTCCATTTCTCTTGGAGTCGATGAAAAGCGCGTGGTAGATCAAGTGTGTGGACGAATCAATCCAGCGATCGAGCTCGGATTTCGGCATTCGCAGGGCTTGCGCGAGCAGGCTCCAGAAGAAACCGTCCATCGCGCGCGCGAGGCCGGGAATGTCGACGCTCTGACGTGCATCAGGAAGTTCAGCAAGACTCGTGAACACGGCCGCGACGCGAGCGGTCGTCCACGCGTGAATCTGATTTTGCTTTCGCGCAAGTCTCGCATCCGTGAGCGCCGCTTCCTGCCAGGCGCGATAGGCACCCAGGTAGCGAAGATCATGAGAGAAGGCGCGAGATAATAAGTGATGGACCACGGAGCGAGTATCCGCCGCAGCTTCCGGCCGGAATTCGAGCTGGCTTAATTTCTCGAGCAGTTCGTCCATCAGCGCGAGGAGGAGCTGGCGCTTCGATCGGTAGTGCTGGTAGAAGCTGCCGACTGCAAGGTTCGCGCGCCGCGCAATCTCGTCGATCGAAGTGCTCTCGTAGCCTTTTTCGGCGAAGAGCGCCAGACCAGCTTCCTTCAACCGCTCGCGCTTATCCACCGAGCGTTTCTGATGCGGCTCGGGCGGAAGGTTTTCGCCCGCGAGCAGGTTGGGACGCTTTTTCATGCGCCGATCCTTCATCAGCGCGCCGACCGGCGAATGCTCACGCCTACCAGAGCACCCGCACAGCACCACATCATCCAACCGCCGAAGGCGCCCGCTACTTCGGGAGCCATGTTGGGAAAGACCACGGGGAAAAACGCGCTCGAGAAAGGATCAAAGAGTAACGTGGGAAGCATAAGCGAGATCGCGCCCGCCAACCATTTCTCTTGTGGGAGACGAGCCGAAGCGCACAGCCGCCGCACGAGCCACGCCATCAGGGGAAAGGTAATAGCGAAAAGGAGCAGCGTACCCTTCCAGTCGCCCGGATGCAGCAGGCGCTGCCCTCCGAAACGCAAGGCGAGCGTTGCCGCAATCCAGATCATAGAGCCGGTTCGCACAAGTCGCATGTCCATAATATGAATATGAATTCATATTCTTGTATGTCCGCCTCCCTGTCAAGTGAAAAATGGCGATCGGCCGAACCGGCCTCGGTTTCTCGAACGCGGAGGTGCCCCTGCTCCAAACCAGCGTTAGCCGGCCCGTAACCTTCGCCAACGGTCGGCTGGCGGCGAAGTATCCCCTCTCGACGAGCAGGCAGGGCGCGGGGGAGATTCCGCATGACACACCCCTTCCCCTTTCCCAGCGATCGGAGCCAGTGCGGTCGCACCGCTCACCCGATCGAGGCCATGCGGCAAAACGATGTGGCGCTTCCCCCCTCAGTTGACGCACGGGAGACGGGCGACGCTTGCCTTCGCTCGACGTTCGACGCCGAATCGGGGCGGAGTACTATTGCATCGGCTCGCGCCCGGGACTAACTTATTTGTCCGTAGTGCAAGGCCGGACAATTCTCGGGGAGAACCGTATGGAAGATAAACGACGCTGCAAAAGGCTCCCGCTGTCGATTCCCGTTCATGTATATGGACGTACCGAACGTGGCCTGCCATTCCGCTACTTCACGGTGGCGAAGTCTGTGAATATGAACGGGGCGCTGCTTCCCCTCGCGCCCAGAGTGAAGCGCGGCCAGACGATTCTGCTCGTGAACAGCTTCACGCAGGAAGAGCGCGAGTGCCGCGTGGTCTATGTGGACGCGAAAAACCGGAACAAGAAGAAGAAAGTGGCAGTCGAGTTCACCAAAGAGCAGGGTGATTTCTGGCACGTATTTACGTCTGTTCCCAGGCTGGCCCCGGCACCTTCGCGGCAAAACCTAGCTTAGCTAAGTAAGATCCCTCGGCGAGGCGCGCGCTGCCTGCCGACGCCCTGCGTCCGGGTGTCCTGCGTAATACCGGTGGCCGCCATATGCTCGCTTTGAAGCGGCAAACTCATCCCTTCACGCAATTCCTCCGCTCGACCCCCTGGCTCATTCCTGCTGAATTTTTCGCCTCTTCTGTTTGTTGAACGACGTAACCGAGCGGTGCTAGCATCCGTCAACAAAACTAGAAACCCGAGGGCTGGCTTCCCGCGCCGTGATTCAGAAGGATCGAGTCTCGCGCACCGCCCGAGGAGGCGACGATGAAGGCAGTGCGGATGCATTCGCTGGGCGGTCCTCGACAGTTGGTATACGAAGAAGCCGAGAGACCGTTGCTCGAGCCCGGAGATGCGCTGGTGCGCGTAATAGCTTCTTCGCTCACGAAGGACGAACTTTCGTGGACGCCCACCTGCCAGACGAAGGATGGGCAGCCAAGGCTGCCTACGATTCCGGGACATGAATTTTCAGGCATCGTCGAAACCGTTGCGGCGAACGTGGCGGACGTCAAGACCGGCGACGAAGTCTACGGACTTGCTTCCTTCTGGCGGGACGGCAGCGCGGCCGAATATTTGGCGGTTGCGGCATCCGATATTGCGCCGAAACCGAAGAGCTTGGACTTCGAGCAGGCGGCTACCGTGCCGCTTGCCGGCCTGACGGCCTGGCAGGCTCTCTTCGACCACGGAAACCTTGCCGCGAAGCAGCGTGTGTTGATCCACGGGGCAGCGGGCGGCGTGGGAATATTTGCGGTGCAACTCTCGCATTGGAAGGGCGCGTACGTGATTGCAACGGCCTCTGCCGGCCATCGCGATTTTCTGCGCGGACTGGGCGCCGATGAAGTGATCGACTACGCAGACCAAAAATTTGAGGAGGTCGTGAGAGATGTCGACCTGGTGCTCGATACGGTCGGTGGAGACGTCTTCGAGCGTTCGCGCCTCGTTCTGAGTCCGACCGGGATGCTCATCACGATTGTCGAGAATGTCGCACCGGAAAATCGGGATGCGCGGCCGCGCGAGTTGTTTTTCATCGTGGAACCGAATCGATCGGAACTCATCGAACTCGGCCGGCTGATTGATGCCGGACTGGTGAAGACGGCGATCGCGGAAGTGTTTCCGCTGGAACAGGCGCAAAAAGCCTTCGAAAAGGGACTGGCCGGGCACGTCCGCGGAAAAATCGTACTGCGCATCGCGAGCGACGCGCAATCGAGCGCCCGCGCGTGATGCCCAGCGGATGCTACTTCAGCCTCGGGGGCGCCCAGGGCTCGAGCCAATAGTCGAGCGAAAGCCACAGCGCGTAAGCGGGCCGGACGAACAACGCCGCCAATAACAGGGAAGATCCAATCCAGGCCGCATACTTCATGTTCTCGGAGAGCCACGTGACAGTCGGCACGAGCGGCATCAACAGGTAGGCGAGAATCAGCACACCCACCGTGAAACCGTACGTCAGAATCATCCCGCCGACGAAATAGCCGGCCTCCCGGAAATATGCGAGCCCGCATTCCGGACAGCGAACCAACACTCGATTGAAGCGCCCTGCAAAAATTGGGCCTCGATGGCAGTTCGGGCAGCGGTAACGCAGCGCGTAGACGAGCACCTCCCGGATCCGCGGCCTCAGTTCCGTTCCAGCGTGATTCCAGGTAGACATGTTGCTACCCAGAATAGTCCAGAACGAGTCAAGAACGGGAGAAATGAAAAGATCGAAACGTTTCAGGGTACGGGCAGAATACGCGCGAAGCAGTTAGCGGCACTTCCTCTGCATCACTTCCGCCTGTGATGTAGTGAAGATGGATTTTGAGAACAGAATCGAGAAGAAGGCGCGTCGTCGCTGCGATACGGTAGCGATCCTGACAGCCCTAAGGCCACTTGCGGAAGAACTGACGGGGCACGCGCTAAGCCGTAA
Organism: Candidatus Acidiferrales bacterium; assembly: GCA_049797655.1. Lineage (GTDB taxonomy): Bacteria > Acidobacteriota > Terriglobia > Acidiferrales > UBA7541 > Palsa-295. Next base: position 192,760 of record JBARFX010000087.1, on the reverse strand, counting down.
CCTGCACTGGCGCTGGCTTCTTGCGCGCTTCCTTGTCGGCATAAAGTGCGCGGTCCGCTTCGGCGAGCAGTTCTTCGGGTTCTTTGCCGCGGTGGTATTCCGCATGGCCAACTGCAAATCGGATCGGCACGGTTTCGCCGCTCAAGTTAACGGTAATGGGCCCCAGGCGGCGCAGCATCGCCGGAACCTGCGATGCGTTACATTCGGGCAGGATCAGCATGAATTCGTCGCCACCGAGCCGCGCTGCGGTGTCCGCCTCGCGAATCACTGCGCAAAGGTGGCGGCCAAATTCTTTCAGCACCTGATCGCCCGCTGCGTGGCCGAAACGATCGTTGATTTCTTTAAAGGTATTCAGATCGAACATCACTACCGTGAGATCGTAATGTTTCCGCAGCGCGCGCCCAATCTCAGCCTTCAACGTACGCTCCATGAAGCGCCGGTTGTAAAGTCCCGTGAGCGGATCAACCAGCGCCAGATTGCGCCACTGGGCCGAATGCACTTGCCGCTCGGCGATTTCCATTCGCAGGCGGTTGATCAGGAATTTTTCGTACGTCAGGTAGCAACCGAAGATCAAGATCAGGAATACCAGGCCTGCCACCGCCTGAAACACCCCCGACGAGAACGGCGACTTTCCCGCCTCGAAAATCGTCGGGAAAGCGAGCGACGCCACACCGGCCGTCAGGGCAAGCATTACAAGGACTGAGACGCCCCATGTCCACCACTCGCGCCGCTGCAACTCCAGCAACCGCGACGAGTAGCCGCTTTGGTGGGGGATGTCAGCCGCGTCGTCTGCCTTTGCAATCAAATCATCCATAGGAGGGCCAGATCGAGAGCGGTAGGACGAGGCCCGTAGTTGAGGATATCTTCATCCTCCCGGATGGTCAATTTGCCTTCAAAACCGACGTTCCTATTTGTTACGGGCGGCCGTGCCGATCCGGACAGCAGAGATCGCAAATAGCCCTGAAATCGAAGCACCTGCAGGAATTCGCGTGCAACTCTAGCAAATCACGCGAGTTAAGCGGTTTCCAAAAGTAGTACGACCGGGCTATTGTCGGAATCGGGCTCTCAGACGAAACTGTCCCTAGAGCGAACCAATGTTTGCCCTACTCATTCTCGCCGTATCGGTGACCGCGCTGGTGCAATTCGCGATCTGCCAGTGGAGGTCAATGTGGATTTCCGTTGCGGCTCAACCACTCTCGGAGTGCTTGCAGGCAGCGGTCGGGCTTGCACCCGGTCAAATCCAGTCGAGTCACTTCGAGCTTTTGGCCCGGACTTCCGAGCAGATGTGCCCCGCAACTCAAAAGCAGAATGTATGGCTCCGCGAGGTGCGCGTCTATTTTCGGATCGTAGAAGCTCTGGATCGGCTCTGCGAGAAGCACATCCCGGCTCTCTCGGAGTGGGCTGACACCGAATTGGCCGCCTGCGCGCGCTACGCTGCGGCAGTCCTCGATGAGCGGCTCAACGCGAATCTGGCTTTCGCGTCGGAAATGCGCAATTACTAATCGCTACCTATCCCTCCCGTTCTTTCTCCTCTGTTCCGAGACGCTTCCCTCACATCGCTACGCTTTCGCCCGCTCAGCCATATAGACTCCCAGCAGAATCAACGCGCCACCCAGGAACAGATGCCGCGTAGGAATCTCGCCAAGGAAGAGCGCCGCGACGAGAATTGCGCCTACGGGCTGGAAATAGTTCACCGCCGCCACGCGCGAAGCCTCCATATGACGTAGCACCCAGTAGAATAGCGTGTATGCCGCCACGGAACTGATCGCCGCCATGTAAATCAGCCCCAGCCATCCTTGCCAGGCAATGCTGCTCCAATTCAGATGGATGCCGCGCCCGATCGCAAGCGGGAGAAGTACCGCAGCTCCTGCGAAAGTATTCACTGCGTTCATTGTAATGCTGTCGTATCCTCGGGAGACTTTCTTGCCGAGCACAACATAGAATGTGAAGGATATCGTTCCCAGAAGCGTCAGTAGATCCCCGGAAAGTGTGGGCGACCGGCGTAAATCCAACCCATTCTCGATCGCGAGGATAATGGCGCCCGTGAATGCGATCGCCATCCCCAAAATCTTGGCGTTCGTCAGCGCTTCGATCTTCATGGCCCGCGCCAGGAGCAGCACTAGGATCGGGCCGATACCCAAAATCATCGAGGAATGACCCGAAGTCGTATAGGCGAGGCCGACCGTGAAGAAAAGCTGATTCGCGCACAAAAACCAGCCCAGATAGGACAGCGTCCAAACATCTCTTGCGCCCAGCGCGCTCCGGCTGCGACGAAGAAAAAAGACCGGCAGCAAAATCGCAGCGGCAAGTTCGATTCGAAAGGTGGCTAGCGTGAGGCCATCGAAGTAGCGAAGGGCGGTCTTCCCGGCCACATAGTTGAACGACCACATTGCGAGCATCGCCGCGAGTGAAAGCGACAGGACGAAAGCGTTCGGACGGCGCAATGGGAAAGTCGAGGTTGCGGTCGTGGAGGAGTTCAAGTTCTACTCAATGACCTCGCGGCGGAGGGTAAGCGATTCGATGCGCTCGATTCTGGGCGCATAGCCGATCCCGGGTGCCGATGGCACTCGAATCGTCCCTTGCCGCGTCACTTCCACTTCCGGCTCGATGATGTCCTCCGCCCAGTAGCGACGGCTGGCGGACACGTCGCCCGGGAGCGAGAAATTCGGAAGGGTCGACATCGCGATATTGTGGGCACGGCCGATTCCCGATTCCAGCATGCCGCCGCACCACACGGGAATACCTTTCAATTGGCAGAGATTGTGAATTCGGCGCGCCGCCGTGTGCCCACCGACGCGTCCCAGCTTGATATTGATGATACGGCAAGCGCCGATATCGATTGCGGCGCGTGCGTGTTCGAAATCGTGGATGCACTCGTCGAGGCAGATCGGCGTATCGATTTGCCGCTGCAGTTCGGCGTGCGAGTAGATGTCGTCCCAGCCGAGTGGCTGCTCGATCATGATCAGATAGAACGCGTCGAGCTGCTTCAGAAGCGGCGCATCCTTCAGCGTGTACGCGGAGTTCGCATCCACCATCAAGCGAATGCGCGGAAACCGTTCGCGCAGCGCGCGTGCCGGCTCGATGTCTTTGCCCGGCTTAATCTTGATTTTGATTCGCTGGTATCCCGCCGCCAGCTCCTTTTCGACCTTCGCGAGAAGCGCGTCCACCGACGGCTGAATTCCGATCGAGACGCCGCAGATAATTTCATCGAGCGTGCCTCCTAGAAGCTTTGAGAGCGGCACATTATTCTGCTTCGCTTCCGCGTCCCAGATCGCGGCTTCGAGCCCGCCCTTCGCCATATTGTGGCCGCGAACCGGCGCGAGCAGGTCCCACACCTCTTCCGCCGACGCGAATTCCCTGCCCCTCAGCAAGGGCCACAAGTAATCGCGGATAATGTGCCACGCGGTTTCGACGGTCTCGTAGGAATAGTAAGGATCCTCGCCCGCCGTAGACTCGCCCCAGCCGACCGCGCCATCCACATCCGTTTCGACCAGCAGGATGCGACGAAGCTCGCTAACGCCGAAACTCGTCTCAAACGGCGCGATCAGAGGCAGATGGATTTCGCGAAGCGTGATTTTGCGCAAACGCATAATCGGTTTGGTTGCCCCTTCAGTCCGGGATTAACTCAGGAAGATGCAGGCCCGCCACCGAATCGCGCGGCTCAAGCAAGTAGTCGGTGGCGGCGCCTCGATTGTCGATTCCTGTCGCTACGTACTCCTTGCCGAACCATTTGAGAAAGCTCCCACGCGTCAGAGCCTGAACGCGGGCGCCCGTAGCTCGATCCCTGCCCTTCACCTCCGAAATATTGGCCGGGACCGAGATGCGCTCGACTCCCGAATTTGCCGGCGGTAGATTGCCCGCCAGGATTTCCTTCACGCGCACCGAGTCAATCCACCATTCAGCGACCAGGCGATCGGTCGGCAACCCGGCATGAAGCGGACTTTCCGTGAGCCCGTAGCAATCGGGAATATAGCGGCGTGCCACCGCTCCGAGCCGTGCGAAATTGAAATGCGCGTTCTTTAGTTCCAGCGGATCAAAAGTCCATTCGATGAGTGGGATGCCGCGCTTCAGCGCGTCCTGCCGCTGAAACAGCTTCAACCGCCGGCCCACGCCGAGATTCTGATAGTCCGGAAGCACGGCCGTCATGTGTGAGTGCAGAAATCTCGCCGAGCTGCGAAATCCAGCCAGCGCGAGCGTAAGCCCCACCATCTTGGTTCCGTCGAACGCTCCGAGCACCTGGCCTCCCGTGTGGTCCGCCACGACAAAAATGGGAGTCGGCACAGTGATCTCTTCGCCCCAGATCAGGCGTTCGAGACGACCCCCCTCTTCGTATTCGGCGAGCGAATGGCAGTGCCGGATTTCGATTGCGTCAGACATTGTGACTAGACACTCTTCGGCTTCCTCGACTTCGACTCATCCCACAACTCTTCCATTCGCGCACGGGGCAAATCAGAGAGCCGCCGGCCTTCGCGACGGGCTGCGGTTTCCATGGAAGCAAATCGTTCCTGGAATTTGCGATTGGCTTTTTTCAGAGCGATTTCGGGATCGACGCCGAGAAATCGCGCCACATTAACTGCTGCGAAGAGCAGGTCGCCAGCCTCTTCTTCTACGCGCGCGTGTGCGCGCCCAGGCGAGGCCGCGGCCCAGCGGTGGCGTCCGGGTTGTTCGGCATGGCGTGCCGCCGCGGAATTGTTCCCTTCGCTGAGAACGGCGAGGATTTCACGCTTCTCTTCGTCCAGCTTATCGAAGATGCCCTCTACATCGTCCCAGTCGAACCCGATTTGCGCTGCGCGGCGCGTGAGTTGATACGCTTCGAGAGCGGCAGGAAGCGATCGCGGAATTCCCGCGAGAATCGAGTCGTTCGCACTTTTTGCCCGTGACGGTTTACTCTCCGCCGCCCGTTCTTCGGCCTTGAGCTGCTCCCAATTCTTCAGCACTTCAGCTGACGTGGCAGCCTTCACGTCGCCGAAGACGTGCGGGTGGCGCCGGACCATCTTCGCGTGAATCGCTTCAATCACGTCGGCAATCGTGAAACGTCCCGCCTCTTCCGCCAGCACGGAATGGAATACCACCTGCAACAGCAAATCGCCGAGCTCGGACGCAAATTCCCGCGGTGTCCCGGACTCCATCGCATCGAGCACTTCGTAAGTTTCCTCGATCAGAAATTTGCGCAGCGATTCATGCGTCTGCTCCCGGTCCCACGGGCAGCCTCCCGGTGCTCTCAACCGCGCCTGAAGCAGCACAAGCCTTTCGAACCAATCGCTTGCCGAGTTTCCGCCAACTACTCGAGATTCTCTGCGCGTCTTGATGACGCGCGGAGCCGACCGCGCTCGGCCGTGTGAATTCGCCCGCCCCTTCCGCTTCGGCTTTCCTCGAGTTTTCTGGCGTGAGGACACGGAGACTTCGCGCGCTCCTTCGCGATTGGACAATTTACAGTCAGCCGCCGCGAGTGACAAGAGCCATTCGCCACAAATAAGCGATCTCGCAACTCGCAACGAGCCAACCCGTGTCCGACTTGGGCTGCTTGTGAGGACTCATAGCGGGTGCTAAACTTTCATATTACCAATAATCAGCGACCTAAAAAGGACACCTCCGTGGCTGATCCCAAGCAGGAAGAAACATTCAAGGTCATAGATAGGCGCCTGTTCACTGAACAAGGCGACCTGCGCAAGGATGTAGTGGAACAGGAAGAGCGGCGCGAAGAGGAGGCAGCTGCACGAGAGGCGACCCGCGCCGCAACCAACAGCCAGGCACGCGCAGACGCGGCCAGATCCACCAAAGACTCAATTCCCTCATTTCAAGCGAATGCGCCCGCTGCGGGCCTCGCAAGCGACGCAGCTCCTGCTCCGGCCGCCGAACCACAAGAAGGCTCGCGCAGTTTTCAGATGCTGGTAGATTTCCTGGTGCGGAATGCAGCGGCAATGCTCGGAGGAATGGCCGATCCGCGCACCGGGCAGGCGTATCTCGACCTCGAGGGCGCACGTGAAGTGATCGACATGCTCGACGCGCTTCGCGAGAAGACTCGCGGAAACCTTTCGAAAGCCGATGACGACCTCTTGATCGAGGTTCTCGGCCAGCTCAAGTTGACATTCATGGAAATGTCCAAAGTCGCGGCCGACGCAATGGCGAAGAAAGCCGCGCAGAAGAAATAATCGTTGGAACGCACCTTTATCCGGCGAAATGATGGAACGCCAGGTTTCCTCGCCTACATTCTCGAATGCAATCGCTTGAACTGACAGTTCTTGGGTCCGGCACGTCAATGGGCGTCCCCACGCTCGGGTGCCACTGCGCGGTCTGCGAATCAAAGGACGCGCGCGACAAGCGCACCCGCCCGTCCGTGCTCCTCTCGTACGCTGGCCATAACGTGGTCATCGACACCACTCCGGACTTTCGTTCGCAGGCGATGGCTGCGCGCCTCGACCGCCTCGACGCCGTCCTTTATACCCACTCGCATGCGGACCACATCTTCGGCCTCGACGATATCCGCCCGTACAATCTGAAACAAAAGGCGGCGATTCCCATCTATGGCGCCGACGCCACTTTGCGCGTACTCCAGAAATCATTTGCGTACATCTTCGATGACACGCCGACGGAGAGCTCGCTGCCCGGAGTCGAATTGCACACGATCGACGGCCCGTTTTCTCTCTTCGGCATCGAGATCATCCCAATACCGGCAAAACACGGCCCTGGCCAGGTACTGGGTTTCCGGTTCGGCAACGCCGCGTACCTCACGGATTTCAGCACCGTACCGGATACTTCGAAGACGCTGCTGCAGGGGCTCGATCACTTCGTTCTCGACGCGCTGCGCTACGTCCCGCACCCGATGCACTCGAATGTGGAGCAGTCGCTCGCGCTCGTTGGCGAACTCAAACCCAGGCATGCATGGTTCACGCATATCTGCCACGATCTCGGCCACGAGCAAACCAACGCGAAGTTCCCGGAAAACGTCCGGCTCGCACACGACGGGCTGCGCATCGAGGTGGAAGTATGATGCCGCCGGCCGAAAGGAACGACCGCAACGCGAGCCGGCCTCCGGCGTTCGCAGTGTTCAATTCTCCGGAGGAATGGACTGCCCGGTTAGGCGCTGAACGCAAGCGCACCGCCGTGACGATCGGAAATTTTGACGGCGTGCACCTCGGCCACCGGAGGATTTTGCGTGGCGTAATCGAGCGTTCGCTCGAAACGGATACGTTGAGCACAGTGCTCACTTTTTTTCCGCATCCCGCCCGCATCCTGCGCCCTGAACTTGCTCCTCCCCTGCTGATGACTCTACCGCAACGTTTGGAAGCGTTCTGTGAATCCGGCGTCGACGCGACGCTTGTCCTGCGATTTGACGCGGAGCTCGCGAAAGTGAGCGCGGAGGATTTTGTCCAGCGACTCTTGGTGGACGCTCTGCGGGCGCGCGCCGTGATGGTGGGTGGGAATTTTCGCTTTGGTCACAAGCAAACAGGCGATGTGAACCTGCTCGAAGAACTTGGGCGCCGCTGGGACTTTGAGGTGCAGGTCGTACCTCCGGTGGTACAAGAGGGCGTTGTAGTTTCGAGCACTGCCGTTCGCGAGGCCGTCCGCGAAGGACGAATGGACCTCGCCGCAAAACTACTCGGAAGGCGGTTTGCTCTCGCCGGAGAAATCCAGACCGGCACCGGGCAAGGACGCAAGCTCGTGGTGCCGACTTTAAATCTTGCGACCGAGCAAGAGTGCTTGCCGAAGAATGGAGTGTACGCGACGGAGAGCGTAGCCGGCGTCAAGACGTATCGCTCCGTGACGAACATCGGAGTGCGACCAACCTTCGACGGACAGCGCCTGGCGATCGAATCGCACTTGTTCGATTTTTCTGAAACTCTCACGAGCGGCCCGATGGAAGTGTGCTTCTGGAAAAGGCTGCGGGACGAGCGAAAATTTTCCGGACCGGAAGCGCTGCGTGAGCAAGTGCTGCGCGACATCAGCGAAGCGCAGGCATATTTCGCATCGCTCGCGCAGCCGCGCTAGTTCCGCAAAACATGCGTCGCGCCAAAAATCCGCCGGGCTCAGAAGTGGATTTCTGAAACTGTTAGTCGGGAATCGTCGGATAGCTGTTGGACTGTTTGTTCGTCGTGAACCGGATTTCGTGCAGGCGGACCGCGCGCAGCGATATTTTACGGCTTGACGGTTTCTTCTTCGGCTTCTTCCGGTCTTTCATCACTTCTCCTCGGGCCCGAGTCCGGATCCAAATTGCTTGAAATTATAGGGACGGTGAAAAACGCTGTCAACGGTGCGCCCGCTGAGCCCGATCGCACGACGGGCGACACCGGCGGACGGATCGTTCACGAAGTGGTCCGCTGCTTTTGTTGGCGCTGGCATTCCGTACAGACGCCGCCGATTTCCGTGCGGCTTACGGTGATTTCGATGTTGCAATCGCTCGCAATCTGCTTTTTCAGCTCTTCATAGAGCTGGCTTTCCACCTCGCGCACTTTTCCGCAGCGGAGACACGCAACGTGAATGTGATCGCGCGGGCCGTGGCTTTCGTAGAAGTGGCGATCGCCGCGCAGGTGGAGCAGATCGAGCTCGTCGATCAGGCCGTGGCGTTTCAGCAAGTCGATCGTGCGATAGACGGTGACGCGCGTGATGTTCGAATCGATTTTCTGCGCGCGATCGAGAATTTCACCGGCGTCGAGGTGCCGGCGCGCCGTCTCCATCACCTGTAGCAGAACGCGACGCTGGCGCGTGAGCCGGATTCCGCGCGCGCCTAGTTCGCGCTGTAAACGTCCGGGCGCTTCGTGGACGTTGATGCGCTCCCCGGTTGAAACGCGATGTTCGGGAGTGGGGGACACAGGCGCCATTGCGGCATTATACCAAATGCCGATTCGCAGTCGCGCAAAAGTCCGGGGCGGCGACGGGGCGGACTTTTTGATCGTTGCGCTGCGCATGTCATTCACCCGGGGGCGCGACGGGCGGTTTTTCGTCGAGGGCGCCTTTGCCGGACATCGCGGTGACGATCTGTTTGCCGTGAAAGCGGCCATTTTCGATGAAAATTTCGCCGGTCTGCATCCCGCCGACGACGACTCCGGCGACATAAATTCCCGGGACATTACTTTCGAGGCTCTCGGGATTGGTTTGCGGTTTTTTGGTTACCGGATCGAGGCTGATTCCCTGCCGTTCGAGAAAATCGAAATCGGGATGGTAGCCGGTCATCGCGAAAACTTGAACGGCGGGCAGCGCCTTTTCGTGCGAGTTGGTCTTCACCCACACTTGATTCGGATCAATGCGGGAAACGTGTGCGTTGAACATCGCGGTGATTTCTCCGGCGCGAATACGATTCTCGATGTCGGGCTTCACCCAGTATTTCAAGCTCTTGCCCATTTGCGCGTCGCGATGAACGAGCGTAACGCGCGCGCCGCCGCGAAATAGATCGAGTGCCGCTTCGGCCGCGGAGTTTTTCCCGCCGATCACGACGACGTTTTGCTTCCAGTAAGGGTGAGCGTCAGTGAAATAGTGCGAGACGTGCGGAAGATTCTCTCCCGGAACGTTGAGCGGATTCGGCCGGTCGTAATAGCCAGTGGCAATGATGATTTTCTTTGCGTGGAATTCACTTTTGGCGCCGGCTTCATCGTGCGTGTGGACTACGAAGGCGCCATCCTGGCCGCCAATGCCATCGACCGATTCGTAAAGGCGCGTTTCGATGCTGTAGTGTTCGATCGCGCGGCGGTAATAGTGCAGGGCTTCGGCGCGCGTCGGCTTCCCTCCTGCAATGGTCATCGGAAGGTCGCCGATTTCCATGCGCTCGGGAGTGGTGAAGAAGGTCATGTTCACCGGATAGTGGTAGAGCGAGTTACAAAGGCAGCCCTTGTCGATCACGAGCGGCCGCATGCCAGCGCGCTTGGCTTCGATCGCGCAGGCGAGGCCGGTGGGTCCGGCGCCGATGCAGACAACGTCGTAGGCGTCAGGCATGGGCGATACCCGGGATCAGTGATGAGTGATGAGTGACAGAGAAGTGATGAATAACAGACGAGCGATGAGTAAGAATTGACGAGTGATGCGCTACCGCGGAGCTTCTCGAGGCAAGCTGGCAGCGGATGACGACCGGACGGCCGAAAGCAGCCGCTGGACTCGAAAAGTGGAAAGTGCCGTTTTTGTTACGATTAGAAATTCTCTTACTCACTTGTTTTCTGTGAGTTAACTGAATCGCTGACCTGTCGACCATTTCGATTAGCCGCGGCTGCAGATTCTCAACGTGGCGCTCTTCGAGGTAAGCGAGGCGCAGAGGGATGAGCCACCGCAGATCCAGCTGCAGCCGCTGGAGCGGACGGTTGGCCCGAATCGCGTCGCCGTCGAATTTGTGGTCGTATCCCATCTTCCGTTTCGACGGTAGCACGCGGAAAAGTTCGATTGCAATGGGGTCGTACGCGTAAACGTTTGGGACTTTGGTGCAGGGTCTGCCGTCGGGTTGAAGCGGCGGAACTCGCCGGGAGCACAGGCGGCTCTTGGCTCGAGTGCTGCGGCGAGTTCCCCGATTCGGAAATGAGGCAATTTTCGACGTGCGTCAGAAGACCTGGACCGAGCTGATCCGGTTGTTCCAACTCTTGTTGCTGTAACCCTCCAGCCGGACTTCTTTCAAGTTATCGATGCTGCGGCGGAAGGTTGCGGAGTTGCTTCTGAAATTTGAGTCGTTGTAGATCGTAACGGCGGCGCCGCCGAACACGCGAACGGAGCTAATCTGGTCATTGAAGCCGGGCGGGAGAGCGTCAATGTTTTCACCTCTCTTGAGACAGAAGTAATCTCCACCGAAGTTAGGGTCCCTGAAGAAGCAGGCGCCCTGCCTGGGCTGATTCCCGGGGCGACGTCCGCCACCGGAGTTCCACCAGACCGGCCCGCGACCGCCGTAGATCGTAAGGCGGAAGACGGCGCGGCAACCGCGATCAACCCAGATGCCCTGTCCATCGTTGCCCCAGGATTGCCCGCGAACACAAGGCTCCTGGCTCAATTGCTGGACCATTTCAACAGTGACGCGCGGATCGTCGATCCGGCAATAGTTGCGCTTATGATGCTTCGACTCGCACGTGATAGTGGACTGTGCAGAGGCCTGAGCGGAAAACGCGGCCCAACAACAGGTAAGCAACAAAACGGCGACCCACTTGATTTTCATTTTTCCCCCCTCGAGTGGAAATTTCGTGAACGGGCTGAGCGTAAGGTTGCGCATGTTCTAACGTGGATCCTGGCCCTGATGTGTGCCGATGAATATCCGACGTTCAAGGCGAACGGCGGTCGCGACTTCCAGTGGAGCGAGACTACTACATCACGCGGGAAAGGTGAACCGCTAAGCCAGCGCGGAGTGCAGCGACCGGGCGGGCAGGCTGGAAGTATGAGAGGTTCGAACGGCGCGAAGCTTTGGCGAAGGAACCCGCGGCGAAAGACTACCGATAATTACCGATTGACTTGATTTCCGCTTGGGTGTAAACGCGTGGCAGCGTTTTGACGTTGTTCCCACAGTTACGTGCTGGAGACGGACTGTGTGACCACGCCCACCTCGAACGATTGAAGACAGTAGAACTGTAGAGATAACGGAAGAAGTGCGCCGTTTCGTGCCGGACGCGACTCTGTGCTTCGCCCGTCGTTATGCTTCCCAACAGGAGGAACGGAAATGTCTTTTCGTAGCCGGCTGTCGAGGTGCGGAACAGCAGTTGGTCTGGGACTGGGAGTACTTGCGCTCGCGGCGGGATCAGCCATGGCGCAAGGGACAAACATGGGACCGGAGGATGCGACCAAGCAGATTTCGGTGACAGTCTGGTTGAACATGCACAACAAAGCGACTCTCGATACGATGGTCGAATCGATGTACGACAAGAGCTCGGCGAACTATCACCATTTTCTGACGATGGCGGAATTCAAAAAGCAATTCGGGCCAACCGCGGAAGACGCCGCGAAGGTGAGCAGCTTCCTAAAGACTAACGGAATGAACGTGATGTCGACGGACAAGAACAATCATTTTATCGTCGCGCGCGGGAGCGTGGGGAACGCACAGAAGGCATTCAACACGCAGATCAACAAAGTGATGGTCCGCGGAGCGATGCACCGGATGGCGGCGTCCGCACCTACAGTGACGGGAGAGGCTAGCCCGCTCGTGGCGTCGGTGCAAGGCCTGAGCGATCTTGCGTATCAAGCAAACGTGAGCCGTCCGGTCGACCCTGAGACCGGCCAGCCGTTCCAGGGAGTTTCCCCTTCGGCCGTGGGCGCGGATGGACTTTTCTTTAGCGGAAATTGCCTGCGGGCAGCGCAGATTCAAGTCTTCACGACGGGAGGAAAATTCCCGGTGGCGACTTACTTCGGGAACCGGTATGGGGCGAACATCACCAGCCCGCCACCCAATCTGCCGCCGTGCGGGTACGACGCAGCAGAAATGCAGCACGCGTACGGTTTGAATGCGCTCTACAACAAGGGTCTGGACGGGACCGGGCAGACGATCGTGATTGTGGATGCGTTTGGATCGAACACGATCGTTGACGATGCGAATTTGTTTTCGTCACTGAATGGGCTGCCGGCGCTGACGGCGTCCAATTTCGCTGTGTTCCAGCCGACAGGCCCAGCGACGTGCACGGCCACGAACGGGTGCATCGCCGGAAACTGGCAATTCGAGACGACACTCGACGTGGAATGGGCGCACGCGATGGCTCCCGGAGCGAACATTGTGCTGGTGTTGGGGGCGGACAATTCGTTCACGAACCTGGATCTATGCAACCTGTTTGCAATCGAGAATGGATTCGGAAACAGCCTGTCGAACAGCTTCGGCATACCGGAGATCGTACTCCAGCAGTTCCTGCCTTCCGAACTTGTGGTTGAGAACGGACTCTCCGAGATTGCCGCGGCTTTGGGGATATCCCACAATCTTTCTACGGGAGATGCGGGCGACAATCTGGCGCTGGATAATGCCGCGTTCGGCATCGACTCAGTTTCGGCGGGCGCCAATGCCGATTCTCCGTTTGCGACCGCGGTGGGCGGTACGAGTACGTTCCTGGACAGCAAGAACAACATCAAATTGCAGACGGGATGGGGCACGAACGCCACACGAATCGCCGATCCCACTCCGAACCCGCCGACGATTCCGCCGCTGTTTCTCGGATTCGAAGGCGGAGCAGGCGGAGGGGCGAGCTTCGTTTACGCCAAGCCTGCGTTCCAGAAGCAGCTGAAAGGCAAGTTCCGCCAAACTCCGGATATTTCAATGAATGCGGATCCGGACACCGGAGTGGAGATAATCGTCACCCCGACGAGCGTTCCGGGCGATCCGGCGTTTGTTGAAGTATTCGGAGGGACGAGCCTTTCGACGCCGATGTTCTCCGGAGTGTGGGCGATCGCGAATCAGGCGGCGGGCGAGCCTTTGGGACAGGCGGCACCACTCCTGTATGAACTAAAGGGCAACGCGATCATCGATGTGAACGTACAGCCGATCGATACGTTGTTGAACGCGTTCGGCATCATCACGAACCCGCCGAATCCGCCGGTGCTGGAGAGCGCAGACACTCTGGCACAGCCTGGAGCCACCAAGCGATACGTGAGCGCGTTGTTCCAGAGCCCGACGTCAACACGGTGGGATGTGTTTACGTTCGGAACGGACTCGTCGCTAACGACCGGGCCTGGGTGGGATAACGTTACCGGGTTGGGCACGCCGAACGGCGCGAAGTTCATCAACGCCGTTGTCCAAGCCGCTCATTAGTCCCAGCGGAGTTGATGTGGAGTTGTGGATGTTTTTTCTGGGGTGAGCCTGCGCGTGGCTCACCCCTTTTTTTTGGACGCCACCGGCATGAGCCGTACAAGCGGCGATTTTTGCGCGAACGCGACTTCGGTTACTCCTGCTCGCTGAAAACTTTGGCGTAGGTTTTGCCGTAAGGATAGAAGCGGTCTTTTTCGCCGCGGGACCAGGCGGCTTGCAGTTCGGGAGTGGTGATGTCCCAATCGGGGCGGCACTTTTTCAGGACGGCGCGGAGATCCTGGCGCAGCTCTTCGTTTGTGGGTCGGCCGAAAAACCAGTAGCCCATGTAGATTTTGTAAATGCGAAGTCCTGGTTCGAGGACGAGTGTGTGCGGAATCATGGGTTTGTATTGCGGGTCGGTGTACTCGGCGATGTCGAGATCTTTTTGGATGGTGCGGCCTGCGTCGGAGAGGAATGGCCAATGGGCGCCGATGCCGGTGCGGTACTCGTTCGTGGTGATCAAATTGTCCGTGCTGATGGTGACGAGGCGACAATAGCCGACTTCCATTTCGCGATGAAGCTGGACGAGATTTTCTGCCTGGCGGCGGTCTTTGGGCCAGAAACCGCCGCGGCTGAGAACGAGGATCATCGGATCGGGCCCCTGAAGATCAGAGAGCTTGCGGTGTTTGCCGGTGTGGTCGGCTAGTTCGTAATCGGGGAACGTGGCGCCGGGGATTATGTCTGGCCGCATGGGATTGGATTCCTCCTTGGCAATAATTTGCGGATTTTCGGTGACGCCTTGAAATCTTACAGGATTGTACGCCTCGCGCGGGCTGGGTGAACCGGCGCTTGGACGGGATCGAGTGCGCACGTTTCGGGACAGCTATGCCGTCGGGAGCAAAGCTTCGGTGACGGCGTCGGTGAAGGAAACCAATTCTGCGCGGCGGGCTGGCGTGGCTTCCAGCTTTTGTTTTTTCCAGATGAAGTAATCGTGTCCATCGAGAGCGATTTTTGCGCTCAGGTTTCCGTCGACCATGTAAGTGGGCTCGGCGAAGATTTGAAACGTCTCGGAGGCAGTCGGAGCGAGTAGTGCGGCGCAATTCCCTTTTCGGATGCCGATGTAGTTGGGGTAGATCGGGAAGGCGACGAATTCGAAGCCGAGTGAGTGGAGGCGCTGGAGCAGGGCGGCTTGTCTGGGCGTGATGTCCATCGAGGTTCAGAACAGAGATTCAGAATAACAGGAGCGCCGCTATCCGAGTAGCGAGTCGAGGGATTCGTTCGGGGCGCATTCGATTGGGGCGGTGTTGCGCTGAAAAAGTTTGGCGCCTGGGGCGCCGCGCAGCGTGACGGAATGGCCGGCTACTTCAAGCCAGGCGCCTTCGCGGAGGCCGAGAACAGGCGTCGAGTTTTCTTCGTGAAATTCGGCGAGGCGTTGCTCGCGAGTTTCGCCGGCGCGGGGAGGCTCATCGGCGGCATCGATGAAATGCGGATTAATTTGGAATGGGACCAGGCTGAGCGCATCGAGACTTGGCGGGAAGACAATCGGCATGTCGTTTGTAGTTTTGATCGTAGGACAGGCGAGATTCGTTCCAGCGCTGATCCCGAGATAGGGAGCGCCGGCGCGAACGCGATTGCGGAGAGCGTGAAGAAGTCCGCGGGCGTACAACGCGTCGAGAAGCCGGAAAGTATTGCCGCCTCCGACGAAGAATGCTTCGGCGCTATCGATTGCGGCGCGCTGGTCTGCTGATTCATGGAGAGAATCGACAAGGAAGCCCGTGCTCGAGAAATGCTCCGAGATTTTTGCGGTGTACGCGGCGTGGTCCTTCAGCGCGTAGGGGATGAAAAGGATGCGCGTGATCGTGCGGTAGAAATTCAGGACGTCCGGAGCACAGTAGTCGAGAAAGGTGGCGCCGCCCGGAATGAACGAACTGCTGATAAGTAGCAGATTAGTTTCGGGTTTCATGCGGCGCGCCGGGGTACCAGTATAGGAGATGATGGCGGGGAAACCAAAGATTTCACGCCGCGGACACCCAAAGACACTGAGTTCACTCAGCGGAAGCGAGCGGGCGAACGCGGACGGCGAGGATTGCCGCGCCGGCGACGAAGGCTGCGAGCGTCATGCACAGGAAGGATGAATGGAAGGAATGGGAGCGTGCGGTGAGGTAACCCGTCAGGTACGGGCCGGCGAAACCGCCAGTGAGCGCGATGCAGTTGATGAGGCCGGTGGAGGCGGCGCCGGCGGATTCACCGAGGAATGCCGACGGGATTGCCCAGAAGCTTGTGACGAAAGCGAGCAGGCAGCCGTTCGCAACGCCGAGCAAGATGACGGTGAGCCACATGCCGGGGTGGGTTGCGAGGATCAGGAGAAGACACGCGGCGCAGAGCAATGACGGTACGGCGGTATGCCAGCGATGCTCGCGGACGTGGTCGGAGTGCCAGCCGTTGAACTGCATGGCGATGAGGCTTGCGATGTAGATCAGCGAGACGACGACGGTGACGCGAAAATCGGGGAGATTGGTAAGGCGCTTCAAAATCGTGGGCAACCAGAAGACAAAGGTGTAGGCGATTGCAGCGTGCAGGAAGTAGGCGAACGTGAGCAGCAGAACACGCGGGTCGCGAAAAGCTTCCCCAACGGTGTAGGTGCGAGCCGCTTTTCTGGCGGCAGCTTCTGCGACGAGATTGGCGGAGAGCCATTCCCTTTCGGCGGCCGGGAGCCATGCGGCGTCACGCGGCCAGTCGGTGAGATAGAACCACGTGATGACGCCGAAGAGAACGGCGGGAAGTCCTTCGAGGATGAAGAGCCAGCGCCAGCCGGCTACGCCGTGCCAGTGCACACCGAGCAGCCAGCCTGAAACCGGCGAGCCGATGATGAACGAAAGCGGGATCGCGCCCATAAAGGCAGCGACGGATTTCGAACGGTCGGCGTGGATAAACCAGTGCGTGAGATAGACGAGAACGCCGGGGAAAAAGCCGGCTTCGGCGAGGCCGAGCAGAAATCTCAGTGAGTAAAACTGATGCTCGGTGTGGACGAACGCCATTCCGATGCTGACGAGTCCCCAGGTGACCATGATGCGCGAGAGCCAGCGGCGCGCGCCCCATTTTTCGACGATGACTGCGCCGGGAATTTCGAGCAGGAAGTAGCCGGCGAAAAAAATGCCGGAGCCGAAGCCGAGGACGCGGTCGTCGAAGCCGAGGTCGCGCGGCATCTGAAGCGCGGCGGTGGAGATATTAGTGCGATCGAGAAAAGCGATGATGTAGAGGAGCGCTAGATACGGGAGGAGGCGGAGAGCAACGCGGCGGCGAGCGTCAGTCGCAACGTCGGCTATCCCGGGCGTCATCCGTGCAACTTCCGGCGGCGCCGGTCCGGCTCGAGCGAGAAAACCGGGCGTGCCACTACGCTACGGCGGATGTCGAACGCGTCGTGCCGGATTCCAGGCGGCGCAGGACTGCGCGAATTGCGGCGGCGAGTTCGTCCTGGCTCACATGGCTCTTGCGGAATTGCAGGCGCACAGTGAAGGAACCGTCCTCGGCTTCGTAATTATAGATGAAGGGCTGCGGGCGGGGGGCGACGCCGGTTTCGTCCTTGCGGGACTTGCGGGCCTCGTCGCGCGTGAGACCGCCCTGCGAGATGCGATGAACCATCTCGGTCATCTTTTTCTCGTTGGGCTGACGTGAAACCTGCAAGAGAAGCGATTTCGAGACGATGCCGTTCTCGACGCACTCTCTGCGAACCCCTTCGGGGATCACGCGCAGCGACATCGTTTCGGTGACGGACGAGCGGGCCCGGCCGATTTTCTTGGCAATGTCGTCGTGGGTGTAATCGAACTGATCGGCGAGGCGCTGCAGGCCGTCGGCTTCTTCGAACGGAGTAAGGTCCTTGCGCTGGAGATTTTCGATGAGCGCGAGTTCGAGCGTTTCAGCGTCGTCCGCGATTTTTTCGATGCACGGAAGCTCGTGCAGGCCCGCAGCTCTCGAAGCATGATACCGGCGTTCCCCGGAGATGATGTAGTAGGTATCTTCGCGCGGGATGTAGCGAACCAGCAGCGGCTCGAGCACTCCCTTTTCGCGGATCGAATCAGACAGTTCGCGGACATCGCCGATAAACTTGCGCGGCTGATCGGGATTCGGGCGAATCTTATCGATCGGGATCATGCGGCCGATGGACGCGCCGCTGAAACTCGTCAGAGTTTCAACGTAGTGAGCGTCATGCCGCATCTTGAGAGTGACGGGTAACCCGATCCTCTTGGACACGTTGTAATACCTCCTGGGCCAGTTTCTTGTAGTCATCGGCGCCGGAAGACTTAGGCGCGTACGTGAATACGGTTTCCTTGTAGGCTGGGCTTTCTTCGAGGCGGACGTTCTTACTGATGCGCGTCTTGAAGAGCGCGTTGCCGAACGTGGCGCGAATTTGCTCGTGCGTATCGCGCGAGATATTCGTGCGCTTGTCGAAAAGCGTGATGACGACGCCGAGGACTTTCAGATCCGGGTTGGGACGGGCGCGGATGCGGGCGTACGTTTCGAGCAAATCGTCGGTGCCCTCGATCGCGAAGTAGGCGGCTTGGATCGGAACAAGAAGATGGGTGGAAGCGACGAGCGCGTTGACGGTGAGGATACCAAGCGCGGGCGGCGTATCCATCACGATGAAATCGAAGTCTTTCAGGATCGGCGCAAGCGCGTCTTTCAGTTTAAACGGGGCGTCGAATGCGCCGGCGAGCTGCTGTTCCAGGCGTGCGAGCGCAAGACGAGCGGGCGCAACGAAGAGATACGGGTCCTTGGTCGGCCGGATGATTTTCGACATCTCGGCTGAATGCTCGGCGAAAATATCGTACATCGTCGCCTGCACGTCGGCAGCCTCGAAGAATGCGATGGTGGCGTTGGATTGCGGATCGAGATCGATGAGGAGCGTTTTTTTCTTCTTAAGAGCGATAGCGGCAGCTAGGTTGATGGATGTTGTGGTCTTACCGACGCCGCCTTTTTGGTTCGCAACTGACAGGACGCAGGTCAATCTGTGCCCCTCGTTCCTCTCGCAGCAACCGGGGGGCCATATATGGCCGTGCCTCCCCCTGGTCACACCACAAGTAGGCTAACTCTACCGATTGTAATGGGCAGTCTGCAAGTGAAAAATGAGGTTTTAGGGGTTTTAGCGCAGAAAAGCTTGCTCCTCGATTCTCTCGCCGAGGCCGGCTTGAACCGCTTTTTCGACCGTGAACTCGAATGGTATCGTTGAAAGCTGAACGCGATGCGCGAGCCGATGAGAATCCGAGATGGCGTCCCGGCCGATGCCGAAGCGATCACCAAGTTGGTCAACGACGCGTTCAAGGTGGAGCGGTTTTTCATCGACCGCGACAGGATTGACGCTGCAAAGGTTCGAGCGATGCTTCAGACCGGAAAGTATCTGCTCGCCGAGGACGCCGGCGGGCTGATCGCCTGCGTATACGTGGAGCTTCGCGGGGAGCGCGGTTATTTCGGGCTGCTGGCGGTCGATCCGGCGCGACAGGGCAAGGGATTCGGGCGAAAGATGATCATCGAAGCCGAGGACTATGCCCGCGCTGCCGGTTGCGCGTTTATGGATTTGCGAATCGTGAACCTGCGGACGGAATTGCCGCCGTTCTATCTGCGTCTCGGCTATGTGGAGACGAGCACCGAACCGTTTGCAGCCGACGCGGAGCCGAGCCAACCGTGCCATTTTATTACTATGTCGAGGGCGTTGGGACGGAGCGACGGAAAGCCTCAGGTGTAAAGACCCTTCATGGTTCAGGGCAGGCCTGAGCTACATTTTGTAGCGGCCGAGATCCTCGTCGTTCAGGTTTTCGAGCCACTTGCGGAGTTCTTCGTTGGAGCTTTTTTCGGAGATGGCGCTGGCCATGCGGGAATTCTTCAGCACCTCGTCATCAACGAAAATCGGGCAATCGAGGCGCAGCGCGAGAGCGAGTGCGTCGCTTGGGCGCGAGTCCATGGACATGAGCTGGCCGTCGCGCTCCATCCAGATGAGCGCGTAGAAGGTGTCGTCCTTCAAATCGGAAACGACCACTTTTTGCACGTGGACGTTGAGCCCGGTCAGGACGTTTTTCAGGAGGTCGTGCGTCATCGGCCGCGGGGTCTGGACCTTCTCGATTTCAAGCGCAATGGCGTTCGCTTCGTAGACGCCGACCCAGATCGGGAGCACGCCACTGCCGGCGGTTTCTTTGAGAACGACGACAGGCATGTTCGTGACCGGATCCATCATCAATCCACGGATCTTGCATTCGAGTTCCATGCCTGGCCTCCCGGTACCCCGGTTCTTACCTCACAGCACCTGCTCGCCGACCAAACTATTTGGCGCACTCCGCGTGACGCGTACCTGAACATATTGTCCCAGAAGATTCTCACGCGATGTAGAGAAATTTACGATGCGGTTGCTGGTGGTGCGTCCGGCCCACTGCCCTTTCGCAGCGTGATGCGTGTCGACGAGTACTTCGTATTGCGCGCCGACGAATTTTTCGTTGCGCGCGATCTGGATTTGGCGCTGGCGATCCTGCAAGACCGCCAGGCGGCGGCTTTTTTCTTCCTCGGGAACCGCATCGGGCATCGCGAGCGACGGGGTATTCGGGCGCGGCGAATATTTAAACGCGAACACACCGTCGGATTGAATGGCATCGAGCAGTGAGAGCGATTCTTCGAAATCTTCTTCCGTTTCGCCGGGGAAACCGACGATTAGGTCGGTGGTCAGGCTGAACTCGCGGCGCGCGGCCTGAATCCATGCGATTTTTTCCAGGTATTGCTCGCGCGTGTAGGTGCGGCGCATCTCGCGCAAGATGCGCGTCGAACCGGATTGTACGGGGAGATGGATGTGGTCGCAGAGGACGGCAGTGGAATCGATCGCTTCCACGATCTCGCGCGTGAAATCGTTCGGGTGCGACGTGGTGAAGCGCACGCGGCGGATTCCATGCACCGCCGCGACGGAGAGAAGCAAATCGACAAAATTGAATTTGCGCGGCGAGGGATCGCGATAAGAATTTACGGTTTGGCCGAGGAGTTGAATTTCCGTGTAGCCCGCGTCGGCGAGGCGGCGAACTTCGGCAAGCACCGAATCGCTGTCACGGCTGCGCTCGGGCCCGCGCGTGTGCGGCACAACGCAATAGGCGCAGGAGTAGTCGCAGCCTTCGATGATCGTGAGGTACGCGCGAAAAGGATTATCGCGGCGCGTGATTTCGGTTTCGAATGTTTCGTCGGTGTCGAGGTCGAGGCCGGTGACTCGGCGGCCACCCGATTCCACCTGCGCGATCAGGTTAGGCAGATTTCGATAGCTCGCTGAGCCGCAGACGAGGCTCACCCACGGAGCGCGCTCGAAAATTTCCTCGCCTTCCTGCTGCGCGACGCAGCCGAGCACGCCGATGACTTTCTTGTTGGCTTTGGCGGCAAATTTGAAATCGTTCAGGCGTTGAAAAACCTTCTGCGCGGCTTTTTCGCGGATGCTGCACGTGTTGTAGAGCAGGAAGTCAGCTTCGGCAGCCGTCGCAACCGGGCGATAGCCGCGTTCGAGAAGCACTCCGGCGACTTTTTCGGAGTCGTGGACGTTCATCTGGCAGCCGAACGTTTCGAGGTAAAAGGATTTCTTGCCCTGAGAAGGCGACAGTGTCGCGTTCGAAGGGTGCGACACTCCCATTGGCAGCGGCACACTCTCGGGCGGCGCGTCATTCGCCTGCGCGAGCGATTCGATCCCGATATCAAATGCCCTGCTCATGGTTCCAGTTCGATTCTAGCATAGACGGTGGACGAGCCTTTCGACAGCGCCGTGGAATCGCTCGCACGCCAATCGAAGGTGGATTAGACTCCCGCCACAGTCAGTCGCAGCGCAAATCCCGGACAGGGCGGACACCTCGTGCATACAAAACTGCTGATGAGTTTGAGCGCGCTATTCATGGCAGCGTTGGGGATTGGGGCGACGTTTATGCCGCAAGAAATTCCGGCGCGCTTTGGCTGCCCGAGCGGCAGTCTCGCGGTTGTGCTGATCCAGGCGGCGGGCGCGCTGTATCTGGGATTCGCGATATTGAACTGGATGGCTCGATCGAATTTGGTCGGCGGGATCTACAGCCGGCCGGTCGCAGCCGGAAATTTGGTGCATTTTTCGGTGGTGGCGATCACATTGCTGAAGATTGTTGTCGGTGGGTCGCTAAGGACAACTGAAACGGTCATCGGTTGCGTGATTTATTCCGCGTTCGCCGTTTGGTTTGGATTGGTCGTGGTCACTCACCCAATTCGCGATAAGCAGGCTGGCGCTTGAGATGCCTGCGCGCCGGCAGTCCCGGGAGACAGCGTAGCGAGGGACAGGGACTAGGACTAAGGTGTGTCGTGAGAGACAGCACGCGAATGTTGTTGCATCTAGTTGATTCGTTTGACCCTCCTAGAGGCGTGTGCTACGGTAGTTTTGTAGGGGTTTGAAAATATTTTTCTGGGGGAATACGATTTCCTGCCTGGCGCTGCTCCTTTTTGCCAGCCGGCTCGAGACCCTGATTGAACAAACGGGCTGGGTGGCTCGCATCGTTCTTTGTATCCTGCTGATTCTTTCTGTCTACTCCTGGGCCATCATTTTCAGGAAGTCCGGGCAATTTTCGCGAATCGACTCGCAGACATCGCGCTTCCTGCAGATTTTTCGCGCGGGCGGCGGCCTGCCTGCGCCCAGCACGCTGCGAGCGAACGCAGGCGGGACTCCGCTCGCCAGCGTTTATCAGGCTGGCTATCGCGAGCTGGAAGCGCAGATGAACTCCCCGAGTCCTCGCCCCGGAGCTGCCGCACCCGCGAGTAATCCCGGCAGGCTCAAGAACGCGAGCGCAGTGGGAGTGGAAATGCACCTCGCGGCAGCGGACGAAGTGCGGCGGCTCGAAAAAGGCATGTCGTGGCTTGCGACGACCGGGTCGGTTTCACCGTTCATCGGATTGTTTGGGACAGTGTGGGGCGTGATGGATGCCTTCGCCGGACTCGGCGATGCCGGTACGGCCAGCTTGCGCGCCGTAGCCCCCGGAATTGCGGAAGCCTTGATTACGACTGCAGCGGGGCTTTTCGCCGCGATCCCGGCGGTAATCGCCTACAACCACTATCTCTCGAGCATTCGCGGCGTCGCCACGCGGATGGATAATTTTGCTTCGGAGTTTGTGAGCAAGATCGAGACGATTTACAGTTCGAATTAGAGCCAAAAGACCCCGAGAACGTTATGCCTCAGGTACAACGCGGAACGGACACCACACTTGCTGACATTAATATGGTTCCGTTCATCGACGTCGTCCTGGTGCTGCTGATTATTTTCATGATTACGGCGCCGATCCTTCAGTCGGGGATCGAGGTGGACGTGCCGAAGACGAAGACCGTGAAAGAGCTCACCGAAGTGCGGCAGGTGGTGACGATCGACCGGGCGCAACGCGTCTATCTGAACGACAAACCCGTCAACATCCACAATCTCGGCCAATCGGTGATCGACCAATCGCGCACACACGATCCCGCGCATCAGACGGTGTACGTTCGCTGCGACCAGACAGTGCCGTTTGGCAGTTGGGCGACGGTGGTCGATGCGCTGCGGCAGGCCGGAATTCAGAACGTCAGTGTGGTGACGCAGCCGCTCAACGAGACTCATTGAGATGTCAGCCCTCGCTGCAGATCGCTTGCCGGAAAACCTCTCGGATAATTTGAAGGTACCGCTGTCTTTCTCGATTGGAATGCACGCGGCACTCGCGGCGCTTCTGATTTATTCGGGACTGCACACCCAGAGTGGCGATCTGTGGGGCGGGCCGGGCGGAGCAATTACTGTGGGGCTCGTCGGCAATGTTCCGGGCATTCCGATGCCGCGACCGGAGATGGAAACGCCGAACCGCGTGGTGGACGAATCGAAGGGGCTTTATAAGGCCGAGCCGCCACCGGAAATCAAGCAACCGCCTCCTCCCGATACGATTACGCTGCCAAAATTCAAACTGGAAAAGCCGCAGCCGAAATACAATACGCGCAAGTCGAAAGTTCTCGAGAACCCCACCCCGCCTCCGGAGAATGCAGTTCCCTACGGCGGTGGCGGCACTCCGACGGTCCCCTACACTTCGTTCGCAATGGGGGCCGGAACTTCAACCCAGGGCGGCATGGCGGTGGGCGACGCAGGCGCGGGAAATTTTGGCTCGCGGTTTTCGTGGTATGTGGAAGCAGTGCAGCGCCGCATCAGCGGCAACTGGCTGCAGTCGACGATCGATCCAAGGGTTTCGTCCGCGCCGCGAGTGATCGCAACTTTTGACATTTTGCGTGATGGCACGATCGCCAACATTCAGATTACGCGTTCCAGCGGGAACCAGTCGGTGGATATGTCGGAAGTGCGGGCGATTCGGGACTCAAGTCCGCTCGACCGTTTGCCGCCGGGATACAGCGGCTCGAAGGTGAGCGTCGAGTTCTGGTTTGATTTTCACCGTTGATACCGTGCCGCGAGGCGTATCGATTTCCCGCGCCGGCGCGTTGAAATCGGGAAGAAGACAAATATGAAGGCTACTATGATGATGCGAAGACTTGCAATTCTCTCGGCCCTAGTAGTGACGTTCGCCTCGCTCGGCGCGAAACCGGTCGCAGCGCAAGATTGGTTCAAAACCGGGACGGGTCTGGGTGTTTCGAAGGTTCGAGTAGCGGCTCCCGACCTCGCGGTTCGCGGAACGACGCCTCCGGCGCTCGAAAAAACGTTTCACGACGTCCTCTGGAACGATCTCGAATACTCGGGCGTGCTGGAGCTCGTGAGCCCGAGCTTCTACCCCGCGAAAATACCGAGCCAGCCGGGCGAATTGAATGCCACAGACTGGACTAGCGCGCCCGCGAACACGAACATGCTGGCGTACGGAAATCTCTCGATCGAGGGCGCGAACCTTGCAGCATCGGGGTTTTTGTCCGACGTCCACAATCCCACCGCGCCGATTGCGTTGCAGAAGATTTATCGCGGCGCCGGCACCGATGCCGATGCTCGCAAGCTGGCACACCAGTTTGCCGACGATATAATCGGGAGGCTGAGCGGCGGCCTTCCCGGCGTGTCGCAGACGCAGATCGCCTACGTGAGCACAAAGAGCGGCAACAAAGAAGTGTGGGCGATGGATTACGACGGAGCGAACCAACACCAGTTGACGCACTTGAAATCGATTGCGCTCACACCCAGGTGGTCGCCGGACGCGACTCGTATCGCGTTCACGTGCTTCGTTCCCTACCGCGGCATCACGTCGCCCCAAATCTGCATTTTTTCCACCGCCTCAAGCCGGATGATTTCTTTCCCTCGCTTTCGTGGGACGAACAGTTCGCCCGCATGGTCGCCGGACGGAACGCAACTCGCGTTCATGTCCAGCCAGAACGGCGACCCGGAGATCTATGTCGTTGATTCCGACGGCAGCCACCTCCAGCGGTTGACGTTTGCGGCGGGCGTAAGCACGTCTCCCGTGTGGAATCCGAAGACGGGCAAACAGATTGTGTTTGTGAGCGATCGCGGGGGCGACCCGGTGCTATACCTCGCGAATTCTGACGGTACGAACGTGCAGCGGCTCGACATGCCGGACATGGGGTACGTCGTTGATCCCTCATGGTCACCGAATGGACAATTGCTCGCATTTAGTTGGCGACGGCCGAGCGGTAACTTCGATATCTATGTGATGGATATTGTGAGCCGGCAGCTGGTTGAGCTGACGCGCGATGCGGGGCGCAACGAGCGCCCCAGCTGGGCGCCCGATGGGCGGCATCTCGTATTCGAATCGACGCGCACGGGCAAGCGGGAAATCTGGTCGATGCTGGCGGATGGCAGCCAGCCTCGCCAATTGACGTACGAGGGACAGAATGAATCACCCAGCTGGTCGTCTCGCTGACGATACAAGTCAGTGAGGTATCGGAGCCGGCGCTCAAGTACATATTCAGATGTCATAGGCCCATGCAGAATCTCTTAAGGAGGCTCTTCTATGCAGAGCGGAACTTTTCGGAAGTCAGCGTTGGCGCTGTCTCTCGCTGGAATCTTTGCCCTCGTTGGCGGGTGTAACAAGAAAGTCGCGTCGACACCACCGGCTCAGACGCCGCCGGCGCCCACCGCGCAACCTACCGTGACGCTGAATGCGTCGCCCTCGACGGTGAACCCCGGCGCCACAGTGACCCTTTCGTGGTCGTCTACGAACGCCACGGATTTGAGCATCGATCCGGGGGTCGGCAAAGTGGCGCCCGAAGGTTCGACGCCGGTCACTCCGACCGAATCGACCACCTACACGATCACTGCAAACGGTCCCGGCGGCAGTGCGTCTGCCAACGCTCGCGTCACGGTGACGGGTGGCACGGCCGTCGCTCCGCCGCCCACCGGTCCTGCGGGAATTGACCAACTCTTCGAGCAGAACGTGCGAGACGCGTTCTTCGATTTCAACAAGGCTGACATTCGCGGTGACGCTCGCGAAGCGCTCACGAAGGACGCGGAATTTCTCCGCTCCTACCCGTCGGTGCACGTGACAATCGAGGGCCATTGCGACGAACGCGGCTCAACGGAGTACAACCTGGGCCTCGGCCAGCGCCGCGCCCAAGCTGCGAAGAATTATCTCGTCTCGCTCGGCATCTCGGCGGACCGCATGGATACGGTAAGCTGGGGCAAAGAGCGGCCATTCTGCACCGAGAGCACCGAGGATTGCTGGCAGCAGAACCGGCGCGGCCACTTCGTCATGGCGAAATAGCGATATCGAGGTAGACAGATCAATGCAGTTCCGCTGGAAGCGAGCGCACAGAAGCAGCCGCTTCCCGCGATCATCGAAGGAGAATCCAAATGCGCACACGATGGATCGTGCTTGGGCTCGGAGTGCTGTTTCTTGGAGTATTGTGCGGTTCGGCGCTCACACCCGCTCCGGCCGGTGCGGTTTCGAGGGAAATGATTCAGCTGCAACAGTCGGTGGATCAGCTCACGCAGGCGCAGCAGAGCCTGCGAAGCGCGGTTGATTCCAACAGCGCGACGCTGCGGACACTGATTCAGCAGACCGCCGACTCCGTGAACCAGTTGCACGGGCAAATGTCGCTCGTCGAAAAGACCGTGCAGGAAGTTCAGGCCAATACCGGCTCGCGGATCGATACGATGACTACACAGGGCCAGGGGCTCTCCGACAACGTGCAGGATATTCAGGCGCGCGTCGGAAAGCTTTCGCAGCAGATGAACGACATTCAGAGCCTGCTGCAGAGCATTGACGGTAAGATCTCCGGCGGCGCGGCTCCTGCGGGCGCGGCGACCGGCGCCGGAGGCTCAGGCGCTGACAATGGCGCGGGCGGCGGAAGTGCTCCGGCTCCCGCACCAATTTCCTCGGACACGCTGTACCAGAATGCACTGCGCGATTTCACCGGAGGAAAATACGATCTCGCGCGCCAGGAGTTCTCCGACTACCTCACAAATTTTCCGACGAACGATCTGGCCTCAAACGCACAGTTCTATCTCGGCGAAATCGATTACGCGCAGGGAAACTATAAAGTGGCGGTCGGCGAATACGTGAAAGTGATCAATCAATATCCACGCAGCTTCAAAGTGGCTGCTTCCCTGCTGAAAAAAGCGCAGTCGGAAATCAAGCTGGGGCAGAAGCCGGCGGGCATTCGCGACCTTCGCGAAGTCGTGCGGAAATATCCGGGCTCCGATGAAGCGCGACAGGCGCAGGCGCGCTTGCGCGAACTGGGTGTCACAACGGCCGCCCGATAAACAACCGCGACTCAAGAGAGACCTTCAGGTATGCGACTCACGTGCTCCGGAAGCTCCGCATTCGCTCTCGTTGTGTTAGCGGTCTCAACAATACCGCCGAGTTACCCCGCGCGTTCCAATTCATTATCCGCGCGTGCCGATACTCCGGTTACTTTCACTCACGACGCCAAAGGATTGGAGCTCCAGTACCAACAATTCATCGATGTGTTTGACGACAAGCCGGCGCTCGCCCATCAGGCGTTCGCAATCTTCTCTTTGCCAAATCCCGCCGATTGGTTTGCGAAGTATTTCTCCAAGGATTATGTGGAGCAACTTGGCTGGGACAACGAATCGGAGCTGCGCACGTACGAACGTGTACTGCTGAGAGGATTGGAAGCTGTTCCAGCGGGTACGAGATTCCGGGTTCGGTGCAAACCGCCGCATGCAGACCCTACGTCCCGGATGCTGCCTCGGTCGGACGCGATTCGGCCGGACGACCCGATTCCGGTCGAACAATTCGTCACCGAGTTCGACCCAATTCCGAAGCGGGGCTATGGGCGGTTTTCGATGCTTGTTAACTATGTATATGTGGACGGGGCCTTCCGTTACGTTGGGAAAGGCGCGTACCCATTTTGGTTGATGCCGGACTCACCCCCGCGGAAATAGCTCCGGGCGTTTGCGATCGCAATCGCACTAGTCAGTCTGTGCGTAGCGACGGAAAAAGCTGTCCGGCTTCCACCGCGGCCGCTCGGCGCGATTGGCGATCGCAATCATCAAACTACGCACGATCTCCTCGAATCCGCCAGCGGACTGCAAATCGACCGGTTGATTCACGTCGTCCGACGGCGCGTGGTAGCGCTGCGTGAGCCAGTCTTTGTAGAGTTTCGCGTCCTGCGAACCCTGCGTGTAGCCCACTTTCATCGCAAGCGCTGGAATCCCGCGCCGGATGAAGCTGTACTGATCGCTCCGGATGAACGCATTCCGAAGCGGCTCCGGATCGGGTTGCACTGCGACGCCATGCGCTTGCGCTACTTCGCGCACCATATCGCCAAGCTCCGATTCCTGCAGCCCGTAAACGGTGAGCAGCTTGAACGGAATGAGTGGCAGAAACATGTCCGTATTGATATCCGCGACGATTGATTTCGCGGGGACCGTAGGATGCGCCGCGAAATATTTCGAGCCGAGCAGCCCCTTTTCTTCGCCGCACACAAACACAAACAGGATCGAGCGCTTGTGCCCCGCCGGATCCTGCTTCATCGAACGCGCCACGTCCAGCAGGAGCGCCGAGCCCGAACCGTTGTCCATCGCGCCGTTGTAAATTTTGTCTCCGTTAATCGGCTCGCCGATTCCCAGGTGATCGATGTGCGCGGAGAGCACCACGTATTCGTTCTTGAGCGCCGGATCGCTTCCCGGCAGCTCGCCAACTACATTCGCCGATTCGACTGCCGACTTCTCAACTTTCGTCACAGCCTTGATCGAGACGGCGAGCGGAAATCGCGGTAGCGGCTTGCGCTCTTTTCCCAGTTCGGCCATCTCTGCGAACGTATGGCCGGAGCCGGCGAATAATTTCTCGGCGCTTGCAGGATTCACGATCATGGAGAGCTTTTCACCGGCCGTCTCGTTCAGGCTGGCGTCCGCCAGTTCCATGCTCGGATGCGCGCGATTCAACGCCATTCGCGACCATGGAATATCCATCGAAGCCGGATTCGGAAGGCCCACGACGCCGACCACTCCGGCATTTCGCAGCGCTTTCCACCGCTCGCCAGCCGACTGGTAATGCGATGCGAGCGCCGTGGGCATTTCCGCAGGGGAGCCGCTGAATATCACCGCGACCTTGCCTTTGAGGTCGAGACCGGCGAGATCGTCGTAGTTTTTTTCAGGAATCGTGAGCCCATAGCCCACAAATACGAGTGGCGCTTCGATTTCCGGCGCCAGATCTACGCGCGTGCTGAAGAACGCGTCTTCGCCGAGCACAAAGGGCTCCGGCTTGCCGTCGCGAACGAGCGCGATACTCGATTCCTTCTCCACAATCTGTCGCACTTCAAACCTCACTGGCTGGTAGTAGCCGTCGGTGCCGGCCGGTTCGACGCCGTCGGCCTTGAGCTGCTCCACCACGTAGGCTTCCGCCCGCTTTAATCCGGCGCTGCCCGTCTCGCGTCCCTCCATATTGTCGTCGGCCAGAACCTTTACATAATCCCACCACGTCTTGCCGTTAAAATGGTTTGGTGATGACGCCTGCTGCGCGAAAATACCCGCCGCAGCGCAAGATCCCGCAACAATTAGAACAACCAATAATTTCTTCACCTAGCTCGCTCCTTCCGGTTTCGATCCTTCCCGCGCGACAAAGTATCACGAACCGGCGGAGGCCGCGCAACCGCAGTTTTCCGGGCGGCGGTCAGTTAGTTCGGCTATACTCGCCACTACTACACATCTCGAAACAGGTGGCACACGCATGTCAGTGAACAAAGCAATTCTCGTAGGACGTCTCGGGCGCGATCCCGAAACACGATTCACGGCCGGCGGGCAGGCGGTCGCAAATTTCACGCTCGCGACCGATGAAACTTTCAAAGACCGCTCGGGCGAGCGCCAGAAGCGCACGGAGTGGCACCGCATCGTTTTATGGGGCAAGCTCGCGGAAATTACGCAGCAGTATCTGAAAAAAGGGATGCTCGTTTACATCGAAGGACGCATCCAGACGCGCCAGTGGGAAGACAAGCGCGATGGCCAGAAACGCACCACCACTGAGATTGTCGCCAACGTGATGCGCATGCTTACGTCTCGCGCCGAAGGTGTTGCGGCGGGCGCGGGCCGGGGCGCTGAAGCGGGAGCGGGTTCTTCCGGAGGTCGCGCGTTTGATCCGGACGCCGAATCCGCCGCGCTGCCCGACGAAATCGCCGGTCCCGGCCCCGAAATCTCTGACGAAGATATTCCCTTCTAGCGAACGGAGGCCTTGCGGTCGTCCTACTCCCTGCAACGGGTCGAAGCTGTCGGATCGAAGCGGTAGCGAGGTAGTGTTGTCAGGCTCAGGCGATGGTCAACTTCGTCAACGGAGCTAGCGCGCCTGATCTTTCTTACGCTGCTCGTCGAGCCGGCGGTAGAAATCTTCGAGCTTCACTTTCTGCTCGGGAGTCATTAAGGCCCGAATCTTCTCCCGGCTCTGTTGCCGAATCTGTTCCTTCTGTGCATCCACCGGAGCGTAGAGCGTGCGCCACTGTGCGCGCGTATCGTCGACTATCGCCGTCACTTGTGCCTGCTGCTCGGGAGTGAGAGACAGCTCGTGCGTCAGACGCCCGATAATTTCGTCGCGGGTGTTGGGAGCCGACTGATGGCCCCAGACGCGCTCGCCCCACAGGTGAGTGCCGAGGCCACCCAGCAAGATGCCCAACGCAAAGACGACGATTACAAGGAATGCCGCTTCGCGACGCGATCTAGTGTTTTCCATGTTCATTTTCCGCAAACATCATCATCACTTCATCGCGGGTCGTCGGCACCCGAGCCGGATCCGGCGAGAAGAGATCCGGAAGCTGACTTGCTTCGATCGCTGCGACGGCCGGTTCGGGGTTCTTGTGTGCTGTCGTATCGTACGCAACCAGGACAGCCAGAGCGAGCGAGGCAGTCGCCGCAAATCTCCATGCTAACGAGATAAGCGGCTGCCAGAAGCCCCTTTCCGCGCGCACGTCTTTGTCCGTGCGGAGGCGCGCCATCACACCGCGCGCAAACCCCGGGCCCGGATCGGCAGACGCCTCCGCCAGTCGCAGGAGGCGCGGGCTCAGTGCGACGAATTCCAACGCCTCGCGGCACCCGGCGCAATCCTTCAGATGCTGCGACAACCGGATGGCGTCCGCTCCTCCGATTTCGCCAGAAACAGAATCCTCGAGCAGCGCTTCGTATTCCGCACAGGCCGAACTTCTATATTCAAAACCCATGGTTTCAACTCTTCCTTTCAGCACTTGCTGAGCGGGCCCTCGGCTTCGTGCCGGGACTCGTCCGACGGCGGTACACATCCATCAGACGGGAGCGCGCACGGAACAATCGGACTTTTACTGTATTCACGTTGAGGTCGAGGATTTCCGCCAATTCTTGCACCGAAAAACCTTCCATTTCTTTGAGCACCAACAACTGCTGGTCCTGCTCGGGAAGTTTCTCCAGCATCCACCCGAGCGTTTCCCTCACTTCCGCCTGTTCGCTCGCGCCCGTCACCTGCCGGTCCGCCGAAACGATTCCGTCGAGCCGCGAGACCTGATCTTCCGACAAATCCGCCTCGTAGACGAGCGGCCGCACCTTCTTCTTTCGTAGGTAGTCCCAGCATTCGTTTACCGTAATTTTGTACAACCAGGTCGAAAACGCCGAGCGCAGGTCAAAGCGCTTGATCGAGATGAACACCTTGAGGAAAACCTGCTGGGCGACATCTTCCACGTCCTCCCGCCTCCGCAGAATCGAGCCAACCAGCGCAAAAACGCGCTGCTGATGGCGCCGGATCAGTTCCTCGAACGCGGCCTCCGTTCCATTTTGGGCCAGCCGTACGAGGTCCCTTTCCTCTTCGCCTTTACTTCGGCGACTGAGAGGAATCGCGACGGTGGAGGCGCTGGCTGCCACATTCTTTGGGACGTCAGGCATCGAGTTCAGGTTACATCCAAAATTTTTCACTGACTACAGGTCAAAACTCTTGAAAAATCAACTTTCGGCTTGCCAGCATAAAATGCTTTATGCAACAATACCCGCCATGATAATCGGAGATCGCATCCGTCTGCTACGTGAAACAAAAAAACTTTCCCAGGGTGACATCGAGAAGCGCACCGGCCTGCTTCGTTGCTACATTTCGCGCGTCGAGAACGGCCACACTGTACCGGCTATCGAAACGCTCGAAAAACTGGCCCGAGCGATGGAAGTTCCGCTCTACCAGTTGTTCTATGACGGAGAAGAGCCACCCGTGCTCCCCAACCTTCCGAAGCGGAAATCCGCTGACGATATCGCGTGGGGCAGCAAGGGTAAAGATGCGCGGCTGCTGGGCCGCTTGCGCCGGCTGATGGGTCGCTGTGATGAAGGCGACCGCCGGTTGCTCGTTTACATGGCCCAGAAAATGGCGAATCGATAGCCCTCTTGGGGATCGCTGCGAAAAAGTGGGCGTCCTGGATTACTCCCACTCGATGGTGCTCGGCGGCTTCGAGCTGATATCGTAGACGACCCGGTTCACTCCGGCTACCTCGTTTACGATTCGTGCGGAGATTCGCTCGAGCACCTCATGAGGCAGGCGCGCCCAATCAGCAGTCATCGCGTCCTGTGATTCCACGACGCGCACGGCGATAGTGCCTCCGTACGTCCTGCCGTCACCCATCACCCCCACGCTCTGTACCGGCAGCAAAACGGCGAATGCCTGCCACACCTTTTCGTAGAGCCTTGCCCTGCGGATCTCTTCCACCACGATTGCGTCGGCGCGCCGCAGCGTCTGGAGTTTTTCGCGCGTCACCTCGCCCAGCACCCTCACCGCCAATCCCGGGCCCGGAAACGGATGCTTCACTAAGATTTCCTCTGGCAGGCCAAGTTCGCGTCCGATCTGGCGAACTTCATCCTTAAACAAATCGCGCAGCGGCTCGATCAGCGAGAACGGCATGTCGGCGGGCAGTCCGCCCACGTTGTGATGCGTTTTGATCGTTTGCGATGGCCCCTTCACCGAGATTGATTCGATCACGTCCGGGTACAGCGTGCCCTGCACCAGAAATTTCACGGGCGGCAGGTCCTTCGAGGCTGACGCCAGCTTGCGCGCTTCGTCCGCGAAAATCCCGATAAATTCCGCGCCGATTCGCTTGCGCTTCTGCTCCGGATCGCTGATCCCCTTCAATTGCCCCAGGAACCTGTCGGTGGCATCCACGCCGATCACGTTCAGTCCCAGCCGGTCGCGCAGCAGTTCAAGCGTTTCTTCGTATTCGTTCTGCCGCAGCACACCATTGTTGACGAAAACGTTCGTGAGCCGATCGCCGATCGCGCGGTGCACCAGCGCCGCGGCTACCGCCGAATCCACGCCTCCGCTCAGCGCGCAAATTGCTCGTGCGCCTTCCACCTGCTTGCGTATCGCCTCGATGGTTGCCGCGATAAATCCGGCGCGGTTCCAGTTCTTTTTTGCTCCGCAGATCTGGAACACGAAATTTTGCAGGATCTCTCGTCCGCGATCGGTGTGATTCACTTCAGGATGAAACTCAACTCCGTAGTATCGCCGTGACGAATCTTCAATCGCCGCCACTGCATTGTCCGTGCGGCCGGTCACTTGGAATCCGTCAGGCAAGCCAACGACGTGGTCGCCGTGGCTGTTCCAGATTTTCAGGCTACCCGGCAAGCCGCTAAAGAGCGTCGAGCCCTGCTTCTCGATATCCAGTTGCGCCGGCCCGTATTCGCGCGCTTGCGCCCTTACCACTTTCCCTCCAAGCGTGTGCGTGAGCCACTGCATGCCGTAACAAATCCCCAGCACCGGCACTCCAAGCTGCAACACTTTCGCGTCGCACACCGGCGCATCCGCGTCATACACGGAACTCGGACCACCCGACAGCACGAGACCCACCGGTTCGAGTGCGCGAATCTCTTCGATCGAAGCCGTACACGGAAGGATCGCAGAGAACACTTGCTGTTCGCGTACCCGTCGCGCAATCAGTTGCGTATATTGCCCGCCGAAATCGAGCACGACGATCCCGTGTCGCGTGCTCAGCATTCCCTGTGCGTTTTCGAGCTCCTGCACGCGGCTCGTTTTCTTCGGTGCCGCACCCGCGTCTGGACTCATCTCCCTCACCTCTCACTGGCTCCCGTAGGGACACGGCACGCCGTGCTCCCTCGCCCAATGTTTAGCGCAACACTATATTCACCAGTTTCTTCGCCACCACGACCACCTTCACGATCTGCTTGCCCGCCAGCAACGGCGCAATCCGCGGATCGGCCAGCGCGCGCTCGCGCGTTTCGTCCTCGCCCAGATTCTCCTCGACGACCATTTTCCCGCGCAACCGCCCGTTGATCTGAATAATGATTTCGATCTGCTCCTCACGCGTCAAATCCTCGCGGTACCGCGGCCACTTCGCTTTTGAGATGCCACCCTCATTGCCCAGCATTTCCCACAACTCTTCTGCGATGTGCGGCGTCATGGGCGCCATCATCAGCGCCATCACGTCGAGAATTCGCTTCAAAATCACAGGATTCAGATCCACGTCCAGCGGCTCCGCCGCTTGCAGTTCGTTCACCAGCTCCATCAGCAGCGCCACCGACTTGTTGAAATGCCAGCGGTGCTCGAAATCGTTCGTCACGCTCTTCAGCGTTTGATGCGTCTTGCGCACCAGCGTCTTTTCTTTCGCGGTCGCATTCGTCAGGTCGGTTTTCGAGACAAGGTCCACCTGGACCGAACGCAGCCGCGCCGCGTGTTGCTCCACGATCCGGTACACCTTCTTCAAAAACCGCGCCGAGCCTTCAATTCCCTGCTCGTCCCATTCCAGATCCTTCTCCGGCGGCGCTGCAAAAAGCGTGTACATTCGCCCCGTGTCGCAGCCGTACTTTTCGGCCATCTCGATCGCGCCCACCACGTTCCCGCGCGATTTCGACATCGCCACTCCGCCCTTCTGCACCATTCCTTGCGTAAACAGACGTGCAATCGGCTCCTTGTGCTCGACGAGCCCCAGGTCGCGCATCACCTTGCAAAAAAATCGAGAGTAGAGCAAATGCAGAATCGCGTGCGTGATTCCGCCCACGTACTGGTCGATCTGAAACCAATACTTCATCTTCCCTTTGTCGAACGGCGCCTTGTCGTTGCGTGGATCGGTGTAGCGGTAGAAATACCACGACGAATCCATAAACGTATCCATCGTGTCCGTCTCGCGCCGCGCCGGGCCGCCACACTTCGGGCATGTGGTGTTCACAAATTCCGTGGAGAGTGCGAGCGGCGATTGCCCCTGCCCGGTAAGCTTGATGTCGAGTGGAAGCTTCACCGGCAGTTGATCGTCCGGCACCGCCACGATTCTGTCCTTCTCGCAATAGACCACCGGAATCGGCGTGCCCCAGTACCGCTGCCGCGAAATTCCCCAATCCTTCAGCCGGTACGTCGTCTGCGCCTCGCCGAATCCCTTCGCTTTCGCATCCGCCGCCATTTTGTCGAGCGCCTGATCCGTCGTGAGCCCGGTATACGGCCCGGAATCCACCAGCCGCCCGTATTCGACGGTGGGCCCGCTCATACGATCCACACGCAGCGGCGGCCCGTCTTTCGGCTGCACCACAATCTTCACCGGTAAATTATATTTTTCCGCGAATTCGTAATCGCGCTGGTCGTGCGCCGGAACGCACATCAAAGCGCCGGTTCCATACTCCGCCAGCACGAAATTAGCGATCCAGATCGGGACGTTCTCACCCGAAAACGGATTCACCGCGAACCGCCCAGTGAAAAATCCTTCCTTTTCGGCCGTTGCAACATCCGCAGCTCGCGTGCTCTTCTGTCGCATCGCCTTAATTTGCGCTTCCATCCCGTTCTGCCCGCGCACGCCATCCACGAGCCGCAGCGCCTCGGGATGACCCGCTGAAAGCACCAGCGCCGTCGCGCCGTAAATCGTGTCGATGCGGGTGGTGAAAACCTCGATACCGACGCCCTCCATCTGCGCCACGTTGAATCGCACGCGCGCACCCCGCGATTTTCCGATCCAATTGCGCTGCATCGTCAGAACGCGGTCGGGCCAGCCGCCCTCGAGTTCTTTCATGTCGTCGAGGAGTTGATCGGAGTATTGCGTGATCCGCAGAAACCATTGCTCGAGCTCACGGACCTCGACGAGCGTAGCCTCGTGCCGCCAGCAGTAGCCGTCGATCACCTGCTCGTTCGCCAGCACCGTCGCGCACTCCGGGCACCAGTTCACCTTGCTCTTTTTTCGAAACGCGATTCCCTTCTCCAGCATCCGCAGGAAAAACCACTGGTTCCAGCGGTAGTATTCCGGCTCGCACGACGAAATCTCGCGCCGCCAGTCGTAGCTGAACCCGAAACGCCTCAGCACACGCCGGAATTCCTCGATGTTCGTGTTGGTCCATTCGCGCGGGTGTATGCCGTTCTTGATCGCGGCGTTCTCAGCGGGCAATCCAAATGCGTCCCAACCCATCGGATGCAGCACGTTGTATCCGCACAGCCGCTTGTAGCGCGCCACCGCGTCGCCAATCGTATAGTTCCGCATGTGGCCCATGTGCAGCGTGCCGGAAGGATACGGCAGCATTTCAAGCATGTAGAATTTCTTGCGCGACGCGTCCCCATCCACCGCGTCAAACGCGCCGTGCTCCTGCCAGATTTTCTGCCACTTGGATTCGATCTGCTGCGGGTCGTATTCGGCCAAGTTCACTTTCCTCGCGTTCTGGACTTCGCTCTCTTTCATTCTCACGCCAATCACAACACCGCGCCACGCAGTACATTTGGAGATAGATGGATCACTTTCGCCCGCTGCCGCGACGCGCCTGAGCCGTTCCCTTTCCTTTATTTCCTCTACGTCCTTTACTTCCGATCGTTCCCTTTTTCTTCCGCGGTTTCATCCCGCTGCCGGTTGCCTTTACCACGCGCCCGACCAGCTTCCACAGCGCCGCCACATTGCGCCGGTCGTCGCCCGGCTTATCAATCGGCGTCTCCAAAATAAACGCTCGTCCCGCCAGCAGCGGGTGATTCAATATCCGCTCAAACGCCTCCAGTCCTATTTTTCCTTTGCCAATATGCTCGTGGCGGTCAACGCGCGAACCGAGCGCAGTCTTCGAATCGTTCACGTGCATCACAAAGACGCGATCGAGTCCCACTGTGCGATCGATTAATTGCAACGCTCTCTCAAGCCCCTCCGCGCTGCGGATATCGTACCCGGCTGCAAAAACATGTGCCGTATCGACGCAAACTCCCAAATCCAGATCGCGGCATGCGTCGAAGATCGCTTTCATTTCTTCGAACTGCCAGCAGAGCGACGTCCCCTGCCCCGCCGTATTCTCGAGCAGTATCTTCAGGTCGCCGAGTTTCAGCCCCCGCAACGCCTGCCGCAAGCTCTGCGCAATTGCGCTCACCGCACTGCTCCGGTCGCCGTCGCGCCCGCTCCCGGGATGGATCACCAGGTAGTCCGCGCCCAGCGCCAGTGCGCGCACCGCTTCCTGGTGAAACGCTTGAACAGACCGCGTCCTCAGCACCGGATCCGGCGAGGCCAGATTGATCAGATAATTGCCGTGAATCACCACTGGCCCAAGCCCCAGCTCCCTGCGCCGCTCGCGAAAGCGCGCCGCATCTGCTTCCGCAATTCTCGACGCTCCGTGTCCCCACATCCGCGGACTCGCCGAAAATATCTGCAGCGCGTTTGCACCGAGCCCGTGTGCGATGTCGAGCGAACCGGCGATATCTCCCGCAATTGAGGTGTGGATGCCAATCCGAATGCTGCCATCTTTCCAGGCGGGAATTTCAGGTGCGGGGGGTGGTTCCGGGCGGTATTCGTCTGCGGCGTCGAAAGTCAGGGTAATTCGTTGCTGTTCTTCCGTCATTCCCTCAGGGTATCCATGGCCCCCGCCGCTCCAACTTATTGTGGGGCCTGCCTTTACAGCTGGCGTCTTCAATCGTGCTCACGTCTCGAAGCGGCCTGAAATTTCATCAGTCGAGCCGTCGCAGCCCGCTCATGCAGCGATTTCTGCAACTGCTTAATCGCACATTTTATCTGATTTGCGCCGCTTCCGCAAACGGACAGAAAATCTGCTAGTCGGTCAGTTTCCGGTTATCCGACCTATCGGGAGTTGGCCGAACGTCCGGCTGCTGTTGATTCCTTCCCGAGCGCGACAGTCACTCAGCCGCCTGCCGGGTAGGGCGCAGGATGCACTACGATGCGCCAGGTCGTACACCGTCTGAAGGCACGCGATCCGACTGCATATTTCCGCTTCACATACCAATCACTTCGGAATCATCCCGATCGTCCGCAGCCACGTCTCCACCAACTGGGGCCATCCCGTTATCGGGAGCTGTGTGCGCCGCAGCCCAAACGCATGCCCGCCCTGAGCGTACAAATGCATCTCCACGGGAACCCCAACCTTCTTGAGCGCAATGTAGTAAGCCAGCGAGTCGTCGACGTTGTCCACGTGGTCGTCCTCGGCCTGCAGTAAAAACGTAGGCGGCGTCTGCCCAGTGACAGGAACATCGGGATTCGACGAAAGTTCTTTATCGGCATTCGCGGGATGACGGACCACAAACTTCTTGGCGCCCTGGTTGGCATCCCATTCCGCCGCCGAAAGCGAGAGATGTCCCGGATATAAGGCCACCGCAAAATCCGGGCGGCAGCTTTCTTTGTCGGCGGCATCGACACGCGGGTACAAACGCTTCGCAAAATGCGTGCTCATCGCTGCCGACAGATGGCCGCCTGCCGAAAATCCGAGCACTCCGATCTTGTGCGGATCGATATGCCATTCCGCGGCGTGGAAGCGCACAAGACCGACCGTCCTCTGCGCGTCTTCCAACGCCATCGGTGATTCCGGAAACGGCCCCGATTTCGGATATGGCGCCGATTTGGGATACCCTTTGTCACCCGGCACGCGGTATTTCAACAGCACGCAGGTGATCCCCTTGGACGTCAGCCAGTCGCAGACCTCCGTGCCTTCCAAATCGATGGCCAGAATCTCATATCCCCCGCCAGGAAACACGACCACCGCAGCGCTCGTATTCTTTACACTTGGCGAATAGACCGTCATCGTAGGCCGCGACACGTGGGCTACCTGAATCCACGGCCTGCCAGCAACCAGCGAGTCCGTTACCGTCGTCGCATCGTCCTCAGGCCCCGCGACAGGCTGCGCATCAGGTGCCGCCCCCGGCCAGATCGGCACTTGCGTATGTCCTGGCGATGGTTGCCAGACCGACTTCTGCGCGCTCAGACTGCCAAAAGCAGAGACAGCGCAAAGTGCAAAGATCAAAGGCTTCATCACAATCCCCACAGCTCAATATAACCCGTCACCGCCGGAATCCGCTGATCGGAAACTGTGAAGAGTAGGCTAGCCTGTGTACTCATACACGCGCTAATCGGAAACTGACCCACTACAGAAAATCTCGCCGTAAGCAGCTCGCGCAACCGACAGGATTCTGGAGATGTCCGGTTCGCGGCGGCTTACGCGACATTTCAGGAATTCGAGATAATAAAACGAACAGATCAGGAACGGTGCGGGCCCGCACCTCTCCTGATCCATTGAAACTTGACTGCACAGTTCATGAATCGGCATGCGCCGGGCCTAGTTCTCGATACCCGCTGCCAGCCAAGTGTGAGTTCCCGCTGCACCCCGAATCAAAAGCACGGGCGTGTCGCAGGAAGCCGCCGGTACAGGCGAGAGGACATCATCAATCGTGAAGTCTCCGTCAGAATCAAGAGCCACGCCGGTCTGAGTTGTGCTGGATGAAGTGGCGCTCGTTGCCGCTCCGCAGAAAAGTGTCGCGAAGACGCTCAGCCCGCCATTCGTTCCGATGCCGTTTCCACCACCCAGAAGCAGGTGGCGCCCACGAACACGGATGCGTCCATCGGTGGTCACGTTTGAATCGAGATCGGCGATCGTCCAGATTTGACCTGCCGGTGAAATACCTCGAACGGCGTTGGGAGACACCGTCGTGGTTGTACCGTTGACGACAACATTGGAAACCGGAATGACGCCAATGCCGCCGTTGAATCGAACCAGCGTGCTTTCCCGCTTGCCGTTGCCGAACGCTGAAAGCGCAACGATGCCGACAAGCAAGAGCCCGACACCAAATACCTTTTTCATGACTTCTCCTTGTTGGGGACTTTAAGATTTCAGTCACATTGGCACTCAGCCTTGTGTGAATCCATCCCCTCGGCAAACCTCAGATGCAGCTAGTGCGATTTAGTTGTCGTGTTTTTGCGACGCCACCCCGACCACTTTTTGTCAGCCAGAAAATCAGTGCGGCGATTGACAGCAGTGAAAGACTTGGCTCGGTTCTTGCGCTAAGATGTGCACACAGGCCCAGACGTGGTGAAGGCAGCCTTCTCTCTCAAACGCACAACT
The DNA here is from genome assembly GCA_049797655.1 of Candidatus Acidiferrales bacterium. Taxonomy (GTDB): domain Bacteria; phylum Acidobacteriota; class Terriglobia; order Acidiferrales; family UBA7541; genus Palsa-295. The sequence continues at coordinate 152,432 of JBARFX010000087.1, read as the reverse complement.
TAACCGGGAGTCGCGCTGAATCGAACGATCGGCATGCAAGGCCCTCAAACAAGTGTGAACGTGGTGGCAAGCTCGGAGCGCTATCGCATGCTCCTCGAGATCAACAATGCCATCGTTACACATCTGACTCGCGAGAAGCTTCTGCACGCCGTCTCGGAAATCCTGCGGCGGGTGCTCCCCTTCGACGGAGCGGTTATCACGATTTACAACCCAAAAACAGATACGTTCCGCTACTTCGCGATGGAGACCGACATTTCCTCGGATCATTTTCGCGCCGGAGTGGAGTTTCAACGCAAAGACAGCGTCTCCGCTTGGGTTTTCGATCAGCAGCGCGCCGTCGTCCGCGGCGACCTGGAAAAGGAGCAGCAGTATCCCAACGATCGCCTCGTTCTTGCCGAAGGAATTTGCTCCGACTGCATCGTTCCGCTGATTGTCGGAGGCAAGAGTATCGGAACTCTCAATGTAGGCAGTAAGACGAAGAACCAGTACACCAGCGCCAACATGGAAATTCTGCAGGAAGTAGCGAATCAAGTGGCTCTCGCCGTTTCCAACATGAATGCCTACGAAGAGATCGCCGCGCTTAACAGCCGGGTGGAACGGACTGCCGCGCGTTATCGCACCCTCCTTGAGGTCAACAACGCGATTATTACCCACCTGACTCAAGAGGATCTGTTGCACTCCATTTCCGCAATCCTGCGCGGTTGCCTCCCGCTAGATGGCGCGGTGATCGCGCTCTACATTCCGGAAACAGAGACCTTCCGATACTTCGCGCTGGAGACAACCCTTTCCACGGATTATTTTCGGCCCGGACTGGAAGTTGCTCGCAAGGAATCCACGGTGGCTGAAATCTTCGATAATCAGCGCGGCAGAATTCGCCACGACCTCGAGAAGGAACAGAAGGTTGCACATGACCGGCGATTGATTGAGATTGGCATCGCCTCCGACTGCATCGTTCCCATGGTCGTCGGAGGAAAAAGCATCGGCACTCTCGGCGTAGGGAGCACGAAGAAGAACCAATACTCGGAAAGCGATATGGAGCTCTTGCAGGAAGTGGCCAATCAAGTTGCGCTGGCTATCGCCAACATGAGCTCTTACGGGGAGATCGCTGCCCTCAACGTAAAAGTGGAACGGACTGCCGCGCGTTATCGCACCCTCCTTGAGATCAACAATGCCATCATCACAAACCTTACCCAACCGGCCCTGCTGCACGCTATTTCCGAGACCTTAAATCCCGTCATCGCCTTCGACCGCTGCGCCATTACCCTTTATCAGCCTGCGAATGATAGTTTCCGTTTCCTCGCCGTCGAGGGAGACCTGCACTCTGACTATTTCCGGGCGGGGCTGGAAGACGCCCGCGATGAGACCTGCATCGCCTGGGTGTTCGATCATCAACGGCCTCTGCTGCGCCGCAATCTTGAAAAAGAGCGGGAGTATGCCAATGAGCATCGCCTCGCTTCAGAGGGTATCCAGTCATTATGCGTCCTGCCCCTGGCTTTCCAGGGAAACTGTATCGGTACCCTCAGCCTGGTAAGCCGGGAACGGGATCGGTATTCAAATGAGGATGTCGAGTTCTCGCAGGAAGTCGCGAATCAAGTTGCACTGGCCGTTGCGAATATGCGGTCATACCAGGAAATAAATGAATTGAAGGCTCGCCTGGAAAAAGAAAACGTCTATCTTCAGGAAGAGATTCGCACGGACCACAACTTCGAAGAGATTACGGGCAACAGTGCTGCCTTGTTAACAGTCCTGCGCAAAGTCGAACAGGTCGCACCGACGGATTCCACCGTGCTAATCCATGGTGAAACGGGTACGGGGAAGGAACTGATCGCCCGTGCGATTCATGACCGCAGTGTCCGTAAGAGCCGTCCGTTGGTGAAAGTCAACTGCAGCGCCATCTCAGCTGGTCTTGTGGAGAGCGAGCTCTTTGGACACGTCAAGGGAGCCTTCACGGGCGCACTGGAACGGCACGTCGGCCGGTTTGAACTTGCCGACGGTGGAACGATTTTCCTCGATGAAATCGGGGAGCTGCCCCTCGCAACTCAAGTAAAACTCTTGCGGGTCCTTCAGGAGCGGGAGTTTGAAGCGGTCGGGAGTAACCGGCCCGTGCGTGTTGATGTACGGGTGATAGCTGCGACAAACCGAAACTTGCAGGAATCCATTCGTACCGGCGACTTCCGCTCCGACCTTTTCTACCGCCTGAACGTGTTCCCAATCGATGTACCTCCCTTGCGCGAGCGTCGTTCCGACATTCCTCAACTCGCCATGTACTTTCTGGCGCGCTTCGCCAAGAAGTTCGGAAAGGATATCCGAAGCATTCCCCGAGCGACGCTCGACCGGCTCTCAAGCTACTCTTGGCCGGGAAATATAAGAGAACTGCAAAACGTTATCGAACGTGCGGCAATTCTCTCCCGCACCTCCGTCCTCGAACTGGATCCCGATCTCATTCCTGAGCTGGCGCTTTCACACTCCTCCGCCATCCCTGAGAAATCTTCGGAAGCGTTGCAGCCTGCGAGCCCGGTTCCCTCTACACCTCCCACCCTCGAGGAGTTGGACCGCGCGCATATTATCGCTGTATTGAATCAAACCAGAGGCGTCGTCGAAGGCCCGCGCGGCGCGGCAAAGATTCTTGGGTTGCATCCGAATACTCTTCGTCACCGAATACAGAAGCTCGGTCTTAAGCGCACTTCCTACCACCCATCGTAGTTCTCACAGATCGTTCGAGCAATCGCCACCGCCTGCGGTGGCCCGCCTCAACGCGTCAAATCGCGGTCTTCAGTAACCACCTTCTTTTTCACACGATTAGAGAAATGCTCTCTTCATCCTTGAATGGCACACCACCTGCAATTCGCTGCCTCGGGAGCTCGAGTGTTGAAAATCACAATCACGACCGCCACTGACGCACTGATTGTGCTGCATCTCGAGGGAAAAGTGAGCGGCAGATGGGTGGAGTGTTTGGAAAACACTTGTGCGGCTGAACTGAAGGACGCCGCGCGGGCGGTGATCGATCTGAGCGGCGTTTCTTTTTTGGATCGAGCCGGAATCACACTCCTGAAAAATCTGGCCGAGTGCGGAGTGGAAATTGTGAACGCGTTGCCATTCATCACCGAGCAGATCAGGAATGCAGGTCCACTCTAAGTCGCTCAGTTTCCGATCGAGATCCGCCAGAATCGCAGTCGGTGGCAGCCGTGGCGGCGTGATTTTCACACTCGGGCCCTTGCAATCGACTCTGCTCGTGTCGTCGAAGAATTGCTCAACAGGGAGGATACGGTAGTGAATCAGGAAAATCAGTCTATGCCAGCCCCATCCTGCGACGCCGAATTAATCGCGCGCGCTCAGCAAGGTGAAGAGTCGGCATTCGAAGCGCTCTACCATGCACACAAACGACGCGTCTATCACCTGTGCTTCCGCATGATCGGGAATACGGCCGAGGCCGAGGAGTTGACCCAAGAAGCGTTCCTGCGAGTGTTCCGGAAGATTCACACGTTTCGCGGCGACTCGGCCTTTTCCACCTGGCTGCATCGCTTGTCTGTAAATGTGGTGCTGATGCGCCTTCGCAAGAAAACAGTGCAGGAAACGACTTTCGAGAGCAGCGATGAAAGCGAGGCATCTGAGCGTCCCTCACGGGAGTTCGGCGCTCCAGACCTGAGCCTCACCGGTTTGATCGACCGCTTGGCCCTGAAACGGGCCGTCGCGAAGCTATCCCCGGGCTGCAAACAAGTATTCATGCTCCATGACGTGCTGGGTTGCGAGCACCACGAAATTGCAGCAATGATGGGCTATTCGATCGGCAATTCCAAATCGCAGTTGCACAAGGCGCGCATGCGGTTGCGCGCGCTGTTGAGAACCGGCTCACGCAAAAGTGCATGCCGCAGAAAGCGCCCGAGCGCAGCCGGCCTTGTACAGTCCTTGCGTAATTTGCGTTCCGCGTGCGCGGCGGCATTGCCTGTTCGCACATCTGTTCTTGATGGCGACCTGTAGCGCCTGATTTCAGCGGTGCTTGGGCGGTAAAGCACAACAACCGACGAATCACAAAATACGCACCACCACACCCGCTTCGCTAATTCTTCGGCAGCAATTCCGGCGGAATCGGATTCCCCGCTCGCTCCTGGTCCCACACCATCGAGAGCACCCACCAGCGCTTGCCGTCGAAGTAGAGCTGAAAAATATTCACGCCCCGAGTGACCACTTTCCCCGTCGACGCATTCTTGCCTTCGTAGCTGCTCAATACCGTCGCCACGTTTCCAAACCGGTGAATCGTGTGGCCGAGTTCGCGCTCGGTGAACCCTTCCTTCCCCAGAAACGCATCCGTCTCGTCAACGAACTCCTGATGGCTGGTTGACTTCACCATCACGGCTCCCGACTTCGGATCAAGCTCAATCGCGACGAAGCGCACGTGCGGGTCGTAGAGCGTGCGGTCTCGTCCCCACTGCCGCGCCATTCCCACACCGCCCGAAATCGTCTCGTAACTCGCCGCCACGATTCCCTCGATGCTGCTCACGTCTTCCGGTCGCGGCGCCACTTCCTTCACCTCCACGTGCTGTTTCTTTTCCTGCGGCGGAGTCGCCTGTGCAAGAGCCGGGAATGCAATCCCCGCAATCAACGCGCATCCAATCAACCACTTCTTCATGTCGGTTCCCTTTGCCCGTGGCCGCAGCCAAAGCTTCAGGCTATTTTGATTTAGGAAGATGCATCATCACGTTCACCACGATTCCATTTGGATCGCGCGCAAAAAACCGCCGCACTCCCCACGGTTCGTCCGTCAGCGGATAGACGATTTCGACACCGCGTTCGATAGCGCGCGCATGCATTTCGTTTACGTTCTCAACCTCAACCGATATCGCGACACCACTCGCGGGCCCCGGCTCGCGCTCGGGCCGCACGATACTCACTTGCGCGGTTTCATTGCTCGGTGACACAAACGTCACAATGAAGCCCAGATCCATCGCCGTCCGCATCCCCAGAAAATCCGCGTAGAACGCCCGGCTCTCGTCAAACCGCGTCGAAACAATGTCCGGCATCACTCGCCGAATATTCATAGCCACCTCATTTCCCGCCCGCGAGACTATACCCTTCTTTAGTGGGACAGGCACTCCTGCCTGTCTTCCGCCGCTCCCGCCGGTAGAGCCGTACCCAGCCCAAAATCGGCCGAACAACCGCCAGTTCAATCCCAGCAATTTCGCGAGCGTCACTCCGCTCCAAATTCAGCCTGTTTTGATTTTGCCCTTCGCATGGAATGTGGCGCAGCCCGTCTCATGGTCCTCCGCCTCTTCGCGCCGCTTTTAGCTCCCATCACCTCCTTATCTCCGTGCCTCAGTGCCTCCCCGCCCCTGCATCCAGTCTCAATCTGCGCTATCCTTTCCCAGTCGTGAAACGCAGCGAAATCATTCCGACTCGCACTCTTCCCGACCTCCCGGCCCAAGCCGCGCCGCTGAACAATGTCTCGGTCGAGTCCCTGCTCGGCGGCTCGCTCCTCGAGGACTCCCGCGCCGAATCCATCGACCTCTCCGGACGCAAGCTCCAGGATCTCAAGCTGCGCAGCTCGGTCCTCGAACGCATCTCTTTCGCAAACTGCGAAATTCAATCCGTGCATCTTCGCGACGTGCGCCTCGTGAAGTGCGACCTCTCCAACGCCGTTCTCCTCGGCTTCGAAGCCCGACGCGTCGAATTCCTCGAATGCCGCCTCACAGGCATGAAAGCGTTCGAATGCAAATGGCAGGACGTGCTCGTGGAACATTGCGATGCCCGCTACGCTCAATTTGCCGGCGGCAAGCTCCGCGCCTGTGAGTTTCAGTCAACGCAACTCCAAGAGGCCGACTTCCGCAATACCGACTTGAAAGGCGCCATCTTCGGTCGCGCCATGCTCAACCGCGCCGATTTCACCGGCGCCAAACTCCGCAAGACCGATTTTCGCGGCGCCGACATCGAAGGCATCGTCGTCCGCCCCGACGATCTCTCGGGTGCGATCGTCACGCCCGCACAAGCCATGGGGTTGTCGCGCCTGCTGGGTCTCGTTATCAGATAATGCTGAATCGGGAGGAAAGAAATGCCTCCGGCATTGAGTTTGAGTGAGTTGATCGAATATACGGACTGGGAACGGGGCAAATGGCATGAGTCGCTGCGTCGACTCGGTGACGCCGTCTTAGCGCTTGAGGTTGGAACGCACGGCGATGGCCGCTTCAAAACTCTGGGCGATCTGCTGCGCCACATTTTCTCCGCGGAGAAGCGTTACATTGACAGGCTTTCCAATCGGCCGCTCACCGACGCCGCTTCGATTTCGAACACCGATCTTCAGGCCCTCTTTGATTTTGGGAACCAAAGCCGCTCGGATTTGAAGGGATTCGTAAGTACATTCCCCGACCAGGCTTGGGATGTTCCCCAGGAAATTGCCCTGATGAACAATTCTCTCAGCGTGACGCCGAAAAAGATTGTCGCCCATATCTTGCTGCACGAAATTCGGCACTGGGCGCAGATTGGCACTCTACTCCGCTTAAACGCCATGCCAGGGGAGTTTCACGATTTCCTGTTTAGTCCGGTTCTGGGCGGAGAAATCGGGCGGTCCGCGGGTTGAGTCACTACCGGATCCGAGCGATCCCTGCGTTGCAGGCCCGCCGTCCGATACAGTAAACTCATCGGTTCACGTCTCACCGTCAGTGTCGCCTTTGTGGCGGCTGCCTTTTTGCTCTGTGCGATACGAAGGCGGGCTGGTTTTCCGGGAGGATTCTGAATGCTCGTAGTGATGAAATCCCACGCGACCGACGAACAGGTCCGCGCCGTTTGCGACCGGATCGAATCGCTGGGATTTAAAGCCCACCCGATTCCTGGCGCCGCCCGCACCGCCATCGGCATCACTGGCAATACCGGCGCAGTCGATATCGGCTCGCTCGAATCGATGGCGGGCGTCGGCGAGTGCATCCCGGTCAGCAAACCTTATAAGCTCGTCAGCCGCGACATCAAAGAAGAAAACACCGTCGTCCGCATCCCCACGCCCTCGGGCGACGTCACTTTCGGCGGCCCCGCCGTCGCCATGGTCGCAGGTCCGTGCGCGATCGAATCGCGTGAGCAGGCCTTCACCATTGCCGAGCGCGTAAAGGCTGCCGGCGCTCGATTGTTCCGCGGAGGCGCCTACAAACCCCGCACCTCGCCCTATAGCTTCCAGGGCATGGGCGAACCAGGCCTGAAAATCCTCGCCGAAGTGCGCGACAAATTCGGACTCGGCATTGTCACCGAAGCGATCGACAACGAATCGCTCGAACTCGTCGAAAAATATGCGGACGTGATCCAAATCGGCGCCCGCAACATGCAGAACTTTTCGCTCCTCAAAGTAGCCGGCCGTTCCCGCAAACCCGTGCTACTGAAACGCGGCATGTCCGCCACCCTCGACGAATTCCTCATGGCCGCCGAGTACATCATGTCCGAAGGCAACTACAACGTGATCCTCTGCGAACGCGGCGTGCGCACCTTCTCCGACCACACGCGCAACACTCTCGACCTCAGCATGATTCCCGCTGTCCAGCGCCGCAGCCACTTGCCGATCGTCGTCGACCCCAGCCACGGCACCGGCCGCCGCAATAAGGTTCTTCCCCTTTCCCGCGCCGCCGTGGCCTGCGGCGCCGATGGGCTGCTCGTCGAAGTACACAACGACCCCGACCGCGCGCTCTCCGACGGTATGCAATCCATCCTGCCCGAAGAATTCGCTGAGCTGATCGAAGAATGCCGGCAAATCGCTGCCGTGCTGCACCGCACCATCAATTGAGCGTCGCCGCGATGGCTCAAAGAATTCAACGTAGTGCTTTTCGCGACCGCGTGCCATTGTTGGTCCCGCGCAATTCCACTGCAAGACGCGCGCCATGAAAATTCGCCTCAATTGGCGGCTCGTTTTCCTGCTCGTCATTCTCGCCGGATTTGCCACCCGCGAAGTCGCGCTCGAACTTCGCCCCTCGTTCCTCCGTCCGGACTTGCACCTCTTCGCCTACGTGGGCAACACCGCCGATGGCACGCTCACGATCATCGATCTCGTCAAACTCGCGCCGCTCACCACCATCCCCGTCGGGCCCGGCCCCAGCGGCGTCCGCGAACATCCCACGCACAAAGAAATCTGGGGCCTCAGCTCCGTGGGCGGCTTTGCGTGGGTTCTCGACGTCAAATCCAATCAAATCGTCGCGCGCATTCCGGTGGGTGCCAGCCCCTACGCTCTCGATTTTTCGCCCGACGGCAAGCGCGCATTCGTCGCCGCATCCGGCGTGAATGGCGTCGTCGCAATCGATTGCGCCACGCGCGCCGTGGTCGCACGCGGACGCGCCGGGCGCCGCCCCTGGATCGCGCGCATCACGCCCGATGGCAAAATGATCGTCGTATCGAACCGCGACGACTCCACGATCTCGCTCCTCGACGCGAACTTGCTCACTCCCCTCGGTCTTATTTCCGTCGCCCGCCAGCCCGAGCAAATTGCTATCCTGCCCGACAGCTCGAAAGCCTTCATTACCTCCGGCGCGTCGAACGACATCTCCGTCGTCGACTTGCGACAAAAGGTTTTGCTGGCAAACGTTGCGATCGGCGGCACTCCGAGCGCCCTCATCCTCAAGCCCGACGGCGGCGAACTCTACATCACCGCAGGCGACGCACACGGCCTCGTCGTCCTGAACACCCAGACGAACGAAGTCGGCGACTTTCTTATGTTGGGATCGTTCCCATCGTCAGGAACGCTGAAGGCAGACACCGAGACGCTCTACGTTTCCGATTCCGCAGCCGGCCACATCGTCCCCGTCGCCGTTGCCACTCGCCAGGTCCTCCGCCCGATCACAGTCGGCTCCGATCCGCGCACCAGCCGTTTAACTCCCGGCGGCGACATTCTGCTGGTCGTCGACGCGGCTTCGAACGACCTCGCGGTTATCCGCCCCAAAACCGCAAGCCTGATCACGCTGATTCCAGTGGGGCCGAAGCCGCGCGACCTGGCGATCAAAGTCTTCTGAATTGTTGTTTGTATCGCCGGCATCCTGCCGGCGCTTTTGAATCTATTTCCTAGGCTTGGTCCCGGGCGTCACCGCCGCCGCAGATTTCTTCGCTTCCCCTGGCCCCAACTCAAACTGAATATACTGCTCCATCGTCGCCTGATCGCCGCCGATCACCGGCCGCCCGTTCACAAACACTGTTGGCGTGCTGTTGATCTGCAAGTTCTTTCCTTCTTCCACATCCGCCTCAATCGCCTGCTTCGCTTCCGGCGACGCCATGCAAACTTTGAATGCATCCTTATCGAGCCCCGCGCGTGCCGCGAAATCAATCATCTTCTGGTACACGTTCTCGCTCGAAATCACATCCTGGCTTTCGAAAATAAGGTCGTGAATGAGCCAAAATCCCTGCGGACTCTGCGCAAATGCGCACCGGCCCCCGATCGCTGCCGTCATCGCCCACGGATGAATTCCGGCGAGCGGAAAGTCCTTGTACACCACGCGAATCTGCGGAAACTTCTGCTCCACCGTCTGCATCGCCCCATAAAGCTGCCGGCAGTGCGGGCACTGATAATCGCTGAACTCAACCACCGTCACGCGCGCGTCCGCCGGCCCTTTCGACGGATCGCCCTCGAGCCGCAGTTTCGCTCGCGTCGCCGCAAACGGATCAACGGCCGTGTCAAAGATCTCTCCGCGAAGCATCGTCTTGCCGTCTTTGCTGATAAACACTTCGCCGACGTCCGATTGCCCGCTAAATGTCACAAGTATTGGCACCCGGTAAAAATCAGCGGCCGGTGATTGCGTCAGCGGCCCCAACTTCACCTGAAAATCCGCTCCCCATGCGAACAGCTTGCGAACGAACGCCTCTGCGGATTTCAATAGTTGCGCTTCTTCGGCCGAGGGAGCAGCCGCGGCGCTGGCGGGAGGAGCCGAAGCGGTCGCGCTACTCTGCGGCGCCGGCTGAGCGCTCGTCTGTGCAAGAGTCGGCACGGCCGTCGCGAGGACCAGCGCCGTAGCCACCAGCCAGAACTGTCGAACAATCCTTACGAACTTTCGCATGAATTCTCCATCATTTCGAAACACCCATACATCGGAATGAAAACGCCAGATTGTAAATCTTCCAGGCAGGACCCAAAAGCAAATTCGCTGGCCAGCCAACCGGCCGCTCAGTCCACAAACTTCTGCGCTAGTGGAAACCGCCGCCCCACGCTGAACGCCTTCGACGTCACCTTCAATCCCGGCGGCGCCTGTTTCCGCTTGTACTCATTCTGATCCACGCGCCTTGCCACCGACCGCACCAGCTCGAGCGCGAATCCATAGTGATCCGCGATCTCCTCCGGGCTGCGCAAATCCTCCACATACGCTTTCAAAATCCGGTCGAGCACGTCATAAGGCGGCAGCGTATCTTGATCCGTCTGATTCGGCTTCAGCTCTGCCGATGGCGCCTTCGTAATCGTCGCAGGCGGAATTCTCTCCTCCGTGCGATTCACGAATCTTGCCAACTCCCACACCATTGACTTCGGCACGTCCGAAATTACCGCGAGGCCCCCGGCCATATCGCCATATAACGTGCAGTACCCCACCGCCATTTCCGATTTGTTCCCCGTGCTCAGCACCATCGACCCCGATTTATTCGAAAGCGCCATCAGCAAATTCCCGCGAATCCGCGCCTGAATGTTTTCTTCGGTCGAATCCACCGGCAAGCCTTTGAACGCCGGCGCCAGCGATCGCAGATAGCTCTCAAAAATATCCGTGATCGGAATCGAGAGTAACTGTATCTTCAAATTCTCCGCCAGCCGGTGCGCGTCGCGAATGCTCCCCTCGGACGAATACGGGCTCCGCATGCTCACTCCCAGCACGTTCTCAGGTCCCAGGGCGTCCGCCGCAATGGTCGCCACCAGCGCCGAATCCACTCCTCCGCTCAACCCGATCACCACCTTGCTGAACCCGCACTTCCTCACATAATCGCGCGCCCCAATCACCAGCGCGTGATATGCCGCCGCCAATTCGTCCAACGGCTGCGGACGTATGTCGCCCGCCCCCGTCGCCGTATCGAATAAAACCAAATCCTCCTCAAACGATTTCGCCAGCGCCGCCACCCGCCCGTCCGGCATGAACGCCATGCTCGACCCATCGAAAATCAGGCTGTCGTTGCCGCCCACCTGGTTGACGTACACCACCGGCACGCGCCGCTCCATCGCAATCGCCCGCAGCATGTCGTGGCGCAGCGACCGCTTGTCGATCGTGTACGGCGACGCCGAAATATTCAGAATCAGATTGCTTCCCTGCGCCACCAGCTCCGCCACCGGGTCGCGTTCGTAGAGCCGCTGCGCCCAGAAATTCTTGTCGTTCCAGCAATCCTCGCAAACCGTGATCCCCAGCTTCACGGCATTCAGCGAAAATACGTGCTGCGAATGCGCCGGCTGAAAATAACGCGATTCGTCGAATACGTCATACGTTGGCAGCAGCATCTTGCGCTGCTCGAAGAGTATTTTCCCGTCCGCGATCAGCGCTGCCGAATTCGCCACCGGCTTTCCGGTGTCGTCCTGCGCCCGCCCCACGTAACCCACCACCGACGGCATCGGTATCTTCTTCGCCAGCCGCGCCAGCTCTTTCGCGTTGCGCTCCGTAAACACGGGCCGCTCCACCAAATCCTGCGGCGGATAACCGCAAAGGCAAAGCTCGGAAAACACGGCCAGATCCGCGCCGCGTTTCTTCGCCTCGCAGGCTACCTCGATAATTCGGGCGGAATTACCCTCGAAATCACCCACGGTGGGATTGAACTGGGCCAATGCTATTTTCATCTGCAATCAAGCATACGTTCGCCGCCCCCGATTTTCAATCAAGCCAGCCGCCAATATGGCCGCAGCATGTCCAATATGGCAGCCAGCCCGCAGACGCGCCGCGAACCGATGCGTTGAATCGGCGCATCGCTCGTGTTTATCTATCCCCTCAGAGGATTCGATGTCCACCGAACTGGCCCCGCTCTCACTCGATACACCACCGAGCTCCCTGCCGAAGTCTGCACCGAACCGCATTGCCCTCCTGCTCGCATTCGGTGCGATTTGGTTCATCTGGGGCTCTACATACCTCGCCATCCGCTACGCGGTCGAAACAATTCCCCCGCTCTACGCGGCCGGCACTCGTCACTTCGTTGCGGGAGCTGTCCTGCTCGCATGGTGTGCCGCAAAGCGGCTCCGCCCGACGCGCCAGCAACTCCGAGCAAGCATCGTCATCGGTTTCCTGTTCTTCCTTGTTGGGCACGGCTCGCTCCACTGGGCGGAACAGCGTGTGCCCTCCGGGCTCGCCGCGCTACTGATCGCCACCGAGCCAATCTGCGTCTTCCTTCTCGGCGATCTTGCGGATAGAAAATGGCGCATGAACGCTTGGATTGCCGCAGGAGTGATCGTAGGGCTTGCCGGTGTGGGACTGCTGCTCGAGCGCGGCGTTTTCTCGGGCCCCGGCATGATGGCTGGCGCTATCGCGCTTCTCGTCGGTTCCGGCTCCTGGGCCGCAGGAGTCGTCTACTCGCGTCGCTCCCATCTTTCAGGACACCCGCTACTACTTTCCGCGCTTTCGCTGCTCGCGGGCTCCGTCATGCTGGTCGCGGCCGGCACATTCGCCGGTGAAGCCCGCGGCTTTTCGCTCGCCTCCATAACGCCTCGCTCCTGGGCCTCGCTCGCCTACCTGATCGTCTTCGGCTCGATCATCACTTTCACCGCCTACAACTGGCTCCTCGAGCACTATTCCCCAACGCTCGTCTCGACGCACACCTACATCAACCCGATTGTAGCGGTGTTCATCGGTTGGTTAATCGCGGGAGAGAAGGTCACTCTCAACGTGGGCGTCGCCGCAGCAATGGTAATCGGCGCCGTGATATTGGTACAACGCGGCACTGCCCTCTTGGACCATTCCTAACGCACCTTTTCGCCGCAACGACGGCTTCCAGTGGAACAGGCTTCAGCCTGTTCGCTTCCGCCCAGGTTCTCGACGTCCCATCCGTGACATCGGCCCAGTCAAGATCGCAAAAACGGATTCATCTCCCGTTCCTCGCCAATCGTCGTCGTTTCCCCGTGCCCGGGAAACACCACCACCTCATCCGGCAGCACCATCAATTTCTCCCGAATGGATTTCAGAATTTGCGGCAGCGAACCGCCCCACAAATCCGTCCGCCCAATACTCCGTTGAAACAATGTATCCCCAGCCAGCAGCACCGGAACTCCCGCGATCTTCCCCGGCACAACGCCAGGCGCATGCCCGCGATCGTGACCACCGCGACCCGCAGCAATCGCACTCAAATCCGTCGCCCCAATCCCAGGTTCGATCACAAGACTAATACTCCCGGGCGTATGCCCCGGAGTGTGCAACACCCGCGCCGCGAACCCTCCCCACCGCACCGTATCGCCTTCTTTCACGAAATCTTCAATCTTCATCACTGCCGGAGTCGGCACCCCCAGCCACTGCGCCTGCACATCCAGGTGCTTATAAAGGTCCATATCCGCCTCATGAAACATCACCGGCGCGCCCGTCGCGCGATGCAATTCCGCCAACCCTCCCACATGATCGATGTGCGTATGCGTGCTCACAATCGCCACCACCTTCAGCCGGTGCCGCTTCAAAATCTCGAGGATCCGCCCAACGTCATCCCCCGGATCAACAACAATCGCCTCTCGCGTAACTGGATCCCCCAAAATCGAGCAGTTGCACTGCAGCATCCCCACAGGAATTACTTCATGAATCAGTTTTTCACTCATGTTTTCACTCATGATTTCCGCAGTATAGCAGCACCGTCGAGTCAGATTTACCTTACCGTGGCCGCCGCCTGCCTCTGGTTCTCGTACCGCCGGCATCTCCGGTCGCTGGAGTCCGATGGACTCCACAGGAGTCCTGCAATCGGACCAGCCGACTCCTTTACTTCTGCCGTTAGCTCGCCTCAAACCTTCTTCCATTCATCTGCTAAACTGAAACCTCATGGAAACCCCGCTCGCAAAACTCGAAATCGCCGAAGGCGCCAAACTCGCCGAATTCACCGGATGCCTTCTCCCCGAAGTCTTTTCCGATTTCGACGCTGAATACCGCACGGCCCGCGAATCCGTCGCGCTGTTTGACACCAACTGGCACGCCGCCGTTACCCTCTCCGGCCCGGACCGCGTCCGCTATCTGAATGCCATCGTAACGAACGACATCAAAGCTCTCAGCGAAGACTCCGGCACCCTCGCCTTGCTCCTCAACCCCCAAGGCCACATCCTCGCCGAACTCGAAGTTTACGCGCTCAAAGAAAAGCTCCTCGTCCTCAGCCACGCATCGGTTCGGGAGAAACTCGTCCAAACCCTCGACAAATTCATCATCATGGACGACGTCACGCTCGAAGACACAACTGACCAGACCGGCTCCATCGCCATCGAAGGCCCCAAAGCCGCCACGATCATCGCCCAATCCACCGGCCTCGCTCTCGATGGCTTTTCGGAAATGGCATTCGCCGAAGTCATACTCGACGCGGTTCCCTGCCACCTGATCCGCCGCTCACACTTCAGCGCGACCGGTAGTAAATCGATTGGCGCAGAAATCATTGCCCCCCGCGAAAAACTGCAAATCATCTGGCAAACTCTCCTCACCGCCGCTCACGCTCAACACGGCGCACCGATCGGCATGGCCGCCCTCAACGCCCTCCGTCTCGAAGCTGGCATTCCCTGGTTCCCCGTCGATTTCAACGACACGGTCATCCCCCACGAAGCCGCCCTGGAATCCACTCACATCAGCTTCACCAAAGGCTGCTACACAGGCCAGGAAATCGTAGAACGCGTCCGCTCCCGAGGTCACGTGAACCGCCGCCGCACCGAGCTCAAATTTTCGGCCCAGAATCCGCCGCCTCCAGGCACAAAGCTTCGCGCGCCCACAGCAGAGCCAGGCAGAGAAGCCGCAAAAGCCCGAACCGAGGTCGGTTACGTAACAAGTTCGGCGTTTTCGCCCTCTGCTGGCACCGCCATCGGCATGGCCTACATCCGCCGCGAACACAACACCCCAGGCGCCATCGTTGAGCTCGACGGCGGCACCGCCACAGTAATCGACCGTTAAACGCCTTCGCCCCCGCCTGGCTACAGGGAACCTAAAAGGGCCTCCAGCCGCCGTGCTCGCTTTTGCTTTTGCCTCTGCTTCTGCTTTTACCTCTGCTCCTGCTTTTACCTGTGCCGTTGACTTCGTCTTGGCCGTTGACTTTCATTTGAAATTTGAAATTTCAGATTTGAGATTGCATCTGCTTAACTGCCGAACACCCGAGGTCACGCTTCTACTTTTCGTCCCGCCGGCTTCGATGGCTCTCGTGTCACAGGCACTTCTGCCTGTGCGCTTACGACCTCGCTGATCGATCCCGCCGTGGGCATAGCCGGACCACGGTCCCAACGCTCGCGCAGCTAGGGCAAAATGCAAACCCACGCTTACCGCGAGGAGTTTCCTGCATCCAACATCCTGCAGCAGTGACCGCCAAGCGACTGGAGCTTCGCCATGCGAAAACTAATCATGTGGAATCTGATGACTCTCGACGGTTACTTCGAGGGCGCGCAGAGCTGGGCGCTCGATTGGCACGAATACGTCTGGGGCGACGAGCTCGAGCGTCTTTCGATTGATCAGCTCCACACCGCCAGCGCACTCGTGTTCGGCCGCGTCACCTATGAAGGCATGGCAGGCTACTGGCAGACCGCGAAGGGCGAAGTAGCCGATTTCATGAATCGCCTGCCCAAGCTCGTTTTCTCGCGTACCCTCGAAAAAGCCGATTGGGCCCACACAACGCTTGTAACAGACGACGCGGCCGGCGCGATTCGGAAACTCAAACGCGAGGGCGAAGGCAACATGTTCGTTTTCGGCAGTGCGAACCTCTCCGCCTACCTCATTGAACACGGACTATTTGACGAATACCGCCTCGGAATTGCTCCGGTCATCATAGGATGCGGCAAGTCCCTGTTCGGCCGGGATCTCGCCCGCTTGCGCTTGAAACTGATCGACGCGCGCTCCTTGTCGTCCGGTTGTGTAATCCTCCGCTATGAGCCTTTAAAAGCTAGCGAGCATGGATCCACAAAAACGAAACGCAACTAGAACCCACGAGGCAAAATGCACTACTCCGTTACCACTGCACACCTGGGTAGAGACTCCCCAAGCGAAACGCCCGGTATGCGTTTACGTGCATCGTCATTTGCCAGACCGTCTGCGCCGGTGATGTAGGCGTTACTTCATTCACTTGCGCCGTCAGCGCGCCCCCAGGAACGTCGCAAAGATCGAACTCGACGTCACCGTTCCTCAACTGCTCCGCATTTCCCCCAAAAAACGAGTATAGCGAAGGAATATCGTGGAAAGCGAAAGTGGCAGTTTTGACATCTTCGTCGATGTTTAGGATTTGGACCGTGCTATATGGGCAAACGGCCGAGCCGGTCGAAGCGCACGTTTCCCCGTCTGGGAATATGCGATCGTCTCCATTGTCGAAGACAGTCAATCCGAATTTTCCAGCCGTCGTTGCCGTCGTAAACGAAGGCCCATGTTGCGCGTAGAACCAATCCGTTGGATCCACTCCACCTTGAAGGGTGAACTCGCCGCCTTGCCCTAGGTGCCATACGACGTCGCCGGTCCCCTTACCGTCAGCGTAATCGATTTTTATGATCCAGTTCTGGTGGCGAATCGACAGCAAGAGGTTCCCGTCCGTCGAAGAATACAGAATCGCATTGGAATGCGTCCAATCCGGGAATTGGAATGGGTGGCGATTAATGTCGAGATGATCGAAACTATCCCATAGCCAGACAGGATTCAAATTAGTATCGAGATCGACCAACGCATCTCCGAGTACGGTCGTCGTGCCCGGACGTCCGGGTAAATCAGTGAATGTCTTTGTCGCTGCGAGCAGAACAATCCAGTGCCCGTTCGGCAACACGGTAACATCATGGTGCATCGCTCCCGCCGTGTAGCTAAATCCTCCTGATGCGAGTCGGCTATTCAGCGTATCCAATGAAATCTCGCGAATCGTACTTCCGGTGAGATCGATTTCTCG
The DNA here is from genome assembly GCA_049797655.1 of Candidatus Acidiferrales bacterium. Taxonomy (GTDB): domain Bacteria; phylum Acidobacteriota; class Terriglobia; order Acidiferrales; family UBA7541; genus Palsa-295. The sequence continues at coordinate 135,455 of JBARFX010000087.1, read as the reverse complement.
AACCACATCCACGGTTCCATCCGGCAGCGGTACCGTCGGATTCAGCAGGAATGAAGGATTCGGCGAAAAAGTGAGAATTACGTGTCCATTCGGCAAAGGCTTTAAAGGCTGAACGATGTCCGCCGAACTTCCCGTCGGTTTGTACCACCAGAGCACGTTCCCCATGAGGTCGGAGACAACCACCGGCGCCGTATTTCCGCCAGAGATCAAATCCAGCATTTCGACGCCGGATTGCGGCACCATCCCGTTTGGATTTGCTACGGTCAGACTTGGACTAATTCCTGTCGGAATCGCCCCCGTTGTAAAAGTGTGATCCATGTCGCTGAGCTGTGAGCCATCTCCGAACTGGAGCACAGCTCGCATGTGGTACAGCGTGTTCGCCTTCATCCCCGCGACCAACATCCCGAACGGCGCGCTGTTTCCCGTGGCCGGCTGGCTCCACGTGGTTAGGCCGTATGTGGTATCCGTTCCGAACTGAATCGCGATTGTCGCGGGCGTCGGAGGGGAAATCGTGTAAAGAGCGACCTGAGGATGCGCGGTAGCGGCAACTTGTCCGGTGCCCACGACATTCACTATTGCGCTAGCCGTAGCGGACGGAGGCCGGCTACCAGCAACGGTCACCGTCACCGGCGCGGACGGCTGCATGGCGGGCGAGATGTATTTCCCCGTCGAGTCGATGGTTCCGACCGAGGCATTACCATTGACCGTTCCATTCACAGACCACACTAAGGTGCCCATGTTCGTCGAAATGTTCGTCTGGAATTGAACGGATTGTCCGGTGATTAGGTTGGCGCTGGTCGGTGAAATAGAAATGGTCTCGGCATTGCCCTTGGACGAGCTACAACCAGCCACCACGAAGGAACAGAGGAAAGCAAGCGCCAGGACGGTCGTTTTCATCATTGGACCTTTTGGGAAGTTTGAGAACTAGCGAAAGGAATCCTCTCGAGTGCGAGCCGGAAGCGCTCCATTGCCTCCTCACAGAGAATCCCACCCGGCAAAGCCTGCCAGAAGCGCAAGTTCCCAGCCATACAGTGTCTAATGTATGGGCAAGCCTGGCCGATCCGCGATTGTTTTCTGAACCCGCCGGATGCCACCGAAAGGGATATATCAGAAGTTTTGAAAACCAACCATCCGTGGAACGTTGGGCAAGTACCTTTCCCTGCACTGCGACTAGGGGGGCTGACTACGCCGTCCGCGGCCCCCGCAGCACCCGCGCCGGCAGGAAAATAATTGCCCGCAGCAGTTCGAACACGCCGCCCACCGCAATCCCCACCAGCCGGAACGGCAAAGAAATCAACCACACGAACGGATACAGAATCAGCGCCAAAAGCGCCAGCGGCCAGCAAAACACAAAAAGCAAACACCACAAGAGAAACGTCACCATCGCCGCCTCCCAATTCCCGTCACTCTACCAGATACGTAATCCACGGCCGCTTAGTTTCGTCAGCCGCCACCGCACTTCGTCGCCCAGCCACCTCATCTAATCTGTCCGTCAGCGTTAATCAATGTCGATCGGTGTTGACCAGTGTTCATCTGTGGTCCCCAGGGGTTTTCACCTCCATCCTCACACCAGCGTCGCCCACACGCTTCGGCGTTCTCGATTTCCACAGATCTCCGTAGTTCTACGGATTTTCAACCGCTCCGCCTCGCGCTACCATTGCCCGTTTTCAGATGACGACTCAAACGACGCGATCGGCGGAACAAACGGTTCAGCGGAAAACGTGCCAGCTCCCCGCTGATCCGAAAGCACTTGCACGCAATTGTCTAATCGCAAATACGGAATTAGAATCTCGCCTCTCTCATTCCAAACAAAGCCTGCTAAAAATTTCTAATCGCAAATGGATCGCGATTTGCCATCCAAAATCGTTCTCGCACCCCGCTAACGGCCCCGCCACGCCCCTCACACGGTGGCGGGCGCTCCGGCTCCGCTCCGTTGGAAGGGAGGGGATTAATCCCCTCCGTAAATGGACCCACGTGAAACGCGGTACCGATTGCGCAGCTTCACCTGCGCAAACTCCTCCGCCGCTGCCGCCACCAGTCGCTTTCGACCACCGAGCAGCACACATCACCGCATTTCTAATCTACGGTTCCGCGATTAGAATTCTCCGTAAGGCGTTGAAAACATGACTCCGGCACACGTTCTAATCTACGGTAAAAGGGGGTCTTTCAATCTAAAGTGCCCGGCCGCCAACGACCACCACACATTGTGGTTCGTACCGCCCGAGCGCCTTGGCCACACCAATACGGGAATGAAAACGCAGGCAGGAAACTGCAATACAAACCGGCGAGGACTAGCCTTTGCCGAAATTGAAGGAATTCGAAAAGCTGCCGCGCGTGGAATCAATCTTCTTCTGAAGCTGAAACACCGCGTAGAGAAGCGCTTCGGGTCGTGGCGGGCACCCGGGAACATACACGTCAACCGGTATCACCTGGTTCACGCCCTGCACGATCGCGTAGTTATTGAATACGCCGCCCGACGTGGCGCATGCCCCCATCGAAATTACCCACTTCGGCTCCGGCATCTGCATGTACAGCTGCTTGATTACCGGCGCCATCTTCTGCGAAACGCGTCCGGCGATGATCATCAAATCCGATTGCCGCGGCGATCCGCGAAACACCTCGGCGCCGAACCGCGCGATGTCGTAGCGCGATGCAGCCATCGACATCATCTCGATTGCGCAGCATGCCAGCCCGAACGACATCGGCCAGATCGAGCTGCGCCGCGCCCAATTCACCACCTTATCGAGCGACGCAAACAGGATGCCTTCATCCTTCAGGAAATTCTCGTCCTCGCCCGGCATTTCGAGCGTGACGCCCTTCGCAAGCTCCACGGCCATATTTGCTATTCTGCCTCTTTGAGCAGGCCTTTGCAAATGGCGGCCAACCGCCTCGACAACCTTCGCCCCGTTTTCTCTCCCCTCCCGCATTTACATAGATCGAGCCCCCGTGCGATACTTCCTGCACTGGGGGAAACGGAGGTATGTCCATGCGCATTTCCATGCGTGTAGTTTCCCTGCTCCCCGCGCTTCTCGCCCTGGCGCTGTTTTCCGGGGTCTCAATCCCGGCATTCGCTTCCGGTGACGACAAGCCCGCCGCCACCGCCGCCACCGCCATATCCAGTAGTGTGCATAATGCCGACCCGCGTCCGGACCGCGAAAAGAAAATCTATACCAACGATGACATCGACCGCATGTGGCCAAAGCAGCCGCTGCCCGCCGCCACCGCACCGAATCCGCAAATTCGCTCCACCGCAATTTCTCGCGCCGCGCGCACGGCAGCCGCGCCGCTGCCCCCCGAGAAAGATCCCCTCTGGTACGCCCAGCAAGTCGCAACCCTCTCTTCCGAGCTCGACCAGATCGCTGGTAAAGAGCAGCGGCTTCGCGCTTTTCGCGCATCAGCAGCCGCGCCCGGCCCGGGCACAGGACTTCAATTGAACGCTCCCTGCGAAGGCTACACAACCGATAACGAAATCGCCCAACTCGCCCTTCGTCGCCAAGAAATCGAACAGCAAATCGCCGCTCTCGAAGACACAGCGCAGCAAAACGATCTGCCGCCTGGGATCCTCCGCGACGCGCCCGCAATCCTCGCGGCCGCGCAAAAGCCGTTGACGCCGGCGGAGCAACAAGCGGCCATCGAAGAAAGACAAGCGCAACTGTCTCGCGAGCTGAGCGCTACGCAAGATGAACTCGCATACATGTCCGCACAAGCCACCGCCGCAGGCGCGAACCTGCTTCCGCCCACGCCCCGCTTTGGCGGCAATATGACTACGGACCTGATCGAACGTCTCGACAATCGCGCTGGCCAAATCAAAGCTGCACTCGATGAAACCGAAGACGCCGCGCGCCAGGCACGCGCGAGCCGGCCCTAGCCGCGGCGCTTTCACCCCGAGCCAAATTTGCACGCTCAAATCGAACAACAGGATTTCGTCATCGCCGCGTCCGCGTCCGCTCCATGTAGAATAGGAGCGATGCCGGTTCGAATGATCGCGATGGATATTGACGGGACGCTGCTCGACAGCCGCGGCCAGGTCTCCGCAGAAAATTCCCGCACGATTGCCGAGGCGCAAGCTCGCGGGATCGAAATCTTGCTCGTCACCGGGCGCCGCTTCGATTTCGCGCGGCCCATCGCCGACGCCATCCCCTGCGATCTTCATTTCATCGTCAACAATGGGGCGGTGACCAAATCCAAAAACGGCGTCACCGATCTGCGCCATCTGCTTCCCGCTGAAATCGCCCGCCAGATTCTCGACGCCACGGAAGAATATCGCTCCGGCGCCGCCGTCGTTTTTGACCGCCCACGCGAAATGCAAGTGATGATGGAACGGGCAGACTGGGATCATCCGGTGCGAGGACGTTATCTGCGCCGCAATCGCGAATACATTGGCGAGATATCGCCGCTCACCGCCTGCCTGAATGGCGACGACCCGATCCAGGTTGGTTATGCGGATCGTTGCAAAAACCTGCGCGCCGCGATGAAGCTTCTCCAGGATTTGCCGATTGGGAATCAATACACGCTCGCGCTGACGGAGTATGAGGATCGCGACCTCTCGATTCTCGACGTCCTCAAGCGCGGCGTATCCAAAGGCGTCGCCCTCGAAGAATGGGCTCGCCGGCGAGGCGTCGCGCGCGACGAGGTGATGGCCATCGGGGACAATTGGAACGACCGCGAAATGCTCGAATTCGCAGGGTTACCGATCGTGATGGGCAATTCGGTGCCGGAATTGAAAACACGCGGATGGACGGTTACGCTATCGAATGATGCGAATGGCGTCGCCGAAGCGATTCGCACCTACGCCCTCGGTACAGGCGCGCGAGTCTAATAAAATGAAACGCGCAACGATTGTGTTTGCAATGCTGATCTCCGCAGCGCCAATTGCGCGCGCGGACTATGCGGTGTTGCGCTCAGGTATCCGGCTGCACATCACCGGTTACGAAACCATCGGCGACCGCGTCCGGCTCACCATTCAGGGCGGTTCGGTGGAACTGCCGTCCAGCGAGATCTCATCGATCGAGCCCGAGGATGTGTTCCCGTCGCGTCCCATGGTCGCGCCGCTGCCGGACGGCCCTTACGCGCAACTGATTCGCACCGCAGCCGAAAAGCACGGAATCGACGAGAACCTGATTCACCGGATCATTCTCGTGGAATCAAATTTCAATCCGAAAGCGGTTTCGCGGAAGAGTGCACTCGGGCTGATGCAGCTGCTACCTAAAACCGCCGCGCAATATTCCGTGACCAACGTTTTCGATCCCGCTCAAAATATCGACGGCGGGACGCGCTACATCAAAGATCTTCTCGCGCGCTATCACGGCGACTTGACGCTCGCGCTCGCCGCCTACAACGCCGGCCCGCAAATGGTCCAGCGCTACGGCGGTATTCCGCCCTTCCCCGAAACCCAGAAATACGTTCACCGCATCACGAAGCCGCTGAAATGCAATCCGGCCACGGAAATGCCAAACTGTGCGCACAATTAGTTTGGAAATTTTTCACGATTGGCGCTGTCTCGCCGGACGCTGATCGGATCGCAAAGAAAAATCTACTGCTGCGGTGACTGAGTCGGAGGAGGAGAGCCGAGCGGGCTGTTGACCGGCGGACCGAGCGAACTCGGCGCGATCGGCTGCCCGATTCCAGGTTGCTGCCCTTGCGGATTCAGCGATTGCTGCAGGTTTGCCGCAGCTTCTTCCAGCGGATTCCAGATGAACTCCCATTCAAGATACTTTTTTCCATGGTGGTAAACCTTCTGCGACGGCGCATCTACTTTGCTCGCCACTCCGGTCAAGAACGCGCCTAGGACCGGCCCATCGACCGGGCCCGTTGGTTTTTGGAAGTCCGCAGGATTTCCCGGCTGACCGTTTAAGGAACCGAACGGACTTTGCGCGCCTGCACCTCCGATGCCCGTCCCCGGCGCCCCCGGCTGTCCGGGGAGCTGTCCAGGAAGTTGTCCAGGCGGCTGCGTGGGTGCCTGCGAGCCTTGAGGATTCTGCCCCGTCTGATCCGGAGACTGGTTTGGCGTTTGCGCCGGTGCGTTCGGATCGGTTGGCGCCGAAGATGGATTCTGCGGCGAGATCGAAGGTGTGTTGCCGGACGCATCTCCGAAGCCACTCGAATTGGTGAGACTCGACGCCGGAACGCCGGGCTGGCCTGGAACTTGCCCGGGTTGCCCGTTCTGCAAAGCACCGCTATCGAGCAGCGCCATCTGCTGGAGCGATGAATATTTTGTGCTACCGATGATTTGTCCCGCGGCGTTTACGTAGATGAACCGCCACGACCCGTCGCTCTTGTTCAGCGGATCCTTGTATTCGTGGCGAAGGAAATGGAGCTGCGGCATGCCTTTCTTCAGGTCATCCAGTGTCTGCGGATAGTGTCCGGTCTTGTGGAAGTAAAGGCTGATCGCCCGCGCGTACTGATTGCCGCGCCAGATCGCTTCCTCTTCGCGCTGCCGTCTCCCTTCCGTGCGGAGATTCGCGATGATTGCAGTCGAGCCGATGAGGACAATCAACGTCAACGAAAGCGCCATCACCAGCGCGTAGCCGCGCTCTCCTGAACGGCGCGCAACTCTGCGAGTTTGTAACCCACATTTCATGGCGTCATGGCGACGAAGCCGGATCGCTACCGCCCAAGCCGCCGCCCGACGACGGAGGCTGCACCATCGCAACACGCGCGTGGCGACTGGTAGAAATCTCCTCGACATCGGCGGAATCGTTTCCGATATGGATCAACCGATAATTATTGAGGAAGGTCTCGCCTTCTGCGACTACAAGAACGTCGTCGCCGTTCTTGAAGAACGCGAAGTGCTTACCCGGCGGCGGACGGAACGCATATCCGAAGAACTCTCCGGGAACCTGAACGGGCGGAGGAGGAGGCGGAGGCATCGGCCCGGTGGTGTATTTGTGTTTTGCCGCTTCGATTTCGGCTTTCGTGGGCTCGGGCGGGGGCGGAGTCGCGTTGAAAATATTGCGGCGCGAGCTGACGCTCGTCTCTTTCTGAAGTTTGGCCAGGAGGTCGAGCCGCAGTTGAGGGGCCTGCACGCTTAACGGAACAAACTTTACGTCGGCTGAAACGAGCCGCACGGCATCTACGTGATTGCGATTGAACAAGTACACTACGGCTGCGACGATTATGAGTCCGGCGAGAACCGAGATTTCGATCGTCCGCTTGGTCACATTAAGTCCTGAAAAAAGTTCGCAGATCCAGATCTAATTTTACGCCCGATGTCGAACCTCCCGACGCGAGCGTCAGGTTGTCGAGGAGATAAAAGTTCTTCGAGCGTTCGAGAGCGTGAATGAATTCGATGATGGCGGGATAGTCCCCTTCGACCGTCGTCCTCATCATTATCTGAGTGACCCCGTGCCCCTTCAATTCCTTTTGCGCGAACGTGACGCCGCCCGTCTTCAATCCTGCTTTGTGCGTAATGTCGGTGAGTTCCGCGACGATAGCGGAGTAGCCCGTCGCTGCCGGAAGAAAATTGGCCCCATAGAACCCATCACAATCCTTTCCGACCTGAGGCAGCGAAGCTCGTATCGTTTCGCCGCGCTCGACGTCCGCTTTAAGCAGTTTGGCTTGTAGAGCCAGGCGGTCGTGCTGGGCTCGCTTCAAAGCGGGGCCTTCGCGTCCTGCCTGCCAAAGGAAGAAGACGAGCGCGAGATCCGCCGCAAGGAGAAGGCTGAGGGCAGCGGTTACCCATTTCTTCCATGTGCTCCAGCCACTGTTCGGCGTCATATCGTCACATACCAGGCGGTGAGATCTACGAGGATCTCGTTCCCTGTTCTCTCACGGTGCTCCGCCTGCACCTGAACCTCGGCGAAGTCCTTCGACTTTTCGATAGCCTTGAGAAACTGCACTTTGGAATCGTCCGTCATGGCGCTGACAGTCAGCTTGATGATTGCCCTGCCATTGTCCAGATGTGGCGAAATGCTAATAACGCGCACACCGGCGGGAAGCGTTTCTCCCAGATCCATGAAGACTTTGGTCCACGGAAAACTTCGCTCGTCGATGAGTGAATTCAAGAAGGCGGCACGATCGAGTACCTGCTGCACCTGCGGCGTTCTGAAATAACCTTCGAGAGCGCGCTGTTTCTGTTCGTCGATTTCAATCTGCCGTTCGAGGCGCGAGATGCTGAGGCGAATATCGCGATTCGCGCGCCACGATTGATAGGCCAGGTGCGAAAGAATCAAAAGGGTGAGCAAACCGATGGTTCCGAGAAGGCCCGCGGCGGCAAGGAACGGCCGCTTGTTTTCCCGGGGAGACGTGGAAAGATTGAGCCGCAGTTGCATACGTATCCGTCGCGCCGAAGCGCTCAGGAGCCTCCGTTCATCATCCAGCCAACCACCGAATCGAGATCCTGACTCATCAGGTCCCTGGCGCTCGACGCGAGCCACAAGGCTTGGTCCGACGCCGCGAGGGGCCCCACCGACACCTGCAATTCTTCCACAAGCGCTTGCCGAAAGATCTCCTCTCGCGCACCGAATCCGGAGAGCCGCACACGGTCAACCATCGCCGCCCAAGTATCCTGGTAGTACGCGATCGCGGGAAAGATTTCGTCGAGAATCGCTCGCGGCTCCAGTGCGGTTATATCGGATGGCATTTCACCGGAGCGATACACAGCGAGGTTTCCGCCCTGGACGATGACGGTCGTGAGCGTACGGCCGCTCATTCGTACGAGCAGAGTGGCTCCACGGTCTTCGAGTAGGGGCAATGTGGCAAGGGTGGAACCGAGGACAACTACGGCGTGGGCGTTGAGTGAGGAAACGAGATCCTCGTACTCGCGGACAATGCTCTGCCGTGCGACCGCCGCGACAATTTCGAGGCTCCCATCCCGCGCGAGCTGACGCATGAAGGAAACGACGGTCTCGTCGACGTCGAACGGAACGCTTTTCTTCAGCCGCCAGCGAAGAAGCGGCAAAGCTTCGTCGGCGCGGCGCGGGAACGTCTCGAAGTTAAGAATGAACACGCGGACGACAGGATCGGGGATCAGAAGCGCGAGATCAGCTCCGTGTCCGGGGACTCGACTGAGCGCACGGCGTAGAGCGCCGCGGACGGCATCGGGCTGGGCGACATTGACCTCAACCGGCGAAGGAGCGATGGCGCCAAACGGCACCGGCTCGACGGCGTAGGATTCGAGCGTCCCTCGCGACTTGCCCCAGCGGGCAACGGCGACGCGATTCGGCGAAATCTCCACGGCAAGCGATGGATGCGGCATGGCATTCAGCCAGCGCTCCAAACGGCGCATGGGGCCGAGCTGGTAGAGTTTCGCCTCGAGATTTGGCGCGGCGCTAGTCAAGGAAAGTCACCTTGTTGATTTCGCGCAGAGTGGTGACGCCCTTGCGAATTTTTTCGAGGCCGGAATCCCGAAGGAACGTCATCCCCTCGGCTTTGGCGGCGCGCTTGATTTCGGAAGTCGGGCGGCGGTTGATAATCATCTCGCGAATGTTGTCGGAGAGGTCCAGCAATTCGGTGATCGCGCTGCGGCCGCGGTAACCGCTGCCGGAACATTCCAGACAGCCGGTTCCTTCGTAGAACGGCACCGCGCTCCACTCCGCGGGATCGAGGCCGGATTCTTTCAAGACTTCTGGAGCGTACTGAACGCGCTTCTTGCAGTGGTCGCAAATGACGCGAACGAGGCGCTGGGCCATGATGCAGTTCAGAGCGGAGACGAAATTGTATGGCTCGACGCCCATGTTGATAAAGCGACCGATTACGTCGGTGACGTTGTTCGCATGAACGGTGGTGAAAACGAGGTGGCCGGTGAGAGCTGAGTTGATTGCGATCTGCGCGGTTTCCTGGTCGCGAATCTCGCCGACCATGATTTTGTCCGGGTCATGGCGCAGGATCGAACGCAATCCTCGCGCGAAGGTCAGGCCTTTTTTCTCGTTGACCGGAATCTGGGTGATGCCGCGAACCTGGTATTCGACGGGATCTTCGATGGTGATGATCTTGTCTTCGTCGTTCTTGATTTCGTTGATGGCAGCGTACAGCGTCGTCGTCTTACCGGAGCCGGTAGGGCCGGTGACGAGAACCATGCCGTAGGGCTCGTGGATGTACCGCCGGAAGCGCGTGATGTCCTGAGGATCAAAGCCGACGACATCGAGCGTGAGGTTGCGGAACTTTTCACTGAGTGTTTCTTTATCGAGAACGCGGAGGACGGCGTCTTCGCCGTGGACCGACGGCATGATAGATACGCGAAAGTCAACGAAGCGGCCTTTGTAGCGAACGCGGAAACGGCCGTCCTGCGGGACGCGGCGCTCGGCGATATCGAGTTCGCTCATGACTTTAATGCGCGAGAGAATCGTGGCGTGCCACTCTTTGGCGAGCGCTTGCATCGCGTATTGCAAGACGCCGTCGATGCGGTACTTGACGACAACTTCCGTATTACGAGTCTCGATGTGAATGTCACTGGCGCGGCGCTCGAGAGCGGTGAAAATCACGGTGTCAACGAGGCGGACGACGGGGCTGACGCCGGTATCGCGCGTGAGCTTGTCCATTGTGATGTTTTCGTCGCTGTCTTCTTCGTCGCCGACGACCTGGAGAGTGAAGCCTTCGGTGGCCTGATCGAGAACGCGCTGCGATTGCTCGGTACGTTTCAAGAGATCGTCGATCTGAGAGCTTGTCGCGACCTTGATTTGAAGGCGCTTATTGAGAAGAAGCGCGAGTTCGTCGGTCTGCTGCAATTGGCTCGGATCGGCAATCGCCACCACCAGAGTGCCGTTATGGCTCTCGAGCGGAACGAACTTGTAGCGGAACATCATTTCAGCCGGAATGCTGCGGAACAGTTCCGGGTCGATGCGCTGCTCGCGAAGGTCTACAAACGGGCAACGGTAACGTTCCGCCAGGCGGCGAGCCTGCTCGCGCTCCGCCGCTTCGTCTGGAACGCCACCCGGAATGAGATTGCTCGTGGTCATTATCCTGAGGCCCCTATCTGGAGGGAGAACATCGGCAGATACAACGCAATCAATAACGAGCCTATCACAACGGCCATCACCACCAAAATGACCGGCGAAACCCAGATGAGAGTGCGCTGGAGTCTGGTGTTGACCTCTTCTTCGTAAAATTCTGCAACGCTAGTGAGCATGGCAGCGAGAGCGCCGGAGGCTTCGCCGACTTCGATCATTTCAGTTGCAAGATCGGGAATGAGCCGTGTTTCAGCCAGTGCCAAGTGAAGCGTCTCTCCTTCGCGGACGCGATCAGCAGCCTTCTCGACTGACAGGGCGATCAGGCGGCTGTCAATCGCTTGCGAAGAAGTAACCAGAGCGGAGACGAGAGGAGTGCCACCCGCGAGCAGCGTTGACAGCGTGCGAACAAATTGGGCAATTTGCGCCTTGAGCCAGATATCGCCCAAGTACCAAATGCGGGGCTTAAAGCTGTCGATCACCAAAGCGCCGCGATCCGTCCTGGTCCAGAGGCTAATGAGGACCACAGCGATAGCGACAGCCGCGATGAGAAAGATGAAATACGAGCGAAGCGGAAGCGCAAGCCCCAAAACGATTTGAGTGATTCGAGGCAGCGGCACGTTGAGGTCCTTGTACAGGTCCGCGAACTTCGGCATCGCATACGTCACCATGTACGACATCACAACGATGACGGCGAAGACCAGGATCGAAGGATAGATGAGCGCCGTAGCGAGCTGCCTCTTGAAGCCGGTGCTCACGCGCAAGTAGGAAATGTATTGATCGAGCACACCGCTCAAATTGCCGCTACGCTCTCCTGCCGAAACTGCCGTGATGTACACGGGAGGAAAAGAGCCCTGTGCCGCGAGCGCGTCGGAAAGCAATGCACCATCGCGGACGCGCTGGCGAACATCGCTGATGATCGGCCGGAGGCGCTGAGCGGCGGCGCGTTCCCCCAGGAGATCGAGGGCCTTGAGGATCGGGAGCCCGGCCTTGAGCAGAGTGTTGAACTGCTGATTGAAGATCAGGAAGTCCTGCGTGCGGATGGAGCGATCGCTTCGCGAACGCCTGAACTGGGAGAGGACGTCCAGATTGCCGCGAATGTTATAGACGTAAAAGCCGCGCTCAGCGAGCTTTTGACGCGCTTCGGCCTCCGACTGGGCCGTCTCGAGTTGCTCGAAGATCCGGCCGGAGATGTCCCCGACTTTGCAGACGAATTCGGCCAATTTATCAGGTGAACACCCGCCCCAAGTGGGTGTCTCACGTACAGTTTAGCATACCGCTTTCGGGCCCTCGATGAAGGCGTGAAAACAGCGCGTTAACACCATGTGATAATGGCCCGAAAGAAGCCCGGGCTGAGCGAGCTGAGTTATGGGATTCGGGGATGGGCGGGAGGGTTGGCCCTAATTGTGTCTGATCGCCGCAGAGGGGCTAGTGAATTGCTCCGGAGAGCGTGGCTTCATCGACAATCGTGACACCGGGCGGCGGCTGGAAGTGAAACTGTGCTTCCGGAATCGGGATATTCTCCACCCAATTACCGAAGCGAAATTCCGTTTGCACGTTCCCGGCTTCGCGTATTACCACTCGGCTGAGGTGGGCTTCCGGATCGGTTTCGAGCAGGACTTCGCGAATGCCGTCGCTTGCGGCGTCGGAAGACTTTTCTCGCGGCATGCAGCGCAGCACAGTATTGCCAGGTTGCGATGGCCGAGTTTCCGGCCGATCGGCCGTGGTCGCAGCGGGATCGACGACGTCAATCGTGCGGCAAAGACGCGAGAGGTCGGCCTTCCCTGCCAAGAGCGCGATCGGAGTGCGCCAGTCCGAACTTTCTTTCATTTTCGCGCGGCTGGCAGTGCGATCGGCAGGAACGTAGAACCAGACGTTCGTGCCGTCTACAAGGAAGAGTTTCTGCTCTGGCGATTCGTACTCCCAACGCATCCGGCCGGGGCGCGAGAAGTAGACTGTGCCGGATTCGGACTGCGCAGCGCCGCTACCGTCAGAGTAGCGTTCGAAGAATTGAGCCTTCAATGTGGCGGCGCGGCGACAGCGCGCTTCGAGAGCCCGAGTGATGCGCTCAGCGCTCTGATCGAAGCCGGTCAGCAGGACAAGAGAAAGCAGCAAAAACGCGGATTTCACTTGTTCAGTCTAGCAGGAACCGCAGAAACAGCGAGGCGGGTAGTTCAGGACTCGGAAACAGCGCTGGCTTGAGCCGACTTGACTACAGCGTCGGAAGAGCAGCGCACTGTGCGGGCGTCGTAGGAGTGGCGCCAGTGGGGTCGAAGTGAATGACGTTCGGCTGATCGCTGCAGAACGTCCGCTGGCCACTAACGCCCTGAACCATCGGAGTGGCCGTGACAATGTACTCGTTATATCCGGGAGCCGCACAACCAACGGCCGCAGGGACTGTTGGACCAGCACCGCTCAGAGAGAAGGTGTATCCGCTTTTCTGATTCGGTGCCGCGGCAATAACCTCGTCGATCAAGTACGCCTGGTTGCAGTTCGCGACACCGCCCGGAGGCCCGCTGAGCGTGATCAGATCCGGAGGATAGCCATTGGTATACGTCGTGTTGTAGACGACCGATGCGCTCGTGATCGTCCGAAGATTTTCGGCGGCGGAGGCTTCATTCGCGGCCATACGCGCCCGGACCAAGTTTGGAATTGCAATCGCGGCGATGATTAAGATGATTGCCACCACGATAAGAAGTTCGATGAGCGAGAAACCCGCGGAGTTCTGTTGCGCCGGCTGTTTTTCGCGATTTGTTTGACGTTTGGTCATGAGCAAGTCCCGCATTTAGATTCGATGAAAAAAAAGGAGGGAGCAAGCTCCCTCCCCTTGGAGAAACAATTTACTGCAAAGCTGAAAGCGCCTGGCAAGCAACGTCGGTACCCGGGGCCGCGCCGCCAGCAGGGTCGAACCGGATGACGCCCGATTCGTCGCTGCAGAACGTACGCTGACCGGTGGTACCCGTGGTGATTGGCACCGCTCCGACCGTGTAGGCGTTCACACCAGCCGTACCGCAACCGGCGGGCGCATTCACTGGAGTGCCGAGACCAATCAAGCTAAACGTGTAGCCGCTCTTCTGGTTCGGCGCTACGGAGATCGTGTTGTCGACCAAGTTCGCGTTATCGCAGGTCGCCGGAATCGCGCCACCCAGGACCGTCAGGTTCGGTGCGAAGCCGTTTCCGTACGTCGATTGATACGTCACGGTGGACGTATTGAGCGTGCGGAGAGTGCCCACCGCTGATGCTTCATGGGCTGCCATCTGAGCGCGAAGCAGGTTCGGAATTGCAATCGCTGCGATGATCAAGATGATCGCCACAACGATCAGCAACTCGATAAGTGAAAAACCCTTCTGTTTCTTATTCATTGTTTCTCCTTGAATCCAATGTCGTATGTTCTCTCGTACTCCCTGGCGGGGTACGCCGAGTTATATCGCAAGGAAGATGCCAAGACGGTGTGTCGGGGTTTACTCGCGCGACACATTGGATTATAACTCCTATTTTCAGCAATATACAAGCCACTTATAGATCCAGTTCTGCGGGGAGAGTACGGGACTCGAGTCGCGAAGTCCCGGAAACTGACAGATTTTGACTGGCCGCGCTGACCAAAACAGGCCGTGCGACTGGCGATTCCAAGAATCCCCGTAAACAAGTCGCTACTGGCCCCGTTGACGCGACGTGAACTCGCGGCTGAATTCGGCCGGTTTGCGCTACGACTGGAATGTGCGCTGAATCTTAGCAGGGATCTGCGGTGAAAGCGCAAGTCGTCAAACTCCGTGCTTTTTCGCGTAGTGGCGAAACGAGCGGTACGTCATCTTCAACAGTTCAGCCGCGCGGATCCGAACTCCCCCGGCGCGTTCGAGTGCCGCCAACAAATAGGCTCTTTCCGTCGCGCTGATATGGTCTTCGAGGTCGACGCCGCCTTCGGGAATGAGGGACGCCTTTAGCTCCGGGTGTCCGTTGGAACGAAATTCCTGATAGAAGCTCGTGATCCGCTCCGGAATGCTTTCCAGGGAGATCTGTTTTTTTGTTTCAAGGGCAACCGCCCGTTCGAGCGTGTTCTCAAGCTCACGGACATTGCCGGGCCAGTCGTACACTTCGAGCCGGCGAACCGCTTCTGATTCGATGCCTTCAATCGGCTTGTTCATCGATTTTGAGTAACGGTCAAGGAAGGTGCGCGCGAGAAGCGGTATATCCTCGCGGCGCTCTCGCAAAGGAGGAAGATGGATCGGTATCACGCTCAAGCGGTAGTAGAGGTCCTCGCGGAAACGGCCTTCGGCAATCTCCGTTTCGAGGTTCTTGTTGGTGGCTGCGATGACGCGAACGTCCACATCCGACTCTTCCGTGCTTCCCAGCGGCCGGACTTTGCCTTCCTGCAGGACGCGGTAGAGCTTCACCTGCATCGTGAGGCTCATATTGCCGATTTCGTCCATGAACAGGGTCCCGCCGTCGGCGGCCTGAAAGAGCCCGCGGCGATTTTCGTTCGCACCCGTGAACGCTCCCCGCATGTACCCGAAGAGTTCGGATTCAAGCAGCGTTTCAGGGAACGCTCCGCAATTGATGGTGATGAAGGGCGCTTTGGACCTGGCGCTGTTCTCGTGAATGGCCCGTGCGACGAGCTCCTTACCGGTTCCGCTTTCGCCGGTGATGAGAACGCGGCTGGATTGAGGAGCGATTGTCTCAATGAGGTCGAAGAGTTCCCGCATCTTCGGACTGGTGCCGATGATGTGATCGAAGCCGGTGAATTTACGAAGCCTGCGCCGCAAATCTCCGGCTTCTTTTTTCAGGGCTTGCGTCTCGGCATACTCTTTCACGGCGGGACGGAGTTCGTCGAGCAGCCGGTCGCCCTTGATGACGTAGCGGTCCGCGCCGAAATTCACCGCGTCGATCGCCGTATTGATCGTGGGCACGCCGGTGATCAAGATGAATGCTGCCGAGGGAGAAACTTCCTTGCAGTATCGCAGGAGTTCCAAGCCGTCCATATCCGGCATGCAGATGTCGGAGACGACGATATCAAAGACGCGGGAGGCCAGCCGGCGCTTGGCGTCTTCTCCGTTGGACGCAACTTCGACTTTGTGCCCGTCCTTGCGGAAGCTGATTTCGAGCAATTCGCAGATCGAGCGTTCATCGTCAACAACGAGCAGGTGGGCCATAGAGTTCTATCCCTTCCCTGCCGAAGGCGATAGTTCCACCTGCGATTCGATGCGCTCGCGGTGCAAGGCAGCCCGGGTGCGCATGGCGCGCGGCAATTCCACAATGAAATCCGCTCCCGTTCCCTTCTCCGCCTCGACTCGAATCCGCCCCTGGTGGGCTTGCAAAATCTGATAGACAATCGCGAGGCCAAGCCCTGTCCCGCCCGTGAAGCCCGATTGAAATGGCTCAAAAAGGGTTGTCGCCTGGCTGCTGTCGAGCCCGACTCCCGTGTCCCGAATGGAGATGCGGGTCCAAACCGGGTCCGCATCGAGTGTGACGGTGAGAACGCCTCCGTTGGGCATGGCCCGCAACGCATTGTTGCAGAGATTCCAGAATACTTGTTTCAGAGCGTCGCGGTCGGCGCGCGCGCGAACGTTGCGAGCCGAAAAATGTCGTTCGATTCGATATTTTCCCCGGGCGCTCGCGTCCCTCTCGATTAACAAAAGGGTTTCTTCTACGAGCGCAGCGACATCGACTTCGACGAAGGCATAGGTCTTCTCCCTCGAATAGTTCAGAAAATCGGTGATGATCTGGTTCAGGCGCTGAGATTCGCGACTGACGATGTGGACCAGCTTCTTGTCGTCATCCTCCAGCGGGGCCAAGCGAGCGAGTTCCTTGAGCGCTCCGGTCATGGCCGTCAATGGCTGGCGAACCTCGTGAGCGATTGCAGCCGATAGTCGACCGAGAGCTGCCATGCGCTCCTTCGTCACGACTTCGCGCTCCAAACGTTTGAGTTCGGTCAAGTCCTGAAAGTTGAAGACATACCCGCTTGTCTGGTTCTGGGTCATGCGGAGCGGAGAAACGGAAAGCCCCACAAACCGAGTGGCGCCTTCGGGCGTGCGAAATTCAATCTCCTTGCGCAAAGCCGACGGATTTCCTTGCTCGTCGAGTTCGACCGGCCAAAACCCCGGCAAGACGTTTTGTACTTGCTCCCCGCGGAGCAGCCCAAATCCCAATCCGGCGATCTCCGCGCCGGCGCGATTCATAAGCAGGATTCTCCCTTCCAGATCGGTGGTGAGCAATCCGCCGCGCATCGATTCAATGATGTCTTGATTGAAAGCCTGCAAATCCTTGAGCTCTTCGCTCTTTACCGCGAGTTCCACTCCCTTCGTACGGAGCGTCTGGGAAAGCAGACTGCCGAGGTAGGCTACCGCGAAAAATGCGAAGAGATTGCTCGCCAGCCAGAACTCCAGAGCCCGGGCGGCCGGAGCTGAGTTCGACGTTCGGGGTATGACGCCATAGAACGTCAATTCTATAACGCAGCCCAGAAGAGCGAAACTCGCGCCCGCGACCAGGAACGCTCCGCGGCGTGAGAACAGCACGCTGCTCATCAGGATCATCAGAAGATACAACGAGAGGAAATAGCTGTCTTGGCCTCCCGTTACATACACGACTCCCGTAACGATGATCAGGTCGCAAACGACCTGGAGAGGGGCGTGCCACCCTGCCCGCGGGATCCAGCGCTGAAGAATTACGTAGACAATTGCCAGCGTGTACCAGAAGACAATCAGTGGAACAAACGCACGAACAGGAAGGGCTACGGTGCTGAGTTGGTGGACGGCAACCACAACTCCAACGAGAAATGTGATGACAAGAAATCGTACGCGCCCGAGCCAGGGCAACCATTCGCTGACACTAGGTTTGAACTCCATTTGGGATCCGTCGCCGGCCTCCGATTCCCGCCACCAGCCAGCTGCCGCGCGGGAGAAGTCGTAACCGTCACCTGCAGCCGGCGAGCGCCCGAAAACTTCGGACGCTCGCGATCCGCCCACAGGCAGCGAGTCTAGTGGCCAGCCAGTTTACCGATCAGTGAGAACAGCGGCAGATACATTGAAATCACGATGCCGCCGACCACGATTCCCAAGAACAAAATCATCATGGGTTCGAGCGCGGTGAGCAAGTCTTTCACTGCCGCGTCCACTTCGTCTTCGTAGAAATCGGCAATTTTCTGCAGCATCGCGTCCATCGCCCCAGTTTGCTCGCCGACACCGATCATCTGGGTTACCATGCCGGGAAATACGTCCGTTTCCTTTAGCGGATCGACCAAGGAACGGCCTGCTTCCACCGCTTTTCGGGTTTGGGTGATCGCTCTCTCGACTACCGCGTTTCCCGAAGTGCGCGCCGTGATGTCCAAGCCCTCCAGGATGGGAACACCGCTGGAAATCAGCGTGCCGAGCGTGCGAGTGAATCGCGCCACGGCAATCTTGCGCAGAAGCATTCCCACCATCGGAAGTTTCAACAGCACGTGGTCGAGCGCGTAACGTCCTTGCGGCGTCCCGTACCACAGCTTCGTGGCGACACCGGTGCCAACAGCGAATACAAGAATCAAGAATCCGTAGATGCTGCCGACGAAATTGCTCATCCCGATGACGATGCGAGTGGGTAGCGGCAAATCCACACCAAGTCCGTTGAACAACGTGGTGAATACCGGAACCACCTTCCAGAGCAGCAGCGTAATCACCATCACCGCGATGCCGATAACGGCGACGGGGTAAATCATCGCCGACTTGACCGCCCGCTTCAGCTTAACGTTCTTTTCAATGTAGCTGGACAGACGTTGAAGAATGGTGTCGAGAATACCGCCCGTCTCGCCCGCCTCCACCATGTTGTAGTAGAGTGGGTCGAAGACTTTGTCGTACTGCTTCATCGAGGCAGAAAGCGTGGCGCCGCCCTCGACTGAAGCTCGCACTCCATTCAAGATCTTCTGGAAGATCTTGTTGTCCTGCTGTCCTGCAAGAATCTCGAGACACTGCACGAGAGGCAGGCCGGCGTCGATCATCACCGAGAACTGGCGAGTGAAGATTGCCAGCTCCTTCGAGTCCACGCCTGTTCCGAACGTAGGGATGTTGAACTCCTTCCCCTTTTCGGAAAGCTTGCTCACGTTGATTTGCTCGCGCTTGAGCAGCGTGGCAGCTTCGGACTTGCTCGTCGCCGAACGCTCTCCAACGACTTTTGCACCCGCCCGGTTAACTCCGCGATAGGTATAAACCGGCATCTTTGTTACCTCCTCTTCTGTTTACCGCCGGACGGGAACCTTGCCGCCCGCTGGCGGCGAGGTCACCCCTCGGTTAATTAAATCCTGTAATTCGTCTGGATTCGAGGAACGCGCCATGGCCGTTTCCAAAGTGATTAACTTCTGGAAATACGCGTTCGAAAGACTCTGGTTGAACGTCTGCATCCCGGACTGGCCCGTTCCCGTTTGCATTGCCGAATAGATCTGGTGAATCTTGTCTTCTCGAATCAGGTTTCGAATGGCCGGGGTCGGAATCAAGATTTCCATCACCATCGCGCGGCCGCGTCCGTCGATTTTCGGCAGCAGCGCCTGGCAAAGAATTCCTTCGAGCACCATGGAGAGTTGCGCGCGAACCTGTGGCTGCTGGTGCGCGGGAAACACGTCGATGATGCGGTTGATCGTCGAGACGGCCGAGTTCGTGTGCAAGGTCGCAAACGTCAAGTGCCCGGTTTCAGCGATGCGCAGCGCCGATTCGATTGTCTCCAGGTCGCGCATTTCGCCGATCAGCACCACGTCCGGATCCTCGCGTAGCGCCGCGCGGAGCGAATTGGCGAACGAGTGAGTGTCGGAATGAACTTCGCGCTGGTTGACCAGACATTTCTTGTGGTTGTGAAGGAATTCGATCGGGTCTTCAATCGTGATCATGTGCTCGTCGCGCTCGTTGTTGATCTTGTCGAGCATCGCGGCGAGAGTGGTGGACTTGCCGGATCCGGTCGGGCCGGTGACGAGCACCAACCCGCGCGGTTTGTCGCACAGCCCGCGAACGACCGCCGGAAGTCCGAGGGCGTCGAACGTCTTGATTTCCCACGGAATCGTCCGGAATACCGCGGCTACGGCGCCGCGCTGATGGAAAATGTTACCTCGGAAGCGGGCCAGGCTCTTCAAGCCGAATGAGAAGTCGAGCTCGAGATTTTCCTCGAGGCGGTGCTTCTGCACGTCGGTGAGAACGCTGTAAGCCAGCGCCTTCGTGTCGGCAGCCGTCAGGGGTGGCATGTCGAGCGGGCGCAACTTGCCGTGCACGCGAATCCGTGGCGGGCTATTCGTCGAGAGGTGCAAGTCGCTCCCACCCATCTCGATCATCTTCTTCAGCAATTCGCTCAGTGTAATTCCGGCCATAATCTCCTCCGCCTAGAGAACTGTTTCCCGCAGCACTTCTTCCATCGTCGTTTGCCCCAGCGCGGCCTTGATCAAACCGCTTCGCCGGAGCGTAATCATTCCCGTTTCCAGAGCCTTCCGCTTTAGTTCGACGGCGGAGGCGCCGACCAGGATTAATTCGCGCAACTCGTCGTTGATCTCCATCACTTCGTACAGGCCCACGCGGCCCTTGTATCCGGTGTTGTTGCAGGTGGCGCAGCCGCGACCGTGCTGCACCTCGGTCTTCACAGCTTCGTCAGGGGAATATCCCGCATCAATCAAAGCTTGCGGCTGAATCTGCAGAGGTTCCTTGCACTGAACGCAAATGCGCCGTACCAGACGCTGCGCGCAAATCAGGTTCACCGACGTCGCCACCAGGAATGGTTCGATTCCCATATTCATCAATCGGCTGATCGTCGAGGGCGCATCATTCGTATGCAGCGTAGACAGCACTAAGTGGCCCGTGAGCGCCGCTTTGACTGCGATTTCTGCGGTTTCGAAGTCTCGAATTTCGCCCACGAGGATGATGTTCGGGTCTTGCCGCAGGAAGGCGCGCAGAGCGGACGCGAAGTTCAATCCGATCTGTTCCTTCATCTGCACCTGGTTGATCCCCGGAAGCTGGAATTCCACCGGGTCTTCCGCGGTCATGATGTTCGTTTCCGCCGTGTTCAGCCGCGCGACGGAAGAGTAGAGAGTGTTCGTCTTGCCGGAACCAGTAGGCCCGGTGACGAGCACCATTCCATACGGCTTCAGAATTTGCCGCTCGAATTTTGCCAGCGACTCCGCTTCGAATCCGAGTTTGGTCATGTCCAAACGCAGATTTTCTTTGTCCAGCAACCGGAGAACGATTTTTTCGCCGAACAGCGTCGGCACCGTGGAAACGCGGAAATCGAGCTCTTTTTTCTTTCCGTCCTTCAGGTACTTGATCATGATGCGGCCGTCTTGCGGCAGCCGCTTTTCGCTGATGTCGAGCTTCGACATGATCTTGATGCGGCTGGTGATCGCATCCTTCAACTTCATCGGCGGAGCCATCACGTTCTGTAAAATGCCGTCAATTCGGAAACGCACGCGGTATTCTTTTTCGTACGGCTCCACGTGGATGTCGCTCGCTCCGCGTTTCACTGCGTCTGTCAGAATCAGGTTGACGAGCTTGATGATGGGAGCTTCCTCGGCCGCCTTCTCCAGCGTCGCGAGGTCCATCTCCTGCTCGTCGGAAGCAAGCTCCAGCGCCGCTTCTTCGCCCGCAAGGTCCTTCATTACCTTGTCGAGCTCTTCGACACTCTCGACGGCCCCGTAGAACTTGTGGATCGCTTCGCTGATCGCCGTCTCAGACGCCACCACCGGCTCCACGTTGAAGCCGGTCATGAACTTGATGTCGTCCATCGCGAACACGTTCGTCGGATCGGTCATCGCGATCGTCAGCGTCGAACCCACGCGCGATAGCGGCACGATCTGATAACGGATCGCCGTTTCCTGCGGCACCAGCTTAATCACCGAGGGATCCACTTCGTAGAACTTCAAATTGATGGAAGGCACTCCATACTGCCGCGAAAGGACCGCCGTGATGTCCTCATCGCTCACAATTCCCATCTTCACCAGGCAGGTCCCCAGTCTCCCGCCATTCTTTTTCTGGTAGTCGAGCGCCTGCTTCAGCTGATCCGCAGAGATCAGGCTATCCTTGACCAGTATTTCGCCGAGTCGTGAAGACATGATTGTGCGCCCGCGGTACTAGAACCCGCTGGAAATGGCAGCGTAGCATGATGAGACAAGGAAGAAGCCGCTCGGGTGGGTCCTTCGTGGTGAATCAGCTAACATCCGATACGACGAACGCAAACCTGTACGGGCGTACAGGCTAAATTTTGCACCTGTACGAAGGTACAGGTCGCCGCTGCACCCTATACTGGCCGCGACTTGAACCAGTCAAACCAACCACTAGATTTCGAGCCAATTCCGGACTCGGGCGCAATCAGGGGTGAGTAGCGGCCGAGGAAGCGGCAAAGCTCTCTCTTCGAGAGCGATCTGGCCACTACTGACGATTACTCGTGGTGGAGCGCGACGAGCGGGTTCATGCGCGCGGCCCGTCGCGCCGGTGGATAACAAGCCGCCAACCCGACGAGGAACAAAATCGCTAAAGACCCGGCGACCACTGCCAGCTCGAACGGTCTGATTTCGACGAGGAGACTGGCCAAGGCGCGGTTGAGCACAAAAACAATGGCAAATCCGATTCCGGCCCCCATAGTAAGCAGCCGGATTCCGCGGCCGAGTATCATCTGCAGGATTTCTCGCTGCTCCGCACCGAGCGCCATGCGGATCCCGATTTCTTGCGTCCTCTGCGCCACAGCAAACGCCATCACCCCGTAGACTCCCAGAGCTGCCAACAGCAGTCCAAACGATCCGAAAAACAACATCACTCTCGCGCCAATCCGCTCCCGCGCGAGCGACTCCGAATAATAGTGATCCATCGCCGAGATTTCATAAGGCGCGAGCGCACCGTCCACCCGCCACAATGCTTGCTTTACTCCCGATACGATACTCAATGGGTCCGCAGCGCTACGCACCATGAAGATCAGATCCTCCGCCGCAGGAGAGTCCGCCCGTTGCGCGTACGGCAAATACCACGTGTCGAACGGGCCCGCGGGATCGCTCGTGTCCCGGACATCTCCCACGATGCCGACCACAGTGAGCCATCGGCCACTTTCAGCGGCGAACCGAATCCGCTTTCCGATCGCGTCCTCATTGGGCCAAAACCGCCTTGCCATGTGGTCACTCACGACCACAACAGGTTCCGATCCCGTATCGTCGTGCCACGTGAAAATTCGTCCCCGCAACAGCGGAATCCTCATGGCGCGAAAAAGATCAGGACTGATCAAGCGATGATTTACATTGACGCTAAAATTGCGGTTCGAAATCTCCATTCCGTCGGTAATTACGGACGCATCCCAAGTCCCTCCACCGAGCGGGTTGACTATCGTTGCGCCCGCCGCATTCACGCCCGGCACATTCTGCACTTCCTCGAGCACGCGGCGAAGCAATGCGGTTCGCTGAGGCCCTACCGGTTGCGAGGCGGGAGGCGGCGTAAGATTAAAAGTGAGCAGATGCGACGCGTCGAACCCGAGGTCATGATGAACGAGCCGCTGAAAATTCCTGATCATCAAGCCCGCACCGGCCAGTAGCACCAATGCGAGCGCAGTTTCCGCAATTACGAACGCGCCAAGCAATTTACCGCCCGTCCTGCCAGAGGCACTACCGGCTCGGGCTCCTTCTTTCAACACGAGTTGCACATCAGCCTTCCACCTCGTGAACACGGGCAGAGCCCCCGCGGCGATACTGACGAACAACGAAATCGCCAGCGCAAAGCCGAGCACTCGCCAATCGAGTTCCGGCGCCACCATCCCCAGTTGATCGCTGTAATTGGAAGGAATCAAAGTGGATGCATAGCGGTTGAGCCAAGTCGCCAGCAGTAGTCCTGAAGCGCAGCCGAGCAATCCGAGCACCGCGCTCTCCGCGATGAGTTGCTGCAATTGCCGCCATCGCGTGCCACCCAGCGCGGCGCGGATCGCAAACTCATTCCTTCGCGTGACCCATCGCGCAAACAATAGATTCGCGACGTTGACGCAAGCGAGCAGCAGCAGAAATCCAACGACGCACAGCAGCGCAAGCGCAGGTCGTTCCTGATCGTAAAGCAGGTTTTCCCGCAACGTCGTCGTCGCAATTCCGAATCCAGGCAGCGTTTCCGGATATTGTTCCTTGATGCGAGTCGATATCGCATGGAGCGCCTCACGGGCCTGCGGGGCCGATACTCCGTCGCGAAGTCGCGCGAAAACCGCAAATTCGGAATCCTTTTGGGTGGCCTTCACATCGTACGGAATCCAAAGTTGGCCGTCGTAGGGAAAATTGAAACCCTGCGGCATCACACCGATGATCGAATACCTCCGATTGTCCAACCGTATCGATGTCTGCAGCACCGATGGCGATCCGCCGAAGTGGCTCTGCCACAGCGCGTGGCTGATCAGTGCGACGCCGCTGTCAATTCCCTGCTTCTCTTCCTCGGGCGTGAAGTCCCGGCCGAGAGCGGGACGAACGCCGAGAGTCGGCGCCCATCCTTTCGAGCGGTAAATTACGGAAACGCGTTCGGGCGCGCCGTTGCTGATGAGTGTTCGGCTCGTGCCGAAGGCTGCTACGGTACTGGCGAAAACATTGTTTTGTTCATTGACCGCTACGACGTGATGGCTGTGCATTCCGAACGTGCGGCGGTGACCATCGGGCCCCATCATCGAATCCAGCAGCCGCAAAACTCGGTCGGGTTGAGGAAATGGCAGCGTCCGAAAAAACATCGTGTTCACGATGCTGAAAATCGCGGTATTGCCGCCAATACCGAGCGCGAGCGTAAGCACGACAATCGCAGAGAATCCGGGCGATTTTCGAACTAGCCGGAAACCATGCCGCAGATCGAGCAGCCAATTGTGCATCGAGAAGCCCCCCCGGAGCCCCTTTCAGGAATTTATGGGATTTGACGTTCGAACGTGTCAATCGGCGCTTTCATTTTAATTCGGAGTGATACCGGTTCGTTCTCAATCGTCGCACTTCAGATAATGCCTCTCCCATCTGGTATTCCGTGCGCCGCTTCTGTTACGATAGTTTCGGTTGAGGGCGGTTAGCTCAGCGGTTAGAGCGTCCCGCTTACACCGGGAAGGTCCGCGGTTCAAATCCGTGACCGCCCACCATCGAGCATTCCGCTTGGCAACGCGGGGGACGTAGTTCAGTTGGTTAGAACGCTGCCCTGTCACGGCAGAGGTCGCGGGTTCGAGTCCCGTCGTCCCCGCCATTCTTCCCGCGATCGAAGCCCCTCCTTCAGCAGGAGGAGCTCAACTTCATCCCAGCGCAAAAACGTCGCGTCACGGGTGTGGCACGCCCGGCGGACACGGCCCCTTTGAACTATCCCACGGCGTCACATGCCCGTCGTCCACCGCTCGACGCAGCTCTTCAGCCGTGAGTGGCGTCAGCGGCTTTCCCGGACGCACGCTCCGCCGGGTCCCCACCCTTCGTGGTTCTTACGAAGTGTGGGGTTCTTCAAAGTAAGACGCTCGTTCTTGCCAACTTCCGCTCGGCGGATCTCTCGCCGAGCCTCAGACTCAGCTTTCGCCGTCGCCGTAAAGCCCATCAACAACGCTCGCGCGAAGCGCGCCCCGCACGAGGCCTTCTTGGCTTTCGCAGGTGTACTAAAGAACGAGGCCCTGGTCGTCTAAATTAGCGGGTTGCCCTACATCTCCTTCGCTCCCCAAGTTTGCCCTGCCGGCCGGCTACACATATGTGATCGAAATCACTGAACTTCGAAAAAGATCAATATAAACGGGATACACGCGAAGCGTGCGGTTGCATGCAACTCGGTTCCGGCGGGCATCTGATTAGGAGGAAGTCTCGATTTTTCAGAGGGGGCCTGATCCGTGCCGTGGGAGGAGCAAAATGCCTATCGGAGAAATCTGTATCCGTGAAGTCATCATCTGCAATCGATCCATTAATGTCCTCGAAGCAGCTCAGTTGATGCGCCGGTACCATGTGGGCGACTTAGTGATCGTGGACGAATCGGGAGGAAAACGCATTCCGGTGGGTCTGATTACCGACCGAGATATCGTTACCAGCGTCATTGCAATGCAACTCGACCCCGCCACAATCACTGCAGGTGACCTGATCAGTCGCGACATTGTTGTGGTCAGGGAAGACCAAGGTGTCTTCGAGACGATCGAGCACATGCGGGCACATGGCGTCCGCCGAATGCCCGTCGTTGACCAACAAGGGGCGCTGGTCGGAATCATTTCGGTTGACGATCTGACTGAGTTGCTTGCCGAGGAACTGAGCCAATTATCGAAATTAATTTCTAAGGAACAGGCCCAGGAAGTCGAGAGAAAGCCAAGCAATTCTTCCGGTGTCGCCTCCTTCGGGCAGTCGGCCGGGCGATAACGATCCCGCCAACCCGCGCGGGTTACCCTTGCTCCGCCCTGCGTACCGTCAATTTCAGTCCGTCATGTGCAATTACCACCTGCACTTCGCGCTCCCGCCCAAGCGCCTCGACCCGAGTGGTAGCTGTGCGGTCTGCCTTCACGATCTGCGACCCACAGTGCGTAATCACGGCCTGCGAGACGCCCTCGTCGTGGCACCAATCCAACTGATCGCGAATCGATGCATGCCCGATCAGCACTTCATCTCTGCGCCGCAGGATCGGTCGGATAATCGACGCACCATCACCAATGTACAACTGAACCCCCGACAAGGCCTCGTGCCGCTCGCGAATCGAAACCAAGTCTGGCACATAAAATACGGCGACGCCCTCAGCAGCGATCCGGTAACCGACCGCCGGAGCAATCAACGAGTGTTCGACCGAAAAGGCTTCGAACTCAATATCGCCGATTTTCACTGGCCGGCGCGGCTCGATCGTCTCCCGATCGCGGATGGGATAACGCTTCAGCCCATCCCACGTCTGTGCCGTCGCGTAGACCGGGCATGCAGCTCCCCTTTTCAATCCGCCAGCGTGATCGAGATGGGCATGAGTGAGGATGATGGCTCGCGGGCGCAATGTCTTGAGTTTACCGAGCCAGTCCGCACCGCAGTCAACCAGAACTCGCTCGCCCACCATCAAGCAGCTGTGCATCCGGTGGAGTGGCGTTCGTGCTTCGATCTCACCGCGCGTACCGAGGAAAGTCAGTTTCATCGTATTGGTCGATATTGGCGCGAATTGTCACAGCTTGCTACCCAGTTGCGCGCATAGGGCCAATCCAGCCGCGATTATCTGGCTGCACGCAAGCGCGACCGCAAACTGCTCGCAATTCGGCCCACGCGTTTGAGCCAGGCACAGATTTGGCCCGTCACAAGAAGCTGCAAAGTACCATCCGTGACTTGCATTATGGCCGTTTCAGTAGTTGGACCCGCCGAGTACACTATAGGACACTAGAGTCCGGGTAGAGGATGCAATTAGCACTGCTGACTGCCGCACACGGGCCAAGAAGCTGGCCGCCTGAATGCGCGACAGCACCGTACTTGACCGAGAAGGTCCGGCGGGCAACTTCACAAAGTGGCAGCGTCCAGGACCTGGCAGAAATCCCAGAATCTATCCGGCGCATATTTGTCACCGCTCACGACATTGCGCCGGTATGGCACGTCCGTACGCAAGTCGCTTTTCAGCGACATGTCGAAAACGCCGTGAGTAAGACCGTGAATCTTCGTCACACCGCGACGCGCAACGACATCGAGCGAGCTTTCCTACTGGCTCACGAGCTAGGATGCAAGGGCATCACCGTTGTCCGGGACGGCTGCAAACACGAGCAGATATTGCGCCCTGGCGAGATCGAGAAAAAACATCCTTTCGGCATGCAGCCTTGTCCGGAGTGCGGCGGCACCATGATGGAGGCTTCCGGCTGCGTCTCTGGTCCTTCGTGTGGGTATGCGTTCCGCTCAATGTGAAGAAGACTTGCCCATCGCCTCTCGTGAGGGATGAATTGCGATGCTCTCAACTCAGATCCCACTCTCAATAGATGGTTCCATCGGTGAAGGAGGCGGCCAGGTCCTGAGGACTTCACTCACGCTTTCACTGATTACTCGCAGGTCTTTTGCTCTGGAAAAAATTCGCAGCCGGCGTACAAAGCCGGGACTTATGGCACAGCACCTGAAGGCCGTGGAAGCTGCTGCGAAGGTGGGAAAGGCGAAAGTTGAAGGCGCGCAGATAGGATCTCGGGCCCTGGTATTCGAGCCGACAGATCTCTGTTCCGGCGACTTTCACTTCGATATTGGCACAGCGGGCTCCACTTCCCTCGTGCTGCAGACGATTTTGCCCGCCCTGAGTCTCGCTACGTCAAGTTCGACCGTTCGCTTGATTGGAGGTACTCATGTCCCGTGGAGTCCGTGCTTTCACTTCTTGCAGATGCATTGGCTGCGCTACATGCGAGAGATCGGGTTTGATATTCGCTTGGAACTGGATGCGGCCGGTTTCTATCCTCGTGGCGGCGGTTGCGTTGTGGCCACAGTTCACCCGGCGTCTCGGCTTTCTTCGCTGTGTCTGATAAGCCGCGGACCTTTGAAAAGAATCCGAGGCATCTCCGCGGTGGCCAATTTGAGCGATAGTATTGCTGAGCGCCAACGAGTACAGGCGCTCAAACGGCTCAGCCATGTGTCGAAGCACATCGAGATCGCGATGCTACGCATGCCCTCGCCATCGAAAGGCTCGCTTCTGCTGCTTCTGGCTGAATTCGAGAACTCCCAGTGCTGTTTCTATGGGCTCGGAGCGCTCCGCAAGCCCGCTGAGATTGTGGCCGACGAGGCGATCAACGAATTACTCCAATTCTTGGCCACGGATGGAGCTATCGATCCCTATCTCTCCGACCAACTCGTATTGCCACTGGCTCTGGCACCAGGAGCGTCTGAAATTAGGACCTCGAAAATAACGCAACATCTCATCACCAATGCCGAAATCGTCAAACTGTTTCTTCCTGTCAGCATTGAAATCGATGGTGCAACCGACCAACCTGGTTCTATCCGCGTTCGATGCACTGAATCACCAGATCGCTGGAGAAGCCTTTGACTACCACAGAAGTGGACCCACACGACGATCAAGCCGCTAGTTCGGCTTTTGCAGGTCCGAGTGAAAAACCCTTCAGCCTATTGCTGCTTGGGGACTGCATGTTGGGGCGCCTTGTGAACGAGGCCCTAGAAGGTGCTCCGCCCGAGTATCCTTGGGGAGATACGCTCCCGATCATACAGAGTGCCGACTGGCGGCTCTGCAATCTTGAATGTGTCATTTCGGACCGAGGAATGCCGTGGTCTCCGCGTACCAAGGCTTTTCATTTTCGGTCGGATGCAAAGAACATCGCCACCCTTGAAGCAGCTCACATCAATGCTGTGTCTCTAGCGAATAATCACTCGCTGGACTACGGATATGATGCGATGTTCGAGATGCTGGAGATTCTGGACCGCGCCAAAATCGTTTACGGCGGGGCTGGCCACAATTACGCGCAGGCGTCGCGGCTTGCCACGTCCGAAGCGTCTGGGCAAAAGCTGGGCCTTCTTGCTTTCACCGATAACGAGCCTGAGTGGGAAGCGACGGCAGGCCAGCCTGGAGTCTTCTACGTTCCCACCGATCTCGATGATTCCCGGGCGACGAAGTTATTGGATCTGATTCGCGAGAGCCGCCGAGCTGTGGACCTGTTGATTGTATCCGCTCATTGGGGATCGAATTGGGGCTACAGGCCGCCTGAAGCACATGTCACTTTCGCTCATGCCCTTATCGATGCGGGAGCAGACGTCATATTCGGTCACTCGTGCCACGTTTTCCGCGGGATCGAGTTCTACCACGGCCGGCCAATTGTGTATAGCGCGGGCAATTTTGTCGATGATTACGCAGTGGACCAAATTGAGCGCAACGACCAGTCGTTCATTTTTGTACTGACGGTGAGGAATAGACTTTCGCGCGGCCTACGCTTGTACCCTACCTTAATTCGACGCTGCCACGCTTCTCGCGCCAAAGGAGTCCACGCGTTACGCATCTCGGACAAAATGAAAGAGCTGTGCGCGGCCTTCGATACTCCAACGAGATGGGATCAAAGATTAGAGTGCATGGAAATCGCGGAGTTTGGTTCCGAAGAGAACAAAGTGCCAGCTAGCGTTTGAAGTCTGGCCCGCTAAGGTCGCCTGCTCGACGCCGCATTGCCATACCAGATCGGGCGGATTTCGCGGAGGAAAATGCGCGCTGTCACAGGGCCGATATGCTTGAACTCCTGCAGTCTGCGCGAAAGTTCAGTGGCGGTCTCCGCCTGTAGAAGCAGGTTGGTCAGCGTACCGTAATGCCGCTTCAATTCCTGGCAAACCTCAAGTAGCTTTGTCGCAGTGGAAAAATCATACCTGACGTAGTGAGCGCGATCCAGTAGCGACACAAGCTTGTCCCATCCGGCGCGCGAAACCGCCGTAGGACTCGTAAGGCGTGCCTTTATGAGTTCGCGCCAGGCTCGCTCTGCAATCTCCGTCTGGATCGGTTTTCCGAAAAGCAAGCATGCCAGAAACCATTTGAACAGTTCTTCCTCACTTTTCGATGCAAGGTCGATTCCCAAACGGCGAGCATTGGAGGCCTTCTTGATCATTGCGTGAGTCGATATTCGGTCAAGTTGAGTATTATATTCTGCGTTCGTTGTGGCGCTCGGCAGTGACGGCTATCACTGCAGCGCATTCTCGCTCCCCATAAACTATTCGCCGGATAGGTTAAGATTCAATCTGATTCAGATACTCGGAATTCGCAAACTCGCACGATAGCTTTGAGGAGAGACCGAGATGGCGTTTCGGCTGACGACGGAGCTTCAGAGCGATGGCTTCATAGCGGAGAAGTTCACCGGTGATGGTGCGGACGTTTCGCCTGAGCTCACATGGACTGAACCGCCTGCCGGAACGAAAGCGCTGGCGCTGATCATGGATGATCCGGATGCCCCCCGGGGCGCGTTTGTCCATTGGGTTTTGTATGATCTTCCTCCTGACACGCGCAGCCTCGCCGGGGGGCTGGCAAAAGATCGCCAACTCGCCAATGGAGCTCGCCAAGGGCGGAATGACTTCGGGAAGATTGGCTACAATGGGCCATCCCCGCCCAAGGGCGCCTCTCACCGTTACTTTTTCAAGCTCTACGCTTTGGACGCCATGATGAACCTGAAACCCGGAGCGAACAAGGGCGGGCTTGAACGCGCTATGAAGGGTCACATACTGGCGCAAGCCGAGATTTCAGGAAGGTACAGGCACTGAGATTCGGCCGAATTCCACTTTGAGCCAAGAGAGCACATGCTAGAGGAGTTTTCGATAGAACGCTTCTGCGCTGTGCGGATAGGATATTCACTATGAAGTGCGCGACATCAGGCTGTTCACATGAAGCGAGCGGAGAATGCAGCGAGTGCTCTCGGAGCTTCTGCGATCAGCACATCGACAGGTGCGATTGGTGCCAGGCCTTCGTCTGCCGAGAGTGCCGAGACGAGCATGAGTCCAGTCCTCAACACGAGGTAGATTCCCGAAACGCTTGAACTGAACTTCTGCGCCTGCCCCGGCATTTGCATCCTTCATGTGAGCGTAGCCCCATGTCGAAGAATAAGCCAATCACAGCGACGGAACCGCGCCAGACCCTGGTTGATCTATTTGCCGAGTTCTCCGACTCTCCGGTCGAATTCCTTCAATACGATGACGGATATCGCAGATGGAAATATACGTACGCGCAAGTGGGCCTTGCCGCGCGTCATTTCGCCGCGCGGCTGGCTGGGCACAACATCCATAAAGGCGACAAAGTCATCATCTGGTCTGAAAACCGCCCTGAGTGGATCTCTGCATTTTGGGGCTGCGTCCTCGCGGGTGTGATCGTTGTGCCGATCGACTACCGAGCGTCAGCCGGCTTTCTCCACCGCGTTCAAGAGATCGTCGATGCCCGAATGATTCTGATCGGAGAGGAAGTTCATCTGCCCGCCCAGGAAGGGCCCGCGCTTGTTTGTCGTCTCCGTGACCTTAAATGGACCACCACAAGATGTGAGATCCCGCCCGTCCGCATCGACAAGGACGATCTTGTCGAGATTGTCTTTACGTCGGGTGCCACCGGCGAACCAAAAGGAGTGTTGATCACGCACCGCAACATTTTGGCTGATATTGTGTCCCCAGCGCAGATTGTTCGCACCTACCGCAAATGGCTCTGGCCTGTACTCCCGCTGCGCTTCCTAAGTCTGATTCCATTGAGTCACATGTTTGGCCAAGTGGTCACCATGTTCCTCCTGCCGCTTATTCCCGGAACTGCTGTCTTCATGCATGGCTATAGCCCACACGAAATCGTAAGGCAGATTCGCAGCCAGCACGTGTCGGTCCTTGTGGGGGTTCCCAAGATTCTCGAATTGCTGCGGAAGCACCTTCTGACGGAATTTCAAGAAACAGCTGGCCTGCCTTCGGCTACAGCCCATTGGATCTTCCGCTGGTGGCGATACCGCCACATACATTTGTCGCTTGGATGGAAGTTCTGGGCTTTTATCGTCGGAGCGGCACCGCTCACAAGGGAGGTCGAGGAGTATTGGTCAGGGCTCGGATTCGCGGTCATTCAAGGCTATGGACTCACGGAGACAGCGCCTGTCGTCACCTTCAACAATCCCTTCGCCATTGCGGTAGGTACAGTCGGCAAGCCGGTTGCTGGCGTGGAGGTAAAGATTGCGCCGGACGGTGAGATCCTCGTGCGAGGTGAGAGTGTGACATCCGGTTACTACCGCGCTCCGGACGAGACCGCGTCGGCATTCGAAAACGGATGGTTTCGCACTGGTGACATCGGGACGTTTGACGACGCCGGTAATCTGACGATTCGGGGACGCAAGAAGGAAATGATTGTCACACCAGAAGGGCTGAAGGTCTTCCCCGAGGATGTGGAGAATGTACTCAATCAGCTACCGGGCGTGCGGGAATCTGCGGTGGTCGGCAAAGACCGCGTGCACGCCGTTCTGGTGCTCGAAGACGCCAGTGACCCAGACGAAATCGTTCGCCGTGCCAACCTGCGGCTGGAAGATCACCAGAAAATCCGGAATGTCTCGATTTGGCCGAGCGATCGGCTGCCACGGACGGAAGGCACGCAAAAGTTAAAGCACCGCGAGATCCAGTTGTGGGTCGAAAGTGGCACCTCGGCTGTAGCGGCCTCCGGTCAAGACCGAGTCATCGAGCTTCTGCAGAGATATGCCCCGCACCGGACCATAACCTCGGCGACCACGCTAGATGAACTCGGTTTGAGTTCGCTTGATCGCGTGGAACTCATGGTTGATTTGGAGCGGCGGTTCGATAGCAGCATCGACGAATCGCTATTGACCGGCGCGCGCACTGTCTCCGCGCTGGCTGAAATCACCGCGCCGCCCAGGCCCGAAGAAGTTCCAAGGTGGAACTGCCTGTGGCTGGCAAGGCTTGTTCGAAGTGTGGCGCTGAATACACTATGGCTGCCACTCACGCGGATGTTTGCGCATGCTCACATCGGGGGGCTGGAGCATTTGGCTTCGCTGGAAGGTCCTGTCATCTTTGCGTCAAACCACCAGAGCCATCTAGATACGCCTCTGATCCTGTCCGCTATGCCCCGCCGGTTTCGGCGTCGCACGGCCGTGGCCATGTGGAAAGAATACTTCGATGCCCACTTCTGGCCGGAGCGCCACAGGCGGTCCGAATGGCTTCGCGAAAGCGCCATCTATTGGTTGGTTGCATTGTTCTTCAATGCATTTCCGCTTCCTCAGACCGAAATCGGTGCTCGCCAATCCCTCAGGTATCTCGGGGACTTGGTTAGCGACAATTGGTCCATCCTGTACTTCCCGGAAGGCGAGCGTACCGAGGCCGGGGAGATCCACCCCTTCCAGCCGGGCATCGGTCTGATCGCTGGTCGGTTAGGGGTACCCGTGATGCCCGTCCGATTGCGTGGTGTGGAGAAGGTGCTCCACCGGCACACACGCTGGCCGCGACCGGGACGCGTGGAAATCGTTTTCGGCCCGGCAATACAATTCCAGGGTGAAGACTACGCCGCCATCGCAAAGAAGATAGAAGAGACAGTCAAAGCACTGTGAGTAAACAACGGGAAGAGCGGTGTGGATTTTGAGGCCTGTTGCAGCCAACAAGTAGGTGTGACCGATATCACTGACTGCATATGCCCCTCATCTATATTAATGGGCCTCTGAGAGCTCTAGAACGTAAATTGGAAGGAGGTTAGGCTATGCCCGCCACGCGTACCGTTTTAGCGAAAGATGTATCGCAGGAAAATCGGGAAGATCATCCGGTAGTGCAGCATTTGCAGCGCCAGGTTGCAAATGCCCTGGTTCTTTATGCCAACTACAAACATTATCACTGGCAGACGTTTGGCCCCTTGTTTCGAGACTTGCACCTGATGTTCGACGAGTTCGCCAACAGCGTGTTGGGCACGGCCGACGACTTCGCGGAACGCGTACGCATGATCGGACAAGATGTACAAAACGTACAATTGCGGCAAATGCAAGAAGCGGCCAGCGTCCAATCGGCGTCGGCCAACCAATCCATGCGCGAGGCGATTGAAGAGGCTGATGCGAACCTGTTAGTGGTCATCAAGGAAATGCGAGAGGCAGCCAAGGCTGCCGACGAAAGCAACGATCCAGGCACAGTCGACCTGTTTTCGAGGGCCGTCCAAATTCATGAAAAACACGAATGGTTTGTGCGCGACATTCTGAAGAAGAAGGACGGTTTGGTAGCCTGAGCCCGAACCGAATCTCGCCCAAAGTTGTTGTCGGAGGCAGCCTAAAAGAGGCTGCCTCCCGCTAATTACGTGACGCTCTCGATGAAACGCTTCATCCGGCGGTAGTGAGAGCCCTTCCAGTAGACTTTCTTGCAGCCGGAACAAGCGTAAAACTCCTCGAAGTACTTCGCCGTCTCCGGCAAAAGACGCTGCAGGATGGACTCCTTCGGAGTTGCCTGAAGTAGTGCATTGCAGTGCATGCATCGGCGAAACGGCATGATCGCTGGGGCTAGATCGAACTCGCGTAACACTTCAACCAACTGTTTGGCTGGCTCTGTCCCTCGTACATAATAGCCGTGCCTCACTTCATTGCGCTTCAGCAATCCACAATCCCTGGTCAACAATATGCGGTTTTCACTCGAAGACAGGCGAGCTACTTCTTCATCCCGGTAATCGCTTCGATAGAGAGTGTCGAACCCTAACATCCGAAGATACGCAGTGAGCCGGCCCAGATGCCCATCCGCCACAAAACGTCTCTCGCCAAGCGCCGGAGGCTGCAAATGCGCAAGGGGGCTGATGTCAATGGATCGAAACCTAGGAAAAACGCTGACTCGATCGCCACCTCGCACGCGATAACCGAAATCTACTGGCGTGCCATTCGCGAGGATGAAGTCCACTTCGGTGTGCGGCACGCCCATGGCTTCAATCATGTCTTTCACGGATCCACTGACATCAAAGTTGTACGTTATAGTTTGCATCCTCCTTTCGGGTGGAAGAAAGTCGTTTAACTGCGAGTAAAATCGGATGCAGGCTTGTTTCATTATAGATCCAGCGCTAGAAAGCTCTCAGGGCTGCAGCTCCGTCCGCATTGAAGGGGACCTACCTTCACAGGCTGGAGCCGAGTTTTGCGTATGCCCAGCGGAGCCGATATTTCAGATTCCATTATGGCTTGAAACTAGTTCGCCGCAGCTCTGCTGACTGTGATTGCAATCACATCTTCTCTAAACCGATACGCGTAGAAAGAAAACAACATCGATCGGCTTCGATTCGATCGAGAGGCAGGTCAGGAGGACGAACATGCTGGTTAAAGAAATCATGTCAAGGGACGTCATTTGTTGCACGCCATCGGATACCGCGCAAGCCGCTGCCAAGCTGATGAAAGATCGGGGTGTCGGTGCTTTGCCGGTGGTTTCTGATAGCGTAAGCAGAAAACTGGAAGGCATCGTGACCGACCGCGATCTGTGTTGCACTGTCGTTGCGGGTGCACTGCTCGCCGAAGCCACTCGCGTCGCAGAGGTTATGATGAGCGGCCCGGTCACGTGCGCACCTGAAAACACGCTGGAGGACTGCGAGAAGCTGATGCAGAATCATCAGGTTCGCAGGATTCCCGTCATAGACGCTCAGGGACGTTGCATCGGTATGGTGGCCCAAGCCGATATCGCGTTGCATGCTCCGGCGGGTGTAGTGGCAAAAACTCTCGCGGAAATCTCGAAGACCCTAAGAACGGCACGCGGGGCGCACGCCGTCGTCTAGACGCTCGAAGTTTTGCGTCGACCGTACGAAATCGGAGGAACTGAACCTGGCCGTGGATCGCGACACGGAAGAGATCGTTTTCGAAAACCGAGTGGACGCGGGCCGCCGGCTTGCCAGCCGACTCGAGAAATACAGAAATCGCAAGGATGTGATCGTACTGGGAATCCCACGCGGCGGTGTTCCCGTTGCCTTTAGAGTGTCCCGAGAAGAAGTTGGTTATCGTTCCGGGTGCGACCCATCTGTTTGAAGAACCGGGAACATTGGAAGCAGTAGCGCGGCTCGCCGCGGAGTGGTTCAGCCGCCACCTCGCACGTCCGAACCCGGCTCGGGCACAAGTAGCGAAGGGCCGTGAATAGTGCACGCCGACTTTAGGTAAATGACATGCTGGAGAAGCAGTGGCGAGTTGGGAACACTATTCGCATGGTGCTGATATCGGAATCCGTGGCTTTGGACGCTCGGCCGAAGAAGCATTTGAGCAGACAGCGATAGCGCTTACCGCGGTCGTGGCTGACGTTTCCAGTGTTCGCCAGTCAGAGCAGATCGAAATTCATTGCGAAGCCCCGGACCTGGAACTTCTGTTGGTGAGCTGGCTCAACACCATCATCTATGAGATGGCGGTGCGGAACATGCTGTTCGGCAGCTACAGAGTGGTTCTGTCGGGACTTTCGCTTACCGGAACGCTCGTCGGCGAGGCCGTCGACCCGGAACGCCATCAGCTGGCCGTCGAAGCCAAAGGGGCCACGGTTACGGATCTCAAGGTCGAGTGCGACAGCGCTGGGCGTTGGCTCGCGCAATGCATTGTCGATGTATGAGTCCACGGGAGGATGATCACGAATCCCCAATTGCTGACCCAAAAATCCGACTACGAGTGGTGGATCGAACCCACTGGGCAGATGCGCGTCCCAGGCATCCTATATGCCAGCAAGCCCTTGATCGAGGGAATGGATGACAAGGTTCGTGAACAGCTGACTAACGTCGCAACTCTGCCGGGAATCCAGAGAGCAGCCTATGCCATGCCCGACGCCCATTGGGGCTACGGATTCCCGATCGGCGGAGTCGCCGCTTTTGATCCCGATGAGGGAGGTGTTATTTCCGCGGGAGGCGTGGGTTTCGACATCTCCTGCGGAGTTCGCGCGCTCCGCACCACGCTGACAGCGGATCAACTCGAGCCAGCCAAGGCGGAACTAGCGGAAGCCTTGTTCGCCGACGTGCCGGCCGGAGTCGGCAGCACCGGACTGATCTCTCTGGGTGAGGCAGAGATGGATCAGATGTTATGTGGCGGCGCGCGATGGGCGGTAGCTCGCGGTTATGGCCAACCCGAAGATCTCGAGCGCATTGAAGAGGGCGGTTGCGCATCGGGCGCGAGGCCGGAATTCGTCTCCCATGAAGCCAAGAAACGCCAGACTCGTGAAATGGGCACACTCGGATCCGGTAACCATTATCTGGAAGTCCAGCGAGTGGCGCAGATCTTCGACGCGGCGACGGCCACCGCGTTTGGGCTGCGGCAGGATGAGGTGGTGGTGAGTATTCATTGCGGCTCTCGGGGCCTCGGTCATCAGATCGGGACTGACTATCTGAAAACCATGGTAATCCAGGGATACCGCCCGATTCCGGACCGTGAATTGGCGTGTGCTCCGATTGATTCGGAGTTGGGCCAACAATACATCGGTGCCATGCGCGCTGGCATCAACTGCGCCTTAGCGAACCGCGAGATCATCACGCATTTGGTCCGAGGCGCCTTCCGCGGAGTCATCCCGAGCGCCCAACTCACGCTCCTTTACGATGTTTCCCACAACACCTGCAAGATCGAGAATCATGTGGTGGACGGCGTCAGTCGAAAGCTGTTTGTTCACCGCAAAGGTGCGACCCGCAGCTTTGGTCCCGGTCATCCCGATTTGCCGCCGGCACTGCGCGACATAGGGCAGCCGGTCCTAATCGGTGGGACGATGGGAACCGAATCCTACATTCTCGTGGGTACGGCGGAAGGCGAGCAGCTCGCGTTCTCGTCCGCTTGCCATGGCGCTGGCCGTTCCATGAGCCGTACGCAGGCGACCAAGCTCTGGCGCGGCCGCCAATTGGTGGATGAACTGCGTCAGCACGGGGTGCTGATCCGAACGAGATCCTATCGCGGAGTCGCAGAAGAAGCGCCGGGCGCCTACAAAGATGTGAACGCCGTCGCGGAAGCCGCCGAACGCGCGAAACTGGCGCGTCGGGTGGCTCGCCTCGTTCCAATTGTCTGCGTGAAAGGCTGACGTTTGTGGCTTCGCGTCGTTCTTATCTAAAAGCGTGAATGAACCCCAACGGCTAGAAGTGAAATGAACACCAGAGAAACGACTTGCCCGCATTGCGGCAGGCCCCCAAGCAAGCCATGGAGCTCGCGGTTGCAATTTGGGGAGCGCACGAACTGGCTCGTTTTTGCAAACTTCCGCTCGGCGGATCTCTCGCCGAGTCTTGGCCTCGACGGGGATGCTCAGTCTCCGCCGTAGCGGACCATTCCGACGCAGCGGGATCGGAAGTTGGACGCGGCAAGGCAAGAGCGGAAGAATCGTCGCCAGCGGGCCGCGTGACGGATGATGCGGGTTGCTTCCGGTTTGCCAGCAAATTACCCGCGACCGGCCAAGTGAGTGTGACGCCTTGACAACAGAATAGTCTGGAACTAGTTTGATGGTCATTAAAATACAATCGGGATCATCTATGCGATGGTTCGCTTTCTACGTCTTCCTTGCCAGCCCGATCTGTTTGGCGTTCCTCGTCGCTGCTCCGACGGTTGCCCAGAATGCGCAATTCACTTATTACGCGGTGAACACCGGGGGAGTCAATCGACCTGATCTCGAGGCGCATCTTGGGTGCGCCAACGCCAAAGAAGTCGCCACGTGGCTGGGTGCAAAGATGGTCCGCGTCAGAGAGCTTGTGGTTATCCTCCCCCTGGTCAAGAATATTGCTCACACCGAGCCGTTGCGTGTGAGTCCGTCCACGGTCAGGCTCAAGCTACCTTCAGGCGAGATCCTCAATCCCCTTTCCCCTGAAGAAGTATCAGCGTGGGCGAGGGACGTAGGTATCTCGAAAGTCCCTCAGCCAGATGTGCTGAAAGGTATCGAGGTCAGCAAGGGCGAGTCGAGCGGGTTTGCAGCTGTATTTCGGCTGCCAAAGGGCAGAGACGCCAAGAGAGTCGAAGCGGAGATGACCCTTGAGCTCGGAAGCGAGGGCACGCTGCAGGTAAAGAGCACACTGTTCTAGCCGGTAAGGGAGTCTCCGATGACTACTTCGATGGGCGGCCGCCCAAGAATGTGGGTCCGACGCGGAGCAAGGATTCCTCGACCGCGCTGACCAAAATCATCACCGAGGCCAAGGATTACCTCACCGGGACACCGACAAAAATTGAACCGATCAAATGACGCGCGATTGGACCAGCAACGACGGAATACTCTCTAACGGAGAGCGTCCTCTCTCCATTTCAGACTGAACCAACACATTCGCGCGATCTCCTAAGGCTCGCGAACTAGCAGGTTGCGGGAAGAAGCAAATCCGCGCCGATCGGACGGTTGCCCGCGCTCCGGCCGCCCCCCCTCGACGTGTACCAATCCAGTCGTGCCACAATCCTCGGGTCGCGTTCCGACCAAATTGGGAATAAGCCCAATGTGCAGCTTGGGATACAGGTAGGGCGAAGATGGTAAAAACATTGCACACATGGTTACGGGAGCGCGGGGCGGGGCGAAATTCGCATTGCAAACAAAGGGTTTATTTGGAAGAATTCAAGTAGAACTTTGGTACTACAGATGCAATGAGCACAGTGCGTCAATTTCTCGGAGGTGCGCTCTTGAAAGCTTTCAAGCTTATGGCAGTTATCGCGGTGGTGCTTTTTGCGTCCAGCATCGTCCGCGCAGACGGCGTCGATGCCCGCGTGAACGTGAACCCGGGCCCCGATCCAATCCTTCCGAGCTGCGGCTCAGCTCAGTTTATGGCTGACTCGACGGGTGCGTTTAACGTGGCCTGCGATACGACCGTGTTGACGACCCAGATCACTTTTGCTGCGCTCGATGTGACGACGCAGGGTGGTCTGTCTTGCGCCTCCAATTTGACGTCACTTTTTAACAGCTCGGGGCCGCTGGCTCAGTTCAATTGGACTGGAACCACCAGCAACAATGCGGGCGGCGTCGACAGCTGTACCTTCACCGCGCCGGCAATCCCGACCGGTTGGACCGCAACTCAGATTCTAAATCTGCTCACGGCTTTCGGCATCGTGAATGACGGGGATTGCGACAACGACGATTTCATTTTCGGTATCGCCGCTGGCTGCGCGATCAATTTCAATACCAACGGCAATGGCACGATGTTGTTCACCGCGAATGCTCAGGGTGACATCTCCACCAATGGCGCCGCGCTCATTCCGTTCCCGGAGCCTTCATCGCTTGGTCTGGTCGGAATCGGGATCGTCGCGTTGCTCGTCGGGCGGCGCCGCTTCAAGAACGGTTCGGCGCTACAGGTAATTTCGTAAGCATTTCGCCGAATTCGTTCGGCGCTCAGTGAAGTTTGCGCGTACAAAAGTTTTGTGGGATGCCGCTCTTTTCAAAAGAGCAGCATCCCTTTCTTATTTGTCCAGACGCCGCTCGTGATTTCCACGCCTGCTTCCCGCGCGTTATTGTTCCCTCGTTGTCCCACCGGACTCGATTCGCATGGCGGGTCACTCGTCCGGTTCAGCCCGCAACATCCAAGTGCAGGGCGGCTAATTCAACGCAGTCCACGAAGCGCGAGTGCATCGGAATGAGTGCGGGATTAAAGACAAACTGCTTGGGGTCGGCTTCGCTGCTGAGACTATTTGCTGAATTCCTTCACTAGCGCTTTGAACTCCGGGGTGTCTTTGAGCTTTGCAAACTCCGGATCCTGCTGCGCCTGTTTCACAGAATAGCCCTTGCTGAACGCCTCGCGAAGGGAACGAAGTGCATCCGACTGCTTGTTTGCCAGGAGTTCGACGGTTGCCTCGGCATAAATCAATTCGACGTCTTTCTGATCAATCCCGCGGGCTCGTTGAATGAACTCCGTCCCTCGGGCCGCCTCGCCCTTCTTCGCGTAGTAGAGTGCCAGGTCCTCGAGTGCCGCCGTGCTCTGTGGGTTCACTTGCAGTTCCTGGAACGCCAGCGCGATCGCTTTGTCGTAGGTGGCGTTGGCTTTGTCCTTCTGACCAGAACCGCGATACGCATCTGCCAGGTTTCCGACCGCCAATTCCTGATTCGGCCCGAGTTCCACCGCCTTTTCGGACATTTGCACCGCGTCAGGAAATCGCCCCAGCAGCAGATTCACATATCCGAGATTGTTGTAAGCGCTCCAGGTTGGAGTGAGCTCAATGGATTTCTTGTAAGCAGGAATGCTCTCCTCGTACCGACCCAAACGAAGATAGGCATTGCCGAGGTTATCCCATCCCGAAACGTTTCCGGGTTCAAGTTCGGTGACGCGCTTGTATTCCTCGAGCGCCTTCTCCGTGTCGCCAATCGAGAAATAAGCATTTCCGAGCGCAATGCGATTGCCCCAGTAATACGGATTCACTTCTATCGCTTTCTTGTAGGTTGCAATCGCATCGTCTTTCTGTCCACCGTCCATGTAGGCTTTTCCCAAACGCAAATAGCCTTCGTCCGAGTTGGGAGAGAGCTGCAAGCCTCGCTTTAGCTCAACAATCGCCTGCGCAGTCTTCCCTGTTCGCAGGTACACCGTCCCCAGCGAGAAGTGCACTTCCGGAAGAGTGTCCTTCAATTGTTCTGCGCGCTGCGCCGCTCCGAGCGCTTTTTGCGCCCAAAACGCGTCCTTTTTTTCGTGGTACATCGTCAAGCAGGCGCTGGCCAGGCCCGTATACGCCAAGGCGAACCCGGGATCTTTCTGGATACTCTGCTGGAAATAATCGATCGCCGATTGGGCGGCCGTCACAGGTTCTGGGCCTCGCAGCGCCTGACGGCCCCGAAGGAAAAGATCATACGCGTCAACGTTGTCCGTCGGGCGTTCGGCGGTGCGCGCCAGCTCCTCGTTGCTCGGTTTCACATCGAGAGCAGTCACGAGCTGGCCGGAAATCTGGTCCTCAAGCGTCAGAAGATCCTTAGGCACGCCCGTAAACTGCTGGCTCCATAGTTTTTTGCCGCCGTCCGCGACGTCGATGAGGCTCAAAATAATCGCCATTTTATCCGTGCTGCCTTGAATCATTCCCTGCACGACTAGATTTACGCCGAGGGCACGCGCCGTTTTCTCGATCGGATCCTTTTCAGAAACCCTTGCGACAGCAGTCTCCGATGCGAGACGGAGATCCTTCAGCTGGAACAGTTTCGCCGAGAGCGCTTCGTTTAAACCTTCCGCCACATATCCGAGCGATTGATCGTCTCCAAGCACGCGAAACGGCAGGATGGCGACAAACTTCCCTTGCGAGAGCGGCGGGATGCCGGTCGCGCCTTTCCCAACTGCCGTTCCTCCGCCGAGGATCAAATGGCGGACGGGAGGAATCGCGAACGCCAGCAAAAGCAGGAAAACAACGCCGGCAACAACCCATGCCCAGCTTCGCTGCGCAAATTCAGGAATCTGAATCTGAACGGTGTGCGATCCGCTCGCTGACCCTCTCGACCCCTGCAGGTCGGCGAGAATTTCATAAGCGCTCTGGTAACGCGCGGCCGGATCCCGCTCCAGGCAGCGCATGATGACGCGCACAAACCAGCTCGGCAGCGTCGGATTAATCAGCTTGGGGTTCTTCGGCTTCTCCTGAATCCGCTGGTACATCACCTTCAGCGTTGATTCGCCCGTGAACGGGACGTCGCCCACCGCCATCTCGTAGAGCATCAAACCGTAGGAGTAGAGGTCGCTGCGCTGGTCGGCCGGCTTCCCTTCCACTTGTTCGGGAGACATGTATCGCGGCGTGCCGAGGAACGCGCCTGTCTTCGTCATGCCCTGCGCGCCTTCTTCGAAGGATTTCGCGAGGCCAAAGTCGGAGACGAAAATCTGGTCGTCCTTATTAACCAGAATATTTTGAGGCTTGAGATCCCGGTGAATGACGCCTTCGGCGTGGGCGGCAGCGAGCGCCTCGGCGAGCGCCGTCGCGAATTTCAGAACCCGCTCGATTGGCAGCTTCGGATTCTCTTTGAGGATTCCGTAGAGGTCCTGGCCCTCCACGTAGGCCATCGTGATGAACTTCGTATCGCCGACTTCCCCCATGTCGTGAATGCGGAGAATGTTCTTATGCGAAATTTTGCTCGCGAGAATGAGTTCTTGCTTGAATCGCTTCAGAGCGTCGGTTTCGCCCATCACTCCGTGGCGAACGACCTTGAGCGCGACGGTGCGATCGAGGTCCTTGTCGTAGGCCTTATAAACGCGACCCATACCGCCCTGACCCAATAGCGCTTCAATGCGGTAGCGCGTGCCAAAATCGCTCCCGGGCGC
The DNA here is from genome assembly GCA_049797655.1 of Candidatus Acidiferrales bacterium. Classification (GTDB taxonomy): domain Bacteria; phylum Acidobacteriota; class Terriglobia; order Acidiferrales; family UBA7541; genus Palsa-295. Next base: position 92,086 of record JBARFX010000087.1, on the reverse strand, counting down.
GAGAGCGGTCAGATCCACCATTACCATTGTTTCGGAATCCCCTATGGGCATAGGGGTACCACAGCGGGAACAAGACTCGGCGGTTTCGGCGTTGACCGTGCTGCAGTGAGGACAATTCATCGCGGAAGCCGCCAGGCCGGCTCAACCCTGCTCGTCACGATGCAGAGATTATCCGCAATCCATGCAATGGCCGCAACTCTAATTCGATTGTAACCGGGCGCCAATGGAATATTGGGCGCACCCAATGCATCCACTTGGGGACCTCTTCCGTTACACTGTCCCGTCATGCTCGGAACTCCGATTCAGGTCTGGGTGGTCTTCGGGATTGTGATCTCGGTGGCGCTGGTGTTGGACCTCGCCGTATTTCACCGTCAAGCGCAAAAGATCACGCTGAAAAGCGCACTCATCGAAAGTGCGGCGTGGATTTCCCTTTCGCTCCTGTTCGGTGTCTACGTCCATTTTGCTCGTGGACAGCATGCAGCCATAGAATTTCTGACTGGCTATCTGGTAGAAAAATCGCTGAGCGTCGACAACATTTTCATTTTCATACTGATCTTTCGATCTTTCGGGGTACCGGCACGCTCCCAGCACAAGGTGCTTTATTACGGAGTTGTCGGCGCGCTGGTGATGAGAGCTCTGTTTGTTCTTGCTGGGGTCGAGCTTCTGCAGTCCTTTCACTTCGTCCTGTTTCTATTTGGCGCGATCCTTCTCTTCACCGGATTTCGCATGTTGCTCCCTGGCGAGCGAGTGATTCAACCAGAGCGCAATTGGCTGGTCCGGGTCGCGCGGCGATTTGTCCCGGTTCTCAGCGACTACGCCGGCGAAAGCTTCTGGGTCAGAAGCGAATCCAAGTGGCATGCGACCCCGCTGTTCCTGGCGCTCGTGGCCGTAGAAGCCATGGACATCATCTTTGCGGTTGACTCCGTGCCGGCGGTGCTCGCCATCACTCGCGATACATTTATTGTCTACTCTTCAAACGCGTTCGCGATTCTTGGATTGCGGGCCCTCTATTTCGCCCTCGCGGACATTCTGCCGCGCTTCCGGTTCCTTCATCAGGGTCTCGCGGCTATTTTGATATTTGTAGGCGGGAAAATGATCGCCAGTGACTGGATTCAGATTTCCGACCTCGCCTCGCTGGCAGTCATCGCAGTGATTCTCCTGATCACGATTGTTACGTCTTTGGCCCCCGCGCCGCCACACCGCGAAAAACGCGGTCATTGACCGCGTGCAATTCCGGCGCTACCGGATATTCAGGACGAGAAGCCGCGGTTCCGTCATTTCTTCAATCGCGTACCGGAGTCCCTCGCGCCCGGTCCCCGAATCCTTCACGCCGCCGTAGGGCATATGATCGATTCGGAACGACGATGTATCTCCGGCGATCACGCCCCCCACCTCGAGCTCGTCAAATGCGGCGAAGAGCAACTTCACGTCGCGCGTAAACACTCCGGCCTGCAGTCCATTCGGCGAATCGTTCACGCGGCGAATTGCGTCCGAAAAATCATCGTAAGGCTCGACCAGCACCACCGGAGCAAAAACTTCCTCGCAACTGACTTTCATTTGAGGGAGCGTGTGCGTCAGAACGGTGGGTTCTACCATCGAGTCTTCACGCTTACCGCCGGTTTCGATCTTGGCTCCGCCTGCAACGGCCTCGCTGATCCAATCCGCGGTACGGCGCGCCGCGCCTTCGTTAATCAGAGGCCCGACGTCCGTGGACTCGTCGGCCGGATTCCCCATTTTCAATTTCTTCACGCCCGCCACAAGTGCCGCCAGGAATTTTTCTTGAACCTCCCGCTGCACGTAGATTCGCTGCACCGAAATGCACGTCTGTCCGGAATAACTGAACCCGCCCGCGACGCACCGCTCTGCCGCATGCGCCACGTCGGCATCCGAGTGAACGATCACACCTGCGTTGCCGCCGAGTTCGAGCGTTACTTTTTTCTTTCCTGCCTTTTGCTTGAGCGCCCAGCCAACTTTGCCGCTGCCCGTGAACGTCAGCATTTTGAGGCGGTCATCGGACACGAGCTTTTCGGCAACGTCATTCGCAAGTGGCAAAACGTTGAAAGCACCAGCGGGCAGCCCTGAGCTTGCGACGACGTCCGCAAGCAAAAGCGAGCAGAGCGGAGTTTGAGGCGCCGGTTTCAAAACAATCGTGCAACCGGCGGCAATGGCCGGGGCGACTTTGTGCGCCACGAGATTCAATGGGAAATTAAACGGCGTGATTGCAAGAATCGGTCCCAACGGATATCGGCGGACGATGCCCGCGCGGCCGGCTGTGGAAGCCTGCCAATCGAGCGGGAGCCACTCGCCTCCGATACGCGTTGCTTCCTCGGCTGCGATCTCAAACGTGAAAATAGCGCGGTCCACCTCCACGCGCGCCGTCTTGATCGGCTTCCCCGCCTCGAGACACATCAGCTGCGAGAACTCTTCCCGGCGGGCGCGAATCCCATCAGAGATGGCGTTCAGGATGCGCTTGCGCTCGTATCCGGCCGATTTCTTCGTCGTCTCAAACGCGCGCATCGCGGCTTGTATAGCCGCTTCAGCGTGTGCGAATGTCGCGCGCCGCGCTACACCGGCCACGGAGTGATCGTACGGCGAGAGAATTTCAAACGGCTCGCCTTCGTTGAGCCATTTGCCGTCGACAAATATTCCCCAGCTCTTTACCGCCACTTTCGTCTGAGTTGCCATAGCCAGATCCTCGACATGCTCGCACTCGATAATGCTACGCGCGATGCGGCGCCGTTTCCATACGCGACTCGGCAACGCTTGCCAAGGCGCCTTCCAGCACGTTCAACCCCTCGTCGAATTGCTCGTCCGTCACTACCAGCGGAGCTAGCATCCTTATTACATTGCCGTATGTGCCGGCCGAAATCAGAATCAAGCCGCGCTCGTAGCAATGCCGCAGCACCTGTTCTGTTTCTTCTTTCGCCGGCTCCCGGCTTTCCGGACTGCGCACCAGTTCCATCGCTCGCATGCCGCCAAGGCCACGAACGTCTCCAACCAGAGGCCAGCGCTTTTTCCACGCCCGCGCGCGCGCGTCAAACCTCTCGCCAAGCCTCTCGGCTTTCGCAGGCAAATTTTCGCGTTCCATAATTTCAATGGCTGCCAGAGCCGCCGCACATGAAACAGGATTCCCGCCAAACGTTCCACCAAGTCCGCCCACGCCCGGAGCATCCATGATCTCCGCACGGCCGGTTACTGCCGCGAGCGGAAGTCCTCCTGCAATGGATTTCGCTGACACCAGCAAGTCCGGGACAACGCCGTACCGCTCGCACGCGAAGATCGCGCCCGTACGACCAAAGCCCGTTTGCACTTCATCGGCGATGAGCAAAATCTTATGGCGCCGGCAAATTTCCTGGATGATTGAAAAGAACTCCGGAGGCGGCGCAACAAAACCACCCTCGCCTAGAACTGGCTCGACAACCACGGCCGCAACCGACTCGGACGCCACCACGCGCTTGAAAGTGTCCTCAAGGTGATGGGCGCAGAACACACCACAACCGGGATACTGCAATGAATACGAGCAGCGATAACAGTAGGCGTATGGAATGCGATAAATGTCCGTAGCAAAGGGCTCGAAACCCGCCTTGTATGGATGCGTCTTGCTCGTCAGCGACATCGTGAGCATCGTGCGGCCGTGAAACGCGTCCTCAAAACAGATGATTGCGGGGCGATGCGTATAACTCCGCGCGATTTTTACGGAATTCTCGATCGCTTCTGCGCCGCTATTCACGAGAATCGTCTTCTTCGGAAATGTGCCCGGGACGAGCGAGTTCAGTCTCTCAGCAAGCTCGATGTATTTCCCGTATGGCGCAACGCTGAAACAGGTATGCATAAACGCATCGAGTTGCTCGCGAACGGCGGCCAAAACGCCTGGGGCGCGGTGTCCGACATTCAGGCAGCCGATGCCGCCGGCAAAGTCGATGTAGCGGTTCCCATCGACGTCCTCCAGCATCGCTCCTTCCGCTCGCGCTGCGAAGATCGGCGTCGCGTGTCCAACGCCTCGCGCCACCGCCGCATTGCGCCGGCGCGTCAGCTCTTGCGACTTGGGTCCAGGAATCGACGTGCGCAATTGGATTGTGGGCATGTCAGTACCATCCGATTGGTTGTTCGTTCAAATTGACGTGCACCTGTTTGGTTTCGAGATATTCCTCGATGCCCCAGGGTCCCAGTTCACGCCCGAAGCCGGACTGCTTGTAGCCGCCCCACGGAGCTTCTACGTAAGTCGGCTGCATGTGATTCACCCAGACGATTCCGGCACGCAGCGCTTTCACTACACGGAACGCCTTAAAGATGTCGCGCGACCACACGGCCGCCGCCAAACCGTACGGAGTGTCGTTCGCGATGCGAATCGCGTCTGCTTCGTTCCCGAACGGTATCACCGCTGCAACCGGACCGAAAATCTCCTCCTGCGCGATGCGAGCGGAATTGTCCACGTCGTAGAAGATCGTCGGCTCAACGTAGTAGCCACGCGCGATCTTCGAAGAACGTCCGCCACCTGAAGCGACCTTCGCTTCCTTCTTGCCAAGCTCCTGGTACGAGCGGACGCGATCGAACTGCTCCTTGCTGACGAGCGGACCCATTTTCGTCTCGCGTTCGAGTGGCGGCCCTAAGCGAATCGTCTTTGCCTTTGCCGACATCGCCTCTACAAATTTCGGGTAGATGCCTTTTTCCACGAGAATCCGGCTACCCGCCGAGCAAACCTCACCCTGGTTAATGAAAACTCCGAAAAGGGCGCCATCGATCGCGGCCTCAAAATCGGCATCCGCGAAAAATATGTTAGGCGACTTTCCGCCCAGTTCCAGCGTGACCCGCTTCAGCGTATCAGCGGCCATCTTGACGATCGCCTTCCCTACCGCCGCGCTTCCCGTGAACGCTACCTTATTCACGCCCGGGTGCTTGACGAGCGGCGCGCCCGCCGTCTCGCCGAAGCCGGTAATAATGTTGACGACTCCCGGCGGCAAGCCCGCCTCCGCGAGATAGCCGGCAAACTCAAGAGCCGTAAGCGGCGTCTGCTCCGCAGGTTTCAGGATGCATGTACAGCCTGCGGCAATCGCCGGAGCAAGTTTCCACGCTGCCATCAGCAGCGGATAATTCCAGGGAATGATCTGGGCGGCGACGCCAATTGGCTCGCGCATCGTGAAATTCAGCGCGTTATCGGGCACCGGGTTCACGCTGCCAAGCACTTTCGTCGCAAGCCCGCCGTAGTACTCAAAACAAGTTGCAACATCATTGATGTCGTATTCCGCTTCAACGATCGGCTTTCCCGAATTGCGCGCCTCGAGCTCCGCAAGCGCCGGCGCTTCTTTTCGAACGCGCTCGGCCAACCGAAAAAGAATACGCCCGCGCTCCTGCGCCGTCGTAGCTGGCCACGCTCCGGAATCAAACGCCGCCCTCGCGGCAGCCACCGCGCGGTCTACATCTGTCTCATCAGCGTTTGGAACTTCGGCGAGGATCTCTTCGGTTGAGGGATCGATGACCGGAAAGTAGGACCCACGCTGGCTTTCGATAAACTCCCCGTTAACGTACATCCGGTACCTTCGGACCGTAGCCTTGGCCTCGCTGGCCATTTGAATCCTCCCGACGCCACTCTTACTCAGATGCGGCTGGCCGCCGCCTGAGGGGCTTTGCGCCGCCCATACACAAAATAGAAAAACGCAGCCAAGCCGATGAAGAACGCCGTCCCACCTAGCATCCACGTCTCATACGAAGCCACGGATGTGATTTGCTGCGCGGGTGAAAACGCGAAAACGGTGCCGAGAATCGTCATCAGCAATCCGCTCGCTCCCGCGAAAATCAGCACGGCCTTGCTGTAATGCCCCTTCCCCGCCGCGGCGGGGTCAAATGCCAGCTTCAGCAGCGCGCCGAACATATAGAGGAACGGAACCAACTGGAGCACCACAGCCAATGAGAGCAAACGCTGAAATGTTTCCTGCACACCCGAGCCAAGAAGGCTAATCAATACAAGAATCGCCGAGACGACCGCATGAACGATCAAAGCCGCATACGGTGTTCCGTACTGCGGGTGCACCCTGCCGAGCCAGGCTGGAAGATACGAATCGAGCCCCGCCACAAAAGGAATTCGCGCTGAGCCCGCAAGCCACGCGGAACCGATCCCCGCGATCGAAATGCTTAACATCAACGCAAAAGGCGCGACGATCCACGCCACGCCTACCCGCGCCGCCATGTGGCTCACCGCTTGCACGATGCCCTGCAGAACGTTGATTTCGTTTTTACTTACCGCTACGAGGAGCGTCAGCGTCGCCGCGATGTATAACAGGCCCGAAATCACTCCACCCCACGCCACCGCGCCGGGGAGCGTTCGCTCCGGGTCTCGAATCTCATCGCCCATCACCGAGGCAAGCTCGAGACCGACGAGGCCGAAACAAATCACGCCGAAGGAATTCAGTAGGAACCGCGGATCGGCCGGAATTCGAAAATCCGTCGCAGTCACCGTTGTGCCAAAACGAAGCCACACAACCATCCCGAGCGCAATTAAAAGTCCGCCCGCCACCACCGTTCCGATGCTGCCAATGTTGCTGATCCACTTCCCGACTCCCAGCCCCACAATATTAAGGACTACCAGCAGCGCCAACAGCGCCAGCGATGCGGTCACAGTGAATATTTTGTTGTCAGCCAACGCAGCATGGCTTGGCCCCAGAGCAAAAACCGATACGCCGACGAAATAGAGCATCACCGTGGGCACGTACATCATGTTGTTCGTCCAGTAGCACCACCCGGAGAGAAACCCGTGAAAATCGCCGAAAACTTCCTTGGCCCACAAGTAAACGCCGCCCTCACCCGGATAGCGATGCGCCAACTCGATCACCGCAATTCCCTGCGGCCAGAAAAACAGGACGAGGCAAAGAATCCAAAGCCAGACGGTTACTCCGCCGTTCGCCGCAATGCTCGGCACAACATTCAAGTTGAACACCGCGACGACGAAAAGCGCAACCAGGTCCCAGCGCCCGAGCGCTCGCTTCAGGTGCACGACCTCAGTTGTTGGACTCTTCGCGTCCGGCAGAAACGGCTCCTGTCGATTTGCCCGGGCGGCACGACCCATCGCGTCTGACCGGCACGGGCAAAGCGTCGCTGTTCAATCTCAGTGCGCCGCAGTCACTACGTGCGGCTCTTTCTGTGCAGCTGCCAATGCCGGCGCAATTTCCGCAAATGCTTCCAGGTGTCGATCGATGTCCGCGTCCGTATGCGCCACCGAGACGGTCCACTGCTCATCCCACCAATACGGCTGCGCCATCACTCCGCGATTCACCATCGCGAACCAGTAGTGCCGCCAAATCTCGCTGTCGATCTTGAGCCAGTCGCGATAGTTGCGAATCGGCTTCGGGAAAAACATCAATGCCCCGTTCGACCCCGCGCCCGCCAGATACGCATCCAGCCCTGATTTCTTCACTTCCTTCTCGTATCCGTCTACGAGCTTTTTATTGAGCCGGTTCACGTGCTCGTAAGCCGCGGGCGTCAGCACTTCGCGAAACGTCGCAATACCAGCTGCCATTGCGACAGGATTCGTGTTGTAAGTGCCTCCATGGAACACGCGATGATCGGAAATCAACCCCATTACCCGTCGTGTCGATGCAAACGCGGCGAGCGAAAATCCACCGCCGATTGATTTCGCGAGGCACACGATATCGGGATTGATCTTGAAATATTCGCACGCGCCGCCGCGCGCCAGCTTAGCTCCGGTCTTCACCTCGTCGAAAATCAGCAGCGCCCCATGTTTCTTCGTGATCTCGCGCAGCGCCTGGTGGTATCCGGGATCGGGCATCAGGATTCCCACGTTCATCATGATGGGCTCAACAATCACCGCTGCAATTTCATTGGGATACTTCGCAAAAAGTCTTTCGACACCCTCCGGATCATTGAACTGGGCGACCAGCGTATTCTGTAACGTCGCCTTCGTGATGCCCTCGCCGCCCGGAACCGAATTGGGCGCGCTCGGATCTCCCACTTCGCTTTCCTTCGGTTTCACCGAAACGAGTGCCGAATCATGCAGTCCGTGATAGCCGCCCTCCATCTTGATGATGCGATCTCGCCCGGTCGCGGCTCGCGCCAGTCGCACCGCGTGCATCGTGCATTCCGTGCCGCTATTGCTGAACCGCACCATTTCGACCGGAAAGCGCTTGCAGATTTCCTCCGCCAGCTCCCATTCCATATCGTGCGGCATGCCGAACATCGTGCCGGTGCCAAGCTTCTTCTGAACCGCGCTCACGACTGCGGGATGGCAGTGCCCGGCCATCAAAGCTCCGAAGCAAAGATTGAAGTCGATGTACTCATTGCCGTCGACGTCGTGAATGTGCCCGCCCTTTCCATCGCGCACGAATATCGGGTAAGGATCGTAGGCGCGATAATTGCTGGCCACTCCCAACGGCAAGCGTTCGACGGCCTTCTTGTGCGCCTCTCGCGAGCGCGGCGTGCGCTTCTCGTATGTCTCGATTTCCTTTCGTAGCCCTGCGTGCATGACGTCCTCCATCCATTGCGTACTGTGGCCGGCGCACGGCCCTGAGATTTGCTGCGATTGCTCTGCGAATTCCTCGAAGCCCTACGGCTTCACGCTCCACGTCCGAAAACGAAACCCGCGCTTCTCGAGCTCTGAGAAGAACTTCTGAGGCGGCACCACGTTTTCGGGCGCCTGCACGCCCGTGCCGCGGATTTCTCCCCTGCCGAGCATCACTGCCGCGATCGCTGCCGGAAAACCGGTGTCGCGCGCGACAGCGGAGAGTTGCGGACGCACCGAGTAGCCCGCCCACATCTCCATAGCTTTAGCGGTCCGCCGCTTGCCGATTCGGCCCGATACGACTACGCGAAGCGCCTCTACGTCTCGCGGGGTCTTTGTCGTCGTGTGCTGTTGCAGCAAGGCCAATAATACGGCTCTAGGCGCCACGCGCGTTCCATTTACGGCAATCGGCTCACGGCTCGTGAAGCCCGTGTGCACCAGATCGCGGACGAGGTTCACAAGCTGCGGCTCATAGTTAATTTTGAAAAATACCTCGCGAACACCTTTCTTGCGAAAGCTTTCCGCCAGCGTTCCGAGCTCGGAATGAATCGAGTGGCGCAGAACGATGCTGCCAATCGGCCGCGGAAATTTTCCCGGCTCCGGATCCGAAAGCATTGGCTTCTCGACATACCGCCCGTTCTCAAACGCAATCGGCGGCATCGTCAATTCGTCGAGAATGGTCGCGATCGAGAACGTGTATGCGATGGGGCTGTCATATTTCTGCTCGTCTGCTCCCGCGTTGTACACGCGAATCGATTCCACGCGTTCGAGCGGATCGGCAAGCGCGCGAGCCATCACGTTCGTAATGCCCGGCGCACCTCCCATCCCCGCAATCGCCAGCCGGCCGATTCTGCGGAAATCGCGGTCAAGCGCGAACTGCTTCTTGGTCATGTGATACAACCCGCCCAAGTCCATGTAGTTCACCCGGGCGGCCAGCGCCGCGCGCATCACGACCAGGTTCCAATTATACTGCGTGCAGTTCACCACCACATCACAGCCGTGCAACAGCTTCGCCAGAGCGGTCGTCTCGCGGACGTCGGCAAAAACAGCTCGGGCTCGCCCGCGGCCGAATTTCCGCGAAATCTCTTCGGCGCGTGCGCGGTCAAAATCCGCGACAACAATTTGCTTCACCTCGCGCGCTCCCGCAAGATCGTGGACCACCGCGCGCCCCATCATCCCCGCACCCAGAACAAATACCCTCATGCCACTCCTTGCTTGATAAATTTCGGCGCCAGACGAAAAAGCGAGGGGCCCGGTTCTACAGGCGCCCTCGCTCGATTCATATCGCCAGCCGTTAGAACAATACCTTCAGACCAAACTGAATCACGCGAGGGTCGACTCGTGTCTTCAAGATCTGACCGAAGGTCGAATCGGTGAAGTCGCCATCCGGATTTGCGAACTGTGTGTGGTTAAACGCGTTGTAAAATTCGGCCCGAAACTCCGTGTTCCACCGTTCGTTGATCGGAGTTTTCTTCGAGATCACCAGGTCCGTGTTGCTGATAGCTGGGCCACAACACAGCGCGTGAGGTGTGTTTCCGTAACCGCCGAGCGGTGTCGGACAATCGGACGAGAGAGTTTGATCGCAGAAATTCGATGGATCAAACCAAAAGCCTCCGCTCGTCTTAGGGTTGGTTCGCTGAAGCGGGGCCGTCATCGTCGGCGTATTCGCGGCTTCGAAGAAGAAGCTGGTTTGAAGTTCCGAGTCGTTTCCGTCTTGAACTCGGATTGGGAACCCGCTCTGGTACGTAATGATGGCTGCGACTCCCCACCCGTTTAGAGCTTTTCCTTTGAAACCATCGTACTTCGGCACTGGCAATTCCCAATACGGACTGAAAACAAACCGATGTTTGGCATCCAGAAGGGAGAGCCCGCGTGTTGCATTGAAGTTGAGGGGATTGAGTTCGTTTTCAAAAGATGCTCCCTGATCGATCGCCTTGCTAAACGTATAGGACGCCTGGAAGAGAAGACCATGCGAGTAGCTCTTTTCGACGGAAATCTGAAGGCCGTTATAGTTCGAATTCGCATTCGTGTCTTCGGCGAATATGTTGCTGAAGATCGGAACTCCGTCGCTGGGGCAGCCCACACCACTCATCGGGTTGCAGTTGGGCGAAGAATACGGACGAGTTCCAACGAGCGTGAGTCCGTTCGGTCCAACTGTTCCGCTGAAACACGTTGGATTGCCTCCGGGCGCGCCACTATACGGCAGTACAAGCCCGGCACAGTTGAGGCTTGATACCTTGAAAGGTTGCGCCGGCATCGCAGACAAGGCCGGGTCTGCTGGCACGACTGTCCCCGGCGGAATGAAGTACTCGGATTCCGCGCCGGATGGTCCACACGACGTTGGGGTTCCTCCGTCGGCCGCCGGTGCCGACAGAACGTTGTTTGCGTTCAGAGCGGATAGATTGATCAGGCCCAAGCAAGTTTGGATGTTTCCCGCGTTCTGATCGCGCGATGCGAGTAGATGGTGGGATTGAGTCCCGACATAGGCCACTCGCAGTAACATGGACTTCGTTAGCTGTCGTTCGATCGTCAAATTGTACTGTTCCGAATATTGCGACTTGAGATGGGGCTGAAATTCACCGAAGTAAATGGCGTCTCGAAAATTCGACCAATCAACGCATCCGTTGGGGCCACCCGGTGTGTCCACTGCGCACGGAGTTTTCGGCGTTTGCTGAATCACGCCGCCGAACGGATTCGGGGTCTGCGTGCCGTCTTGACCGAGGTACGGCAGATTGAAGAGCGGGTTGGTGACGAACGAGCTGCCGCCAAACGGCGGCTCCGCGCTGAACTGCTCGAGAACCAACTGCTCGATCGGATTGTAGAAGACTCCAAATCCAGCGCGAATGCTGGACTTGTCCGGCCCGCCTGTGAGTTTAGCGAGCCAGCCTTCGGTCCATCCGGGACTCCAGGCGACACCGATTCGAGGAGCAAAAGCCTTGTAATACGTCGAGGTCAAGCCGCGCGGCACGCCTTTGTCTCCTGGAAAGACGAGCCCCAAGGGAAACACAGCGTTGTTGGCCCCGCTGGCCTGGCCGCAGTCTCCCGGATCAAGCCCGAGGCTGGCTGCGTTGTCCGTGGACAGCCAGCAAGGGTATTGCGTCGTGGCCTGCCCCGGTCGGAACGTCTGCAGCCGGTTCCCTGTATCGTAATACGGAGTGTTTAGTTCCCATCGCAGGCCATAGTTCAACGTCAAATTCGGTTTCAGCTTGTAGCTGTCCTGAGCAAATAGATAGAGAGCCGTGTTCCGCAGATCCTCCCGTTGCGCCGCGCCCTGCGTGTAAGACTCGGGTGCGCCAAGAAAATAGTTCGGGTAGGAAGCGAAGTTTGGATCTGACTGGATCTGATCCTGGATCGCCTGGCTCGTAATCGTGTACTCCCCGCTCACGTCGAAGAACAAGAATTGATCGAACCGCTGCCGTCGCACATCCACGCCGAACTTCAGGGTGTGCTTGGAAAATGTCCTTGTGTAATTGTCAGTCCACTGGAACGTGTTGCCGGTTTGCGGGAGCTCGCCTTCAAAATTGTTTCCTATGGCAAATCCTCCCGAGACATCGATGTAGGGTAGGCCCACCCGGCCCGGAAGGTTGGTCGTGATACCCAGGCTCGGGTCAAAGCCGGGATCCTGAAAGCAGTTCGCCGCCGGAACCGCACCGCAAGAGTCGTGTACGCTCGCAAGCGTGTTCACGGGATGGTTGTTGCTCTGCTGGCCCTCTCGAAAATAATTGAATCGGAACTCATTCACGGCGTTCGATCCGATCGTCCACGTGTGACTCAAATTCCATTGCTGAACTCGCGTGCCAAACAGCGAGCCGAACCCAGGCACGTTTCCGCCCGCACCCTGGAAGAACGAAATCGGCAGGGTTTGACTATCGTCTTCAAAGTAGTAGTACGCGCTGAACTTTTGCGAACCGCTCGCCGTAATGTTGTGGTCCAGGCGAACCGTAAACTGATCGTTCCGCACGAGCTTGGGAGGAGTAGCTGTGAAAGTTCCCGTTCCGAGCGGAGCTACGTACTGGTTGTAAACTGACAGCGCGGTTGGATCGAAGCACTGAGTGGGAATGCGGTTATTTGGAAACAAGTCGGAATAGGCTGCGCCGACGGCGATCGGAACTCCCGTCGAAGCCGCGCAACCGGGTCGCGCATTCAGCGTATCGGCGAACGTCTGATCGTTGATCTGTCCCCCAAAAAGTGCTGCCTGTGGGGCTCCGTTCGCATCCGGTTCCGCAAAGTTTCCCGCGGCTTCGTCCGCGGTGGGCAAGAATACCTGACCCGTGGAAGTCCCCTGATGGAGCCTCAGCCCCTCGTACGAGCCAAAGATAAATGTTCGGTCCTTCTTGATCGGTCCCCCCATAGTGGCCCCGAATTGATTCTGCTTGTACGGCGCCACCGAATTATCGAAGAAGCCCTTCGTATTCAGCGCATCGTTACGCAGAAATTCATAGAAATCACCGTGCACTGCGTTCGTACCGGACTTCGTCACCACGTTCACCACAGAGCCGGAGTTGCGCCCATACTCCGCGTCAAACGTATTCGTCAACACGCGGAATTCTTCGATCGCATCGGGCGAAGGTTGAATCGCGGGACCATTCACAAATATGTCGTTCCCGTCGCCGCCGTTCACCATGTAGTTGTTCGACCTGCCGCGGCCTCCGTTTACCGACACCACCCCGGGATTCTCGCTGCCGGCAAATAGGTCGGCGCCCAACTGAGATTGCACGCCAGGCTGAAGCTGAAGCAGCGCATAGGCGTTGCGCGTGTTTAGGGGAAGCTCCCGAATCGACGTGTCCGTCATCACCGCGCCGAGCTGGGTGCTGGTCGTCTCGACCTGTACGGCGTTGGCTTCCACCGTCACAGTGTCGTTCGTGCCTCCGACTTGCAGCACCACGTTAACAACCGCCACGTGACCGATGCTTACGGCGACGTCCTTCGTCACGAATTTCTTGAATCCCGACGCCGTTGTCGACACAGAATAAATCGCGACGGGCAGCTCGGGAAAATCGAAAGAGCCGTCGCTACTCGTCGTGGTGCTCCGCGAGACCTGAGTGTCGGGCTGCGTCGCCGTCACAGTCGCTCCGGGAACCACCGCGCCGGACGGGTCGGTGACGCTGCCTCGAATCTCGCCGTTAGTTTGCCCCATCGTCGCGACGCAGAATGCCAGGCTCACGCACGCGAGCAGACACACTCGTACCCACCCTGTCGCTTTCATTGGCGCTCCTTTGAAAATCTTGCGTCCACCCCAGACGCCCCCGATTTTTCGATTGCAGCTGCCCGGAAAACCTTACTATAATTCGCGAACGTTAGAGGAAGGCCTGAGGGTTGTCAAGAGGAAACTCGTTTGGCTCACGCCCGGAAATTGACCCGCGAACCCGAGCGATCTCCCGGTTATCTGCGCATCAGCGATGTGGCGAGGCTTGTTGGGGTCTCACCCTCGATCTTGCGTTCCTGGGAAACCCTCGGCCTCATCTCGCCCGCTCGCACACCCAGCCAGTACCGCCTCTACACGCAGGCGGACGTGCGCCTGTTGAAGCGCGCTCAATTCCTTCGCCGCGCCCGTGGGATGAACGCCCCTGCCATCGTTCACATGCTCAAAACGCAGGGGCTGCTTTCAAACTCCACACGAGGCCGCAGAAAAGCAAGCCCTGTCGGGCCGCGCCTGCGGCGCTTAAGATTGCAGCGCGGCTGCTCGCTTGCAAAGGTGGCGCAAGCTGTCGGCGTTTCCGTTGGGTTCCTGTCCGCGCTCGAGCGTGCTCAGATGAGCGCTTCGATTGCGACCCTGCGTAAGCTGGCCCGCTTCTACCGCCTCAGCATTCTTTCGCTTTTCGATCCTTCCGAAGCGAATCCGGGGCGCGTCCGTCCAGCCGAACGCAAGGTTCTCGAAGCAGGTAACGGCATTCGCATGGAACTCCTCTCCTGGGGCAACACGGTGATGGAGCCGCACATCTTCCGCATTGCGCCGTCGGCCGGTAGCGGCGAGTCGTACACCCATGAAGGGGAGGAATTCCTTTACATTTTGAAGGGCTGCATTGAAATTGCTCTTGAAGGTGGCGAAGCGAACCGCCTCGAGCAAGGCGACAGTTTCTACTTCGAAAGCAGTACGCCACATCGCTGGTTGAATCCCGGCAAGAAAGAAGCCTGGGTCTTGTGGGTGAACACGCCGCCGACATTCTAGCGGCACCAAGGCAAGCTGTTTCGGTAAATTGAATCGAAGCGAGAACTCCTAGGGAGCGCACTCCAAACCATGCACAGTAAATTTACAACGTTCGCTCTCGCAGCCGTCGTCCTTGTGCTCGTCGCCGGCGGATGCAAGAAGCAAACCCCAACTCTAAGTTTGCTGGTATGGGAAGGTTACGCCGATCCATCTTTCGTCCGCGCCTTCGAGGAATCCCACAATTGCAAGGTCAGCGCTTCCTACATGGGCTCGAGCGACGAACTCGTCGCGAAACTTCGCGGCGGCAGCGCCAGCAACTACGACGTGATCTCGCCCTCAAGCGACGTAGCCACCATGATCGCCTCCGCAGGCTTGGCAGCGCCCCTCGACCTCTCGAAGCTTCCATCGTACTCGCAACTCTCCGAACGATTGCGTTCGCTCCCCCTCGTGCGAGTGAATGGAAATATCTACGGTGTACCGTTTACTTGGGGACCGAATCCCCTGCTCTTCGACACGACGGCGTTCCCGCAGCCGCCAGATAGCTGGACTGTCCTCTGGAGTCCGAAGTTGAAAGGCAAAATTTCCGTGTGGGACGAGCTCTCCACCATTTACATGGCCGGGCAAGTTCTCGGCTACGACAAACCCGATCCGAGCCACCTCTACAATATGAGCGACGAGGAGCTCGAGAATGTGAAAAGGAAGCTCGTCGAATTGAAGCCCAACATCCGGAAGATGTGGACCACGGGCGGCGAGCTCACGAACCTTTTTGAAAATCACGAAGTGGTCGCCGCCATGGGTTGGCCCTTGATGACCAACCAACTCCGCAAAGCGAATTTCCCCATCGGCGAGACAATCCCGAAAGAAAATACCACCGGATGGATCGACCACCTGATGATTACGTCCGCGAGCGAGCACAAGGACCTCGCCGCTGACTTTCTCGCGTACATGATCGAGGCGAAAACGCAGAAGGCCGTTACGGACGTCACTGGCTATGATCCGGCAAATCCAAAAGCGGCGCAGTTCATGAATGACGAGCAAAAGAAGTCGCTGCACCTGGACACCGTGGACCAGTACATGACTCGCATCTATTTCTGGGAACAAGTGCCGCGCCGCGAAAAATACAATGAGATCTGGAACGAAGTGAAGGCTGCCCAGTGACTGGATTCAAATCCCACTGTTGGCTTCGCACCGGTTGCGGAAGCCGCCCATGAGCGCGCCGGCGGCACGCGGCGCGGCGGAGTCCGCGCCTCCTGACGATTCGCTTCTCTCGATCCGTGAGGTCGTAAAGCGTTTCGGAGCGCATCCGGTCCTCCGCAGTATTTCTTTGGAAGTAGCTTCCGGCGAATTTCTCACTATTCTCGGCGAAAGCGGATCCGGCAAGACCACTCTCTTGCGCCTCATCGCCGGTTTCGAACAACTTGACGGCGGCGAGATCCGCATGGGTGGCGAGCGCCTGGACCAAATCCCGCCGCATCGCCGCCCGGTCAACACCGTATTTCAAAGCTATGCGCTGTTCCCACATCTCAGCGTCTTCGATAATGTCGCATACGGTCTGCGCGCAAAAAATGCAGCCAAAAGCGAAATCCCGGATCGCGTCGCTCGAGCGCTCAGCATGGTCAAGATGAGCGAGTTCGCGAACTCGCCTCCTGCGCGCTTGAGCGGCGGACAGCAACAGCGAATCGCATTGGCGCGCGCTCTCGTCAACCGCCCGCGCGTCCTCTTGCTCGACGAGCCGCTCTCTGCCCTCGACGCAAATCTTCGCCGCCAGATGCAAGTCGAACTAAAAGCGCTTCAGCGTGAAGTGGGCATCACATTTATTTTCGTCACTCACGATCAGGAAGAAGCAATGGCCCTCTCCGATCGCATCGCTCTCCTTCGCTCCGGCCTTCTCGAACAAGTAGCAGAACCGCGCGAAATTTACGGACACCCTGCATCCGCTTACGCGGCGCAGTTCATTGGCCAGACAAATCTGCTTCGCGCCGACGTTCAAGATCGCCTCGCGCAATCCGGCGCGCTCCGTTGGCGAACCGCCGCTCCCTCTGGCAGAACGACGTTTTCCTTACGTCCCGAGTGCATCCGCCTGGTAGCCGCCGGAGCGCGGACACTACCCGCCGATGCAGACACGCCTCGCTTCCGCGCCAGCATTCAGACACAAACTTTCGGTGGCGCATTGGATTTGCTCGAAATAGATTGCGGCGCAGCCCAGATCTTGCGCGCTCGTATCCCCAGCCCCGGCCCGCTTTGCGGTGAGCAGGAATTTGAATTCCGCGCAGGCGATGCAGTCCCAGTGCGCGACGGAGAACCTGCGTGACGATGTACTCCCGCGCCTACAAAGCGACAGTCGCAGTTCCCCCTCTCCTTTGGGTCGTCGTCTTCCTGCTTGTCCCCTACGCAATTCTTTTTTGCTACAGCTTCTGGTCCGTTTCGCCGCAGCAAATAATCATCCACAACTGGAGTATCCAAAATTACGCCCAGCTCATCCGCAATCCGATTTACGTCTCCGTGCTTTTCCGCTCCATGCGCATCGCCGGCGCGGTCACGCTTCTCGCGCTCCTTCTCGGCTACCCGCTCGCTTACTACCTTTCCTTCCACGCGGCGAAACGCAAAGACCTTCTCTACCAGCTCGTTATCATCCCACTCTGGGCCAGCTATCTCGTCCGCGGATACGCGTGGAAAACAATCCTGGGCAGCGACGGCGTCTTGAACGGACTTTTGCAATATCTTCACATCACGCGCCATCCGGTGGAATTCTTTCTCTATAGCCCATTTGCCGTCGTCCTTACGCTCACACACATCTACACACCCTTCACGTTCCTGCCCATCTACGCGTCCCTCGAACATGTGCCGCGCAGTCTCGTGGAAGCGTCGCACGACCTCGGCGCCTCTCCCTGGTCCACATTCCGCCGCGTGATTCTGCCGCTGTCTCTTCCGGGTGTTCTTGCGGGAGCCACATTCGCTTTTGTACTCACCCTCGGCGATTTCCTCGCGCCTCTCCTCGTCGGCGGCGCAAGCGGCATCATGATCTCGAATATCGTCGTCAGTCTTTTTGGTGCTGCATATAACTGGCCCCTTGGCGCTGCAATTTCGCTCTGCATGCTGGTGCTCGTCGTGAGCCTTCTTTTCGCTACGGAACGCCTAGAAAGGAAATTCACTTTGTCATGACTGGCGGAATCCATTCCGGACGAGCGCGGCTCCTCACGGCGTACGCCACGCTTGTCTATGCCTTCCTCTATTTCCCAATCGTCGTCCTTGTCCTTTATTCGTTTAATGGCTCGGGTGTCGGTGGCTTCCCTCCCGCCGGATGGACGCTCGATTGGTATCGCCAGCTCTTTCAGGATGGCTCGCTTTGGGATGCAGTCCGCAATAGTGTCATCGTCGCCGCAATTGCCGTAGTGATCTCACTGGGACTCGGCCTTCCCGCAGCCCTTGCCCTCGACCGCTCGCAATTCCCCGGCAAAGCGATCTTCCGGCGCATCGTCCTCCTCCCGCTGATTCTGCCAGGAATCATCACGGGCCTGTCGCTGCTGATGCTGTTCGTCGGCGTCGGAATGAAGCTGAGCCTTGTGACGATTACTCTCGGTCACGGCACCGCGCTGATATCGGTTGCCACCACCGAAATCTTCGCCGGCCTGCAAAAGCTCGAGCGCGCTCAGGAAGAAGCCTCGCTCGATCTAGGCGCGAATCACTGGGAAACTTTCTGGCGTGTCACGCTTCCGAACTTGCGCGTCTCTATGATTGCGGCAGCCCTATTGATTTTTACTCTCTCGCTCGACGAAATCGCGGTCAGCTTCTTCCTGATCGGGCGCGACAACACGCTTCCCCTCGAAATCTGGTCGCGTCTCCGCCGCGGGATCACTCCGGAAATCAACGCCATCTCCACGCTGATCCTCACCTTCTCGATCGCCACAATTCTCATTTGGTACCGCCTCCGAACGCGCACCGCGAACGTCGAAGAAGCGGGAACACCTCTATTGGCTTCTACCCTGGAAGGAGAGCACTCATGAGCGGTAGCAGAAGGGACTTCCTGAAGTTTGTCGTTGCAGGCTCGGTCGCTGCAGGCTGCCCGATCGATCTCTCGTTGCTGGCGGCTCCCGACGATTCGAAAACGCAAGTCGAAGGCGACTCCTTCGACGTCTGCCACCAGGTCCGCGACGGCCACGCTTTCGCGCGTCCGCCGGTTTCCAAGCGCTATGACGTTGTGATCGTCGGCGGTGGCGCGAGCGGCTTGAGCGCCGCCTATTTTCTACGCCAGCGCGATTTCCTGCTCCTCGAAAAAGAGCCGCATTTCGGCGGCAATGCCTACCTCGAAGTGTATGAGGGCCAAGCCTTCGCCACGGGCTCGGCTTTCGACGAAAAAGGAACTGCGAGCGAACAACTCGCGCGCGAAATCGGTCTCACCATGTTGCCCATCAATTCTCCCGACCCGACCATCCTCAACGGTAAGTGGGTGAAAGATACCTGGCGCACCGGCCTCGACGACCTTCCTTACTCCGCGGCCATTCGCGAGAGCTTCAAAAAATTTCGCGCTGACATGCTCGCGCTCGACATTTCGAAGAACATCGAACAATTCGACAACGTCCCATTCACAAAATATCTCAGTGCGTACGCTCCGGAGCTCAAGAACTGGTGGGACGCCTACGGCCCTTCGAACTGGGGCGCGAAATCCGCAGATACTTCCGCATACGTTGCGCTTGTCGATTTCCAGGCAGTCGCAGGTGCAGACGAGGACGTGCGCGTCACACTTCCGGGCGGCAACGGCGCGCTCACTCACAAACTCTTCGAGACGTTGCAATCGAAGTTCGCGGAGCGCTTGGTCGGAGACGCAACTATCGTGGCCGTCGAACCGCAAAAAGACGAAGTTCGCGTCACCTACGTTCAGGCTGGGGCGCTTCATTCCGTCGCGGCGAAATTCGTCGTCATGGCCACGCCGAAGTTCATCACGTCGCGAATCGTCGCAGGTCTCTCTGACGAACAGCAGGATGCCATGTCGTCCTTCCGCTATTGTCCCTACCCGGTCATCAATATGGTTTTTGACAAGCCCGTCTACAACCGCGCCTACGACACCTGGTGCCCTGGGAATTCATTCACCGATTTCATCGTGGCAGACTGGGTCCTGCAAAAGCAGCCGGGTTACAAACAAAAGAACAATATCCTCTCGTTCTACACGCCGCTCGCCGAAGTCGAACGCAAAAAACTTCTGAAGACCGACGATTGCCGGCAGATCGCGGCAAACGTTCTCCGCGACTTTCAGAAACTGCTCCCCGAATTCTCCGGCGCGAGTCCAATCGAAGTCCATTTCTACCGTCGCGGCCATCCCATGTTTCTGCCCACCCCGGGCACATTCACGAGAACCATCCCCGCCGCGAGCCAGCCGCTGGATCGCGTCTTCTTTGCGAATGCGGATTCAATCGGCCCCGAATCGGAGATCTCCGGCGCCGTGGAAGCTGCCCAGAAAGCGGCGGAGTGGATTGAGAAGCGACTGGCTGGCACATCCTCATCGGCAGCTCAAGTTGCCGGCAGTGTTGCCGTCTAACTCCGCCAACAGGCACAAAAAAACACCCGGTTACGAAACCCGGGTGTCTAAACTCTCTCAATTCCCGCCAGGGAGTGAGAAAGGAAATTGTTCGCTTCGAATGCGAGAGCCTTCGCCGCTACGGGCGGCTCGTGACGCCCATGTTATGCACCCCGGAGAGAAGGAATCCTGCCGTGCTCACCGATTGTGGAACGAACCACATCCGCCGGATCATCCCATTTTCGCTGTGCTGCATCCGGCGCGCGACGTAGTCGAGAAGCAGTGGACCCACCTGAATCGCCGCATAAATGGCGCCCGAGTGCGCGAACGGTCGCATGATCGGATCATCTTCCACGGCCCCGTGCCCGATCGCCTGACGCGTCGAGTAAGCGTCGAAGGTTGCCGCTCCGTGCTGAAGCAGTGAGAGCGCAAGCCAGCTGCGGCTCATGCGCGGCGTCTCGGCAGAGTAAACTTTCACCGGCTTTAGGGGCTCTGGCTCCGGGACGCGAACTAGTGAAAGCGCGTCGCTGTTGTGATCGCTCGCTAGCGACACAGCAGTCAGACCGGATGAAGCTGTTTCGCCAGCCTCTCCACTGAGTTTCACCGAATTCACGTCCAGGTGCCCCGTACCCGACGTGGTTGCAACGGTCGTCGCGCCATCGGCCGTCGTCGAAGCTGTTCGCTTCGGCTTGGTCCCGTCTTCCGCCGAAATACTCGCAGATAGCTTGGTGGTGAAAACGGGTGCGAGCGCTTGCGGTGCCGGATTGAACTGAAGCAACAGGGCTGCAATAGCGAAAACCATGAAGGGGGGCCTCCTCGTGCCAGGCACAAGGAGGAATGCACGGCTAGTACCATCCTGCCATTTCGGTCTATCTGGCATGTTTACAAATACTTAGGAGATTCAGCGCTCGTAAAATGGGCTTGTAAACCCCTGAATCCCCGGTTTTTGGAGAAAGCGTTTTCCATGAGACCGGAGAAACAATTTCCCGTTTCGTTCTAGAACTAAGCCGCTTAATCCCAACGGTTGCGAACGAACGGACCGTGCAGGCGAAAGAAAGTCTCGTAGGAATGTGCAGAAATATCGCTCAAACACTCGCGGGGGTACGGCCTGATTTCCTGCGAGATCGGAATCCTTCTGGTACCCGGTGCTATTCCACTTGAAGGACAATCTTTCCAAATTGTTCCCGCTTTTCCAGCCGCGCATGGGCTTCGGCAGCCTGTGCCAGGGGCATCACCTTGTCAATCACCGGCTTCGCAAGCCCCCGCGCCACAAGATCAAGCGCAGAATAGAGTTCCGCCTTGCTGCCCATGTACGAACCTAGAATTGAAATATGCCGGCTGAACAAGTACCTCAAATCGATCCTGCCGTCGTAGCCGGTGGTTGCCCCGCACGTGACCAGGCGCCCACCCACCGCTAGGCTCGCCACACCTTCCGGCCAGG
The DNA here is from genome assembly GCA_049797655.1 of Candidatus Acidiferrales bacterium. Lineage (GTDB taxonomy): Bacteria > Acidobacteriota > Terriglobia > Acidiferrales > UBA7541 > Palsa-295. Next base: position 70,476 of record JBARFX010000087.1, on the reverse strand, counting down.
TAGCTTCGCCGACGTGCTCGACGACCACATCGACGCCCTTCCTTTCTGTTAGCCGCTTCACCTCGCGCGAAAAATGCTTAATCGTATGGAGGAACACTTCATCCGCGCCCAATTCCTTCGCCTTCTGCAGCTTGAATTCCGAGCCAGCCGTAGCGATCACTCGCGCCCCTGCCGACTTCGCAATCTGAATTGCGGCGCTGCCCACGCCGCTGCCAGCCGCGAGCACCAGTACAGTCTCTGCCGGCTTAAGCTGCGCCCGCGTGATCAGCATGTGCCAGGCAGTCAGGAAGACGAGTGGAACGGCGGCAGCCTCTTCGAACGTGAGGTTCGCCGGTATGGGAACCACATTCACAGCGGGCGCCGCTACATATTCCGCGCAGCCTCCGTCCACCATGTAGCCAAGAAGTGTGTACTGCCGGCAAAAATTATCGTCGCCGCGCAGACAATAGATACAATGCCCGCAGGAAATTCCCGGTTGAAGTAGCACTCGCTGGCCGACATTCACGCCGGAAACCTTGTCTCCCACGCGCGCCACTTCTCCGGCGATATCGGAGCCCGGAATGTGCGGCATCGGAATTGCTATCCCCGGCATCCCGCGCCGCACCCACAGGTCCAGATGATTCAAGGCGCAAGCGCGCACGCGAACAAGAACTTCGAATGGCCCGATATGCGGGTCGCGGACTTCCGTGTAGCGCAGGACGTGCGGGCCTCCATGCTCGGAAAATACGACGGCGTTCATGACTCCCTCCACTCATATCGTAACACGATATAAATGTGTCGCGCTGGCTTGGCGCCTTCGGATCGCCTCCGGAATCTAGCACAACTGCCCGCCGCGGGGAGGAATTGACTTCGCTGCTCCTCGGTCGTACCCTCGCATGGAAGGCTCCCGAATGGATCTCTTCGAAGAAATCGTGCGCATGCGGCGCGCTGGCCGGCGCGGCGCCCTCGCCACCATCGTCCACACCAACGGCTCGATTCCGAGCTACGAAAGTTCGCGCATGCTCGTTCGCGATGACGGCACGATCGCCGGCACCGTTGGCGGCGGATGCGTCGAAGCGGAAGTCTGGGCCGCCGCGAAGGACGTAATCCAAAACGAGCAACCGCGCAAGATGACCTTCAACCTCAATCATGAAGCGGCCTACGACGCCGGGCTGATCTGCGGAGGTACGCTCGAGATTTTCGTCGAGCCGATTCTGCCGCAACCCACCTTGTATCTTTTCGGCGGCGGCCACGTCTCCGCCGCTGTAGCTCGCGTCGCCCATCAAGCCGGCTTCGCCGTCGGCATCATCGACGACCGCGAAGCGTTTGCCAACGCCGAACGCTTCCCCATGGCGTCGGAGTTCTACTCGACATATGAAGACGCCTTCGCGAAGATTCGCCCGAATTCCTCGAGCTATCTCGTCATCGTCACGCGCGGCCATAAAGACGACATGCGCGTCCTCGGATGGGCCATCGACACCGAAGCCCGTTACATCGGCATGATCGGCAGCAAACGCAAAGTCATCTCGGTCTACAAAGCCCTCGAAAAAGAAGGTCACGATCTCGAAAAATTTGAACGCGTCCACGCTCCTGTTGGACTCGACATCGGCGCTCTCGCTCCCGAGGAAATCGCCGTCAGCATTGCAGCTGAATTAATCGCCGTCCGCCGCAACGCCCTCAATCTTCCGCACAAATCCGTAAAACTCTCAGACGTCGCAAGCCTGCAACACGAGTAAACCGATATGCTCGCTGCCGCGATACTGGCCGCCGGCGAATCCAAACGGATGGGTGAACCGAAGGCCCTCGTTCCCTTCCGGGGCCTCACGTTCGTCGAGCGCCTTTATGCGGCTACGCGCCTTGCTCGAATCGGCATCACGCGCGTCATCCTCGGCGCTCGCGCGCAAGAAATCCGCACCAAGTTGAAAGTCGATCCTTCGATGATCGTCGTCAATCCCGATTGGCCCAAGGGCCAGCTTTCCTCGATTCACGCGGCGATTCGCAGCTTGTCCGGCCACGCCACCGAGGGGCTCGTCGTCTGTCCCGTGGACCACCCGCTCGTCTCCCTCCGGCTTGTCGCCGAATTGGTCGCGCAATTCGATTCGAGCGGCAAACCGATCGTTCTTCCCACCTATCGCGGCAAACGCGGCCACCCCGTGATTTTTCGCGCATCACTCTACGACGAATTGCTCGCGGCTGCCCTGGAGGTAGGCGCAAGGCAGGTCGTCTGGGATCACTCGCAGGACATCAAAGAGGTGCCAACAGATGAAGAAGGAGTGATTCTGAACCTCAACGATCCCGAAACGCTGAAGAAGGTCGCTTCCCCAGGAAAACCCGCATAATTTCCGACATCCCGATCATGTGGATGGAACCGCGCCCGGTGAGGACGCTTTCCGCAGCACAGCGATCAAAGCGTCTACCGCCAGTTCCGCCGCGTGCATCGTTGTCGCTGGCAGCCCTCCAAGCGCCTCCGAAATCGCCTGCGCCGTTAGCCTCTGCGCCTCGCTGGTGCTTCTCCCGGTCAGCAAATCGGTCAAAACGGAACCGGCTGCAATTGAAGCTACGCACCCTTGCGTCTTGAATCGTGCCTCTGCGATCCGCCCGCCCTCGACGCGTACGGAAAGCCGCAAGGTGTCGCCACAAACGGGATTCGTCACCTCGACAACAGCGGTCGCCTCGGCGAGATTGCCGGCGTTATGTGGATTGCGAAAATGATCGAGGATCGTCTCGTTCAACATAGGACTAAGTACGTACAGGACCCGGTGAAATTATAAGTCACTCGCACAGAAACCTGCGCGTCGTTCCTTCACAAAATTTGCCTGGATCTTCGTTTCAGACGGGCCATGAGCACAAATGAGTGCTTACAATTTCCGCTCAAAATCCCCTCGGATCGCTTTCGCTTTTGTTTCAATCCCATTGACACAGAGAGGTTTACGATATATTTTTAACTGGTCCTAGCCTTCATCTTTCCGATTGGGCGCGGGAGGGTGATCAAACAACTCGCCTACTGGAATATTCAGGAGAAATGCTGATGCGACGATTTGCATGCCTCTTCACGCTCGTGGCGGCTGTTGCGCTCTGTGCAAGCGCCAGCTTCGCGCAGGACGGAAAACTCAAGATTAAGGTCACTCCGAAACAAGCGTACTTGTTCGTAGACGGCCAGGCCATCCGTGAAGGTAACCAGACTGTTTCCTTGAGCGCTGGGAAGCACACCATCGCCGTCGTGAACTATGGCTACAAGATCCAGACTCAGGATGTCAACATCGACGCCGGCAAGACAACGGACGTCAATATTACTCTGGAAGCCTATGGGGGCACGGTGGCCGGTCCTTACGGCGATGTGGAGTTCCACGGCGATGAACGCGCCGCGGTCCTCTCCAACGGCTCGACGCCCAAGTACTTCGTCGGACACGTCGACGAATTCAACTGGGACTGGATCTGGCATCAGAATTTGCTCCTGCCCGCTGGCACGCACCACATCACCGTCACTCGTAAGGGCAAGGACGTGTGGTCGGGCGACGTTACTGTCGTTGCCGGCAAGAAAGTCGTCGTAGATCTCGCCAAGGGCACGCAAAAGACCGTCGACTGGAAGCGGGGAACCCAGCTGAAGGATCTGCCGCGCTTTAAGGCCGGAATCGCCAGCGCCACGGTGGCAGTCTCTCCGGTAACCGGCAGTTTCTCCGCCTCAACGTCCCAGATCAATTGCGGCGATTCTTCCAACCTCACCTGGCAGACGTCGGAAACGGTGGACGCCAACATCAGCGGCGTCGGCTCGGTCGCGACGAGCGGTTCGCAGTCCGTTTCGCCGAAAGCAACGACCACCTACGACTTTAGCGCTCCCGGTCCGGGCGGCACCGTGAAGGGCTCCGCAACGGTGAACGTCAACACCAAAGTGGACGCGAGCATCACCGCGGACCCTGCTGAAGTTCACTACCGTAAGATCGGCGAAAAGGTCATCACGCAGGATTCCTCCACGATTACGTGGAAGACATCCAATGCGCAGGACGCGCAGCTCAACGGCAGCAAGGTTGACGTGAACGGCAGCCAGCAAGTGAAGGCCGAACCGGCCGACACGACGCAGGTGCCGGATGGCCAACCGGCTCGTACGGTGGACGAATCCAAGACGTTCACGCTGAACGCCACCAACACTTGCGGCGGAAGTTCGACGCAAACCGCGAACCTGCACGTCACGGGATCGGTTGAGCCAATTCCGGCCGTCGTCCTGCAAAGCATCTTCTATCCCACGGATTATCCGGATAAGAGGAATCCGCAGGTTGGCCTGGTCAAGAGCCAGCAACTCGAACTCGCCACGCTCGCCGGCGGCTTCAAGAAGTATCTCGAGTACGATTCCGATGCCAAGCTTTCGATCGAAGCGTTCGCGGACACTCGCGGCTCGAAAGGCCATAACCAGGATCTCAGCGAACGCCGCGTCGAGCGCATCAAGCAGTATCTCGTCGACCAGGGCATCGCGGCCGACAAGGTTCAGACCGCGGCCTACGGCAAAGAGCGTCCCATGCCGAAGGCCGACGTGAAGAGCCTCGAGCAGACGAACCCGAACCAGCCGCCCAAGGCCCGCGCTCGCAACGTCACCGGCGACTGGTATGCCTACAACCGCCGCGCGGACATCGTGCTTCTGCCTTCCGGCAAGAAGTCGGCCCAGTTCTACCCGCATAATGCCGACGACTCCGGCCTGATGTGGCAAATCCCGAAGCCGGCTTTGAAGAAGGTTCAAGCAGCCGAGTAACAACTCGAAAAGAACGGAAAACGCGCCGGAGAGATCAGCTCTCCGGCGCGTTTTTCTTTGCACAAACGCTACGCGCTCAACTTGCACTCCACAAACAGGCGAAAAACGAAAAAACAGTGTCGCAACTGCATCAAGGTGTTTGCACCAAACAGCAGACTCGCAATGCTTATTTCTGCCGGAAAGCCGGAAGCGCTCTCAAAACACACGGGCGAAGAGAAGACGAAAAAAAGAGTGATGCCACTCAGCCAGTTCACTCCGGAGTTCTACCTTGGCGCTGGCATTTGGCCCTCGATAATTGCGAAGGCCACCCGCCTACTACAAATCCACAATCGCTTTGACAGTTGTTGGCCGCCTCTCTAAACTCAGGCATATGGTTGTGCACCTCAAACCGGAAACCGAATCTCGACTTAAAGAGCTCGCCGCAACGACCGGCCGCGCGCCGGATGAACTTCTGGAGGACGCCATCGCCGGCTATCTCGCCGAGCTCGCTGGGCTGCGCACTCGTTTGGACAGCCGCTATGACGAGATCAAGAACGGGCAAGTGAAGGCCGTGGATGGCGAAGAAGCGTTGAGCCTCCTTCGCAAGAAGGGTGAAGACCGCCGCCATCAATGACCGGTTTTGTTTTTTCACCCGGACGCAGTCACGGATATTGCCGAGATTTGGGAGTTTATTGCCGCCGAAAATCCGGACGCCGCGGACCGGCTTCTCCGGGAAATTGAAACCGCGCTTCAATCTCTCATTTCGTTTCCACAGCAAGGTCATAGCCGGCCAGACCTCACTTCCCGGCCGTTGAAATTTCAGATCGTCCGAGAATTCCTCATCGTCTACGCCCCGGAGGAACATCCGCTTCTCGTCACAGCCGTGCTCCACGGTCGCCGTAATCCTCGAATTCTCGCGTCTCTGTTACGCGAGAGAAAGTGACTTTCCGCCGGATTCATTTTGAGCGGATTACATAGAAATCGGTCTGCCGCGGCTGAAAAAACCGATAGCCGTCGTCGGTCAGGTACGCATCGTCCTCCGCCATCACGTAGATTTTCTGGCCGTCCCACTCAGGAATTGCGGTTTTTGTGTTCAGCTCGATTGATTGGTACGAGCCGTTTCGCAACCGCTCCTGCGAGGAAGGCCCTACGGCTTCGTGCGTCGGGTTCACGGTTTGGGAAGCGCGGAAATCGATGCTGGCGCCCAGACCGTGCCCTTGATTGCCGATCGGGTGGCTATAGATCATCGCTTCGATTCCCTTTTGCTTCATTTCTTCCATCGTGAGGTTGTAGACCTCGCCGCCCGTTCGGCTCGGCCGCGCCGCCCGCAGCATCAGCGCGTCCTGCAGCTCGTTCGTGTTCTTCATCGCGTTCCGCAATCCCGCCGGCACACTCTTTTCACCCGCCCGCAGCACGTACGCCATCTTCTGCCAGTCCGTGCTCATTCCCATGTAGGAGATTCCGAAATCGAGGTGGACCAGATCGCCCGGCTCGATGACCGTTTCTTCCTTGGCAACGGCCAGAAAACCGCGCGAGGTTTCCGCCGGCATGCCTTTCCGTTGCACGCGCAAATCCGGTTGGAACCACGTGCTCACTCGATTCCTCCACATCTCGTTGTAGAGCCATCGCCGGACGTCACCCACGGTCGTCTTGCCCGGCGTAATCACTTCATTCGATAGCGCCCGCTTTGTAATCTGATCCGTGAGAATCACTTCCTGATTGTAGGTGTCGAACTCCTCCGGGATGCGCGTGCTGAGGTATTCGTCGATCAGATCCTGCGCCGGAACGAAATTCTTCGCCGCTTCCGGTCCCATCTTCTCGGCGAGAAAATCGTAGCTGGACTTCGTCAGGCTGCGCGTCACGCCCCGCCGCCCGTCAATCCCGAGCGCGATGTGCGCGGGATGGTAGGTGTCCCACAGTGCGCGCAGCTGCTCGTCGACTGCGTGCTTCGAGGGATCGTCCGCACTCTCAAAGAATCGCTGGAGATTTTCTTCCGAATAGCCGGTGATCGCGATCTTCTTCAATCCAGCGTTTCCAGCATCCACGAACACAAAGATGTCGCGGCCACCCGTATAGACGCGCGGCGGGGCGATATATTCAGTGAGAGGGTCGTCGTGAAATTCTTCGTTCACCACGATCCACATGTCCACATGGTTCCGCCTCATCATCTCCAGCAGCATCGCGTGCCGCTTCACAAGCCATTGTTCGCGTACGGCAATCTGCTGAGACCACGGCAGCAACTTCACCACTTTCGTCGAGGCCTTCGCCGCCTTGTCCACGGCCGGCTTCTGCGCCATTGCCGGCACAGCCATCGCCACCGTCATCGTGACCGACAGCGCCGAGCAAACCGCCACGCCGAGTACCCGATTTCGAAGATTCATTCCCGTTCCTCCGCGCGGCATCCTATCTCAATTCCTGACGTGCTCCCCAAGAGATTTCCCCGTTCACTGGGACGCTAGTCACAGTAGAATCGAAGCCTTCATGGCAGCCGGAAAATCAGGCGCTACTCCGCGCATCGTCTCGCTCGCACCCAACGTCACGTCAATCCTTCTGGCCCTCGGCGCCGGCCGCGAACTGGTCGGCGTCAGCAAATGGTGCAGGCACGTCGCCCCGATCGGACGTCGGCCGCAGGTGGGCGACTGCTGGAAGATGGACATCCGCGAAGTGATGCGCTTGAAGCCGACGCTCCTCATCGGCTCAGTTCCCTTCGCCACCGAGACGGTGGCTACGATCTTGAAACAGCCGGTCGCCTTTCTCGCAATCAATCCGCGGACTCTGGCCGATATCGAAGCGGATATTCGCGCGCTCGCGCGGCTCGTGAACCGGGCCGCCGAAGGAGAAAAGCTGATCCGTAAAATGCAAACCGCATTCAACGAGATCGCGCGCCAGGCGAAACGATTCCGCGTTCACCCACGCGTCTATTGCGAAGCCTGGCCGCATCCGCGCATCAGCTCGCCGCCGTGGGTTGGTGAACTCGTCGAGATCGCCGGGGGGCAGATGGCCGTCCCCGCCGGCAGCCGGATCACCGATGACGACGTCGCAAAAGCGCGTCCCGACCTAATCGTGCTGGCGTGGACCGCCGCGGGCTCACGCTCGAAACCATCGACGGCTCTCGGCAATCGCGCATGGAAAAATGTCCCCGCGGTAAAGGCGGGCCGCGTAGTCGCTATCCGCGACGAACTCCTCAACACTCCCGGTCCCGCCTTGATCGAGGGCGCCCGCGAGCTTTTTCACGCAATCCGTCGCGAAGGCGGCATCGGAGCAGGCGCCGCTCCGGCGCGAGCGAAACGACGATGATGACGGTAGTCGCAGCGCTGATTCATTCGGACGGCAAGCTGCTCGTCTGCCAGCGCAAGCGGGGCGCCTCGTTTGCAATGATGTGGGAATTCCCCGGCGGAAAGGTAAAGCCCGGCGAAACGCTCGAGCAAGCTCTGGCGCGCGAACTTCGAGAGGAACTTGGCGCGAAGGCCACTATCGGGCCGGAGGTCTACCGAACGCAACATCGCTACGCGGAACTGACCGACCCGATTGAACTGGTCTTCTTCCGAGCCCATCTCGATCCCAAAAGCGTCCGCAATCTGGTTTTCGAGCAGATCGCCTGGCGCGTTCCGGCCTCGCTCCCGGAGCTGGATTTCCTGCCCGCGGACAAAGAGCTGATCGAAAAGCTGGCCACCGGGGCGCTGCCGTTGAAATGACAAGGAATCCAAATGCTGAAATGTGAATGGATTAAGACGCTTCCTTGAATCTCGAGCATGCGCGGTGCTCCCATGCCCGAATTTCGTGCTATAGTTTTCGTGAAAACTCGGAGAGCCGCAGCCTCTCATAGGAGTCAGAATGGCATCGAAAACCAACCGGGCCGTGATGGAGCCCGAGGTTGAGAAAAGCAGCGTCCCTTCCAACGAACTTCATCTCAATCTTTACCGCATGCTCGTGAAGTGCCGGATGTGCGACGAGAAGGCCCGCATCCTCTTTCGCCAGGGCAAATATAAGGGCAATTTTTATTCCGGAGTCGGCCAGGAAGCCACCAGCGTCGGCACGTCGTTCAGCCTCAAGAAGGACGACTGGATCGCGCCATCCCATCGCGACTGGACCTCGAACGTCATCAAAGGCGTACCGCTCAAGTTCTGCTTCGCGCAACTTTTCGCGAAGGTTGACAGCCCCGACCGCGGCCGCTCTTCACCGGCGCACATGGGCTATCCCGAGCTGCATGTGATAACGCCAGCGAGCAGCATCGCCGGCCAGCTCAACATTGGCACCGGAGTCGCGCTGGGAATCAAGAAGTTGCATCGAAACGATGTGGTTGTCTCCTACTTCGGTGACGGCGCCACGAGCTTCGGCGGCTTCCACGAAGCGCTGAATTTTGCGGGTGTCCACAAGCTCCCCATCATCTACGTCTGCCAGAACAATCTCTGGGCCGAATCCGTGCCGCTGCGATTGCAAACGGCGCTCACGAATCTTTCCGACCGCGCCAAAGCCTATGGCTTTCCCGGCATCTCGCTCGACGGCAACAATATTCTTGAAGTCTACGACGCGGCGCAGAAAGCCATCGAACGCGCGCGCGGCGGGCAGGGGCCCACATTCCTCGAGTGCAAGACGTACCGCTGGTACGGCCACTCCGAAATCGACCCGGCGAAATACCGCATGAAAGAAGAAGTGGAAGCCTGGAAGAAAAAGGACCCAGTCGCTACGTTCGAGAAGCAGCTGCTCGAGCGCAAGCTTTTGACCGACGCGAAGAAAACGCAGATTGCCACCGAAATCACTCAGGAAATCAACGAAGCGGTCGACTTCGCCGAACAAAGCCCTTATCCCGATGCGTCCGAACTCGCGGACCATATCTGGGCGTAGCGAAAGCTAGAAAAGCTAAAAAGGACTCGAACCCGACATGGCCCGCACGATTAACATGCTGGAAGCAATCAATGAAGCTCTCTCGCAAGAGATGGAGCGAGACGATCGCGTTTTCATCCTCGGCGAAGATATTGGCCTTTCCGGCGGTGTTTTTAAAGTCACCGATGGCCTGCTCGACAAATTCGGCGAAGAGCGCGTCCTTGATACGCCGCTGGCCGAAGGCATCATCATTGCGGCCGCGATCGGCTCGTCGATGATGGGCCTGCGCCCTGTCCCGGAAATTCAGTTTGCCGATTTCATCACGCCCGCGGTCGAACAGATCATCCAGCAGGCTTCGAAACTGCGCTACCGCAGCGCCGGCGGCTACTCCTGCCCGATCACGATCCGCGTCTGCTGCGGCGCGGGTGGCGGCAGCGGCCTTTACCACTCGCAGGAAAACGCCACATGGTTCGTCCACGAACCGGGCTTGAAAGTGGTGATGCCGTCCACCGCTTATGACGCGAAAGGAATGCTGCTCGCGGCGATTCGCGATCCGGATCCGGTGATTTTCTTCGAGCACAAATCGTTGTACCGCCAGGCGAAGGGCGAAGTTCCCGAGGGCGACTACACCGTGCCAATCGGCCCGGCCGCCGTCCGCCGCGAAGGGCGCGACTTGACGATCTTGACTTACGGATTCATGACGCAGAAATCGCTCGACGCCGCTGAGGAAATGTCCAAGCGCGGCGTGGAAGCCGAAGTGGTGGAAATCCGCACGCTCGCGCCCATCGACAAGAGCACCATCCTCGACTCCGTGCGCAAGACGAACAAGGCATTAATCGTTCACGAGGACAAAAAGACGATGGGATACGGCGCCGAACTTGCCGCGATCCTGAGCGAAGAAGCTTTCGACGACCTCGATGGCCCGATCATGCGCGTCACGGGCCCCGACGTCCCGGCCATCCCGTTCAGCCCCAATCTCGACAAGGCCTGGCAGGTGAACACAGAGAAAATCGTAGCCGGCATCGAGAAGCTAGCCGCCTACTGATTCCTGAATTAGATCTGCTCGGGTAGCCACGACGCGCGCAGTTCAACGCCGCGATTTTTCTCCGCGCTTCGTGCTGGCTGTCGGTCCCCGCCGGCTAGACCAACGCCCGGCCTCCATCCACTGCGATCACCTGACCGGTAACAAAATCCGCTGTGGCAAAATACATCACCGCATCCGCGATGTCCTCGCCTGTCCCTGTTCGATGCAACGGGACTCGTTGAATGTAATCCTGGTCCGGCGGCTCGCCTGGAAACTGAATCGTCCCCGGCGCCACGCTGTTCACCAGAATCTCCGGCCCCAGAGCGCGCGCCAGGCATTTCGTCAACATGATCGCGCCGGCCTTCGAAACGCAGTAGTGCGTGTACGCAGGCCACGGCAAAATCCCGCCGAGCGACGTTAGATTGATAATCCGCCCGCGTCCCTGGCGCTTCATGATCGGCTCTGCGGCCTGCGCGCACAGAAACTGCGACTTCAAATTCGCGTTCATGATCCGGTCCCACTGGTCGTCCGTGAGCTCCTCGAATTTTGCCGCAAAGAACATCCCCGCATTGTTCACCAGAATATCGAGCCTCCCGAATTCCTTCTCAGCCGCCGCAAACAACCGTGCCGCCTCCGCTCGCTTCGAAACATCCGCCTGCACCGCAATCGCCCGCCGCCCCATCGCCACAATCTCGCTCACAACCGTTTCCGCGTCCGCCTTCGACGTCGCAAAATTCACCACCACATCGGCGCCCTCGCGCGCCAAACGCAGAGCAATGCTTCGTCCAATCCGTTTCGCCGCGCCGGTAACAAGCGCCACCTGACCCGCCAACACTCTCTCCGCCGTCATTCCATCCTCCTCGATTCCTCTCGCAACCGGACGCCACTCAATTCGGCCGTCATCATTCGCGCCGCCAAATCCACGATCCTCGCAGCCGCTTCGCCCGCCCCAACGCCTCGCTCGTGAATATTCGAAATTAAATTCCGCTCCGCATCGGTGTGCGTCTTCACCGGACGATACGCCATATACGCAGAGAGACTCGTGGCCGTTGCAAGACCTGGCCGCTCGCCGATCAACAACACCGCAACTCGCGGCGAGAGCAATTCGCCAATCTCATTCAGAATTCCCACGCGGCAATGGCGGATCACAAACGCGCGCCCCGCACTCCATCCTCTGGCCTTCGCGCCATCGAATAACAGCGGCAGCAGATGAGGAACCTGCTCCGCAACCGCCGCCACCGATAATCCATCGCCAATCGCAATCTGAATATCGCTTCCCTGCGAGCCGCACTTCGAAAGCCGCTCTCGCGATTCTTTATCGAAGTGCCTTCCGAGATCGGGCCGCAGCAGGTAATCATCTTTCTCTCGCGCGCGCGTATGGAATTCAGCCAACTCCCACCTCTTCACGAAATCAACCCCGAATGCCGCATTCAAATCAAGCTCGTCCCGCACTGCGTCCCGAGCCGCCGCGTGTGCCTCGCGCAGATCCAGTTGTGTCTTCGTAGGGTATGCGGCCCCCGCGCGCCCAACCAGAAGACGCGCCGGCGTTCGCGCGCGAATCTTCCGCACCAGGTCTGGCCATTCCTGTCCCGCTAAAGAGTCGTCGCGCCTCTTGAGTTCGTCCGCCACTCACGCCATCCCTTCGAGCGACGTCTCAAGACCTTTCATCAACCGCTGCCGCGCCGGCGCAGCGAGGAGCGCCGGCTCGCCGTCGCGATAAATCCCGGCTTCCTCGAGCCAGCGCAAGAATTCGGGCGCCGGCCGAAGCTTGAACAATCTCCGCACCGCCAGCGCATCGTGATAACTCGTAGACTGATAATTCAGCATCACGTCGTCCGAGCACGGAACGCCCATAAAATAATTGCATCCCGCCGCGCCGAGCAGCAGCAGCAGATTGTCCGCCGAATTCTGGTCCGCCTCCGCGTGATTCGTGTAACAGACGTCGCAACCCATCGGCAGCCCCAGGAGCTTGCCCATAAAATGATCTTCGAGTCCCGCGCGAATTATTTGCCGCTCGTCGTACAGATATTCCGGCCCGATGAATCCCACAACGCTGTTGACGAGAAACGGATCGAACACGCGCGCCACGCCGTACGCACGCGCCTCCAGAGTCAGCTGATCCACACCGTGATGCGCCTCGGCCGAAAGCGCGCTTCCCTGGCCTGTCTCGAAATACATCGCGTTCTCGCCTTCCCATTTCACATCGCGCTGCCGGTGATGCTCCAGCACCTGTTCGCGACCTTCGTGCAACATCGCAAGCGTGATACCAAAGCTGCGATTCGCCGCCTCTGTTCCACCAATCGACTGAAACAGCAAATCCACCGGCGCGCCTCGCTCCATCGCCGCCAGTTGCGTCGTCACATGCGCCAGGCAGCAAGTTTGCGTCGGCACCCCGTACGTTTCGACGAGCCGGCCAAGCCCGCGCAAAATCGCAATCACCGTGTCAACGGAATCCGACGCCGGATTCACCCCAATCACCGCGTCGCCGCATCCGTAGAGCAGTCCCTCGAACGCCGAAAGCAAAATTCCTCCGATATCATCCACCGGATGATTTGGCTGCGCCCGAATTCCCAGCACGCCGCGTTCGCCCATCGTGTTGCGGCATCGCGTCACATTCCGAATTTTTGCCGCGACCAGCACCAGATCCTTGTTACTCATGATTTTCGCCGCGGCTGCGGCAATCTCAGGAATGACAGCGCGCCCGATTTGTTTCAGCTCCGCCTCACCCGTTGCGTCATCGAGCAGCAACTCGCGAAACTCGCCGACCGTCACGCTCGCGAGCGCACGAAACGCCTCGCGGTCGAACGTCTCGAGAATCAGCCGGCTCACATCGTCGTCATCCGGACCAATCAATGGCCGGCTCACGATCTCTCGAAGCGGCAAATCCGCCAGCGAGCGCTTCGCCGCCACGCGCTCTCGCTCCGACCGCGCTGCGATCCCGGCCAAATGATCGCCGGATTTCTCCTCGTTCGCTTTAGCGAACAGTTCGCGCAGGTCCGAAAAAACAAAACGCTCAGCCATAAGCCGCCAAATCGTCCCAGTCGAGCAACGGCCGCAAAGTATCACCAATTCCGTACCCGCGAAAGCACGCACCCGCCATCAATCCCCTGCTAAAATAAATCCGCATTCTCTACTCCGGAGGCTTCATGCCACTCGATCTGCTCGCCATCGCCGCGCACCCCGACGACGTGGAACTCACCTGCGGCGGCACCGTCCTGAAAATGTCGCAGGCCGGCTACCGCACCGGCATCCTCGATCTCACCCGCGGCGAAACCGGCACGCGTGGCACTCCGGAAACGCGGCTCCGCGAAGCCGAGCGCGCAGCGAAAATCCTCGGTGTGAGGGTCCGCCGGAATCTGGGCCTGCCCGACGCGCGCCTGTCGCTCTCCGAACCATTCAAAATAGCAGTCGCCGAAGTCATCCGTGAGCTCCGGCCTCACACCATCATCCTTCCCTACTGGGAGGGACGCCATCCCGACCACTACACCGCCTCGAATCTCGGCTTCGAAGCCGCGTTCATCGCCGGCCTGAAAGCGTATCCGATGAACGGCGAACCGTTCCGCCCATTTAAAATTCTCTACGCCACGTCGGACGCAACCGCAATTCCCACATTCGCCGTGGACATCACGAATCAATACGACCGCCGCCGCCGCGCGATCCTCGCCTACAAATCGCAGTTCCAGCCGCCTAAGAACGCTCCGAAATCAAAAGTCTATCTGCCGCTCGACGAGTTGGAAGGCCGCATGAGTCATCAAGCCCGGCACTACGGCCGCATGATCGGCGTGAAATACGCCGAAGGCTTCATCATGAAGGAAGTAATGCGAATCGACGACGTAGTGAAAATACCGGTCCGCTCGATCTAGGATTTGAAAATCTTGAAAGATGCGTGCGCGGAAATCATAAAGAAACTTCCGCAGCCAGATAAGGAGAATCACGCTATGAAGACATCATTCAAACTCGCGGCAATCGCCGCTACCGTTCTCCTGGCTCTAATCGCCATCAAACTCTACACAACGAAAGCCGCCGCCCAGCCCGCTCAACTCTGGACTCCAGGATGCGTCGCCTACGTTCCAAAAGCCTGGGGGCAGTTTAAGGGCGGCTCGGCGCAAGCAGGTCTTGCGTTTGAGGACAACACTGGCACGTTGCGCTTTTTAACCAACATCCCTTGCGGCGCAACTCCCCTTGTCGCTCTCGAAGTTCGGCGCAGCAGCGACGCTTCGAGCGTGGGAGGCCACTAGCGAGACTTCGATCGCCGCAATATCCGGAATTATCTCCACTCGCCGGGCAATCGGATGGGAACTCGTTCGCGGATCGCTCTAGAAATCGTCCGATTCCAGAGCGTAGCTATAGCCGGGTAGCGTCTGGATGGGACCGCGGTTGTCCACTTTCACTTTCACGGGCCGCTCGGACTCTGCGCCCGTTTTTCGAAGCACGACGTAGGTTGTCAGGGCTTCGTTGTAGACTTTCGTAATCAGATACGATTCGGCAGTGTCATCTTTCTTCCACACTTGGCCGACTTGAATTTTTCGCGCGGGCACAGTACGAATGTAAAGCGATTCACTCAGCCCGTCAATACAACTCCTGCCTAGCGATTCCCTAGCCCCACGAATGCACTTCGCCTGCGTGAAAGCACCCGCCACAGATGCCAGCCAACCCGCGACTGCAAGTTGCAGGGCCTCGGCTCTAGCCCTTGCTCCCGACCTATGGCATTCTATTAAGTATGGGAAACAAGGACGCACACCGCCGCGAGAAGAAAAAGCCTAAAAAGAAAGCTCCGGCCACGACGGCGGCAACCGCTCCGGTTTCGCGCTGGGTTCCAGCGCCTCCTCCGCCGCCGAAGGCCTAACCTCGTCTCCAATTATTTCGGCCACGCCCGCATCGCTGTCTTCACCACGCGCACCAAATCGCGCCGGCTGGCGCCTCCCGCAGCCTCCACGGCCATTCCGTGCGCCACCGTCACCACGTATCGCGCCAGCTCCGCCGGATTTGAATTGCGCGGCAAATCCCCTTCCGCTTTCGCGCGCTCCAGCCGCTTCCGCAATTCGGCTTCGCCCGCCGCACTCCTTCCGCCGCGCCCGCGCCAAAAGCATCACGCTCACGACGATCGACTCCCTCATCGCTGCCATCGCTCTCGAACGCCGCGCTCCAGTCTTCACCCTCGATAAAGACTTCACTCGCATCGCTCAATTTACCGGCCTCCCGTTACACCCCCTGCCAAAGACTTGACTGCGTTTCCCAAAAGAGGGCAATTCGAGACTTGGAGAAGCCGCCCTGTGCTTTCGACATACGCGAGTCATCACCGCGCGTTCGAATAAACGGAGAGTCGCTATTCCATATTTCAGATGAGATCGAAAACACGCGCGGAGAGAGCGACTCCGCTGCAAAAGGCCGCATCCAAACTGCAGCAACAAAATTCATGCGGCGGCGCGAGCTGCCGGAAGGATGGTCATAGATGAGTATTCGCAAATTTGCCGGCGTGATTGCCGGAATTCTGATGACGGTGGCTTGGCTGGCGCCGCTGGCGCGAGCGCAAGAGATGAACGAAGGAACGCGGGTCACGCTTCGCGAGGCGATACGGATCCCGGGCCAAGTGCTACCGGCCGGATCGTATATTTTCGAACGAGCGAATGGTGGAAATGCGCCGAACTTGAATCTGATTCAGATCTACAACAGTGATCACACGCGCCTGATCGCAACGATCGAAACGATTACGGCCGAGCGGCAGGTCATGACGGGCGGGACGGTGATGAAGTTTGCCGAAGAATCAAATGGGCAGCCTCCGGCACTGATGACGTGGTTCTACCCGGGCATGCGCGAAGGGCATGAGTTCGTCTATGCGCCGAAAACCGAACAAACGCTGGAAGCGGCGAAGGCGGATTTTGTAGTCTCGACCAGCAAGGGTGCCAAAGTAGTCGCCGACGCGGCTGGCGATTAAGTAGCGCTACGCGTCTTTTCTAATATACGGTTCCGCGATTAGAAATGGCCGCAAGTCATTGAAAACATGAGACGGCGACCATTTCTAATCTACGGTAAACGGGGGTTCGGCCACTTGCTTGACGAGACCCGCGAGTTGCCTTTCTGCAGCTGTCGCGCCGGGCTCCCGCAGCCTTCTGACGCCGGCGCTGGTCATTCTCGACGGGCCGACGAGGCTCTGCCGGATAGGCCGCGCGGCCAACAAAACCGGCGCGGGGCGAAGTAACTATTTTCCCTGAGGCTACATCATAGGTCTTAGTGATTGTCGGGTCGGGCCTTTCTGGCGGGTGTATACTTCAGGCTCGGCATAGCGGGAGGACCAAATGATCCGAACTTGGGCCAGACTGTATGCGGCGGTAATACTCTCTACCGTGCTCGTCGTATTGCCTGTGGAACCCGCTGCGGCTGCCGCACAGCAGCAGAGCCAGCAACAGGGCCAACAGCAATCCCCGCCGTCCCAACAGCAGGCCAACCCGCAGCAGGCCCAGGCCGAGCCGCCGCTTCCGCAACAAACCGAGCCCGACGTAAAGAAAGGCAGCAAACAGGACGTTGACGCCATTGGCAACCGCAACGTTGGCCACGGCCTGAATTTCTATTCTCTCGAGCGCGAAATTGCGCTGGGCAAGGGCTTGGCCCAGGAAGTTGATCGCACTGCGAAATTCATCACGGATCCAGTTGTCACCGAGTACGTCAACCGTGTGGGACAGAACCTGGTGCGCAATTCGGACGCACAGGTGCCGTTCACAATCAAAGTCATCGACTCCGACCAGATCAACGCATTCGCCCTCCCGGGCGGATTCTTCTACGTCAATAGCGGCTTGATCATGCACGCGGACGAGGAATCGGAACTGGCCGGCGTCATGGCCCACGAGATCGCGCACGTTTGCGCCCGGCACGGCACCAAGAACGCCACGAAGGGCGACCTCGTTCAACTCGCGTCGATTCCCGCGATGATATTCATTCCCTACAGCCTGGCGGGGTTGGCGATGTACCAGGGCATGAACCTGATGATCCCGATCACCTTCCTGAAGTTTTCGCGCGACGCTGAACGCGAAGCCGACTTCCTCGGCCTGCAATATATGTACAAAGCCGGCTACGACCCGAACTCGCTCGTATCCTTCTTCGAAAAAGTTACGGCTCTCGAAAAGAAGCAGCCTGGCTCGGTTCCCAAAGTGTTTTC
The DNA here is from genome assembly GCA_049797655.1 of Candidatus Acidiferrales bacterium. Classification (GTDB taxonomy): domain Bacteria; phylum Acidobacteriota; class Terriglobia; order Acidiferrales; family UBA7541; genus Palsa-295. The sequence goes on along the minus strand of JBARFX010000087.1, from coordinate 52,776 downwards.
CACCCACCCGCCCACGCCCGACAGGATCGAAGCGGCTCAAAAAGAAATCTCCACGATTCTTCCGGCGCGCGACGAGTACATCGTCTCGACTTCCGAATTCGATCTCGTGAAGCGCCGCCTGGGAGCGATCGAAGCGGGCCAGAAGGTGAACGACAAGAACGGCGGAAATAAACCCACGCTGCGTAAGAAAACCGACCAGACCCAGAAGACCGGTCAGGCTCCTCCCGATGCTTCCGGAGGCACGGACTCGGACGACAGCGATCGTCCAACCCTGAAGCGCCGGCCCGACGGACTGTAAATTTCGATTCGAGTTCAGAAAATAAAAAAGACGCCCGGATCAATCGGGCGCCTTTCTTTTTGGATCCGAGTGAAATTCCAGCGGGAACGCGGCGCTTCCAGGAAATTTTAGTGAGCGTGGACTTCGGCGACGCCCAGCCGTTTCAATCCTTCCGCGTAATATTTCCGGTACAGGATGTCCCACTCTTCGCTGCCTTCGAGGATTTCCTTTTTCTGCGATCCGATTTTCGCCCGGACTTCCGTGTCCACCTGTTCCTCGAGCTTCAGCAACGATGTGAGAATCGTGACGATTTCCTGCCGGATCGTGTCGCGGTCTTCCACGAAATCAACTTCCGGAAGCGTGACGAGCAGATCAATGATGCGATGCGAGATGCGTACCGTCTTTTCGCGAGTGAGGCGCATTAGCGGAGGATCAGTTTCCTTTCGCGGGCCAATTGGCCTTTCACTTTCTTGTACATCTCCTGATACGACGCTCCCGCGCGCTTCATCTCCTCCGAATACTTGCTGAGAATTTCGCGCACTTCCTCGTTCAGCCGGTCTTCGATCGTCACTTCGTCCGCCATCACCTGGCGAACCGATTGCGTCACGTTTTCCACGTTTTTCGTTTCGATCATTTTGGCGGCCGTCAGGCGTTTCACCACTTCTTTGGCCATGTAGCCGACAAAATCCCGCGAGAGAAGCATCCCGTTTGGCTCCCGATTGCAACTGCAAGCCTTTCAGTCTAATTGCTGGGCGTGAAGAGTGTCAAGGCGGGCCGTCGCACACAATTTTCAGGCGCTGCGGCAGAGCGCCGCAAGTTCTGCTACTCTGATTCCGTCGCGATTGTTCATCGCCACCGCTTTGGGAGCCGAAAGGAACCGCGAAACGTGAGCTCGATCTCATCCTCGAAGGCCGATTTGAAGAGAGCGTTCAATTTCAGCGGCGGTCCGGCCACGCTGCCGCTCGCCGTGCTCGAGAAGGTCCGCGACGAACTGCTCGACTACCGCGGCACCGGCATGTCGGTGATGGAGATGAGCCACCGCTCACCGGAATTCGAAGAAATCAACGCCCGCGCCGAACAGCTCCTCCGGCGGCTGCTCGCAATCCCCGACGAATACGCGGTCATATTCGTGCAAGGCGGCGGCAGCATGCAATTCACGATGGTGCCGATGAATCTGTGCGTGCCCGGCAAACCTGTGGATGTGCTGCACACCGGAATGTGGACCGCAAAAGCGATCGCGGAGTTAAAGAAGGGCACGCCCTACCGGCTCGCGGCATCCAGCGAAGCCGACAAGTTCCACCACATCCCGCGCGCGGACGAAATCAAGCTCGGACCCGACGCCTCCTACGTCTACATGTGCTCGAACAACACGATCGAGGGCACGCAGTGGAAGTCGTTTCCGGAAACCGGCGAGGTTCCGCTTGTGGCGGACATGTCGTCCGACATCCTTTCCCGGCCCACGGACGTGCTCCGCTTCGGACTGATCTTCGCGGGCGCCCAAAAGAATCTCGGCCAGTCGGGTGTCACGGTAGTGATCGTTCGACGCGATCTAGCCGAGCGCGCCGATCCGAAGCTGCCTTCCCTGCTGCAGTACCGGACGGAAATCAAGGAGCACTCGCTCTTCCACACGCCGGCTACTTTCGCGGTCTACGTCCTGGGCCAGGTGCTTGCGTGGCTCGAAGCCGAGGGCGGCGCCGCCGCGCTCGAAAAGCGCAATGAAGCGAAAGCGAGGCTGCTCTACGACGCAATCGATTCCAGCACACTTTACAATTGCCCCGTCGACAAGCCTTCGCGCTCCCGGATGAACGTTGTGTTTCGCGTCTCAGGCGGGGATGAAAGCGTAGAAACTCAGTTTGCCAAGGAAGCGGCAGCCGAAGGAATCGTAGGAATCGTCGGCCACCGGTCCGTTGGCGGAATGCGCGTCTCGCTCTACAACGCCGTAACGATCGAAGCAGTGGAAGCCTTGGTGGGTTTCCTGCGCGACTTCGAGCGAAAACGCGCGTAATCGGGCCAGCACAAGAGCCACACTGGTGTGGCCAACGCACAACACTCTTCCTTGACTTGGCAACAACGGCTCGCTATCGTGAGCTTTCCATGAAAGCTGCACTCCAAAAGCTCCCGGTTTTGCCTTCGCACAGCGTCCTGAAAGCACCCACGGCTTCGCTCGATAAGTCGCAACCCCCTCTGGATGAATACTTTAACAGCCTGTTCACGGCGCTGGGGCCCCAGCACTGGTGGCCGGCCAAGACGCCGTTTGAAATCATCGTCGGAGCCATTTTGACGCAAAGCACTGCGTGGACGAATGTCGAAACGGCCCTCGCGAATCTTCGGGGAGCGGACCTGCTCACGCCTCGTGCCATCGAACAAGTTCCTCTGCAACGGTTGCAGAACCTGATTCAGTCGTCCGGCTACTGGCGCCAAAAAGCGCGAGCGCTCAAATCGTTCGTCGTGTTCCTTCGCCGTGAGTATCGAGGATCGCTGAAGCGAATGTTCGAGACACCCACGATTATCCTGCGAGAGAAGCTCCTTGCCATCTTCGGCATCGGCCCCGAAACGGCCGATTCGATTCTGCTCTACGCCGGCCAGCACGGCGTGTTCGTAGTCGACGCGTACACGAAGCGAATGCTGGTGCGCCACGGCTGGGCCAGCGAGAAAGCGAAATACGATGACATCCGCTGGCAGTTCGAACGCCGCTTTTCCGGAAACGTCAAAATGTTCAATGAATTTCACGCCCTGATCATCGTCGCGGGCAAGCACTGGTGCCGCAAGACCGACCCGAAGTGCAGCGAATGCCCGCTGGGACGGTACCTGGAGGAAGGCCGGTGACGCCGCCGTCCACGCGGAAGCGGCAATTATGGCTGATCGTCGGCGGTATCGCGGTGGTGCTGCTCACCGCGGCCGTTTTCACGCTGGGATCCCTGAACACTCCGTTCCATCCCGAGCAAGGCAATGAATTCGTGGCTCTCTTTGCGCTGTCGACGTTTCTGGGCGCTGCTCTTTTGGTTTTCGGTCTGATTTTGGTCCGTAGCCTGGTGCGCATGGCAACCGAGCGCCGGGCCGGGCAGATGGGATCGCGATTCAAGACGAAGATGGTGGTGGGCGCGATGGGCGTCTCGCTGTTGCCGGTTGTATTCATGTTTTTTTTCAGCTACGCGCTGGTGAACCGGACATTGAACGCCTGGTTTCCCCGGCCTCTCGAGATTGCGAACGAGCAGAGCCAGCTGTTGCTACAGGACATGCGGCAAACAGGTGTGGACCACTTGAGAGATGTCGCGACGAAGGCAGCAAAGAGCGGTGCGCCAGACGATACATTTCTGCGAGCGAGTTGGTCCGTGGATGCGTCGTGGCTCGTAGACTCCCGTGGAACGGTGAGCGACGCATTCGCCTACACGAATCACGCACCAGAAGCGGATCCAGCGCAAATTCCGGCAGCCACGGCGATCGCTCCCCAAGCGAGACAGGTATTGCGCAACGGAGCCGAGTTCTGGAAGGCCGGTGATGATTTGTATCTCGCAGCCAGCGCGCCTTTGAGAAACGGAAAGCTGTACGTGGCGCGCCGCATGCCCACTGACTATCTGGACCGCTATTCTGAGATCCAAACGCAAACGCAAACGTACGACCAGCAGAAGCAGCACTTGCGAGCGTACAAGCGAGAGATCCTCGGGGTGCTGTCGCTCATCACGCTCTTGTTGCTATTCGCCATGACGTGGGTGGCGCTGTTTCTGTCGAAACAAGTAACCGTTCCGATTCAAGCGCTTGCGGAAGCTACTCGGGAAATTTCCCGCGGAAATTTCGATCACCAAATCGACGTGCAGGCGCAGGACGACCTCGGCACGCTGGTTCGCTCGTTCAATCGTATGACGGAGCAACTCGGAGAAGGCCGGCGTCAAATCAACGATTTCACGCGGAGCCTCGAGCAAGCGATTGAAGAGCGCGAGCGGCGGCGGAAGTTGATGGAAGCAATTCTCGAAAATATTCCGACAGGCGTTATATCGCTGGGCTCGGCGGGTGAAGTCACGCGTGTGAACACGGCGGTCGTCGCGATTCTGGGGGAGCATGCACGCGACGCGCATTCGCTTCAGGATCTTCTCGGCGACGAGGGCGCTCGCGCGATGTTGCACCTGATGCGACGATCGCTGCGAATGGGAGCAGCCTCCCGCGAAATCGAAATCGCGACGGCGGGGCGGCTCGTGCGCGCGGCGGTGACTGTTAGCTCTCTGGGTCCCCGGAGATCGAATCCGGGATTCGTGATCGTGATCGACGATCTGACCGATTTGCTGCGCGCGCAGAAAGCTTCGGCGTGGCAGGAAGTGGCCCAACGAATCGCGCATGAGATCAAGAATCCGCTGACGCCGATTCAGCTCTCTGCGCAACGGTTGTTGCGGCACCTCGAACGCACCTCGGGGAGCAAGCCGGAGGCTTCACGCAGCGAATTCGAAAAACTCGTCGCTGAATGCGCGGGACTGATCGAGCGCGAAGTCCATACCCTCGAATCGCTCGTTGACGAATTCTCGCAGTTTGCGCGCTTCCCGGCTGCCCGCCTTGCTCCGGCGGATGTCAACCCGATCGTTGCGAGCGCAGTCGACCTGTTTCGCGGGCGTCTCGAAGGAATCACTCTACGGACGGATCTCGCTCCATCGCTGCCTTTGATCAAAGCGGATAGCGAGCTGCTGCGGCGCGTAGTCGCAAACCTGATCGACAACGCGGCGGAAGCGATGGAAGGCACGTCAATCCGCCGGCTGCGAGTGGCCACTCGCGTCGAGGGCGATGGTGACGCCGTTGAAATTGAAGTCTCTGACAGCGGCCACGGGATCTCGCCGGAAGACAAAGAGCGGTTGTTCCTCCCGCACTTTTCTACCAAGGAGCGCGGCACCGGACTCGGTCTTGCCATCGCGAGCCGCATTGTCGCGGAGCATAACGGGACGATTCGCGTGGAAGACAACGTTCCTACGGGTACCCGCTTCGTGATTCGGTTCCCAGCCACCGAAGTGCCTGCGACAGCCACGCACACCGGAGCATCGGCGAGCTAATGCCGGCGGGGACCAGTACAGCGAGCTTGTAGAGTGGTTGAATCCGAAATAGCTGACAAGGTCAAGACCGTAAACGATGCCAGCATCGATTCTGATTGTGGATGACGAGAGCGGGATCCGCGAGTCGCTCGGAGCGCTGCTTCGCGATGAAGGATATGAGATCGAAGCAGCGGCGTCGGGCGAGGAGTGTCTCGAGCAGCTCGAACAGCGCAGCTTTGATTTGGTTTTGCTGGATGTGTGGTTGCCACAGATGGACGGGCTGGCAACCCTCGAGAGGATTCAGGAGCGCGAAGGGGCGCCGGTGGCGATCATGATTTCGGGGCACGGAAATATCGAGACCGCCGTTCGCGCGACAAAACTCGGCGCGTTCGATTTCATTGAGAAACCGCTTTCGCTCGACAAGATCGTGCTCGTGGTGCGCAACGCGCTCGAATTCGTGCGGCTGGAAGAGGAAAATCAGCGTCTTCGCGCCGAACTGGAAGAGCGCCACGAAATTCTGGGGAAGAGCGTGCCGATGAAGGCGCTGCGGCAGCAGATTGCGCTAACGGCTCCGACAAACGGGCGCGTTCTGATTTACGGCGAGAGCGGAACCGGCAAGGAGCTGGTGGCGCGCGCTCTGCATGCCAGCAGCTTGCGCAGCACCATGCAGTTTGTGGAAGTGAACTGCGCAGCGATTCCAGAGGAACTGATCGAATCGGAGCTGTTTGGCCATCGCAAGGGCAGCTTCACCGGAGCGAGCGAAGACAAGGTCGGTAAGTTTCAAAGAGCAGATGGCGGCACTTTATTTCTCGACGAAGTGGGCGACATGAGCCTGAAGACACAGTCCAAAGTGTTGCGTGTCCTGGAGGAGCAGCGCGTCGAGCGCCTGGGTTCGAACGAACCAATAACGGTGGATGTCCGCGTGATTGCGGCAACGAACAAGAAGCTCGAAGAAGAGATCGGACGCAACGCGTTTCGCGAGGACCTCTTCTACCGCCTGAACGTGATTCCGTTCTACGTGCCCGCACTTCGCGAACGAATCGAGGACATGCCCATTCTCGCCGCACATTTTCTGGCTGAGTTTTGCGAGGCATACGGGAAAAAGCCTAAGGAGTTCAGCGCACCGGCGATGGACGTCCTACTCAGCTATCCGTGGCCCGGGAATGTGCGCGAACTCAAGAATCTGGTCGAGCGGCTGGTGATCATGAGCCCTGCTCAGAAAATCGAGCCGCACCATTTGCCGCCGGAATTATTTCGCGGCGCGTCGAAGAGCCCGCAGAAACCGTACGAAAGCCTGCAGGAAGCGCGGTCGGCATATGAACGCGAATTCGTCCTGCGCAAGCTGGAAGAAAACCGGTGGAACATGACGAAGGCCGCCGGGGCTCTGGGACTCGAGCGGAGCCATTTATATCGCAAGATGCGGTCGCTTGGGATTGCGCCTTCGAAGGTTTGAGGTTGGTTTCGCGGTCCGGTCACGGCTTAGATCTCTACCCTGCGTTTTCTTCGCCGGAGCACCGGCGGGAGTGCCTGTGCCACTTGCTACCCGGGAGTTGACGATTCCAGCTGCCGGGCGGCGCTCTGCTGTCGCTCGAGAGTGCACGGCGTGCCGTGCCCCCTACGGACAAATGCGGGAGCGGCGGTCTGTGCTGCTAGAGTTCTAGGTCTTTGGGTGGTTTGTCTTCGTCGTCGTCTTCTTCGTCATCGTCTTCGCCGTCACCATCGTCTTCGTTTTCCTGATAGGCGCTCAGCTGCTCGAGCTGGCGATGCCAATCGAGCTGACGCACCACCGACGAGTTCTGGCGCCAGTTCGGCTGGAGCTTCACGAAGAGTTCGAGAAATATGTGGATATCGAGAATCGATTCGAGTTCTTTCCGCGCTTGCGTCCCAATCTTCTTGATGCTCGCGCCGCCTCTGCCGATCAGAATTGCCTTCTGTCCTTCGCGCTCCACATAAATCGTGGCGCGGATCCTTAGCAGCTTGGGCCCTTCCTCGAAACTGTCGATCAGCACCGCAACCGAGTACGGCACTTCGTGGCGCGTGGTGAGTATCGCTTTCTCACGAATCAGTTCGGCAGCGAGAAATCGCTCCGGCTGATCGGTGAACTGGTCCGCCGGAAAATACGGCGGATGCTCCGGCAAACGAGCGAGCCAGGAATTCACAAGATCAAGGCAACCCTCTCCCGTGAGCGCCGAAATCGGGAAAATCTCCGCGAAATCGAATTCCTTGTTGTACCGCTCGATCAAAGGGAGAAGCCGCTGCTTCGGGATCCGGTCCACTTTGTTCAGGAGCAGGAACACCGGGCCGTGGAAACGTTGCGCCCACTCGATCGCAAAGCGGTCGCCCGGACCGAAATTCACGGAGGCGTCCGCAATCAGCGACAGCACATCGATCCCTTCCAGCGCGTGCTGAAGCTCGTCCATCATCTGGCGGCTGAGGACGTTTTCGGGCTTGTGAATCCCGGGCGTGTCGATGAGAACGATCTGCGCATCGTCTCGATTCAGAATGCCCTGAATGCGATTGCGCGTGGTTTGCGGCTTGGGCGAAACGATTGCGACCTTGCGTCCCACAAGAGTATTGACGAGGGTGGACTTGCCTGCGTTGGGACGGCCGACGATCGCGACGAAACCAGACTTGAATGCCATCAGCAAGAATTGTACGCCGATACTTGCGTTGCGTGTGGTGAGGATTACCGAGAAGGATTACGCGGACGACGCCGCGCTAGCGGGAACGCGCCGAGCGCGTACGCGGAGAACTTTCCGCTGATTCGCTTCGAGAACTTCGAAGCGTACGCCGTCGGAGTCGATCACTTCGCCGGTGCGCGGAACGTGGCCGGCAACAGCATTGAGCAGGCCGGCGATCGTCGTGGCGCCAGAATGCTCCGAGGACTCGTCGAGCTGCACGCCAAAGAGCTCGGCGACTTTATCGACTGGTACGCTGCCGCGCACCACCATGCTGCCGCCCGACTCGCGGATCACATCGGGCGCGGGGCGGCGATCCTCTTCGCCCAGGTCTCCGACAATTTCTTCGATCAAATCTTCTACCGTAACGACGCCGGCCATCAGGCCGTACTCGTCGATCACAACCGCCATCTGCTGATTCTTGCGCTGCATTTCCTTCAGCAGCTCCGAGCCCAATTTTGTTTCGGGGATGAAGAGCGCCGGACGCATCAATTCGCGGACGGTGCGATGAGCAGCGTCGCGGTCGGGAACCTCCAGAATGTCGCGCGCCATCACGACGCCAACGATGTCGTCGAGCGATTTGTCAAACACCGGAATCCGCGAGAATTTTTTCTCGACGATCAAGTCGCTCAGCTCCTCCAGCGTGGCGGTAGCGCGGATCGCGACGACGTCGGGACGGGGCGTCATCAGATCGCGCACCCGCTTGTCTCCAAATTCGATCACCTGCTCGATCAATCGCGCTTCATCCTGCTCGATGATCCCCTCTTCCGCTGCCGACTCGACAAAGGCTTCGATCGATTGCTGCTCGCCGGACTCGGCGGTCTGCTCATCCTCGGAAAGGTGCAGCACCGAAACGAGCAGCTCGAGCACCACCTGGACCGGCCAAATAATCCACATGAACGCTCGAACGGCGGGCACCAACGGCGCGATCCAATTGCCGCGCACTCCTGCCAGCAAAAGCGACGGCACGAATTGCATCAGCAGAATCACTTCGCCCGAGAGAAAGAAAACCATCTCGACCGCCGCTTCCCACGAGCCCGGCACGAAAAAGATCACGCCACGAGCCGTGACGGCAGCCACGAGGACGAGCCAGAGCCGTGCCAGAAGCGTGAATGCAAGCGCCGCACGGTGACGATCCATCTTGAACCGCGGCTCGATGTCCGATTCGAAAGCTTGAAGATGAGCGGAGATTCGCCCGGTCGTCACTCGATCGAGTTCGCGATACACGCGATCGAGATAGGCAAACACGGGAAGTCCGGCCGTGAGCGCGAGTACACCAATCGTGTAGAGCGTCGGAGCCATCGTCTAGGCCAGCCTCAGCTCGCGCCGCAGACGCTTCTCGCGGCGTTCCATTTGCCCTTCGTCGGCTTCGTGGTCGTAACCCATCAGATGGAGGATACCGTGAAGAATGAGAATGCGCATCTCATCGCCAAACGTCCGGCCGAATCGTCGCGCGTTGCGCTTTGCGACAGCGGGAGCAATGGCGATGTCTCCGAGATACGTTGCGGAATCTTTCGAAGCGGACACCACGAACGACGCGTTTTTTCGCGTCCGCCGGGCACTGCGGGCCTTTCGCTTGCCGTCAGAGCCATTCGTTGGAAACGACAATACATCGGTCGGCCCGCTTTTGCCACGATAGGCGCGGTTCCAGCGAGCGATTTCCGCATCGGCAACCAGGCAAATGGTGACCGCATCTTTCGGCAGCCGCAGGCGGCGTTGCGCGCGCGTAAGAAATTTATCGAGGTCGCGTAACGAAACAGGAACGCGTGACTGGCGGTTAACGATCATGGAGGAAAAGCAAATCAATCGCGCCGGGCGCTGGTCGCGGGATTGTTGCCAGGAGTGCCGCCCGGCGTGGCGCCGGGATTGCGCGGCTGCCCGGCCGCAGCGTTTGGGCCGTTCTTGGCGGACGCTCCACCCGGCGCGGTACCCCGCTCGTCATACGCCTTGATGATGCGCTGCACCAGATTGTGGCGCACCACGTCGCGCTCGTCAAAATAGATGAAGGCGATTCCTTCGATATTGCCGACTACGTCGATCGCCTCGATCAGCCCGGAGCGGCGCTCGTTCGGCAAGTCGATCTGCGTAATGTCGCCGGTGATAACGGCCTTCGAATTGAAGCCCAGGCGGGTGAGAAACATCTTCATCTGCTCGCTCGTGGTGTTCTGCGCTTCGTCGAGAATGACGAACGAATCGTTCAGCGTGCGGCCGCGCATGAACGCAAGAGGCGCCACTTCGATGATGTCCTTCTCGAGAAAGCTTTCGAGCTTGTCCGCTTCCAGAAGATCGTGCAGCGCGTCATACAACGGGCGCATATAAGGGTCGACCTTCTCCTGCAGCGTGCCCGGAAGAAAACCGAGCCGCTCGCCGGCTTCCACTGCGGGCCGCGCGAGAATGATCCGGTTCACCTGTTTTGAAAGCAGCGCGGCCACCGCCATTGCCACCGCGAGATACGTCTTTCCGGTTCCGCCCGGGCCGATCGCAAAAACCATGTCGTACGTTTCCAGCGCCTCGATATAACGGCGCTGGTTCGTGCTCTTCGGCGCCACGCTCTTTTTTCCGAACGAGCGAGTCCGCGTGGGCGAAAACGCTCCGCGCAATTCGTTGGCAGGAGCTTGCGTCGCCACGCGCAGCAGCGACTTTATCTCCTGGCTGTTGGGAATGCGTCCATCGCGAACGCGCTGATTGTACTCGTCAAGTATCAGCGCAGCTCGCTCCACTTGCGCGGGCTCGCCTTCAATTTCCAGGTCGTGGTCCTTCAGGTGCGTCGTGACGTGCAGGTTGGTTTCGAAAAGCTTCAGGTTCTCATCGAGTGTGCCGAACAGCTCGCTGATCCCTCCGGCTATTCTTACAGTTTGTTTCATTAAGTTTTTAGCGGCCGTAACTCCTTGCAAGTAGCGTAGCGCGGCGCGCCGACTCGGTCAAGGCGGCCGCAGCCGGCTTCGCGCAGCGGTGACAACGCGAAGTCGAGTTTCAAGCCTAGCGGTTCGCCGTCGGAAATTGAACTTTCGGCGCCTCGCGCGAAGCTTCCGACGCCTGGAAGTAGGCTGTGTTCTCCTTAAACCCGCCCCAGCTCGCAAAGATGCTGTTCGGGAACCGGCGAATGAACGTGTTGTAGGACTGGACGGAATCGTTGTACCGCTTGCGCTCGACGGCGATGCGATTCTCGGTCCCAGCAAGCTCGTCTTGCAGCCGCAAAAAATTCTCGTTGGACTTGAGTTGCGGATAATTCTCAACAATCACGAGCAGCCGGCCCAGAGCCCCGTCCAGTTGCCCGTTGGCCGCAATTTTATCCTGAGGCGTTTTCGCATTGAGCAGTTCGGAACGAGCCTTCGCAATGTCGCCAAAAACGGTTTCCTCATGCGCCGCGAAACCCTTCACCGTTTCAACGAGATTCGGAATCAGATCGGCGCGCCGCTGTAATACAACGTCCACTTGCGCCCAATTCGATTTCACCGTCTCATCCAGCGTCACCATCTGGTTGCGCGCACTGACGTAGGCGAAGCCGACGATCAGGGCTATCACGACAACGACTGCGACAACAGCCAAGAGCGCTTTCATAATCTCTCTGCCTCCGGCGCGGAATGTATCACAACCGCGCGATTCGCCACGCCACAACCGCAGTTCGACTCCGCCTCGCTACCGAGCATCAAACCGGCGGTCCACTTCGTTCGTCACCACTTCCACAAACTCCAGATAGGCATGAAGCGACGCTTCTATATCAATCTGCCGCTCTTTGCGCTTCCCTTCCCGCAAATCGAGGATGGCGTGAAACGCAGTGGGATTTGCGCCCGTGAGCGTCGCCATGGCATCCACGGACTCGCGTTTCGTTGCCGCCATCGGCTGCCCGAGCGCCGCAAGCGCGTGCCGGAACAGCGTGCAAAACGCAGAAACGGATGCAAGCATCATTCCGATGTGGGCCTTTTTCGTCTGCGGCGCCGCCACGATCGCCTGCCGCAGACGCAGCCAGTCCGTCCGCAGTTCCCTCTCGACCTGCAAACGGTGCAGGTGCAGCGGCACTTCGAGATGCGCGAAAAAATCCTCGCCAAAAAGCATGCGGTGGTGGTTCTTGATGTCGAAGAGCTCGATCGAAAACACATCTGCGGAGCGTTGCAACTCGTCGTACGTGAACACCAGCGGCGCCGGATGGCGTTCCCGCATCCACCATTCCGCCACTCCGTGCAGCGCTTCCAGATCGGCGGCTGCGGCATGCTTTACGATGCAGAGTATGTTGAGATCAGAGTGCTTCGCCACAAATTCGCCGGTAACGGCAGATCCGTAGAGCACCACCGCCTGCAGGTTGTCTCCTGCCGCCGATTTTAGCTTCTCAACAATCTCGCTAAGCTTGGCTTCCATCGCACTTCCTTTTCTAAATACAACCTCGAAAAAAAACGCACCTACCAGCTACCGCCCGCGCCGCCACCGCCAAATCCACCGCCGCCAAATCCTCCAAAGCCGCCGCCTCCTCCACCAAATCCGCCACCTCCCCAACCGCCGCGGCCTCCACCCATGCTTCCGCCGATCATCGGGCCTATCCACCAACCGCTTCTACCCCCACGGGTGTAGCGCCCACCTCCGCTGCTGCCCTTCAGGATCATGTAGACAACTGATATCGCGAAGACAAGCAAAATGATCTGGCCGAAGGTCCAGCCGTGGTCTTCCTCGCGAGGGGCGCGGACAGGTGCTGGCGAGCTGCCGCTAAGTGTCACTCCGCGATCGGCAGCTATGACGTCTGCAATTCGACGCGTAATCAGCAGCAACGCTCCATCGTAGTCGTTGTTCCTAAGCAACGGCACCGCTTCGCGCCCGAATCCTCCCACTTTTCCATCCGGCAGAATCGGTTCGAGACCATACCCGACCGTCGTCCAATACTTGCGGTCATTCACCGCCAGGAGAATCAAGACTCCCCTATCCGCCTGCTTGGGTCCCACGCCCCACTTCGTCGCCAGATCGATTGTGAAGTCTTCCACGGGCTGCCCGTCGAGCGATTTCACGGTGACCACCGCAATCTGCGCGTGAGCCTTCTGATCCACTTCGGTGCAAAGCGCCGTTAGCTGGTCTTTTCCTGATTGGCTCAGCACTCCCGCAAAGTCGTTCACGTAACCTTGCGGCTTGAGCTGATCCGTCTTGTCACCACGGGCCAGCGCGCTCAGAAACAGCAGGACGAGCAGGCAAGCTGCCGTGCGAAAAGAGTTGCCGGATGAGAGTAACCGTCGCATGGGAGGTCGGCCTTAGGCCAGAGTCATGGTAGAGCGTGCTCGATAGAGTGTCAACGCGACCCGCAAGTTAGGAATCGCTGCACCATTGCTCAACACGCGCCACAGCAATTGTCAGCGCTCAACTGCGGTGCTACACTCCCTCTCCGCCTGTTCGAATACGCACGGTGGTGACCGAAATCGAACATGCAGCGAATCGAATTCCCCCATTAGCCGTCTATATTCAAGCGGTTACGCGTGGCCGCTGCTTTGCACCGAAATACGGCTTCTGAAACAAAATGGCTCAGCCACACGTTGTAGTTGCTTGAGGTTTGCGAAAACGTTGAGGGATGTAAAAAACAAGAGGCCTCAGCCGTTCGGAGAGGAAAAAACACGATGAGTAGAAGGTTGATGATCGCAAGCTTGGCGAAATCCCTGGTCTTGGCATTCACTGCCGCTTCGCTGGTGGTGTCCCCAGTGCTCGCGCAGGTTCAGGAGGCGCAGGCTCAGCAGGGCCAGAACCAGTCTCAAGCGCAGGCTTCGAGCCAGCCCTCGGCCCAGTCCTCGAGCCAAACGACCGCACAGCTCCCCGCGCCGCCCGAACGCGACCCCGCGCGCGACATGTCGGCAACTAAAGGGCGTGACTTCTCCAAAGGCCAGCCGTGGTTCCCGGAGATCTGGAAGCCCTACACGCCGCTTTCCATCCCGGAACCGATGCTCACCAATGCCCCGTCCATCGACCAATTGATTCACGACGGCAAGTTGATGCTGAGTCTTGACGATGCAATTTCAATCGCGCTCGAAGACAACCTGGACATCAGTTTGCAGCGTTTCACGCCTTGGATCGCGCAGACAGAAATGCTGCGCGCCAATGCCGGTTCCGTGTCCCACGGTCTCGGTGCCTCTCAAGCCGTGATCCTCGGCTCATCACCGCAGACCTCGTTTGATCCCACCCTGATCGTCAACACGGACTGGGGCCGCGCATCCATTCCCGTGAATAACCCGCTCGTTTCCGGAGTCGGTATCGCCGCCACCGCGTTCAACCTCATCGACTACAACGCCTACGCGAACGTTACCTATCAACAGGGATTCCACACCGGCACCGCAGTTTCAGTCGCATTCTTTAACAACCGGAGCTCGACTAACTCCCCGGATACGATCTTCAATCCGGCCGTGCAATCTACCATGTCGTTCAGCATCCAGCAGCCGCTCCTGAACGGATTCGGCATCCTGCCCAATACCCGCTACATCATCGAAGCGAAGAACACTCTGAAAGTTGCGAGTTCGCAGTTCGCACAACAAGTGATCGCCACGGTCTCCGCCGTCCAAACCGATTATTGGGAGCTCGTGTTTGCGCGCGAAAATGTGAAAGTGCAGGAAGCTGCCGTCGCCGTATCCCAAAAGCTGTACGAAGACAACAAAAAGCAGCTTCAAATCGGGACGATGGCGCCTCTCGACGTCCTCACGGCCGAATCAGAACTCGCGACGGACACTCAAAACCTGATCGTCGCGCAGACCAACAAACTCCAGCAGGAAACAGTTCTGCTCAACGCGATCACTCGGAACCCCGTGGCGACTTCGCTGCTGAATGTGGAAGTGGTTCCCACAACTCCAATCGGGAACCCAAACATTACCGAGAATGTTCCGCTGATGGACGCCGTGCAGGAAGCCTGGCAAAAGCGGCCTGAAATCTATCAGGCGGATCTCAACCTGAAGAACGCCGAAGTGGAAGTGAAGGCGACAAGGAACGGATTGCTTCCCATCCTGAATCTCGTGGGCCAGTACAGCGCCACGGGACTGGCAGGCGTGGAGACGATCACCAACGGGACGCAGACAGGCTTCACGGCAGACCCGGCTTCCCCGGTCGTCGACGTGAATGGTCTTCCCTTCAATGTCGGAAATCCGGGGGCTCCGGGAATTCCTGCGTTCGTCGGAGTTCCTGTGTTCGCCACCACGATCACGAAACAATCTGCCGGACTGAATAACGCGCTCGACCAGATGATTCACAGTAATTTCCCGTCGTACAGCGCCGGCCTGAATCTCGTCCTTCCGATTCGCAACCGCTCCGCCCAGGCGGATAGCGCCCGGGCGCAAATCGACAAGCGCCAGCAAGAGGTGCAGTACCGCCAGCTCCAGAACACGATTTTCGTCAACGTGCGAAACGCCCAGATCGCTCTGCAGCAGGACCGCGCACAAGTGGCCGCCGCCGAGAAAGCCCGAATCCTCGCGCAGCAAACGCTCGACGCCGAGCAGAAAAAGTATCAGCTCGGCTCCTCCACGAGCTACCAGGTCGTGCTGCGATCCCGCGATTTAACCACCGCTCAAGGCAACGAATTGCGCGCCAAAATCAACCTCATCGAAGCGGCCGTAAATTTCGACCAAGCTGTGGGACGGACTCTGGACGTAAACCACATCATCGTAGCCGACGCACGCGGAAGCAAAATCTACCACCAGCCCAATATCCCCGGCACGCCTGACCTGGACGGAGGCGTCCCGGGAAAATAACGGCCGTGCGCGGGGATTGAACGTTGTTACGCAGCGCGCGAAGGCGAGCGGGGCCGATCGCTGCAAAAATAGCCGCTCGAGTGATGAGCAGGGATGGCGCGCTGCGTGCCTTCGCGCTCCCATGCTTCCAAAATGTTTACGCGAACAACCCCCTTTGTGGACCATTTCGCAGTTTGCTACCGTTATATCTGAGCTGTGACAGTCAACGCCAAGACCGGCTGTACGAAAGGAGCCGCACTGAGCGTCTCCTCATTTCCGCCTTCACAGCGGCGAGCCGGGCCGCCGAGGCGGCTAATCGCAACATTCAACAGGCCAACAACGAGGTCAACTTCCTCACAAATAAGCTCTTACCGGATTTCTAATCGAAACAAAACAGGGTGCTCACTACTTCTGGCATGTTCCGCCGTTACTTCCAGCCTCCAGCTGCCAGCTTTCAGACTCCAGAACTTGCCGCGGCTGCGGCCATGCCCTAGAATGAACATATCGAGTCGCTTGCGAGCGAATCGCGCCTCATCGCTCCGGGAGCCGCGCCCATGAGTAAAGTTGTGAAGACCCAACCCACTCAAAGTTTCGAAGCCGACCGCAAGCCGTCGGCCGCCGAACGCGAGTGGGAAGAAAAAACGCTCACGCCTACTCTCCGAAAATCGCCTGACCGCGATGCGGACTTCACGACCGTCTCGAGCTATCCGATTCGCCGCCTCTATACGCAAGCCGATCTCGCAAACTGGGACGCCGAGCGCGATCTCGGTTACCCCGGCCAGCCTCCCTATACTCGCGGCATCCATTCGACGATGTACCGCGGACGCTTGTGGACCATGCGCCAATTTGCCGGCTTCGGAACCGCCGAAGATACGAATGCGCGCTTTCGCTATCTGTTGTCGCAAGGACAGACCGGGCTTTCGGTGGCGTTCGACCTTCCCGCGTTGATGGGCTACGACTCGGACCACCCGCTGTCGGAAGGCGAAGTGGGCAAATGCGGAGTCGCGATCAGTTCGCTCGCCGATATGGAAGTGCTGTTCGACAAAATTCCGCTCGCCGATGTAACCACCTCGATGACGATCAATTCACCGGCCGCCGTCATCTGGGCGATGTATCTGGCGGTCGCCGAAAAGCAGGGCGCTGATTGGAAGAAAATCTCGGGCACGCTGCAGAACGACATCCTGAAGGAATATATCGCGCAGAAGGAATATATCTATCCGCCGGAGCCGTCGATGCGGCTCGTGATCGACACGCTTGAGTTCGGTGCGAAGCACACTCCAAAATTCAATCCGATTTCGATCAGTGGATATCACATTCGCGAAGCCGGCTCCACCGCGATCCAGGAACTTGCGTTCACGTTGCGCGACGGAATCGAGTACGTGGATTACGGCATCCGCCGCGGAATGAGCGTGGATGATTTTGCGCCGCGCCTATCGTTTTTCTTTAACGCGCACAGCGATTTCTTCGAGGAAATAGCCAAATACCGCGCCGCTCGCCGCATCTGGTACAAGACGATGCGCGAACGCTTCGGCGCGAAGAACGAGCGTTCCTGGGCGCTGCGCTTCCATACGCAGACGGCGGGCTGCTCGCTCACCGCGCAGCAACCGTACAACAACGTCGTGCGCACGGCGCTGCAGGCTCTCGCGGCCGTGATGGGCGGCACGCAGTCGCTGCACACGAACTCGCTCGACGAAGCTTGGGCGCTGCCCACAGAATTCGCAGCTACACTCGCGCTCCGCACCCAGCAAATCATCGCGCACGAAAGCGGCGTCACCAATACCGCCGATCCCCTCGGCGGCTCTTACTTCGTCGAAGCGCTTACCCATGAAGTGGAACGCGGCGCTTGGGATTACATCGAAAAAATCGACGCGTTCGGCGGAATGGTAGCAGCCATCGAACGCGCCTATCCGCAGCGTGAAATCGCCGAAGCGGCTTACCGCTATCAGGTGGCTGTCGACCGGAAAGAAAAAATCGTCGTCGGCGTGAACGATTACGTCGCAGAAGAGAAGCCTCTCGATATCCTTCAGATAGACGAGACCGTCGCGCACCGCCAGGGCGACCGCTTGCGAAAGCTGCGCGCGGATCGCTCAAACGCGGAAGTCGAGCGCAGGCTGAACGCGCTGCGCAAAGCTGCCGCGGGTAGCGAGAACCTGATGCCGTTCCTCTTCGAGGCCGTGAAAGCCTACGCCACTCTCGGCGAAATCTGCGATGCGATGCGGGAAGTTTTCGGAATCTACGAAGAGGTTGCCATCACGTAGCTCTTTACGATCCCAATCGCCGGAACCAACCGAGGCTCAAAGACAAATGCTGACAAATCTGGGGCGAAGATCTAGAGCGGCCGCCGTCGCTGTGCTCTGCGTCCTGACGTGGAGTGCCGCTGCCGCAGCTGCGCCGGCGAAGGAAAAGAACCCGCGGCCGAAGAGCGGCTTCGTCACTTCATGGGACGGCGCCAAAATTCACTACATTGACGCGGGGCGCTCGAAGATGCCGGTCGGAAACGCGGAAGTCGGCAATCCGCTTCCTCCTTCAGTCACCGTGACGAAAGGAAATATTTCCGTCACCGGCCCGCACCAGTTTCCTTCCATCCTGTTCGTGCCCGGGTGGACGATGCCCGGATGGATCTGGGAAAACCAGATCTCGCATTTCTCCGCCGACTATCGGGTCGTCGCAATGGACCCTCGCTCGCAAGGCGAGTCGTCAAAACCGTGCGACGGCAACTACCCCGCATCGCACGCGCGCGACATCAAGGCAGTGATTGACCAGTTGCACCTCGCTCCCGTGGTGCTCGTTGGATGGTCGATGGCGGTGACGGAGATCGCTTCGTATGTGGATCAGTTCGGCACGAACGGCATCGCAGGCATGGTCCTGGTCGACGGAGTCGCCGCCTTCGACTTGAGCGTCGAAAGTTTCAAATCGTACAGTGATTTCTTGAAAGGGGCGCAAACCAACCGCCAGAAATGGACGAACGATTTCGTTCGTGGGATGTACAAGAAGCCACAGGCCGAGGAATATCTGCAACGCGTAATCAAAGCTTCGCTGGCAACCCCCACCGACTCGGCAGTGGCGATGGCGCTGGCGGGATTCACCACGGACAATCGAGCAGGCCTCGCGAAGATCGACAAGCCGGCCGTGATCGTGGGCACGACGAAAGGCATGCTGCCAATGCTTCAGGACATGCAGAAGCGTATTCCGGGCGCAAAGCTTGAGATGTTGGATGACGCCGGTCACGCGCTGTTCGTAGACGACGCCGAAAAATTCAACATCTTGCTCGAAGAATTCATAACGGCATTGAAGTAACGCCGGATGGTATGGCGCGTCGCGGCATCGCTACCGTGGCGGGGATGTTTTGACGTATTCTTCCATGCGCATCGAAGCCGCGGGACGGCGGAGAGAGTGACTGAGACGGATGGCTGACAAAAAGATTCGAGTGTTGATCGCGAAGCCCGGCCTTGATGGCCACGACCGTGGCGCGAAGGTGATCGCCCGCGCGTTGCGTGACGCCGGCATGGAAGTGATTTATACGGGACTGCGCCAGACGCCGGAAATGATCGCGTCCGCATCCGCGCAGGAAGACGTCGATGTGATCGGCCTCTCAATTCTATCCGGCGCGCACAATACGATTTGCCCGCGACTTATGGATCTGCTCCGCGAAAAAGGAATGCACGACGTAACGGTGCTGATCGGCGGCATCATTCCCGAAGCCGATATTCCGGCGCTGAAGAAATCCGGCATCGCGGAAGTTTTTCTTCCTGGCACGCCCACGCAAGCTATCGTCGATTTCATCCGCCAGCGAACCGCCACCGCTCCACGCGGCACCTGAACCGGCGGTGAGCACTGAGCTCCTCGTCGTGCAGCGCGACAATATTCTGCTTCTCTCTCTCGACAGCGACGACGGCTACCCGCGCCTCGAACGCAAAATCCTCGCCGAATTCAAAACGCAAATCGGCACGCTCGCGGAATCCCGCGACCAGATCGGAGCGGTGATTACGGGAACCGAGCGCGCCTTCGCAACCGGCGCCGAAATCACAGAGCTTTCGAAACTGACGCCTGCCGAAGCATTCGAATTCGCGCGTTACGGCCAGAGCATCATGCGCGCAATCGAAAGCTCGCGAAAGCCGGTGATCGCCGCGATCCGCGGCTATTGCATAGGTGGGGGTCTCGATCTTGCGCTCGCGTGTCGCGCAAGAATTGCGTCGCCGGATGCTGTGTTCGCCCATCCCGGTGCAAGCCTCGGCGTCATCACTGGCTGGGGCGGAACGCAGCGCCTGCCGCGTCTGATTGGCCGCGCCCGCGCCGCCGAGATGTTGATCACGGCCCGCCGGATCGGCGCACAAGATGCCCTGGGTTTCGGCCTCGTCCAAAAAGTTGTGCCGGCAGAAGAAATGACTTCGGAGGGGATGCAATTGCTGAAATCTTATGTCAGGGCGCAGTCGTAGTTTTAGACGGGCGCACATCTGTTACTGCGTCGGGCAGCCTCAATTGAATCGGCTCATCGTGCCCTTCCACATCCACTTCAAACGACTCGAATGTCCAATGATTGGCGTGCTTTTTCGCCGCGACGATGATGTCGCCTTTCCCACTTGGCCCCGAAATAGGAACGCTAAGGCTTACGTTACCGTCGGGCCCGTTGAAGTTGACTTGGCCCATGGACAGCCATCCAACTTGCACGGGAGAGCCTATCATCGCCGAAACTTCAGGTGATGCACTTGCCGTCTTCACCGCGAGTTCGTACGGATACGAAGAGTGCAGCATCTCCTTGATCAACCAGAAGAAGCCCCCGACGAGGGACGCGATAAGGAGAATCGATGTGACGATGAGCAGAGGCACGAACCACCGGCGATTTCTCCGATACCACGACCGTCGCATTGGAACCGTGCTTTGGTTGAACCCGGCAAGTGGCGCAGCGCCCAATCAAGTCTCCGCTAACGTATCTTTCATATGTCAAGCCTACGCTACTAGCAAGTGTTCAACTCCAATCGCGAGTGAATTTTGTTCGCGTGTAGACGACGCGGAATCCCTGCCGCTCGAGATTGTGCTGCGAGCCGCTTGACGGCAGAGTGACGCTCATCGCCAAATCGCACCCCGCCGCGCGGCCGGCTTCGAGGCGCGCCGAAATCAATGCCGCTTGAATTCCGCGCCTTCGAAACTCAGGCAGTGTGCTTGTGCCAAAGAGCCCAGCAATTCCCTTCCGGATTGTTAGCGTCCCGCCCCCGGCAGGCTGACCGTCCAGCAGCGCCAAGTAAGAAATTTGCCCAGAGCCGGAGAAGAAAGACTGCATCGTGCTGATCAATTCCTCGCTCGGCTCGAAGTGATCGGCAAAACCGCGCGCCACCGTCTCTGCGAAGAGCCTCGATTCGCCAGGCTCCGTGGGCCGGATGCTTAGTCCCGGGGCAAACGCCTGAAATGTTTCCCGCGGGTTGATTTCTCGAATGAGCATGTTTGAAAACTCGACGACGCGATAGCCGCGCTTTCCGAGAGTCTCGACGAACGAAGTATCCGCCATCGGGCAGACCTCCATCATCACCGCCGAGCCGCGCGAGCGATAAAATTTTTCCATCCGCTCGAAATCGTCATCGGTGACTGGGCCGTTTAGACCGAGGCCCTCCGCCTGCGTCACTGGCGAATTAACTCCGCGAAATTCTGCAATGCCGCCGCCGACTGCAATTCGGGCATCTCCGGGGCGGCCCGGACGCGCAATATTGACTCCGTCCGCTGCCTCCTCGATCGCATCCGGATGCCCGGCCAATTCGAGGCGGCGAGCCAATTCCATGTCCACAAATTTCATGAGTGATACTCCTATTCAGTTCCAGCCCATCGAACGGGCGACCGAGACAGTCTCCAATTTTCAAGAAGGAATCAGCACGAAAGATGCATTGGAATTATTTAGAAGCGAAGGAAGGCTGAACCGGAACAGCTCGCGGCTAGTGCGAGTGACCGGAGGCAGAAGTATCCCTCGCGTGAGAACTGCAGCGCATAGGCGCCTCCGTGAATAGAATCGCTCGAACGTCGCTTGATTTCGAGAGCGATGCTCGAGCCATCGCGATTTTATAGCATCGCTCGAACAAGTCAAAATGATTTGTGAATGGTACAATGCGTAGTTTCGACGCGCCTATTTGCAAGACCCAAGCGGCGCGTCATATTGCGCATACGATGAAGTACGTCCGTGAAGGAGCCCGGTGAGCGGCACTGTGATCGAAACGCACGTGGATTCGAAGTCTGCCGAGTTTCAGAAAAACAGCCGGCAGATGGTCGACCGCCTTACCGAAATCAAGAACGAAGAAGAGCGCATCCGGCAGGGCGGCGGCGCAAAAGCAATCGAGTCGCAGCACAAGAAAGGCCGCCTGACCGCACGCGAACGCATCGTAAAGCTAATCGATCCCAAGACTGAATTCTTCGAGCTCAGCTTGTACGCCGCCTACGAAATGTATGAGGAATGGGGCGGCGCGCCGGCTGCGGGCACAATCACGGGTCTGGGCCGAGTGTCGGGACGCCAAATGATGATCATCGCGAATGACGCGACAGTGAAGGCGGGCGCGTTCTTTCCGATGACGGCGAAGAAAGTGATTCGAGCTCAGAACATCGCTATCGAAAACCGGATTCCCACGATTTACCTGGTGGATTCCGCCGGAGTTTTTCTTCCGCTGCAAGAGGACGTGTTTCCGGATACCGATGATTTTGGGCGTGTGTTTCGCAACAACGCCGTGATGAGCGCGCAGGGCATTCCGCAGGTGACCGCAATTATGGGGATGTGCGTCGCCGGCGGAGCGTATCTTCCGGTGATGTGCGACCACATTCTGATGACGGAAGGTAGCGGACTATTTCTCGCGGGGCCTGCACTCGTGCAAGCCGCGATCGGCCAAAAGACTTCCGCGGAAGAACTCGGCGGCGCAAAGATGCACTCCCAAATCAGCGGGACGGTGGACTTCCGTGAGCCGGACGACGACGCCTGCCTCAAGCGGATTCGCGCGCTGGTCGACAAAATTGGTCACCACGCCACCGCTCCGTTTGATCACAAGCCAGCTCGTCCACCGGCGCATCCGGGCGACGAGATCTACGGAATTTTTTCGTCAAGCCCCGCCAAGCAATACGACATGCGCGATGTGATCGCGCGCATCGTTGACGGCAGCGAATTCGAAGAATACCGGGCCGAATACGGGCAGACTGTGCTCTGCGGCTTTGCGCGCATTGGCGGCTGGGCCGTCGGCATCGTAGCGAACCAAAAAAAGCACGTTACAGTCGCCGCTCCCGGCACCGGCGAAAAGCGCGTCGAGTTTGGCGGCGTGATTTATACCGAGTCTGCGGACAAGGCTGCCCGCTTCATCCTCGACTGCAATCAGAACCTGATCCCGCTGATCTTCCTGCACGACGTGAACGGATTCATGGTGGGTAAGGAGGCGGAGTGGAGCGGCATCATCCGCGCGGGAGCGAAGATGGTCAACGCGGTGGCCAACAGCGTCGTTCCCAAAATCGCAGTAATTTGTGGCGGCAGCTTCGGAGCAGGTCACTACGCGATGTGCGGAAAGGCTTACGATCCCAGATTCATTTTCGCGTGGCCTTCGGCGCGTTATGCGGTGATGAGCGGCGATTCGGCGGCCGGCACACTTGTCGAAATCAAGATCAAGCAACTCGAGCGCGAAGGCAAGAAGCTTACGGATGCACAGAAGAAGGAGCTGCATGAATCGGTGCGCGCCACGTACGAGCATCAAACTGATCCGCGCTATGCCGCAGCTCGCCTGTGGGTGGACGCGATCATTGATCCGGCTCACACGCGCGAGGCACTGATTGAGGCGCTCGAAGTGGCAGCTTTGAATCCGCATATCGCTGAATTCAAGACCGGCGTTCTGCAAACCTAAGGAGTGCAATTGGGACATCCAGCCAACAACGGGCAGGCGCGCGACGAGAAGATAACTATCGTCGAATGCCCGCGAGACGCATGGCAGGGACTGCGACAAATAATCCCGACGGAAGATAAGGTGAAATACCTAAGCGGCCTAGTATCCCTCGGTTTCCGGCACATTGACGCGGTGAGTTTTGTCTCACCAAAACATGTGCCGCAAATGGCGGACAGCGAAGCAGTGATGAAACACCTGAGCCGCGTAAAATTGCCGTCGGGCGAGGCGCCCGAAATAATCGGCATCATCGTGAATGCGCAGGGGCTCGATCGCGCGCTTTCCACGCCCGGGTTGACCACAATCGGATATCCATATTCAATTTCGGCGTACTTCCGCCGGGCCAACGCGAATATGTCGCGAGCCGAATCGCGCGAGCTAGTGCAAAAGCTGCAGCGCGACACGAAGGCCGCCGGTAAAAACCTGGTCGTTTACGTTTCAATGGCTTTCGGCAACCCGTACGATGAGCCGTGGGGCCCGGAAATCGTGGAAGAGACAGTCGTATGGCTCAAGGACGTCGGCGTGCGAACCGTTTCGCTAGCCGACACCGTCGGCACGGCAACGCCGCACGACGTCGCGGCTGTTTACAGCACAGCAAAGGCCAGCGTCGCGGGGGTCGAGATCGGCATTCATCTTCACAGCCGTCCGGATCGCGCCGCGGAAAAGGTTCTCGCGGCTTACGAAGCAGGATGCCGACGCTTTGACGGCGCTCTCACGGGACTCGGCGGCTGCCCCTTCGCGGGAGACGAACTTGTCGGGAATATACCGACGGAAGCGATTCTCACGACGCTCGCGGCGCGCGGCATCTCAACCGGAATCGATACAAAGTCGCTCGCGATCGCCTGTGCCATGACCGGCGAGCTGCGCGAGAAATACACCCACACGGAAGAAGCGGCAAAGCCAAACTAGGCGGGTGTCGCAAGTCATTTGCCATGACGTACCACACACTCAAACTCGAGCAGCACGATCAAGTGGCGACGATCACCTTGACGCGACCCGAGAAGCGCAACGCGATCTCAGCGCAAATGATCCAGGAGCTTCTCGCGGCGCTGGACGAAGCGGAGAAAAGCCCGGCGCGTGTGGTAATCCTCACGGGCTCGGGAAAAGCCTTCTGCGCGGGAATGGACCTCGACGGCCTACGAGCGATCGCCAACCAGTCGCTCGACGAAAACATCGCGGACTCGAGCGCGATGGCCACGATGTTCTACCGTATCTACCAGTTTCCGAAGCCGGTAATCTCCGCGGTGAATGGGGCGGCGATTGCGGGCGGTTGCGGAATCGCTACTCTTGCGGATTTTACGCTCGCTGTCCCGGAGGCGAAATTCGGTTATACGGAAGTGAAAATCGGATTCATTCCGGCGCTCGTCTCGGTATTCCTGCGGCGGCAGATTGGCGAAAAGCAGGCGACCAATTTGCTGCTCACCGGTCGCATTTTGGACGCTTCGGAAGCTTTTCGAATTGGCCTCGTCACGGAGGTGGTGCCGGCCGAGAAGCTGATCGAGCGCGCTCGCGAAATCGCGGCACAATTGATCGCGGCCAGCCCGACAAGCATAGTCCGAACGAAGCGGCTTCTGCACCGCTTCGACGAAACGGAGATTAAAGCGGAAATTGATCTCGCCACGCGCGAGAATGCTGAAATTCGCGCGACTGCCGATTTTCGTGAAGGCGTCGCATCATTTCTCGAAAAGCGCGATCCAAAATGGACAGGCCAGTGACGGTGCCGGGAAACGATGTCGATCCCCACATTCATACGCAACCGTTCCGATGACCGACTTCGCTGACACAACAATCCGCGTCCGTTATGCCGAAACCGACCAGATGGGCGTCGTATACTACGGAAATTATTTCACTTGGTTTGAGATTGGACGCGTGGAGCTTTGTCGCCAACTCGGATTCGAATACAAACAAATGGAAACGGAGGACGACAGCTATATCGTCGTAGCGGAAGCCCAGTGCCGATACAAACGGCCGGCGCGTTTTGATGACCTGCTCACGATCCGGACCCGAGTGACGGCGGCGCAGCGTCGGACGGTCCGCTTCGGCTACGAAATCATCCAACAAGCCACGGGCGAGACGATCGCTACGGGCGAAACGGTGCACGTAATCTGCGACCGCCTCGGCCAGACAAAATCACTGCCAGAAAAATATCGCAAATATTTCCCGGCGCAGAGAGACAGGTCACCGTCGTATCCGCCCGGCGATTCCGAGAAATCTTGAGGAGCACGGAATGAGCGCAGCCGATCCCAACAAGCTTCAAAAGATCCGAGAGCGATTGCGCCACGAGTGGACCGACGAACGGACCGTGGCCGCATGGCGGATGTGGCGTTCGCACATTGCTCATTTTACGCGCGGCGCTACGGACGCGATTCTCGAGGCCGCGCAGGTTAAGCCGGGCATGCACGTACTCGACCTCGCGAGCGGAGTGGGCGACCCGGCGCTCTCGCTGGCCGCTGCGGTCGGCCCGGGAGGCCATGTAACCGCCACCGATCTCGGTCCCGGAATGATTTCGCTCGCCGAGGAACTGGCGGCAACGAAAGGGCTCAAGAATATAGATTTCAAAATCGCCAATGCGGAATCGCTTCCGTTCGCGAGTGAATCGTTCGACGTGGTGACCTGCCGCTTCGGTGTGATGCTCTTCCCCGATTCGGTGGAGGCTCTGAAGGAATGCCGCAGAGTACTCAAACACGGAGGCCGCGTCGCACTGGTTGCGTGGGGCGCGAAGGAGCAGCCGTTTTTCACCACCACAGCTGGGATTCTCTTGAAATACGTACAGATGCCCGCGCCGGATCCCGATGCGCCTCATCTCTTCATGTTCGGAGAGCGCGGCCGGTTGCGCCGCACGCTGGAAGCAGCCGGATTCTCAGAAGCACGCGAGGAGGTTCGGTCCGTTCAGGGGAAATGGACGTCCTCGCTGGAAAAATATTGGGAACAGTTCACCGAAGTCGCGGCGCCATTCCGGCCGCTGATCGAGAAGCTCACACCGGAGACACGCGCAAAAGCAGTTGAGGAAGTTTTGGACGCGCTTCGAAAATACTGGGACGGAAAAGAATTGAACATGCCGCTCGAAATCGTCATTGGAACGGGAACGCGCAAATGAGCAAGGTCAGGCTTGACGGAGAGCATCTGACGCTCGCGCAGCTTTATGCGGTGGTATTCGATGCTGCTGAAGTGGAGCTGGCTCCGGCGGCACGCGAACGGATGGAGGCGTCTCGCTCCGTCGTCGAGCGGCTCGTCGCATCAGATACGACCGTCTACGGGGTCAATACCGGTTTCGGGAAAATGGCGTCGGTGCGAATTTCTCGCGACCAGATTCGACACCTCCAGGTGAACCTGGTCCGCAGCCACGCTTGTGGCGTGGGCGCACCGCTTGAAGAGTTTGAGACACGCGCCATGCTGGTGCTACGCGCAAATGCGATTGCCAAAGGGCTTTCGGGTGTCCGTCCGCTTGTTGCGGAGACACTTTGCGCAATGCTCAATCACGCCGTCCATCCGGTGATTCCATGCCAGGGTTCCGTGGGCGCCTCCGGCGACCTTGCCCCGCTCGCGCATCTGGCCCAAGTGACTATTGGAGAAGGCGAGGCATTTTTTCGCGGCGAAAAAATGCCGGGCGGGCAGGCAATGCGACAAGCAAAGATCGCGCCGCTTGCGCTCGAAGCGAAGGAAGGCCTCGCGCTGCTGAACGGCACGCAGGGAATGCTCGCGTTGCTCGCACTCGGCCTGCGCGATGCCGATATTGCGGTCGACACTGCCGATGTGGCAACGGCGCTTTCACTCGACGCGTTGCGAGGCAGCCCCGCTGCCTTTGATGAACGGATCGCGAACGCGCGCCCTTACCCGGGCCACGCTACGACGGCACGCAATTTGGAGCATTTGACGCGTGGCAGTGAAATTCGCGAATCGCATCGCTCGCCGGAGAAAGATCCGCGAGTGCAAGATCCCTACAGCTTGCGCTGTGCGCCTCAGGTGCATGGGGCTGTACGCGATGCGCTCGCGCAAATTCGCGCCACGGTGCTGGTCGAATTGAATAGCGCTACGGATAATCCGCTGGTGTTCGCCGGTAACGGCGGAAAGATAGGCGAGGTGATCAGCGGGGGAAATTTTCACGGACAGCCGTTGGCGATAGCTGCGGATCAGCTCGCTGTGGCGCTCGCGACAATCGCTGGAATTTCGGAACGACGCATCGAGCAGATGACGAATCCACAAACGAGCCAGCTTCCGGCGTTTCTGATCCGCGAGGCTGGAGTGAATTCCGGGTTCATGATTCTTCAAGTCGCAGCGGCGGCGCTTGCCAGCGAAACGAAAGCGCTCGCTACACCCCATTCGATCGGTTCAATCCCCACATCCGCAAATCAGGAAGACTACGTCTCGATGGGGATGGCGGCGGCGCGACGCATTCATCCCATGATTGCGAACTTGCGCAACATACTCGCGATTGAGTTGCTTGCCGCCAGCCAGGGGCTGGACTTTCTCGCCCCCCTTCGTACCGGGCCTGCTGCGCAGAAGGCGTACGATTTGGTGCGCTCTGTCTCGAAAAAGGTCGATGCCGATCGCTCGCTCTCGCAGGATATCGTAGCGGTTGCGGCACTGATTGGGTCGGGCGAGTTCAGCAGACTACTTCACTAGGCGATCGTCCAGCACCCGTCGGATCGGTTCGTGGCCACTCCAAATGAAAGGGGGGCCAGGCGATCAGGTTGGCCTAGCCCCGCTACTACGCCAGGTAATCCAGTCGGAGATTCAGGATTGCGTTAATTATTTGGTGTCGGCGGTAGTTTCGGATTCGTCCGCTGGTTGCGCGATTTTCGCCGCGGCCTGAGCCTGACCCGCAGCCTTCCCGGATTGGCTGATGGAGACCGAGTCCTGAGGAATCACTTGCTGCTTAGGGGCAGGCTTTGCATCCGGAACGTGAGTCTTCGTTGCGACCTGCGCCACCTGATGAGCATTTGAGACGCTGCCAACTGGATTTGCCATTGGAGTACCTCCAGTACGCAAATCGGCGGGGGTGGTGCAAACTTTAAGGTTTCTTCGCACTTTTCTCCTCCGCGAAAGACTACGACGCGAGAGATTGAAACAGGAATGTACCGAACCGAAATCCCACGGCGTACTTAAACGGTGCAACTCCCATCGAATAGTGACCGCACGGCAGCGACATCCTTTCGACCTGCAGTCCATCTCGCCGAATCTCGTCGAAGAACGCATTCGTGAACTCGGGCCAAAACGTGGGATCGTAGCTGCCCGTGATCGCGAGAATATTCTTTCCTGTGCCGTGAAGCTTCGAGATGTACGGAAATGGGCTGATCGGCGACCAGTAGTGTCGAATATCCTCTTGTGAGAGCTTTGACTGCAGCGATTCCCACACGTTCATGGTCGTGAGACCATTGGCGACGACATCGCCGCAATAAGTTGCAACGTGAAGAAATGCTCCGGCACGAATCGCCGGCTCGTGGCACATCGTGACGAAAGCAATCGACGAGCCTATGCTCGTTCCGAGGATGCCCAGTCGATCATAGCCGCGTTGCTCGAGCCAACGAAATGTACGGCGCACATCGAGAACAGCCTGGCGGTTCGCTTGGAGCGTCAACCCGACGTTCGGACCTACCAGATGGTCTGCGCGGGGATGCCCGGGAATTGCCCGCCGGTCGTGATAAGGCAGACTCATCTTGACGGCGCTGATGCCCAATCGGTTGAGCCATCGGCAGACATCGGTCTGCTCTTCCCACCGGGCGTTCCATTGCGCGAGAACCACCAATGCGGGGCCTGTGTGGCGCGCCGGAAAGAATTGCCCGTGCACGCGATTATTTTCCGGCCACGGGGATTCGAGCGCGCTAGTAAACGTGAGGGTATTGTCTTCGAGCAAGTAATCGTCTGCGGGCTCGGTCGCATACCACTCGTCGCTATGCGCGAGCGTATGCTCGACGAACCGGTCGAGGTACCCGCGAGGATCGGGCTCGTTTGTGGCGCCGCCGATGTGCTCAAGCCCCCAGGCAAAAGGCAGAGTGCGCCGGTTGGGCTCCTGCGCCCAACGCATGTGTTCGTAACGCCGGATTTTCCGCTCCAGCCAGGCCATTGTCGTTTGGTAATCCAATTCAGCCTAACAGGAAGAAGCAACCGAAGCGGGGCGAGTGGCAGCAATCACGAGGCGAAGCGGGATATTCGGCGTTCGAACGATGCGTCGCGCGTTAGCAGTCGGGCACGGTTCCAGGGACGCGGCTTGAGAGGCCGCAGCGTATGTGGCACATTGAAGCGGTGGCTCCCGCGACGCTCATCGCAGTCTGCGTGTTCTTTTTCGGACTGATCATCGGCAGCTTCTTGAACGTTTGCATCGTGCGCATTCCGGCCGGCAAGTCGATCGTAATGCCTGCATCAGCTTGCACGAAATGCGGCACGCCAATCCGGCCGTACGACAATATCCCCGTCGTTAGCTACCTGCTGCTCGGCGGGAAATGCCGCAAGTGTAAGAATCCGATCTCAGCTTTGTACCCCGCCGTTGAACTTCTCACAGGTTCGCTCTTTCTCGGCTGCTACGAAGTTTTCGGCGTGACTGCGGAAGCGCTGAAATGGGCAATATTTTCGGCCATTATGATGGTGCTCGTTTTCACGGACTTGCGTGAACGGATCCTGCCGGACGTGGTGAACTTCACAGGTTTTGGCCTGGGCCTTGTGCTCAGTCTTTTCACCAAGCCCCTTGATGGAACCGCGCTCGCAATTGCGAAGCGAGTCTTCGAATTCCCTCCACCCGCCCCGGTTCTCTCGTTTGTTGACGCGTTGTTGGGCGCGGCGGCGGGAAGCGGCCTGCTTTGGCTGGTATCCGAGGTCTATTTTCGGCTGCGCGGACGCGAAGGCATGGGTCTCGGCGACGTCAAGATGATGTTGATGGCAGGGGCGTTCCTTGGCCTGAAGCGGACCCTGCTGACTATTCTTGCGGGCTCAATTCTGGGAAGCGTGCTGGGCATCATCGTAATTCTCGCCCGGCGCAAGGATTCCGATTACGAGCTGCCCTTTGGCACATTTCTTGGGATGGCTGCGTTGCTGGTGGTATTTTTCGGCACGCCGATTGTATATTGGTATCAGTCGCTGCTGATGGTGCGATGATGAGAGAAGCGCATTTTGCTCAACGGAGCGCTAGATGACGGCGCAGATTCCCCCGCACGTTTCGGGCGCCCAGCCGTTTGACCTCGGCTTTGTTGCCGGCGGACTCGTCGTTCTCCTTCTGGTTTTGCTGCTTTTCGCAATTTTTGTGCGCAAATTCCTGCGTAAAGGCTCTGCTTCGGCAAACGATGACTTTACAGCTCCCAGCCCCGATCCCGAGAACGCTTCCGCATTCATGGCCGCTTCAATGCAGGGCGTGATCGAAAAGCTCCGAACGCAGGAAAAGGAACTGGCGCGCTTGCATCTCGTGGCGCAGGAACGCGCGCAGGAATCCGAGCGCCTCACCGAAGAAGTGACGCGGAACATGCCCACCGGACTTCTGCTCGTGAATGCGACAGGCGCTATCAGCACCACGAATCCGGCAGCCGAAGAGGCGCTCGGAATCCGCACTTTGCGATACCGCTCGTACAAAGAAATTCTCGGCGTCGATACGGAACTCACACGCATGCTCACCGCCTGCTTGCGGGAGGGTCGCACATTTCATCGCGGCGAAGTGGAACACGTCACCGCGGAAGGCGAAATGCGTCATCTCGGGGTCACAATCTCGCCGATTTTCCGCGGGGCTCGAAATTCCCCACGTTCGGAAGCGGAGTTTTCCGGGGGGCCTCCTGAGATGAAAGTCAGCGGCGCGCTCTGCCTGATGAGCGACCTCACCGAGCTCACCGCCCTGCAAAAACAAATTCGTTGGAAGGAAAACCTCGCAGCGCTCGGAGAGATGTCCGCCGGCATCGCCCATGAATTCAAGAATGCTCTGGCTACCATCTCCGGTTACGCGCAGATGATCCGCAGCGAAGCGCACCCTGGCTCGGGCGATATTCGAGATTCGGCTGAACGCATTCTCGACCAGACGCGCGCTCTCACCCACGTCGTCACTGAGTTCCTGCGTTTCGCTAAGCCGCTCGAAATTTGCTATGAGACGGTTCCAATGAAAGCCTTAATCGAGCGCGTCACCGAAGAGCTGCAGGAAGCGAATCCGGAGTGCACGGTTGAGTGCGAAGGCTCCTTCGAAGAACTTCCCGGCGATGAAGCGCTGCTCCGCCAGGCGCTCGTCAATCTGGCGCGGAATGGCGCCGAGGCTGCCCGCGAAGCCGGTCGCGCCGCTCGAGTCACCGTTTCGGGCACAATCGAAGAGCTGGGCGGACGCAAATGGCAGCGCATCTGCGTTGCAGACAACGGACCTGGTATTCCCCAGGCTGACCTGCCCAAAATTTTCCTTCCCTTCTACACCACGAAATCCGAAGGAACCGGTCTAGGCCTCGCTGTAGTTCAAAAAGTCGCGCTTCAGCACGGCGGCAGCATCGAGGCTCGCAACCGCCCTGGCGGGGGCGCGGAGTTTCTGCTCTGGTTACCTTTGCGGCAGGAGCCCTCGCCCTCCCTATTCCCCTCGCAAGCCGCTCGCATCTAAACTGTATTGGGGCCTACCCAATAGGTGTGTCTGAGGAGGCGTTAGCCATGCGCAGAGCTCTTTGGTTGGCGGCAGCTGCCACAATTGCGGTTTTCCCGCCAGCGAGCCGTTGCCAGCAACAGGACCAGGCGAAGTCTGCCCAGCAATCCTCGGCCTCCGACGCGTCGCAGGCTACCTCGCAGGCCGCGCCGCAGACTCCTCCCGCCCAACAAGATTCGCTCGCCGACGCAGCTCGCCGCGCCCGCGAACAAAAGAAAGACACCCCCAAGCAGGGCAAGGTCTTCACGAACGACAATATTCCCACGCAGGGCGGTATTTCAGCCGTCGGCGCCGAACCGGCCGCACCTGCTGAAAATGCGGAAGGCAATTCCACTGGCGCCACAAAAGCAGGCGGCAGCGAAGCAAGCGACGAGAAGAAATGGCGCACCCGTTTTGCCAAGCTGCGCCAGAAACTCCAACAGGACCAGACCGAGCTCAACGTCATGCAGCGCGAGCTCGGCGTACTGGACCTGCAGAATTACAATGATCCCGTAAAGGGAATGCAGCAGGAACTGACTCGCAGCGACATCAACGACAAGACCGCCAAGATCGCGGCCAAGCAAAAAGACATTGACGCCGACAACCAAGCCATCTCCGACGCAGAAGATGATCTTCGCAAAGCCGGCGGCGACTCCGGATGGGCTCGTTAGCAAATTCCGATGGAGCCAATCCTCCTCGTCGAAGATAAGCCCGAACTGCGGGCCATGCTGCGCAAGGCTCTCGAGCGCGCCGGCTACACGGTTGACGAGGCACCGGACGGAAACTCCGCGATCGACAAAGTTCGCAGCCGCCGCTACCTGCTGGTCCTGAGCGATCTGAAGCTTCCGGGCAATTCCGGACTGGACGTCCTTCGCGAGGCGCGCCGAGTGGAGCCCACGCTGCCCGTCATTCTCGTCACTGCTTATGGCTCCGTCGAAGAAGCTGTGACCGCTATGAAGGAAGGCGCGTTCGATTTCATCCAGAAGCCCGTGGACCTCGACCATCTGAAGCTGCTTCTCGAACGCGCCACGAAGCAGCAGGAACTCCTGCGAGAGAACTTGCTGCTGCGCGAGGAATATGCGGCGCATTACGGTTTCCCGCGCATCGTCGCCGAGCATCCGGCGATGAAAGACGCAAGCCAGATGACTCAGCGCGTCGCCGCGACGGACTCAACCGTGCTGCTCCTGGGCGAAAGCGGCACCGGAAAAGAACTCTTCGCTCGCGCGATTCATCATCTCAGTCCTCGCGCCGATCATTCGTTTGTCGCGCTGAACTGCGCGGCGATTCCGGAAGGCCTGGTCGAGAACGAACTCTTCGGCCACGAGCGCGGCGCTTACACCGGTGCGGGCGCGCGAAAAATAGGAAAACTCGAACTCGCGCACCGAGGCACACTGTTCCTCGACGAAATTGGCGAATTGCCACTGGCCGTCCAGAGTAAGCTCCTGCGTGTCCTCGAAGAGAAGCGGTTCGAGCGAGTAGGTGGCACGCAGGAAATCGAAGTCAACGTTCGCATTCTCACTGCTACGAACAAGGACCTGCACGCTGCCGTAGCGGATAAAACCTTTCGCGAAGATCTCTATTTTCGAATCTCCGCCGTGCCGATTACAATTCCACCCTTGCGCGACCGCGGCGACGACGTCCTGTTGCTTGCCGAACACTTCCTCGAGCGCTTCAAACGCGAATTCCGCAAGCCCGCGCTCGCACTCACGGAAGACGCTCGCGAGCGCCTTCTCACCTATCCCTGGCCGGGAAACGTGCGCGAGCTTCAAAATGCAATCGAGCGCGCCGCTATCCTCGCAAACGGTTCCGAAATCGGCGTAGCCGGACTTCAGTTGCCCGCCGCACGGCCGACATCAGAACAACTGCCGGAGCGGATGGTCGAAGAGGAATTTCTATGGGAAGGACCGCTCGAAGAAGTCTCGCAGCGCGCTGTCGCTCACGTGGAGCGCTTCAAGATCCAAAACGCTCTGCGAGAAACAAAATGGAACAAGACGCGTGCGGCGGAGAAACTGGGAGTTTCCTACAAGACCCTGCTGCATAAGATCCGCAACCTCGGCCTCGACAACTAGTTCTCGGATTCGTTCGAATCGTCCACACTGTCGTCTTTGCGCAAAATGTCCTCGCTCTCATCCTCGAGTTCGGCCTCGGCTGTTTCAATTTGAGGAGTTCGTCCCGTATGGAGGACTACACTTCCGAAATTCCACGACTCATATCGAACATCCGTAAATCCAGTTTTCGCGATCAGTGCAGCCAGCTCGGAAGGAGACGGAAACTTCGACACCGAACTCGGCAAGTACGCGTACGCTGCGCTGTTACCCGAAATCATTCCGCCGATGAATGGGAGGATCCGCTTGAAATAAAAGCGATACAGCCCTGCCATCGCGCCGTTGTTCGGCTCGGAAAACTCAAGAATCGCCAGTTTTCCTCCCGGTCTTAGGATTCGCCGAATCTCGATCAAGCCTCGCTCGTAGTTCGCCAGATTTCGAAAGCCGAAAGCCGTAGTGACCAGATCGAAACTTGCCTCAGGAAATGGCAAGTTCAGAGCATCAGCGCACAAAAATACGGCGGCGTGCGAATCCATGCGCGCTTTCTTTCTCGACCGCGCGACCATGGGAAACGCAAAGTCACAACCCACGATCGGGACCCGGTGCGCCGTCGAGTCCCGGATCACGTCAACTCGCTCCGCCTCGATCGCGAACGCCAGATCTCCGGTGCCGCAGCACAAATCGAGGATGCGAGCATCGGTTCGCCGGTAGATTCTCCGGAACCTCTCCGCTGTCAGCCGGCGCCACCGGTTGTCCAATGAGAGCGATAGCAGGTGGTTCAGAAGGTCGTAGCGCGGCGCGATGTCGCTGAACATATCCCGCACGCGGGCGGCCGATTCGCGCTCATCGCGAGCGCCCTCCGGACGCGAGCCGGAAGAGCGAAGAGAGATGGCTCGTTTAGCTGTCATGCAACCGGTTGCGGCATCAAACGTTCGCCTTGGCCGAGATTTCTGAAAGCTCAGCAAATGCGCGCGCCGCGATGGGCCACGGCACATCGTGACCCCACTCCGCCTTGCCTATCCGGCGCGGTAACACCCAACGCACTCGGCCTCCTTGTGCTTTTTTGTCGCCCGCAACGATCCGTTGCAAGTCTGCCACGCTGACTCCGGAGAGTTTTGGCAGGGGCCCCACGCTCATAACTAGCCGAATGATGCGGCCAGCGACGGTTTCGCGAACCCGATTCATAGCAACGCCAATCATCGTGGCCGCGACCATGCCCCATCCGATCGCTTCCCCGTGGAGAAAGCGCCGGTAACCGGTTGCAGTCTCCAGCGCATGGCCGAGCGTGTGTCCGAAATTCAAAATCTGCCGCAGCCCGGCCTCGCGCTCGTCTTTTCCAACGACCTTAGCCTTGATTCGAATACAGCCAGGAATCACATATTCGAGCGCGGCGCGGTCGCGACGGAGCAAGGCCAGCATGCGCCGTTCGAGATAGTCGAACAATGCTGGATCGGCGATGACGCCGTATTTGATCACCTCATACAGCCCCGCTCGATATTGCCGATGAGGAAGGGTGCTCAACGCGTCCGGATCGACGATCACCAGCTTCGGCGGATAGAACGCGCCGACGAGATTCTTCCCTTCCGGCAAATTAACGCCCGTTTTCCCGCCGATCGAGCTGTCCACCTGCGCAACAAGCGTCGTGGGAACGTGAACGACATTCACGCCTCTCAAATATGAGGCCGCGACGAAACCGACGACGTCGCCAACCACGCCGCCGCCGACAGCAACCAATGTGGCGTGGCGATCCGCTCCGAGCTCCACCAGCGCGCGGGCGATCTCCTCGACCGTCGCAAGCCGCTTCGCAGTCTCGCTGTCGTCGAATAGAATCGCGCCGCCGCCCGCAGCTCGTGGCTTTCCCGTGAGCTTCTTGCCCCAATGTCCCCAAACGCGAGGCGAAGAAAGGAAGAAAACCCGACCCGGCGCTCCGCGGCGAGCCACGAGCGAGCGAACGCGGCCGATCGCGCCGCGCGCGCAGACTGCTTCATAGGAACCAGCCGAACTATGAATACGGATCGTGGGCATTGTTGAACGAGAGAGTTGGGCACCAGAATGTAGCACAGGTGGGTGAGGGTTTTGTCACAGTTGCACCCAAGCTACGTAACGGTTTTGTAGCGGCCGCCTTCTTCAACTGACCGTGCAAAGGCCGGGAGGGAAAACTCCGTTTCTTCCGCGAGCGCCCTGGCAAATCGCAGTTCGAGCGCCGCACAAACCGGGGAGCTTAGCCGAAAATATCTTTTACCTTGTCGAAGAAATTAGACGACCGCTCGGCCGGCTTGTTTTCCACCTTCAACGATTGACCAAGTTGTTCGAGCAGTCGCCGCTGATCGCGAGTGAGCTTTGCCGGAATCTCAACCCGCACGCTGACATACAGGTCGCCGCGCCCTCCATGCGGATTCGGCAGCCCCTTGGACTTCCTTCGGAAAATCTGGCCAGACTGCGTCCCTTCCGGTATTTCGAGATCCTCTTCCCCGGACAGAGTCGGCACCTTGATCGTATCGCCGAGCGACGCTTGCGAAATGCTCACCGGAATCGTGCAGTAAAGGTCCGCGCCGCGGCGTTCGAAGAATGCGTGCTCCTTCACTTCCAGAAAAATATACAGATCGCCAGTCGGGCCGCCGTTCGTCCCCGGTTCTCCGTGGCCCGCCATCCTCAGCCGCGTGCCAGAATCTACTCCTGCGGGAACGCCCACTTCCAGCGTCCGCTCCCGCTCGATTCGTCCCTGCCCGCGGCAGGTCGCGCAAGCATCGCGAATCACTTGACCCACTCCCTGGCAAGCAGGGCACGTGCGCGTGATGGAGAAGAATCCCTGGCTGTAGGAAACCTGCCCGCGGCCGCCGCACGTCTTGCACGCGGACATGCCGGTGCCCGGCTTCGCTCCGGTCCCGTGGCACGTTTCGCATGCTTCGCGCCGCGAAACGTGAATCTTGGTATTCACACCTGCGGCTGCATCCTCGAAGCTCAGCGTCATGTCGTACCGCAGATCTGCGCCACGCTGCCCGCGCTGCGCCCTGGCTCTGCCACCGCCACGGCGCCCGCCACCGAAAATATCCTCGAGTCCAAAAACGTCGCCGAAGATGTCCTGCAGATCCTCAAAAATCGACGCGTTGAAACCGCCGGACTCAAATCCCCGGTTCCCGAGTCCAGCATGGCCGAAGCGATCGTAAATCGAGCGTTTCTGCGGATCGGACAAGACGCTGTAAGCCTCCGTCGCCTCTCGAAACTTATGCTCCGCCTCCTGTTTCTTTTCGGGGTTGCGGTCCGGATGCCACTGCAATGCCGCTTTGCGATACGCGGACTTGATCTGGTCCGCCGAGGCGTCCCGCGCGACGTCAAGCACTA
Organism: Candidatus Acidiferrales bacterium; assembly: GCA_049797655.1. GTDB lineage: Bacteria > Acidobacteriota > Terriglobia > Acidiferrales > UBA7541 > Palsa-295. The sequence continues at coordinate 15,288 of JBARFX010000087.1, read as the reverse complement.
CATAGAAGTCCTGCTGTTTGCTGGATGCCATCTCTGCCCTTCAGTTTCCTTTGCCGTGTTGAATTGCGAAGTTGAACTTCAAGATGCCGGTAAATCGCTTCTTGGCCGCAAGACTTGGCGGTGTCAATTCTTTCGACCGCTCGCCACCCGAACCATCGCCGGCCGCAGCACCCGGTTGTGAAACGTGTATCCCGGCTGGAGCTCCTCAATCACCGCGCCGTCGGGATACTCCGTCGTCACTACTTGCTCGATGGCGTGGTGCACGTTGGGATCGAACTCTTTGCCCACGGATTCAATTCGCTGCACGCCCTGCTTAGCGAGCACATCCCAAAGCTGGCGGCGGATCAGCTCGAACCCCTTGCGGTAGTCCGCGTACGCCGGATCGTCATGCGCTGCGAGCGCTCGATCGAACCCATCGAGCACCGGCAGCAGATTCTCGACAAAAAGTTCCACTCCCCGGTGCCGTTCCTGCCCACGCTCTTTCTCGATTCGTTTCCGGTAGTTGTCGAAATCCGCCTGCAATCGCACCAGCGTACTCGTCAGGTCCTGTTTTTCGGCGACGAGCTGCTGCACTTGCTCGGCGAGCGCCACTTCCGCCGCTGCCGCCGCAGACAAATCCGAATCGCTTCCAGGAGGATCAGCGGGCGCGATGCCCGGTTTTGCTTGTTCCTCTTCTCGTTGCACTCTATGCGCGGCCACGAAGTTAGTTCCCCTCTTGTTCTTCGGAAAAGAATTGCGACATGAAAGCCACTGCCGTAATCACCCGCTCGTAATGCATTCGCATCGGCGCCAGAATCCCCAGCGTCCCCTGTACTTCGCCTTCTGACGAGTAAGAGGCCGAAACCACCGCCAGGTGTTTCCCTGCATTCGAGATCTGGTCAACCCCCAGCTCCACGTGAACGGGTTCAGGCGCCTCGATGCATCCGCTCAATATCGCTATCAACCGGTCTTTCTCCTCGATCGTTTCGAGCAGCTCGCGCAACTGTTCTTGATTCGTGAATTCAGGAGACGCCGCCATTTGCGCCGCGCCTTCCACGTAAATCTTGCGCTCATCGATATCCCCGAGAACGCTCGGATCACACAACATCAAAGCGTCGCCTGCAAGCTGGCCATACCGTTCGCGATCGCGCGCCAGTTGAGCTCGCAGGTCCGCTCGCATCGCCTCGATCGTCCATCCGATGTAGTGGTGATTCAAGTATGCCGCAATCTTGTCGAGCTCCTCTTGACGGAACTGCCGCTCCGGCCGAATCAGCTTGTCTCGGGTCTGCCCACCCGCTGCAACGAGCACGACCAGCACTCGATTGTCCGGCAGGAGCAGAAATCGAAGATGCTCCACCACGCTGCGCGCCAACGGCGGTGCGATAAAAATCCCCAGCCCTCGCGAAACGGCTGCCAGTACGTGGCTCGCTCGTTCCATCACTGCTTCCGGCGTGCTCGCGGCTTCCAGTTCCCGACGGATCCACAGCCGGTCTTCCGGACTGGCCGTCGCTTGCGCCGTCACTTGCTCCACAAAAAACCGGTACGCCGCCGCCGTCGGCACTCTCCCCGCCGAAGTGTGTGGCTGGTAAAGAAACCCACCATCCTCAAGATCGGCCATCACGTTCCGGACAGTGGCCGGGCTCAGCGGATCGATGTGCCGTCGCGCCACACTGCGCGAAGAGACAGGCTCGCCCGTCTCGATATACTCGCGGACCACGTCCGACAGAATCTGCTGATGGCGCCTGTGCTGTAACACGGGAGAAACCATAAGATTAAGAAAGCTCCCTGCCTATCGCTCCAAAGAGAGCCGAGAAATACGTCGACCTGTTTAGAGTTTAGTCGCCTCGGGCAGAAGCGTCAACTTTGGTGCGATCCGACGTCGCAGGAAACGCACCGTGTCGCACACGCGGCGGCAAGATCTTGCGGACGCCGCTTGCCTCCGCGCCACGCGTATCATATTCTCTCCACGCACGTTACGGGCTTGCCACTTACTCCGAGCACCCAGTATTGGAGGCAGGATGCGCTTTCGTATCGTTCTAACCTTCGCTCTCGCCAGCATTGCCCTTCCGGCGGGATACGGCCAAGCCACGGCCTCGCTGCAAGACCAGTCCACAGCCGCAAAAGCGCCTGTCGCAGCGAAGCAACAAACGCTCTCCACGCGCGTCGTCGCCTATCAAATTGATGCGCGTCTCGATACCGCAAATCACACAATCGCTGCCACAGAAACCCTTCGCTACCGCAATTTAACCGGACTGCCACAGCAGCGATTTCCCTTTCACATGTACCTCAACGCCTTCCAGCCCCAATCGACTTTCATGACCGAGCACAACCGCGACAATCCCGACTTCGAATGGAAGAAGGAGCGCTACGGGGCGATCAACATCACTCATCTCGAAATCACAGGTGCGGGAAACTTGACGAACCGGATGCAATTTATTCATCCCGACGACAACAACACCGCCGACCAAACCGTGATGCAGATCGAACTTCCCAAACCTATACCGCCGGGCGCGGAAGTCGAATTCAAAATTTCATTCGACGATCAGTTGCCACAGGTCGTCGCCCGCACCGGGTATCTGCGAGACTTCTTCATGGTTGGCCAGTGGTTCCCCAAAGTCGGAGTCTGGTGGAAGGGGGCGTGGAATTGCCATCAGTTCCACGAGGACACTGAATTTTTCGCCGATTTCGGCACGTTCGACGTGAAACTCACCCTTCCGCAAAACGAAATCGTGGGCGCAGGCGGCGATCTCGTTTCGACCGCCAATAATCCCGACGGCACAAAAACGCTCGTCTACCATTCCGAAGATGTGCACGATTTCTCCTGGACCGCCAGCCCAAGCTTCACCGACGTCGAAGATTCCTGGACCGGCAGCGCCGGCACCGTGAAGATACACATCCTGATGTCGCCGGGAAACATGCCCTCCGCCCCGCGCTACGCAAAGGCCGTGAAAGGGACTCTCGCGCTCTACGACCAGTGGATTGGCCCATACCCTTACGATCGCCTCACCGTTGTCGACCCTCCTCACGGCGGTGTGAATGCAGGTGGCATGGAATATCCCACGCTGATCACCGCGGACACCTCCTGGAATATGCCGAAGGGCGCTCTGCTCCCCGAGCTCGTGACCGAACATGAATTCGGTCACCAATATTGGTACGGCATGGTTGCTACGAATGAATTCGAGGAAGCCTGGCTGGACGAAGGCATCAACAGCTACATGGAAGTAAAAGTGATGGACGCGCTCTACGGCAAGGAAACGTCGATGTTCAAGTTCCGTTTCGCTCAACTCGGCGAAGATGACGGCCAGCGCCTCATGTACCTCCTGAAACCCGATATGGACCCCATGACGCGATTCGCCTGGCTTTTCTACAACGACAGTTCCTACGCCGACATCACTTACGGAAAAACGTCCGCGGTGCTCCTCACCCTCGAGAAACTCATCGGCGAAGAAACGCTGCGCCAGGCATTACGCACCTACTTTATCCGCTACCGGTTTACACATCCCACCGGCGATGATTTCATCAAGACGGTCGAAGAAGTCTCCGGCAAGGATTTGCGCTGGTATTTCGATCAGGCCATTTCTGGCACCGAAATGCTCGACTACAAGATTCTCGACGCGCATTCCGAGCCCGTGAAATGGTACGAGCCCGAGACGGAGGCTTCTAAATCCGGCGACGCGCTCTACCGCACCTACGTCAGCGTTCAGCGCAAATCCGATTTCGTTTTTCCGGTGGATCTGAAAATCAATTTCGATGATAAGACGTCCGTGACCGAACACTGGGACGGCCACGACCGCTGGAAGCGTTACGTCTACGATCGCAAAGCGAAGCTTGTTTCCGCGGAAATCGATCCCGGACACCAGGTCTGGCTCGATCGGGATCTCTACAACAATAGCTACGTTGTGGAGTCAGACAGTCGCGCCACCAAAAAATTGTCAAATATCTTAGCTTTTGCCGGCCAGTGGTTCGCACAGTTACTCGCCTGGCTTGCATAGCAACATTCACCGGAGGAACTTGTAATGGCAGACGCAACGCCGAAGACGTTCTTTCCCGGCGCCGCACTCGTGTGGCGCTGTCAGCGCGTCCTTTGGTTGGTCTACATCTTCAATTTCGTAGTCGTCCATTTCGCCACGCACGATACCAACGAACGCATCGGCGGTATCCTGAATCACAGTCTTGCTGCAGACCAGCTCCTCCACGGATTCAATCTCGGCGCCCTTGGCTCGCTTGCGATGCATCCCGAATCTCCGTTCAACGGATTGCACGGAGTATATTTCCACTCCGCGCTTCTCTTCACGATCTTCATGCTCTTCGCCAACGGCGGAATCCTCGCCTCCTATTATTCCGGCCAACGGCTCAGCGCCGGTCCTTTCTTCGAAGCCTGTGGCCACCATTTCTGGCGCTTCCTTCGCCTGGTGATTTACCTCCTGATCGTCTTGCTACCGGTCTTCTTCCTTGGCTGGCTTGCCAATCACTTCTACGATCGCATCGACAGACAGTCCATCTCGCCCATGCCTGCCGTTCACTTCTTCGAAATGACGGCTGCCGTGATTCTGTTCCTGCTGATCTGCATCCGCATTTGGTTTGACATGGCCCAAGTCGTTGCCGTCGCAGAAGACGAGCGCCGCATGCACAAAGCCCTCCGTCGCGCCGCCGGGCTGCTACGGCACAATTTTGGCTCATTGTTTTGGCTCTATTTTCGAGTCAGCTTGATTGCGTGGATCGTTTTCGCAGCGGGCCTGCACTTTTGGATGCACCACCTACGTCCTGAATCCATCCGCGCAGCGCTGGTACTCTCTCAGCTGATGATTATTTTCTGGCTGGCCACCCGGTTTTGGCAGCGCGCCAGCGAATCGATCTGGTACCGCGAGCACCAGCGCGCAATCGCCGCCTCCGCCCCACTCTACGAGCCGCCAGCACCTACAATTCCGCCGCCTGAGCCGTTAACGGCACCGACAACCTGATCGCTTCGATAGCCACAGCGAGAGCCTTGCGTCGTCGCGGCCTTTTCGTCTTGAATCACGCTGTAGTCCGACTCTGCGGTCACCAAATCCGGCACCGCGCCTCTGGACTTCGCACCATTTTCGAACCGGCGCCACAATCAAACGCCCTCGCGAACGCGGGCATGTTCCCCAGCGGGCCGTTCACTCGAAAACTGTCCAGCGGGTGCGGATCTGTGTTCACAATCACTCGTGCCAGCTCCGCGCGCGTATTGCTTGCCCACACCTGCGCCCAGGCCAGAAAAAATCTCTGATCGGCACTAAAACCGTCAATCGGGGCGGTCTTCGGCTTATCTTCGAACGTTTTCTGAAGAGCTGCATAGGCAATCGTCAGGCCGCCAAGGTCCGCGATGCTCTCACCCTCCACCAGTTTTCCGTTCTCATGCAGACCGGGCTCGACCTCGAAGCTGTCGAACTGCTTCACGATGCATTCGCCACGCGCCTGAAAATTCTTCAAATCCTCCGGCGTCCACCAATTCTTTAGATTCCCCTGGGCGTCAAACTTGCTGCCTTGATCGTCGAATCCGTGCGTCAATTCGTGCCCGATGACGGCGCCCATTCCGCCATAATTCATTGCATCATCGCGATTCGGATCGTAAAACGGAGGTTGCAAAATTCCCGCAGGGAACACGATCTCGTTCCGGGTGGGGTTGTAGTAGGCATTTACGGTCGGAGGCGTCATTCCCCAAACCGCCCGGTCCACCGGCTTTCCGATTTTTCCCAGGTCGTACGCAGCTTCGAACTCGTTACCACGAATAAGATTTTCTATATAAGGACCACGGTCTACTTTGTATCCGGAATAATCGCGCCATTTATCCGGATAGCCAATTTTTAATTTGATCGCGGTAAGCTTTGCGGTTGCCTGCTCGCGCGTCGCAGGACTCATCCACTCCAGAGTTGCGAGATCAGCATGTAGTGCGTCAATCAGGTTGTGAATCATGGCAAGCGCCTTCGCCTTCGCTGCCGGAGGGAACGCTCGCTGCACATAAAACTGGCCAAGATCCTCGCCGAGCTTTTGGTCCGTCGCCCTCACACACCGCCGCCAACGAGGCTGCATTTCTTCTGTCCCCGTCAGTTTCTTCGAGAAGAAATCAAAATCCTCGTCCACGAACTTCTTCGGCAGCGAAGGCGCAACGGCGTGGACGAACTGCCAGCGCAAATAGACTTTCCAGTCAGCCAGCGGAACCGAAACCCACGCCGTGTTCACTTCCTTCATAAAATCCGGCTGGAAGACATCGATATCAGAGATCGCCGGCGCGCCGATCTCTTTCAGATACCCCTCCCAATTCAGGTTCGGTGCGAGCCGCTGAAACTGCGAAAGCGGCATCTTGTGGTAAATCTTTTCCGGATTGCGGAGGTCCACTCGCGGCATCGACGCTTTCGCGAGGCGCGTTTCAATTTCCATTACGGTTTTTGCTTCCGCGGATGCCGTCGAGTCGCTGTCCCCGAGCAGCTTAAACATATTTGCGACATGCTGAACGTACTCGTCGCGAAGCTTCTTTGATTTCTCGTCGTCGCGTGTGTAATAGTCCCGTTCTGGCAGCCCCAAACCACCCTGGCCGATGCCTGCGATCATGCTGTTGCTGTCCTTAAAATCGGTCTGCGAGCCGAAGCCGAAGATGGCGTCGGCGCCTTCGTTCTGTAATCGCGCGACTTCAGACTGGAGAGTGGCCGCATCCTTGATCTCTGCAATTCTCCGAAACTCGGGCTCGAGCGGCTTCAGTCCCGCCGCTTCGATTTGGCTTTCGTCCATGCAACTCGCGTAAAAGTCGCCAATCTTCTGCCAATTCGATCCCGGCTGCGCGGTCTTGTCATTCGCGGCTTCCTCGAGGATCGTGTGCAGCACTTCCCGGTTATGTTCCTGCAAAATCGTGAAAGATCCCCACTGTGGGTATGCTGCGGGAATTGGATTGCTCTTGATCCACCCGCCGTCGGCAAACTGGTAGAAATCAACGCACGGTAAAACCGACCGGTCGAGGTTCGCCAGGTCAAACCCACGCCCCTTCGAATCGTCCGTGGGTCCCGCGGTCGTCGCGAACGCTTCGGATACGCCGCCGCAATCCACGGCCGAAGCTGCAGAAGACGAACTCCACTCCCCACCACCCGCCATTCGGCGATCAGGCGTCTGCGCCCAGATGCCCGATGCAATTGCCAAGAGCAACCCACCTGAACCGCAAACTCGCGCTAGTCGCATCATTACTCCTCGCTTTCGCATCATCACTCTCTACTGGGCGCACGTCTCCCACATCGGCCCTACACAACTCCAGATTTTTGCCCCAGGCAGGAACTTCTCACCCGCCACGCCTTGCGTATTCTGATTGCCGTAGCTCTCTGTGTCAACCGCAGCTGCTTACGGTTGCAAGCCGCACCGGCATGATGTAAAAGTCGTGCTGTTCACCTCGGCGTTGCAATGGGAGGTTGCAAGCGGACAGATCGTTGCTCCGATCGATTTTTGTTTTGCTTGTCGCATCCGTCGCATTCGCATTTCCTAATCCTGCATCGGGCATTCCCGATGATCCAGCTCCCGGGCACTTCCTCGAAGTCGAGAGTGGGAAAATTTACTATGATGAGTGCGGAACTCGCCCGAACGCCGTCGTACTGATCCATGATGGAATCGCTCATTCCGCCGTGTGGGACGCAGTTTGGCCGGCCTTCTGCAAGCAATTCCACACGGTGCGCTACGACCGCCGTGGCTATGGCCGCTCGCCCGCTGCGACAACCTGGTACTACGAGACGGACGACCTGTACGCCCTATTGCACCACTTGAAGATCGACCATACATTCATCGTCGGCAGTTCGCATGGCGGAGAGCTTACGATCGATTTCACACTCGCCCATCCAAAGCTTGGCGACGGCATCGTCCTGGTCGTTGCAGTCGTCAGCGGCTACGGCTTCTCCGATCAATTCCTCAATCGCGGCATCGCGAACAATCGACCGATGGAGAAAAATGACACAGCCGGCATGATCACAAATTGGGCGAACGATCGGTACTTGCTCGCGGCCGATCACACCGCCGCAAAAAAGCAGCTACATGATCTCCTCACCGCATCCCCGCAGGATCTGAATCATCCCGACTTCCCGCGCCCCACTCCAGACGCGTTGCCCCGACTCAATGAAATTAGCGTACCCACGCTCATCCTCGTTGGCGACGCAGACATCCCGGACGTACACGCACATGCAGGTGTGATCGAGGCGGGGATTCCCAATGCTCGACGAGTGATTATGGAGGATGCCGGCCACTTGATGTATATGGAAAAACCGGAGCAATTCAGCCGGCTTGTAATCACGTTCATTCACGACAATCGGGACTGATGTGCCACCTCATGGCGCCTGAATCGTGGAGTCCTTATCCGCGAAGCCGGTTGGAATTCCTCTGCCGTACCCCGTTCGGCCCCGAATGATTCCTGGACCTACTAACTAGCGTTCCTGCCGCCGCCAAGCAAATCTTCCGTAACTCCGACGAAACTCGGTCGTGCACTCCGGCGCCCAGCAGCAAAGTTGCTGTTCCGTGGCATAAAGCAGCCAGGGAAAGTGCCAAACGACGATGCTGTTCCGGGCGTCCTCCCAAGCGGTCGGCCAAACGCTCTTTCAGCAACTCAAATGAGGGACGCGGCTCCCTGCGCAGAAGCCGAGCAGCCCAATCGGCATGAATCAGTTCGTATTCATGTGGATGCTTCGACGCAAACTCGAGGTACCGCCGGCAGAACTCCGCAATCGATCTCGATGGTCTTACAGCTGAATACAGCTTCTGCTGTGCTCGGTGCCGCAACGCTTCGAGGATGTCCCTCTTATCCTGAAAGCGCTGATAGACGGTGGGAGTCGTCGTGCCTGCTTCCCTCGCGACCGCGCGCATCGTGAGCCCCTTCTCTCCCTTGCTTCGCCACAACCGGTACGCGGCATCCAGAATGTGCACTTCCGTTTCGACATCGGGTTGGCGGGGCATCGCGCATCTCCCTCATTCGACGCTTCGCGTCGGAATCTCACGGCTCACATCACGATTACGCGGCAGTGTAATACATTTGACGTCGTTAAACAAACAGTGTATAAATAATAGGCCGCCATTCAAAACCTGGTCCGCAAGCAAGGAGTGGGAAGACTGTGAAGCTGCTTAGCGATTCGCACTTGTTTCAATATACCGTCATCACCAAAGCCAGCCCCGCCGTGGCATGGAAGGTATTTTCCGACTGGACGCGATGGCCCGCTTTCGCCAATGTCTATGGGAGCCTGCGATGGCATGAAGGCAAGCCCTGGGAAGTCGGAAGCCGCCTCTTCATCGAACTTCTGCGGCCCGTCGTTACCGTCATCGATCACGTAATCATCACCTGCGCTCCTGAACAAAAGATTGGCTGGATTGACAACGCTCTCGGCGTCACCATCATTCAGTGGGTTGAGTTCGAACAGCAGGCGAACGAACGGACCGTCGTCCACACCTAGGGAGAAATTGCCGGCGCGAAGCTCCCAGTGGCTGGCCGAACCGTCGAACAACTAGTCAACACTTTTACCGAGACCTGGTACGAGAATTTTCGCGCCGCCTGTGATGAACATGCGGCTATTGAAGGCGTCGTGGCCTAATGGTTCCATAGCTCCGTTTCAACCCACCCTCTGAACTTTCGCCGTCCCTTCTACTTTCCCTGCCCTGGCAGCTGGACTATACTTTGCCCACCAGCCAGCCCTCAAAGATCCACAACCTTATTCGATGAGCCGTTTCTAGGCTAGGAGAGCGTCATGAAGAAGCCGGCCTGGTTGTTTGTTGTGTTGACCCTTGCACTTTCGTCCGCTCCTCGCGCCATTGCCGCACAAGATGATCACAGTAATATGAAGAAAAAACCGACCACCTTGGTCGACGACGACAAAGTGCAGTGCCCTACTGCGAAGTTCACGTCGATTCAAGCCGCTGTGGACGCCGCGAATCCGGGCGACTCGATCCGCGTTTGTGCGGGAATCTATGCGGAGCAAGTGGTAATTTCGAAACCGCTCACGCTCGAGGGCGACAACGGTGCGATCGTAATTCCCGGCGCGGTCACCACAAATGGTTCCGATATTCCATCCGGCACGCCCGTCGCGGCGGTGATTCTGGTCAAGGATGCGCAGGTCGTCGAAATCGAAGGCCTGATCGTCGATGGCTCGAACAACGGAATTTCCGGATGCTCCCCGGATTTCAAAGGCATCCTTTACCAGAACACATCCGGAGTCATTCAACACAACGCAGTGCGTCACATCCGTCTCTCGCCTGCTTTTCCCGGTTGCCAGAGCGGCGAAGCGATAGAAGTTGAAACCGCTTCCGGTGCAAACTCTGATGTCGTGATCCACGACAACAGCGTCTGGGACTACCAGAAAAATGGCGTCACCGCGAACGAAATAGGAACGCAGGCAGCGGTCGACAGCAACACCGTGACCGGACTTGGCCCCACTCCCGCGATTGCTCAGAACGGGATTCAAATCGCGTTCGGCGCGACCGGCTCGGTCACCGGCAACAGCGTCGCCGACAATGTTTTCTCCGCCTGCGTTTCCCCAGAGCAGTGTGCGACCAACGCAGCCGGCATCCTCATCTTCGAATCCGATAGCGTCGACGTCGAGAACAATACGGCGGGAACCAATCAGATTGGCATCTTCATCGGAGGCAAGAAATCAAGGGTTCGGAACAACTTCGTCTTCAACGCAACTGTCCTCATCGGCATTGCGCTCGTCGGCGACAACAACCAGGTGAGGCGCAACAATATTACCCACAGCGACGAAGCGGCCGTTTACATTCAGGGGAATGGAAACAACATTCAGAACAACGAGATCACGGACGCCGCAATCGGCATCTTGAAGATCTCCGGCTCCACCGGCACGACGCGTTCGGGAAACACCTTCTTCGCCACGCCGATCGAGGTGCAGGATCCGGCGCCGAGTGCGGCGATGAAGGTGGTTCCGGCACACTGACGCGTAGGAGAAAAGTCAAACGGGAAGCCCGCGCGGAGAAACTGCCGCGGGAGCGCACAGACTCGCCGAGCGATGAGATGTTGCGGAAGGGTGGCGACGCGCGAAACGCTGCAGAAGAGAGCGAGCAGAATCCGGAGCCGCGCGCGTACCCAGGATTCGCGCAGCCCCGGAACCCGAGGAGGACTTTTTGCCGAGTTAGTTCGCGCTCGAACTGGACGAAGCGCCAACCGTTTCGTACTCGTCAGTCGACGGCCCCTTCGCGCGATCGATCTCGATACGGCCCTTGAAGTAGGCGCCGTCTTCGATGCTGATCCGCGAAGTCGTAATGTCGCCCGTCACCGAACCATCTTTCTTGATCTCGACGCGGTCGCTCGCGCGCAGGTTGCCCTGCACCTTGCCATAGACGACCACTTCGCGCGCGTGCACTTCCGAATTCAAATGCCCGGTGCGGCCCACGGTGAGGCGCTGGCCCTGCAGCGCAATCGCGCCTTCCACTTTGCCGTCGATTTGCAAATCTTCTTCGCCGGAAATTTTGCCTTTCACCTCGATGCTCGATCCCAGGCAAGAAAGCCCTCGCGCGCTCGGCGCTGTGGGCGCGCTGAAACGCGTCGCTGCGTTGGCATTTGCGCTTGCGTTGGAATTCGTGTTGAAAGATGAAGGGGAACTTCCCTGCCCGGACGCCGGCGCATAGCCGGGCGCTTCGGGTTGAGTCTTGGTCCACATGGTGCCTCCTCGGTCGGTCGAAAGGGTCGTCAGGAGCGCTGACGTACGACCACTCTAGGCGCACGCGACGGACCGAGGCAATCCAGAAAAGGTTCAGGTTTGCGCATGCGAAAACCTGTACGTTCGGACAGGTGCTCACAAAATTCAAAAAACAAATTGAATTTTGATTTTCCGACGAAAACGCGATGATCGCTGATCGTTCGATCGGGCACGGCGTGCCGCGCCCCTACTGAAAAATATTTTCGATCAGGCGTTATCGATTTGGGCGCGCTGGAGGCGATCCGAGTAGTCGATATAAAGCGTCTTCCACTCGGAATAAAAATCGAGCGCGGCCATTCCGGATTCGCGATGGCCGTTGCCGGTATTCTTAATTCCGCCGAAGGGCAGATGCGTTTCAGCGCCGATGGTGGGCGCGTTGACATAGACGATTCCGGTTTCCAGATCACGTTGCGCGCGGAACGCGTCGTTCACGTTGCGGGTGTAGATCGAAGATGAGAGGCCGTACGGAATATCGTTCGCGATCGCAAGTGCATCATCGAAGGTGTCGAACGGAATCACGGACACGACCGGCCCGAAAATTTCTTCCTGGCAGATGCGCATTTTGGGATCGCAATCGATGAACACGGTGGGCTCGTGGAACCAGCCGTGTGAGTATCCGCCGCCTTCAAGGCGTTTGCCGCCAGCCGCGAGTTTCGCTCCTTCGTTTCTTCCGATTTCAACGTACTTGATGACGGTTTGCAGCTGCTGCTCGTTGATGGATGGGCCCATGTCGGTGGCGGGATTCAGACCGTCGCCGACTTTCAGAGCCTTCGCGCGCGCGACGAACTTTTCGACGAATTCGCCATAAATCTTTTTGTGGACCGCGACGCGGCTGGCCGCCGTGCAGCGCTGGCCGGTGGTTCCGAAACCTCCCCAGATCGCGCCGTCAACCGCGAGATCAATGTTCGCGTCGTCCATCACGATGATGATGTTCTTGCCGCCCATTTCGAGGTGGCATTTTTTGAAGGTTGGCGCGCACGCGTTGCTGACAATGCGTCCCACTTCCGTGGAACCGGTGAAGCTGACGAGGCCCACGTCCGGATTTTTCAGCAGCGGCGAGCCCGCGTCCGGCCCGTCGCCGAAGATGACGTTCATGACGCCGCGCGGCAATCCCGCTTCGGCGAGAACTTGCATCAAGTTGTAGGTGGAGAGCGGCGTATCTTCAGCCGGCTTAATGACGACCGTATTGCCGCAAACGAGGGCGGGAATCGCTTTCCACGACGGTATTGCCATCGGGAAATTCCAGGGCGTGATCAGTCCCGCGACACCGATCGGAGAGCGGACGCACATCGCAAATTTGTTGGGCAGCTCGGAGGGAGTGGTTTGACCGAACTGGCGGCGGCCTTCGCCAGCCATCAAGTACGTCATGTCGATGGCTTCCTGCACGTCGCCGCGGGTTTCGGTGAGGACTTTGCCCATCTCGCGAGTCATGTCGCGAGCGAATTCTTCTTTGCGCTGCGTGAGGATTTCGGCGGCGCGGTAGAGAATTTCGGCGCGCTTGGGAGCGGGCGTGAGCCGCCAGCTCTTATAGGCCAGCTTGGCCGCGTCAACGGCCTGGGTGACGTCCTCGTCGCTCGACGCCGGGAACATGCCGACCAGCTCGCCCGTATTGGCCGGATTGCGGTCCTCGATGGCCTTACCGGCGCGTGAAGGAATCCACTCTCCATCTATATAGTTCTTAAAGACCTTCGGCGTGACTGCGGTGGCCATGCGTGATCCTCCAATCGAATTCAAAGGCTGCCGGTCCTGTAGATGCCTGCGGGACGCAAATGGCGCGTCTGAAGACCGGCGCTACAAAAGCGGCCACAAAGAGCCCGCGGAGCGAGCCGGTTCGCAAGCTGTTCTCGGTAGTGGAATTAGATGAGGCCGCGGACGAAACGATGCGGGGGGGCGCGGCGAGCGAACGCGTTGAGCACAACCGGTTGTGGTCGAGGAATTCGGCCACAATTGAGCTCTGGAGGGCCCGTTTACCGTATATTAGAAATGGTGTCGGAGTCATGTTTTCAATGAGTTGCGAGGATTTCTAATCGCGGTACCGTAGATTAGAAAAAACGCGTGAATGGTGACTAGTGACTCGTGATTCGTGAAAAACCAACTGCGGGACAGGCTAGTCCCCGGCGCTGCGCAAAGCCCTTGGCGGAGTCTGGTTTGACGGTCGGTTTTGAGGTTCGTCTTCATAGTTCCGTGGCGACGGTAGCATGAGGAAAAGGGCGATTGCAATGGGGTAGGTGTCGTAAAGATTTTGGGGAGGCTGGATGCGACGTCTGAGAACCCAAGACACGACAAAACGCACGTAGCCCCAAGACCTCTCTGCAAAAGGCGCGGACGGCAATCGCCTGCCTTTAGGTCGAATCTAGTGCGATTTGGCCAAGACGGGAAGCAGCCGGGAAAATGAATACAGTCCGAGAACAGCTTCGACCTGCTCGGCAGTTTCAAACCCTGTAACTTATAATGCGGCGGGGTGAACGCTTCAGCTCGGGGGAGGTTGCGAATGGCGGCGGTAATAGGCGCACAGGCAAGAGTGCCTGTGCCAGTGAAGGGCGCCCGACGAACCAGAGGGCGGAGTGCGTCGGCGACGAAGGGCAATGAATTAGGAATCGAGCGGGACACAAAAACAAGACAAGGCTCGCGGAAACTGCTCCGCGAAAGGCAGGCGCTTCCGCGCCACTTGTTCCCAGCCCTTACGGGCTGGGCTAAGTTCTGTCGCGCCCACGGCGCTGGTGGATTGGATGGATAGGTCGCGGAGAGTTGATGTGGCGGGGTGGCGCGGGAAGTCAAAATCGAGGGCGGAGTGCGGCGGCGGCGAAAAGCAATGAATTAGGAATCGAGCGGGATCGTGACCGCGTCGCGTACGGCGAAGGTTGGCTTGGGGAGAGGGCGATGAGCACAGTTCTGGTTACTGGCGGGTCGGGATTTATCGGGAGCCACTCGATCGTGCAGCTTTTGGCTGCGGGGCATCGGGTGCGGACGACGGTGCGGAGCCAGAAGCGGGAGGGCGACGTGCGGGCGATGCTGAAGGAAGGCGGCGCTGAGCCGGGCGATCGCTTGTCCTTCATCGCCGCCGATCTGGAAGGCGACGCAGGCTGGCGGGAAGCAGCGGCGGGCTGCGAGTACGTGCTGCACGTGGCGTCGCCATTCCCGCAGACCGTTCCGAAGAACGAAGACGAATTGATCGTTCCCGCCCGCGAAGGAACCCTGCGCGTGCTGCGGGCCGCGCGCGACGCCGGCGTCAAACGCGTGGTCCTGACCTCGTCGTTCGCGGCAATCGGCTACGGTCACAAAGCGCAGCAAGGGCCGTTCGATGAGACGTACTGGACCGATCCCGGCGCCAACGACATAGCGCCATATGTCAAATCGAAGACACTGGCTGAGCGCGCGGCTTGGGATTTCATCGACAAAGAAGGCGGAAATCCGGAGCTTTCCGTTGTGAATCCGGTAGGCGTGTTCGGTCCGGTGCTGAGCGCCGACTATTCGACCTCCATCCTGCTGGTGCAGCGTTTGATGAAGGGAATGCCCGGCTGTCCGCGACTCTATTTCGGCGTCGTCGACGTGCGCGACGTTGCCGACCTGCACATTCGCGCGATGACGGATCCCGCGGCCAAGGGCGAGCGCTTTCTCGCTGTCG
>JBARFX010000086.1:0-2182 GCA_049797655.1 Candidatus Acidiferrales bacterium | reverse complement strand
AATTGGGGGGTTGGGAGGCGGCGAAAAGTGGGGCGGGGGAGACGGGGAGGGCCGGAGCGGGTTTCGGTCGATAGCCACGACTCATGTTAACATAGTAGTTACTAGTTGTCAAGTGACAAAATGTGTCCATAGGCGAGCGAAGCCTCCAGTCCAGGCTCAAAGGGCCTCCTATCATCTTGTGCGCGGAGCCAAGGGCAGGTCAGGGCTAAATTGCGCGGGTGAGGCGGCGCAAGCGGTACGGGATGAATGGCGTCCCGATAGCGTCGGCTTGTTCTTTCCGAGCCCTGGTCGTCGAACAGCTACCAAGTCTACTCGGAGGAAGGAGCCGGCAACGTAATCTAATCAGCCAGATGGTTTGACGGATTAGGACACCGCGCAGAACGAAGAATCCCAAGACAGCCACCCTTCGCCAATTGCGCGAACGATGGGGCACCCGCAAAATTTGAGGCGATCCGCATCAAATGGGTGCGCCACCCGCCGCTTTCAGCATCTCTTTGTCCAAACTTAAATCCGCCACCAGCTTCTTCAGCCGCTGATTTTCATCCTCGAGTTGACGCAGCCGTTGCGCTTCGTTCACCTCGAGGCCCCCATACTTCGCCTTCCACGCGTAAATCGTGTGCTTCGACACGCCTAACTCGCGAGCGATCTCTGCCGCCGTTCGTCCCGCCTCCATTTGCTTCAACGCCCCAATCATTTCCGCTTCGCTGTGTTTTCCCCTCGACATCCCTCTCCTCCTGGTTCCGCAGATTCATATACACTTTCCTGCGGAATAAGGGGAGCACGTCACCGTGTCGCGCTCTTTGCCGGTGAATTTGTGAGACACCGCGTCCTAGCAATAGGTCATACCGAGGGTCGGGATTAGCCGGAATGTATCCCGAGTTTATAGAACACGAAACCGATGAAAAGCAAAACGAGAAGGAAACCGAGAGTACCCAAGATCGAAACAACGAGCCCGGAGAAGTATCGAACGACAGGCGTAGTCCACTTTTCGGCCCGTGGTTCAGCGGTGTATGTCAGAGATGCGTGCAGCCCGCTGCCGACAGGGGTAGCGGAGGACGCCTTGCCAAATCCAAGCACTAAGGCGGCAAGAAATGGCAGGGCGATAGCCAGTGATTCCCACCATCCGGCCTCCGCCCGGATTCTGGGAATTTGGTCAGCGAATTGAGGTAATCCTATCCATCCGCTGATCGCGCCAACCACACCAATCCACCTCACTGCTGAGTAAGCGGACCCGAACATCAAGACAAGCGCTAGCAGCACCCAAGGAGCACGGCTTCTATTGGGCCATTGAAAGACGACTTCGTGACCGTACGGAGTCATATTCGGTACCCTCCAGGCCATTGCTAGCTACTCGTACGCGTTTACTCGTCCGCTTTGTCAGCATGTTTACTGTCTCAATATGCTACGCAATTGGTGATGGGCCCGTTTGGGCCTTGAATGGTGGTACACGCATTGTGACTAGATTGCTGTCGTCTCTGTTGATCGACGAGACGATAAACGCGGGTGGCGCACCCTTCCGTCTCCGTGGTTTCGACAATTGACCTCGTTCACGCTCGAATGATACCACTGAGGCAGTTGACTGGAGAGTTTTGACTTAGGTGTTACGGGTGCCTCATCCTTCGTTTGCTGCGGGGGCGAAGGGTGAGTGTTTTGGTCTGGTCTAGCTTGGTATGGTCCGGTTCGGTTCGTCCTGCTCCCATGGCAAAAAATCTCAAGCGCCGCTACGGAACCGGAAATCTTCACTTCATCACCTTCAGTTGTTACCGCCGCCTTCCTTTTCTCCGAACCGCGCGGGCCCGCAATATTTTTCTCATCGTCCTCAACGAAGTCCGCGGCCGCTACCAGTTCGCGATCATTGGATATGTGGTGATGCCCGAGCACATCCACCTTCTGATGAGTGAGCCCAAGAAGTGCAATCCATCGCTCGCCATGCAAGTGCTGAAACAGCGCGTCTCCCGCCGATTACGCTACAGATTTCGCGCTCGCACCTCCGCGCGACAACTCACTCTCTGGAGCGGCACACACGCGCCTCGTGGTTTCTGGCAGCGTCGCTTCTACGACTTCAACGTCTGGAGCCGCAAGAAGCGAACCGAGAAACTGCACTACATGCATATGAATCCCGTGAAGCGAGGCTTGGTGACGGACGCGAAGCTCTGGCCGTGGAGCAGTTACCGGTTTTATC
>JBARFX010000085.1:0-56573 GCA_049797655.1 Candidatus Acidiferrales bacterium | reverse complement strand
GTCTCGACGTTCAACATCGCAACCGACTGTTGTCGCGTATGTAAGTCCACGCCTATAATCTGCATCTCGGCCTCCTCGGTTCCGAGCTTTGCCGGGTGAATACCGCAAAGTTTACTCGAACCGTTCGAGGCCGACTTCGTTATGCCATCAGGGGATTATCGCCATCTATCGACCTGATACCTCGCAAAACGCTTTCGCAACCGTACGGGTGGATGCAGTGAGCTGGTTGGGTCGTAGGAGGATAGCCATGCGCGGGAATCTGGTTCAGGTGCGTACGGTGCAATGCTCGCGCGGCCGCGGGCGTGCGAGCTCGAGAAAGGGGCGCGGCGAGCGGCGGCGCTGCGGCGCAAAGGGGAGATCGGGAGGCTGTGCTAGTATCGTTCGCTTATGCAAACTGGGATTATCGGATTGCCGCAGGTGGGGAAGACGAGTTTGTTCCGGATATTGACTGGGGCGAAGGTGGAGGCGCGCTCGGCGCCTGCGCAGATGCATTTGGGAATTGCGCGGGTGCCGGATGCGCGGGTGGCGAAACTGGCGGAAGCGTTCAAGCCGAAGAAAGTGACGTACGCGATGATCGAGTACGTGGACATTGGCGGGTTGCAGAAGGACCGGGAGAAAAATTCGGCGTCGCTGGTGCCTTTGCGCGAGGCGGACGCGCTGGCGCACGTGGTGAGGCTGTTTGAAAATCCGGCGGTGCCGCACGAGGCCGGGTCACTTGACGCGTTGCGCGATATCGAGAGCGTCGAGATTGAATTGATGCTTTACGATCTGGAGCAGGCGACAAAGCGGATCGAGCGGGTCGAAAAGGATTTGAAGAAAAAGAAGGAGACGATCCTCGAGACGGAACTGGCCCTGCTGAATCGTTGTCGCGCGGCTCTGGAATCGGAAAAGCCGCTGCGCGAGCTGGAATTCAAGCCGGAAGAGATCAAGATGCTTACCGGCTTCATGTTTCTGACGCGCAAGCCGATGTTGTACGTTTTGAATTTGGGGGATGACGAGGCGGCGGATATCGACCGCGTGGTCGAGAAGTATCATCTCGAAAAGCTGGCGGGAAAGCCGCAGACGGCTGTGGTGCCTTTTTGCGGGAAGATCGAAGCGGAGCTTGCGGAACTGGATGAAGCGGAAGTGGCGGAGATGATGAAGGCGTATGGGCTTGCGGAATCGGGGCGCGACCGGCTGATTCAGGCGAGCTATAGGCTGCTGGGGCTGCTTTCATTTCTCACTTGCGGCGAGCCGGAGGTTCGCGCGTGGACGATTGAACGGGGGATGACGGCGCAAAAGGCTGCCGGGGCGATTCACTCGGATCTCGAGCGCGGATTCATCAAGGCGGAAGTGGTGAACTGGGAAGATCTTTTGAAAGCGGGTAGCTTCGCGGCGGCACGCGAGAAGGCGCAAGTGCGGCTCGAAGGGAAGGATTACGTGGTGCAGGATGGCGACGTGATTCTTTTCAGGCATTCCGGCTGACCCGATGATATTTGCCAACCCGACACGACTGGTGATCGCGCTGCTGCTTGGCGTGACGGCTGCTGCGGCGAACGTGATTGGCGGGTCGCTCGTGGCGCACCGGCAGTGGTCGCGGCACTATCTGAAATATTTCATCGCGCTGGGCGCGGGGTTCATGTTGGCGACAGCACTGATTGAGATGATTCCGGAATCGCTGAGACTTCGAGCTGGATCGTCTTCGAGTTCGTCGGCGGCGTTCACGGGCAATACGAATGCGGTGTTCTTCTTCGTGCTTGCCGGATACTTTCTGGTTCATTTCTTCGAGCACACGATCGCGCCGCACTTTCATTTCGGGGAAGAGACACATCACGAGGAAATTTCGCACGCGCATGCGAGTTATGCAGCGCTGCTGGGGCTTGTGATCCATACGTTTTTCGATGGCGTGGCGATCGCCTCGGGATTTCTGGTGTCTACGTGGCTTGGCGGCGTGATTTTCGTTGCGATCTTCCTGCACAAATTTCCGGAGGGATTTACGGTGGCGTCGCTGATGCTGGCGAGCGGGCAATCGAAACGCGCGGCGTTTGTGTCGTCGGTGATTCTGGGCGCGGCGACGCTGCTGGGGATGGGCTTGATGTTCCTGGTGCGCGGGGCGGTGGCGTTTGCGCTGCCGTTTTCGGCGGGAGTGACGCTGTACGTGGCGGCGTCGGATTTGATTCCGGAAGTGAACCGGGAGCCGAAGTTTGGGATGGCGGTGATGGTGTTTGTTGGGGTGGCGGTGATGCTGGGGTTGAAGGTTTTATTTCACATTTGAGCCAATGAAAAGGTCAATGAATCACGAGATCCAGAGCGTTAGCCGGTTCTTTACTACCCAAGTTCCGTTCTCCTTCCTGAGCAGGACCAGATTGCCCGTACCGCAAAGCCCTCCGCAGTGGTGGCCAAAGTACACAAGAGCTTCTTGATCGTCTCCGCTGTAGCCGACCGCGGAGAAATCCGAGAAACCCGAAGCGTTGGGATGCTCCTTGTAAAACCTGGCCCAGCCATTCCTTATGTCTCTAAAATTCTTCTCGGTAAATTCCTTCGAAATGAAGGTCGGTGAGATCTTCGCGGTAAAGCGAGATTGAAGGTGGCAGCTGCCAGCTACTCTTGAATTGTAATTCTTGATTGTCTCTGGCGTCGGGGGCTGATTTGTGGAAGAGCTAGGTCCCCACCCTTTTCCGTCCGTGGTCTCGCCCGTGGCTGTCGCATCAACAAGAATTATGTCGCGCTTGTCCTTCCATTCCGGAAATTGTGGGCGCCCTAGATTGTCCAAAATCGCAGAGTAGACCGTGTAGTCGTCAGCTGTAAGTTCACAGGCTGGGTTTGTCGCTAGGGCCAGGGTTTCCGCCGAGGTTGGCGATCCCGGACGTCCGGCAGGCAACACTGCTAGAGCGATGGCTATCGCCGGCAGAATTGATATCTTCATCGGCTATGCCCCCTAAATGCATGAAAAGGGAGATGTTACGCCACAAAAGCTAGGACCCCGACTGGATTAGACACCAGGTCCGCTCAACAAGTTGTCGCGTTAATGCTTGGCTGGTTCGTGACAGGCCGCCGACCGCAACTTTATGGCACGATGCGTGTTAGATACACTGTGGAGGCCATGACCAGGTCTGACGTCCAACTGATGATGGACGTGAAGGCGGGGGACACTGCGTCCTTCGACCTTTTGCTGCAGAAGTATCGAACGCCGCTGGTAAATTTTTTGTACCGCATGGTGCGGGACACGGCGACGGCCGAGGACCTGGCGCAGGAAGTTTTTCTGCGGATTTATCGCGCGCGCAAGGACTACTTCGCGGGCGCGAAATTCACCACCTGGCTTTTCCGCATCGCGACGAATCTGGCGCTGAATTCAGTTCGCGATAACCGGCACCGGCGGAAGGAGTTGTCACTCGATTCGCCGTCGAGCGACGAGGATGAAACCCCGATTCAGGTGCCCACGAGCGACATGCGGATCGACGAACACATGATCGAACGCGACCGCAGCGAATTCATCCGCCGCACGATTGCGGCGCTTCCGGAAAAGCAACGCGCGGCTGTGTTGTTGCATAAATATGAAGAGATGGACTACGGAGAAATTGCAAAAGTGCTGGAATGCTCGGAAAGCGCGTTGAAATCGCTTTTGTTTCGCGCGTACGAGACGCTGCGCATCGAGCTGGCTCCGCTGATGGCGCAGCCGATCGGAAATCGCGCGGGGGAGGGAAGGCCGTCATGAAGTGCGAAGAGGTTTCAAAGGAACTGATTGCGTATCTGGACCGGCGTGCGAATTCGGCCGAGCGGCAGGAAGTGGAAAAGCATTTGGAGAGCTGTGCCGGATGCCGGGCGCGCGCCGAGGAATTTCGCAAGGTCTGGAACGTGCTTGAGGAGATACCGGTGGAGGAGCCGTCGCTCGGATTCGATGCGCGTATCCGCCAGCGGATCGCGGATGAGCCGCGGCCGAGCTGGTTCCGGTGGTTCGTGCCGCAGCCGAGGCTGGCGCTTTCGATGGCGTTGCTGGTGGCGCTGTGCGTGTGGGTGTCGCGAATGCCGAGAGAGAACCCGGCGACGGCAACGATTCCGGTGCCGGCCGTGGCGACCGAGCAGCAGCAGTACCAGGTAATCGAGAACCTTGGCGTGCTGGAGAATTACGACGTGCTGTCGAAGTTCGACGCGCTGTCGGAACTCCCAGCGCCGGCGGAACCGGCACAGCATAAAGAAACTGAGAAGCACGATAACAGCGGAGGCATGTAGGTGCGTCGTTTGATACTGCTGATTGCGCTCGCTTGCGGGCTCGTTGCGGGCCTTGGGGCGCAGCCTGCGTCGGAGCAGCAAGGGCGCTGGGCTGCCGCGCGGCAGCAACGCCGTGCGGCGATACAGGCGCGGAGGCAACAGAGAGCGCAGGCACGAGCGAACGCGGAGGGCGCGCCTGCGAAGGGAGTTGGACAGGGAACTGCACGAGGGATGGCGGGGTTGCCGCCGAAGTGGGTGGAGAATCTTCGCGAGAAATCGCCGCAGGAGCAGGAGCGTTTCCTCCGGAACAACGAGCGCTTTCAGAATCTGCCGGCGTGGCGCCAGCAGCAGATTCGGCAGAACCTTCAAAAGTGGAACAATCTCTCGCCCGGAGAAAAGAACGCGTTGCGCCAACGCGAGGCAACATGGCAACAGATGACTCCCGAGCAACGACAGACCGTGAGAAACGAACTGCTACCGAAGTGGCAGGCGATGACGCTGGAGCGGCGGCAAGCCGTGAATGGGCGTCTACACGCGCTGCAGGGGATGAGCGCTGCGGACCGGGAGAAAGCGGTGAATGATCCGAAGTTTATGCAGGGGCTCGATTCGGACGAGCAGTGGATGGTGCGGGAACTGAATTCGCTGCGAAGTTCTCCGAAGGAATAGACGGCTCTCCCCGTAAGTGTTGGCACCGACCCGATCCACCTGTAGCAACCCGCGTCAACCACGCATTCTGTGCACACCACTTTTCTCTGGCGCTGGCGAGCACACACGTCCAAACCGCACATTTATGGCGAGACTTTGCTGCGAGGCATTCGGGCACGGCGTGGCGAGCCCATACGGAAGGCAGGCGGTATACGGATGTGAAAGATTTTTTGTTAACTCTTAGAATACATTTTTTGAATTCCGCTGCAATTTGCTGCTAGCGAGCAACTAGCAGTGCGGAGCGCGCGATTGAGCGTCTACCACTAATTGTGGTTTCCGCAAACGGGACACACAAGGGTGCGTCGAACGCGCTTCGGATTTTCCACAAAGAAATATTCATTTCCCGAAGAAATTAACTTGACACGGGAGAGAACCTATCTACAATCGGGGCACAAAGTGGGAGAAAGTGGCGCAGAGTGGTAGAAGGTGTTAGGCGGTGGGTGGAGTCGGGACTAGAAGTGGGGCAGGGCAGGGGCGAACGAAGCGAGTGATTCCCAGGGCGCACACGCCGGGCGACGAAGGTTTTCATGCTGCGGGGCAACTATTCGGCAACTGTGGACGAAAAGGGACGGGTGAAGATCCCCGCCGATTTTCTGGCCGAATTGCGCAAATCGGGCAAGAAATTCTACGTCACGAGTTCGAGCGGCGAGTACGCACGGATCTACCCCATGAAGGCATGGGAAGAGATCGAGAAGAAGCTCGCGAAGCAATCCTCTTACAACCGGGCCAAGCAGAAATTTTTGGCAAGGGCCAATTACTACGGGCAGTTGGTCGAGGTGGATGGGCAAGGGCGCATTCTAATTCCACCGGTACTGCGGGAATCGGCGCAGATGAAGGGCGAGGTCGACGTACAGGGCCAGCTCACGTATCTGGAAGTATGGAATCACGCGCGATTCCTGGAACAACTGAACCGTAATCCCATCACGGCGGAAGACGAAAAGGCACTGGACGATCTGGGCATCTAGCTTTTGAGCGTTCTGCATATACCGGTCCTGGTGAAGGAAGTAGTGGATTGGCTGCAGATTCGGCCTGAGGGCACGTATCTGGATGCGACGGTGGGCACGGCGGGACATGCAATTGAGATCGCCGCGCGGCTGACGACGGGGCGTTTAGTGGGGATGGATCGCGACCCGGAGGCACTGGCAGTGGCGCGGGAGCGATTAAGGGCGTACGAGCGGCGGGTGATTCTGGTGCACGCGGAATTTTCGAAGATCGGGGAAGTGGCGGCGGAATTGAAATTGCCACCGCTGGATGGAGTGATTGCCGATCTGGGGATTTCAAGTTTGGAGCTGGACAGCCCTGAGCGCGGATTTTCGTTCCGCTGGGCGGCGCCGTTGAACATGCGCATGAATCCCGAGGATGCGCTGACGGCAGAGGAAATTGTGAATTACTGGCCGGAGAAAGAGCTGGCTGATCTCCTCTATCAGAAGGCGGAGGAGACCGATTCACGAAGAATCGCCAGAGCAATTGTGAGGGCGCGGCCGATCCGCGACACCGCACATCTGGCAACGGTTGTGGCAGGGGTCCGAAAAGCAAGGGGAAGGCAGAGACTGCAACCCGCGACAAAAACGTTTCTGGCGCTGCGGATAGCGGTGAATCGAGAGTCGGAGGAACTCGGGCAGTTTCTTTCGCGGACCCCTGCCACTTTGAATTCCGGAGGACGGTGGATCGTCCTCAGTTATCACTCACTCGAAGATCGACTCGTCAAACACGCTTTTCAAGACCTGGCCCGCGAGGGCAGTTTTCGGGTACTCACGAAGAAAGTGATCCAGCCTGGCGACGAAGAAATTCGAAACAATCCGCGAGCGCGCAGCGCCAAGATGCGCGTGGCGGAGAAATTGGCGCCGGCGGAGACGCTGACGGCCGGGAGCTGGACATGATGCAATCTCATACGACGCAATACCATACAGTGAAGCGCATTGATAATTCGCGACTGGTACGTCCGACGCCGAAGACGCGGCTGAACGATTGCTGGCGGCGAGTGGCGGTGGGAGCGGCAATGGCGGCGTGCCTACTGATGTACGCGTGGCAACATTTCGAATGCATTCAGCTGCGTTACCAGCTCGAGCAGCTCCAGACGAGCCGGGTGCAGGCTACGGAGTTGAACCAGCAGCTGCGCGTGGAAGACGCAACGCTGCGCGCGCCGGGACGGATCGACAACTATGCGCGACAGCATCTGGGATTGACGGTATCGGTGCCCGGACAAATGTTGCCAGTGGACGCGAGCGATGCGGTGGTGGCACAGGCGCGCGGGACCAGCCAACTACCCCGTCCTTAACCAGTTTCACGCTCGAATTTTCGAGATTGAGCGCGTGTTCTCCGATAGCGACTGAGAGAGCCGGCGAGACGCGGGCGTTACGGAACGGCATGCTCGAGCGAACGAGTGGCGGAGTCCGGCGGGGATTTGCTTCGAAGTTTTCGAATGGCAACGCCAACGGATTCGCGCGGCCGGCTTCGATCACGCAAACGCGAAGGCCGCGGGACAAAGCTTCAGACAGGGTAGGCCGGAATACATGGAGCAGCGCAAGCCGCGTCTCCGCTGGTTGGTCGTATGGCTCCTCGCAGTGGTTTGGATGGCGGTCGTTCTGGCGCGTCTGAGTTACCTCCAGCTATTCTGCTACGGCGACTACTTCACGAAAGCCCAGCACCAACAGCAGCGAGTATTTGAAATCAGTCCGAAGCGGGGCGTGATTTACGACCGGAAGGGCCGGGAACTGGCGATCAGCCTGCCGATGGATTCGGTGTTCGGCGACCCGGCGGAAATCAACGACCCCGAGATGGTGGCGCGGCTGCTTTCACCCGCGCTCGAGCTGCCTGCCGAAGATCTGGAAACGAAAATTCGTGAGGCTCACTCGCCGGTGCGGCTCGCGAAGAAACTTGCTCCCGAAACCGTGCAGCGAATCCAGGACATGAATTTGCGAGGCATTTTCTTTCAGAAGGAAAACCGCCGCGTCTATCCCCAGCACGAGCTGGCGGCGCACGTTCTGGGCTACGTGGACGTGGATGAGAAGGGCAACGGCGGGATCGAGTACTCGCTCGATAAGCAGATTCGGGGCCGGCCCGGCAAGATGATGGTGATGGCAGACGGTCGGCGGCGCTGGTACGACCGCAAGGAGTCTGCCGCCGATCCGGGCGGGAGCGTGACGCTGACGATTGACCAGACGATTCAGTACATCGTCGAGAAGGAACTCGAGCGAGCGATCGAAGAAACGCACGCGAACAACGGCACCGTCGTCGTACAGGATCCGAACAGCGGGAAGCTGCTGGCGGTGGCGGTGCGCCCCACGTTCGATCCGAACAATGCCGGAAGCTTTTCCGATGACGACCGAATGGACCGGGCGGTCACGGCGGCGTACGAACCGGGCTCGACGTTCAAGATCGTAACAATGACGGGGGCGATCGAGAATGGGGTGGCAGCGCCGACCGATTTGGTGGACTGTCAAATGGGTTCAATCCTTGTGGCGGGACGGCTGATTCACGACTGGCATCCGTTTGGAGTGCTGAGCGTGCGGGACGTTCTCGCGAATTCGAGCGACGTAGGCTCGATCAAGATTGCGTTGCGGCTGGGCGCTCCGAAATTTTACGACACGATTCGCGCATTCGGCGTCGGCCAAGCGACTGGAATCGAGCTGCCGGGAGAAAATCGGGGGTTGTTGCGGCCGGTGGAGAATTGGACGGCAAGTTCGATCGGATCGATTGCAATCGGGCAGGAAGTAAGCGTGACGCCGGTGCAGATCATCTCTGCGATTTCGGCAATCGCGAATGGCGGCACTCTCTACCGGCCGCGCATCGTAAATGAAGTGCGCGGCGGCGTATCGCCATACGCGCGGCCGGCGGTGGAACCGGAGCAAGTGACGGACGCGAAGACGGCAGCGACGGTCCGGCAAATGATGGAGACGGTGGTGCTGGAAGGGACGGGCAAGCCTGCACAGCTGAATGGTTACACGGCTGCGGGGAAGTCCGGCACCGCTCAGAAAATCGATCCGGCCACCGGACGATATTCGCCGAATCAATACAACGCGTCATTTGTGGGATTTGCGCCGGTGAACGATCCGGTGGTTACGATTCTAGTGGTGCTGGATTCTCCGGAAGGAGCTCACCACGGAGGGCAGGTTGGCGGTCCCGTTTTCAAGCGAATTGCCGAGCAGGTGCTTGCTTACCTGGACGTGCCGCACGACGTGCCGGTGGCGCCGGAGGTGGAGACCGCCGGGAAGAGCAGTCACCCGCCACACGCGGCTGCCAGCGACGACAATCGCGCTCGTTACGAAGCGGCCGTCGACAAGAACGAGTCGAAGCCTGGCGCTCCGACGGTGGCGTTCGGGGATCAGGAGGCGGTCGTGGTGCCGAACCTCGCTGGGCAGACGGTGCGCGGGGTTACTGAGGCGTGTTCGCGGCTGGGGCTCACGCCGTCGCTGATTGGCAGCGGAGTTGCGCTGGAGCAATCGGTGGAGGCCGGCGCTCAAGTGCTGCGGGGGACGCGGCTCACGGTTCGATTTGGAAAAGCGGGCGAGATGGTGACGGCATCGGCGAAGGGAGCGGAGAATTGAGCTTCGTTATGGAACAGGACAGACCCAAAGCGGGCAGGAAGGGTGCCAAGGCGGCTGGTCAAACGGCCGGGAATGGACCGTCGGCCCGGAAAATGGAGCTCGCGGAGGTATTGGAAGGAGTCGCGTGCGTACGAGTGAGCGGGTCGCCTGATCCGGAGGTGCATTCGATCGCGTGCGACAGCCGGAAGGTTATGCCGGGTGCGATGTTCTTTGCGCTGCCGGGTGACAAAGTTGACGGGAATCAATTCGTGGGCGATGCAGTAGCGCGGGGCGCGAAAGTGATTGCGAGTTCGGCGGCGCGTCCTGCGGATGCGAGCCAGGAAATCACGTGGGTGGAGCTTACGCCGGGAAAAGAGCGGCGCGCGCTGGCGGAGGCGGCCGCAAATTTCTACGGCCACCCGGCGGAGGCGCTGAAGCTCGTGGGAATTACGGGGACGAACGGAAAGACGACGACTACGTTTCTCGTGGATTCAATTTTTCAGGCGGCGGGATACACGAGCGGGCTGGTGGGCACGACGGGCTACCGAACGCCGCAAGGCAGCCGCAAGGCCACGAATACGACGCCCGAATCGCTCGACTTGCAGCAGATGTTTTCGGAAGTGCGCGATGCGGGCGGGTCGCACGCGGTGCTGGAAGTAAGTTCGCATGCGCTGGCGTTTGAGCGGGTGTGGGGCTGCCATTTTGCGGTGGCGATTTTCACGAATTTGACGCGCGATCATTTGAATTTTCACAAGACGTTTGAGGATTACTTTGCGGCGAAGCGCCGGCTGTTTGAAGGGATGGGCGCGGGCGCGCCGGATGTGGCCGTGATCAATGCGGACGATTCGTACGCGACGCGGCTCGAGGGGCTCGCGAAGCGGACGTTTACGTACGGGCTGAAAGGCGATTCCGACCTTACGACGAAAAAATTCGCTTTAAGTTTCAGGGGGCTCGAATTCACGGCGCAGACTCCCGTCGGCAAAATCGAGGTGCACTCGGCGCTGGTTGGGCGGATCAACGTGTACAACATTCTGGCGGCGATTGGCGCGGGTATCGGCCTGGAAATTCCCGTCGCGAAAATCGAAGAGGGAATCGCGAATCTTGCGATTGTGCCGGGGCGCTTTCAGCAGATTGATGAGGGGCAGCCGTTTCACGTGGTCGTGGACTACGCGCATGCGGACGACGCGATGCACAATCTGATCGCGACGGCGCGCGAACTGAATCCTTCCGGGCGCATCATCACGGTTTTCGGAGCGGG
Source organism: Candidatus Acidiferrales bacterium (assembly GCA_049797655.1). Taxonomy (GTDB): domain Bacteria; phylum Acidobacteriota; class Terriglobia; order Acidiferrales; family UBA7541; genus Palsa-295. Next base: position 45,896 of record JBARFX010000085.1, on the reverse strand, counting down.
CGGCGAGCGCGATCGCTCGACGCGTCCGTTGATGGGCGAGGCGGCGGGCTCGTTGAGTGATTTGGTGATTCTGACGAGCGACAATCCGCGCACGGAGGATCCGCTGCGGATCATTAATGATGTGGTTGTGGGATTGCAGAAAGTGAACGGGAACTACCGGATCGAGCAAGACCGCGAGACGGCGCTCGAAATGGCGTTTGACGAAGCGAAGGCAGGCGACATTGTGCTGCTGGCGGGTAAGGGCCATGAGAATTTGCAGATTCTGCGCGACCGGACGTTTGAGTTTGACGATCGCGAAAAGGCGCGGGAGATTTTGCGCCGCAAGGGATTTTCGAAGGGGCCGGCAGCAAAGTAGCCGGTTTGGGCCTGAAAGAAAGCTGGAGCAATTTCGTAACCCGAGAGCTTGCGCTTGAAATTGAAGCACAGCCCGTTGGAGACCGAATGCGGTGGACCGTGGTTCAAGTGGCTGAAGCGCTGGGTGTACCGGTTCCCGCGGGGGTCGACTCCGTGGCCGGGCTGGCCGGCGTCTCGATTGATTCTCGTACTGTTCGGCCCGGAGAACTGTTTATCGCGATACGCGGTCCGAGTCACGACGGACACGGTTTTGTTGCCGGGGCACTGGCTGGTGGAGCTGCGGCCGGGGTGGTGGCGCGCGAGCGCGCGGGGGAATACCCGGCGGAGATCCGCGGAAAACTTCTGGTTGTTGACAACACGCTCGCCGCGCTGCAGAGACTGGCGCGGAAATATTGCGACGCCTGGCGGCAGGCGAAACCGGGCCGGCGCGTGGCTGCCGTTACCGGCTCAGCGGGAAAGACAACGACCAAGGAAATTCTTGCGGCGCTGCTTTCCACGCGGATGCGCGTTTTGAAATCCGAAGGAAACTTGAACAACGAGTATGGGCTGCCGCTGACTCTTTTCCGGCTCGGCGAGGAGCACGATGCGGCGGTGGTGGAAGTGGGGATGTCGCGGCGAGGAGAACTGGCGCGGCTCGCGGAGATTGCGCGGCCGGACGTGGGCGTTGTGACAAATGTCGCGCCGGTGCATCTGGAATTTTTCGCTTCGGTTGACGAAATCGCGCTGGCGAAGCGTGAGCTGATCGAAGGATTGGATGGCGCGGATCCGGTCGCGGTGTTGAATGCGGACGATTCGCGCGTGTCGCGTTTCGCGGACGTTTTTCGCGGGCGAGTGCGATATTTCGGTCTCTCGGAGGGGGCGGAATTTCGAGCGGAAAATATCGAAGGGCGCGGCATCGAAGGGTCGGTATTCGATTTCAAGGGGCCGGAGGAGCGGGCGCGGCTTCAGCTTTCGCTGGCGGGCGAACACAACGTGTTGAACGCGCTTGCTTCGCTGGCTGCGGCAAGCGAGTGGGGAATCGGCGCGCGAGAAGCGGCCGAGGTTTTGCCGAATTTGCGGCCGGCGTCGCTACGCGGTGAGATTTTGCGATTCGCCGCCGGTTTCACGGTAATCAATGACTGCTACAACTCGAATCCGGTGGCCCTTGAAAGGATGATCGATCTCCTCGTTGCGACGCCCGGTTACAAGCGACGCATCCTGGTGGCGGGAGCGTGGCGCGAAATTGGCGCTGATTCCGCCGCGCTTCATCGCCGTGCCGGAGAGTACGCCGCCGGAAAACCGGGGATCGAGTGGATTCTGGGCGTCGACGGTGACGCGCGCGAGCTGGTTCGCGGAGCCATTGAGGCGGGATATGCAGCCGAACGCACGGCGTTTTTCAATTCATCCGAAGAGGCTGCAAAATTCTTGAGCGGCTTTGTTTCGCCGGGGGATTTGCTGCTGATAAAGGGATCGCGCGGCGTTCATATGGAAGTGATCGCGGCCGCGCTCGCGGAACGATTTCCGATGGCTGAAGGCGGCGACAAGGGCGGTTGCGCGGAGGCGAGGAAGAACTGAAATGCTTTACTACCTGCTCTTCTTCGCGCTGAAGCCGCATTTCAGCCCGCTAAACGTTTTCCGTTACATCACCGTGCGCACGGCGGTGGCGAGCCTTACGGCGCTCTTGATATCGCTACTGCTGGGGCCGTGGGTGATCGACCGGTTACGCGAGCTGCAGGTGAAACAATTTATCCGCGAAGAAGGGCCGAAGGCGCACCAGAAAAAGGCCGGCACGCCGACGATGGGAGGAGTGCTGATCGTCGCGGCAATCGTGATTCCGACACTGCTGTGGGCTGACCTGCGCAATTTGTACGTTTTGCTTGCGGTGGGCGCGACGGTTGCGTTTGGCACGATCGGTTTCATCGACGACTACAACAAAGTGGTGCGGCGGCGGAATCTAGGGCTGCGGCCGGCTGTGAAGTTTTTCTATCAAGTGCTGACGTGCGTGGCAGTGGGGGCGGTGCTGCTGACGTTGCAAACGCACGGAGCTTACTCGACGCAGTTGAGCGTGCCGTTTATGAAGAAGCTGCATCCGGACCTGGTGATCGATTCGCTGCTTGCCTACAGATTTATCTGGCCGCTGGCGTTCGTCCCGTTCGTGCTGTTTCTCGTGCTGGTGATTGTTGGCTGCTCGAACGCAGTGAATCTGACGGACGGGCTCGACGGTCTGGCGATCGGGTGCGTGTTGGTTTCGTCCGCCGCGCTGACGGTGCTCACTTACATTTCAAGCCATGCGCGGTTCGCGGAGTATCTCGAGATTCAGAAAATTCCCGACGCGGGGGATCTGGTGATTTTTTGCGGGTCGGTGGTGGGCGCGTCGCTTGGATTTCTCTGGTACAACGCGCATCCGGCGGAAATGTTTATGGGCGATGTGGGCTCGCTCGCGCTGGGAGGCGCGATTGGAACGGTGGCTGTCATTATCAAGCAGGAAATTTTGTTGCTATCGATCGGCGGCGTTTTTGTGCTGGAAGCGCTCTCGGTGATTATCCAGGTGGGCTCGTTCAAGCTGACGGGAAAGCGCGTATTTCGAATGGCGCCGCTCCATCACCATTTCGAACTGATGGGCTGGAGCGAATCGAAAATCATCGTGCGATTCTGGATTGCGGCGCTGGTGTTTGCGCTGTTTTCATTGACGACATTGAAATTGAGGTGAAACGTAGTGAGACCCGGGTTCGATCTGGCAGGAAAGCGCGTGTTGGTGGTGGGGCTCGCGCGCACAGGTGTGGCTGCGGCGTTGTTCAGCGCCGGTTACGGAGCGATCGTGACGGCTACGGACGTAAAGCCGGAAGCGGAACTCGGTGACGCCGCGGGGAAGCTTCGCGCCGCCGGAGTGACGCTCGAGCTCGGCGCACACGCGCCCGTAACGTTTTCCGGGCTGGATCTAATCATCGTAAGCCCCGGAGTTCCGGCCAAGCTTCCGTTCCTTGAACTTGCGCGGACGCACGGAATTCCGGTGTGGAGCGAAGTGGAGCTTGCGTGGCGATTTCTGCGGGGCAAGCTGGTGGCGATCACGGGCTCGAACGGCAAGACCACGACGACATCGCTCGTCGCGCACATTTTGGAGACTGCCAAAATTCCGACGCTCGTCGGAGGAAATATCGGAACGCCTCTGCTCGCGCGCGTGGAAGCTTCGATGGACACGACCGTGACGGTGGCGGAGATCAGCAGCTTTCAGCTCGAGACGATCGACGCGTTCCGGCCCGAAATCGGCGTGCTGCTGAATTTGACGCCCGATCATCTCGACCGGCATGAAACGTTTGAGGCGTACGCCGCCGCCAAGATACGCATGTTCGAGAATCAACTCGAGCGCGACATCGCCATCCTGAACGCGGACGACCCCGAAGTGACGCGGCGGATGCCGCCGCGGCCGCACATTTATTGGTTCAGCCGGCAGAAGCGCGTCGCGGAAGGCGCGTTTCTTGTCGATGGCCAGATCGTGTTTCGGACGGAAGGATCGGAAATTCCCCTTTTGCGGCGTGAAGACATTCCGCTGAAAGGCGAGCACAACGTCGAGAATGTGCTGGCTGCCTGCGCTGCTTCGTACCTGGCGGGCGCCGATGCGGCGTCGATTGCAAACGGAGTGAAGACGTTCGAGGGGGTTGAACACCGGCTCGAATTTGTCAGAGAAATCGGCGATGTGGCTTTCTACAACGACTCGAAGGCGACGAATGTGGATGCCACGCTGAAAGCCATCGAAGCGTTTCCGGGTTCGCTAATCGTGATTCTGGGCGGCAAAGACAAAGGCAGCTCCTACGCCGGCCTTCGCGAACCGCTGCGCGAGCGCGCGCGGCTCGTGCTGTTGATTGGAGCCGCCGCAGAAAAAATCGCGTCCGAACTTGGTGATGTGGTCCCGACGGAGCGTGCCGGAACGATGGATCGCGCGGTTGAAACCGCATTCAACATCGCGAAGCCCGGCGACGTAGTGCTGCTCGCCCCGGCGTGCGCGAGTTTCGATCAGTTCGATAACTACGAGCACCGCGGGCGTGTTTTCAAGGAACTCGTCGCGAAGCTCGAGCGAGCGCAGGCTGCAGGGAATTCCCGAAGCGCCGCTGCCGATATCCCTCGCGAGAAAGGTAGAAACGATGCCTCGTAGTCTGCAACCGGACCGGCAACTTTTTGGCGTCACGCTGGCGCTGTGCTTCATCGGCGCCGTGATGGTCTTCAGCGCGTCCGCGGTTACGGCAGGCCAGCAGACGGGAAATGGCTATACGTTCCTGCTGCGGCAGGTTTTATGGATTGCGATCGGCATCGCAGGAATGTTCTGGCTGATGAATACGGACTACCGAAAATTGCGGCAGCCGCGGGTGATTTTCACCGGATTGTCGGTGACGCTATTGCTGTTGATCGCCGTGTTTTTTCTTGACCGCTCACACGCTACGCATCGCTGGATTCGCCTGGGTCCGGCGAGTTTTCAGCCGTCGGAACTTGCGAAGCTGGTTGTAATTTTTTATCTCGCGTGGTTTCTCGAAATTCGGCGCAAGCCGCGCGGTTTCGGCGTGAACGATCCTTTGCGTTCGCTATTGCCGGCGCTCGGAACGGTGCTCGTGATGGTCGCACTGGTTCAGGCCGAGCCGGACATGGGCACGGCGTGCATGATCTTCATGATCGCCTTCGTGATGCTCTACGTGTCCGGATTGTCGTTGCGATACATCTTTGCCACCGGTGTTGCCGCGATTCCCGCGATTTATCTTCTGATCGTGCGGGTGCCGTATCGCTACGAGCGCGCGAAGTCGTTCTTCTCACCTGGCTCCGACCCGCAAGGGCACGGCTTCCAGTTGCTGCAATCGCTGATAGCGATCGGCTCAGGCGGGTTCTCGGGTGTGGGCTTGATGGAGAGCCGGCAGAAGCTTTTCTTTTTGCCGGAAGCGCACACGGATTTTATTTTTGCGGTGATTTGCGAAGAGCTTGGCTATATCGGCGCGGTGGTAGTGCTGGCGCTGTTTGCGATTTACGGCTGGCGCGGGTTCGTGGCCGCGATGAAAGCGCCGGATGAATTCGGCCGGCTGCTGGCGCTCGGGATTACGACGATGGTGGTCGGGCAGGCGATGGTGAATCTGAGCGTCGTGCTGGGATTGATGCCGACGAAGGGGATTCCGCTGCCGTTCGTCAGCTACGGAGGGTCGAGTTTGCTCGGTATGCTACTGGCCACAGGCGTGCTTTTGAATATCAGCCAGCACGCGGATGAGACGTGAGCGCGGATGCGAGGAAGAAAAAGTTGTTGATCGCGGGCGGCGGCACCGGGGGACACGTTTTCCCGGCGATGGCGGTTGCGCGCGAATGGCTCCGGCGCGGCGGTGAAGCCGCGGGCAACGAGCGTCGAGGAGAAAGGGAAGTGGTGATCGTGGGAACCGAACGCGGATTGGAGGCGAAGCTTGTGCCGCAAGCCGGGCTGCCGCTGGAAACGATACGAGCAGCCGGATTGAAAGGCATGAGCGGCGCGAAATTGATACGCAATGCCGCGCTGTTGCCGCTGGGAATGTGGGACTCGGCCGCGATCCTTCGCCGTCATCGCTTTGCAGCGGCATTCGGCGTTGGCGGCTACGCTTCGGGCCCGATGATGCTGCTCGCCACCCTGCATTCGATTCCTACCGTGGTATTTGAGCCGAACGTCGAGCCCGGATTCACGAATCGCGTCCTTGCGAACATGGCGACGCGAGTGGCGGTGGCGCACGCGGAAACAGCCGACAAACTTGGCCGCCGCGCAATCCTTACCGGCTGTCCGGTGCGCCCGGAATTCTTTGCGGTGCCTCCCAAAGACCACCAGGCGCCGTTCACGATTCTGATCACTGGCGGAAGCCGGGGCGCGCTGCCCATCAATCGTGCTGTGGTGGACGCGCTCGATCGCTTAGTACTACGAAAAAATCAGCTTTTCATCGTGCATCAAACCGGCGAACGCGACTATAATGCGGTGCGCGTGGCTTATGCGAAACGCGAATTCAAGGCGGAGGTCCTACCCTTCATCGAGAATATGGCGGAGCGGTTTGCCCAGGCGGACCTGATCGTCTGCCGTTCGGGTGCGATCACAGTCGCAGAAATATCTGCCGCTGGACGCGCCGCCATCTTTATCCCCTTCGGAGCCGCCACCGATGCGCACCAGATGCGCAATGCCGAGGCGATGCAAAACGCCGGAGCGGCCCGGCTCCTTCCTCAGAGCGAGTTGACGCCCGAGCGCCTAGCAGCAGAAATTTTCTCCCTCCTCGACCAGCCCCGGAGAATTTCGGAAATGGAAGACCGAGCGCGCTCGCAGGCGAAGCCGCGAGCCGTGGAAGATATCGTGGACTTGCTCGAAAAGGTGGCGCGGCCATGAACGTGACATTCCGCAATTTTCAACGGATCCATCTCGTCGGCATCGGCGGGAGCGGAATGAGCGGGATCGCGGAAGTGTTGCTCTCGAGCGGCTATGCCGTTTCGGGCTCGGATTTGAAGGCGACGCCGATTACTTCGCGCCTCGAGAAACTCGGCGCAAAAATCTACGAAGGGCATCAGGCTTCGAATGTACAAGGCGCGCATGTGGTGGTGACTTCGTCGGCGGTGCGGCCGGACAACGTGGAAGTTCTCGAAGCGCACAAATTGAAAATTCCCGTAATTCCACGCGCCGAAATGCTGGCGGAACTGATGCGATTGAAATACGGAATTGCGGTTGCCGGGGCGCACGGAAAGACGACTACCACTTCGATGGTCGCTTCCGTCCTCGCGGCGGCCGGCCTCGATCCCACGTTCGTTGTGGGCGGACGCGTGAATCACGCAGGCTCGAATGCCCGGGTGGGCCAGGGCGAATATATGGTGGTGGAAGCGGACGAGAGCGACCGCTCGTTCCTGCTGCTCGCGCCGGTGATCGCGGTGGTTACCACAATCGATCGCGAACATCTCGATCAGTACCATTCGCTCGAGGACATTCAGGCCGTATTTCTCGAATTCGTGAACCGGGTACCTTTCTACGGCACCGTGATCCTTTGCCTCGATGAACCGAACGTGCAGGCAATTTTGCCGTCGGTGAAGCGGCCTGTGATCACCTACGGCACCACGAGCCAGGCGGACCTCGTGATCAGCGATGTGAACCTCCACGGCCTTTCGAGCGAATTCCGTCTGACGTACCGCGGCGAGGATATGGGCACTTTCAACCTGCCATCGCCGCCGGGAATTCACAATGTTCGCAATGCGGCTGCCGCTGCGGCGGTTGCGCTGTCGCTCAACGTGCCTGCGGATTTGATTCGCGCGGGGTTTTCGAAGTTTTCGGGCGTGGGGCGCCGGTTCGAGGTGAAAGGCGTGTATGCGGGCGTCACGCTGATCGACGACTACGGCCATCACCCCGCCGAAATTCGCGCGACGCTTGAAGCGGCGCGCGGCTGCGGTTACAAGCGGCTGCTCGTCCTGTTTCAGCCGCACCGTTACACGCGCACGCAATTTCTTTGGGATGATTTTTGCCGCGCGTTCAACGACGCGGACATTCTCGTTCTCACCGAAATTTATGCGGCGAGCGAGCCGCCTATCGAGAACGTGACCGGCGAGCGGCTTGCCGAAGCGATCAGCGCCGCAGGCCACAAGAATGTGGTGTTTACCAGCACGATGCAGGCAGGTGTCGAATTCATGCTGCGAGAAGCGCGTCCCGGCGACGCGATATTGACGATTGGCGCGGGCAGCGTGGGCCGAGTGCTCGATCAACTCGCAATGCTGCTGGGAACACAGGTATCGAGTTCGCATGCGGATTAACAACAGCGCGGTCGTCGAGCGATTGAAAGAACTGGGAGTCGAATTGCGTTCAGGCGTGTCACTCGCGGAAAAAACGTCGCTCGAAATCGGCGGGACGACGGATGAACTGCTGCTGCACCGCCACGAGACGATTCCGGAAGTGATGCGTGTGCTGGCCGACGCAAAAATTCCACACCGTTTTCTCGGCGGCGGGACAAACGTCTTGATCCCCGATGGCGAATTGCCCTGGGTGGTGCTGCATCTTCCAACGGCGCATCCCGGAATGCGCGTCGAAGGCAATGCCGTGTATGTCGATGCGTCCGCGGATCTGGGCGGCATGGTCACGTTCTGCGCGAAGCACGATCTCGGCGGTATGGAAGGGCTGATCGGAGTGCCGGGAAGCGTGGGCGGGGCGCTGCGAATGAACGCAGGCGCATACGGCACGCAGATCGGCACGTGGGTACGGGAAGTGGAACTGTACCGCGCTGCAAGCGGTGAGGTGGAAACTTTGCGCGGCAACGACATTCGCTTCGATTATCGCCACACGTCCTTCGCGCCCGACGATGTGATGCTGCGCGTGAAACTTGAATTACCGTCGAAGCCGTATAACGAAATTGTCGCGGGCATTCGCGTCTGCAACGAAAAGCGCCGCGCGAGCCAGCCGCTGAATCAGAAAAGCGCCGGCTGCATTTTCAAGAATCCGCCGGGAGGCTCGGCGGGCCGGATGATTGACGAGTTGAACTTGAAAGGCCACCGCGTGGGCGACGCGATGGTGAGCGACCGGCATGCGAATTTCTTCGTGAACGTAGCGCACGCTACGTGCGACGACATGCTGCGGTTGATTGATGACGTTCGCGAGCGGGTGCGCGGCGCCTACGGCGTTGAGCTTGAGAACGAGGTGATCTTCTGGAAAAACTGAGGGCCATGGACGCGGAGGCTTACCCGCAGGAAGTTCTGGCGGACGAGGAGCCGAAGTACCTCCGGCGGCAGAAGCCGCTCGAGATCAAGCGGCGTAAGTTTGGCCGGAAAGCCTGGATGACGTATCTGCGGGTGTCGGTCTGGATAGGCGGGGCAGCCGCGTTGGCGGGAATGGCTTACGTGATTGGGAATTTTCTGCTGCATGCGCCGGCGATGGCGCTGGTTCATCCCGAACAGATTCATATTGCCGGCAATCGCTACGTCCAGCCTGCCAGCGTGCTGGGGATTTTTACCGCCGACCGAAATCACAGCGTTCTTCGCATTCCGCTCGACGAGCGCCGCCGGCAAATCGAATCGCTTCCGTGGGTTGAGCAGGCGACCGTGCGGCGCGCGCTGCCGAATCACATCGAAATCGAAATCACTGAGCGCACGCCGATCGCGTTTTTGCGCGATGGCAGCGATATGAGCCTTGTCGACGCGTACGGGGTGATTCTCGAACGGCCGCTCAAGGGCGAATTCCATTTTCCTGTGGTGAGCGGGATCAGCTCGGAAATGGCGCTCGACGAGCGCGAGCGGCGCATGGAACTTTTCGCCGGCTTCAGCCAGCAGATTCAAGCTGCATATCCCGGCGCGCTGGAGCAGGTGAGCGAAGTGGATCTCGCGGACGCGGAAGACCTTCGCGCCACGCTTACTGGCCTTCCCGGAGGAAGCTCGCCGGGCGGAGTGGCGAGCGGCGATTGGGGCCAGGCGGAGTTGCCGATTGTCGTGCATTTTGGCGACAGCGACTTCGAAGGCAAGTATCGCGCGTTGCTGACGAACATCGCTGAATGGCGCGCGACGGCGGGGCGAGTGGAATCCGTGGATCTGCGATTCGGACGCCAGGCGGTGGTGAACGCAGAAACGCCAATCGTTGCGCAGCAGCGGCCGGTACAGAAGACGGCTTCGTTCGCCGCGCAGGCTGCGCCCGCGCACAAGTCTGCGCAGCGGCCGGCCAGGAGAGCGACGCACGCGAAACACGAGAGCAAGAAACACGCGGCAAAGAAATCAAGATAGACGCGCGGCTGAAGAGTTTCGCGCGAGACGCAAGGAGCGGCGAAATTGACCAAGAAAGACCGGTACGTGGTGGCGCTCGACGTCGGCAGCACGAAAACGTGCGCGCTGATCGGAGAGATGGATGAGGAAGGCGGGGGCGTGAAGTTTGCGGCGCTCGGCGCGGCGGAATCGAAAGGCTGGCGCAAAGGCCAGATCGTGAATCTGGAGCTGGCGGTGAGCTCGATCCGGCGCGCGATTGAAGAAGCGGAGACGATCGTGAGTGTCCCGGTGGAATCGGCGCTGATCGGCGTTGCCGGCCTGCACGTGCGCGGGCTGAACAGCCGCGGAGGAATTACGGTGGGCGCGAAGCCGCGCGATATCCAGCGGGACGACGTGCGCCGCGCAATCGAGGCGGCTCGCGGCGTTTCGCTGCCGGAGGATCGCGAAGTGCTCCACGTGCTGCCGCAGGAATTTTTTCTCGACCGGCAGGACAACATTCGCGACGCGATTGGAATGGTCGGCGTACGCCTGGAAGCGAACGTCCATATCGTGACCGCGTCGGGCTCTTCGACGCAGAACATCGTCACGGCAGTGAATCGCGCCGGGGTGCGCGTGGACGACACCGTTCTTGAGCCGCTTGCTTCCGCCGAAGCCTGCCTGACGCAGGACGAGCGCGAGCTGGGCTGCTGTCTGCTCGACATCGGGGGCGGCACCACCGACATGCTTGCGTATACCGGCGGAGTGGTCCGGCACACCGCATCGATTCCTGTTGGTGGCGATCACGTGACGAACGATCTCGCGGTTGGGCTTCGGACGCCGGTTCCCGAAGCGGAAAAACTGAAGCGCGAACACGCCTGCGCGTTTCGCGACCTGGTGAAAGAGGATTTCTCGATTGAAATCGCGAGCGTGGGCGACCGCCCGCCGCGAACGATTTTTGCTCGCATGTTGTCCGATATCGTCGAGCCCCGCGTACAGGAATTCCTGATGCTCGTGCGCGATGAATTGCGCCGCGCCGGGCTCGAATCGCAAGTGCCTGCCGGAATCATTCTGACCGGCGGAGGCGCAAAACTCCGCGGCCTGGTGGAACTGGCCGAGCACGTGTACAAGCTGCCGGTGCGCGTGGCTTCGCCGCGCGGGCTTGCGGGGATGAGCGAAGAAGTTTCCCAGCCTGAGTACTCGACGGCTGTGGGACTCGTTCTCTACGGGGCGCGCACGCGGCGCCTTGCCGGAGCGCGGCCCAGCGGCTGGACGGGAAAGTTGAAAGCATTGTTCGCAGGACAGTGAAAAATTTGAATCGGCCACGAAATACTGGGGGAGGAAGCATGACGGCAAAAGAAACGGGAATGAGGGTTTCATTCAGTGAAGAAGCACAGAACGGCGCGAAGATCAAAGTGATCGGCGCGGGAGGCGGGGGCTCGAACGCCGTCAATCGCATGATCCGCGCGAAGGTGGAGGGCGTCGAATTCATAGCCGCCAATACCGACTTGCAGGCGCTGAAGCTGTCGCAGGCGCCTGTGAAGTTGCAACTCGGCGCAAAGCTGACGAAGGGGCTCGGCGCGGGGGCGAACCCTGAGGTTGGCCGGAAAGCCGCGCTTGAAGACACGGAAAAAATTCTCGAGGCGCTTGACGGAGCGGACATGGTGTTCGTCACCGCTGGCCTCGGCGGCGGAACCGGCAGCGGCGCGGCGCCAGTGGTGGCGAATCTTGCGAGCGAGCTAGGCGCGCTGACGGTGGCGGTTGTCACGAAGCCGTTTGCGTTCGAGGGCAAGTGCCGCATGCAGCAGGCCGAGCAGGCGCTGAACGAGTTGATCGGCTGCGTGGATACCGTGATCGTGATCCCGAACGAACGGCTGATGGACTGCGTCGAGCACGGCACAAGCTTCTTCGAAGCATTCCGCATCGCCGACGACATTCTTCGCCAGGCCGTGCAGGGCATCAGCGACATCATCACGATTCCGGGCATCATCAATCGCGACTTCGCGGACGTGAAAACGATCATGTCCGGCCAGGGCTACGCGGTGATGGGCACTGCTGTGGCCACGGGTTCGAATCGCGCGATCGATGCAGCGAATCGCGCCATTAACAGCCCTTTGCTCGAAGATAATTGCATCAACGGAGCGCAGGGAATTCTCATTAACGTCACCGGCTCTTCGACGCTCACTCTGCAGGAAGTGCACGAAGCTTCATCGATCATCCAGAAAGCCGCGCACGAAAACGCCAACATTATCTTCGGCGCGGTGCAGGACGACGCGATGAAGGAATCCGTGAAGATCACGGTAATTGCCGCGGGATTCCGCGAGGTTGCCGGCAGAAAGTCGGCGCAGCGCCCGTCGTATTTGCCGAAGACGTGGACGGCCAAGCGCGAGCAGCCGGCTGCACCGGTGGCCCCGCAGCAGACGAATGTGGTCCAGCAGGTCGCGCGCAACGTGCGGGAATCTGCGCAGGAGATGCCGTCGGACGATCTGGACGTCCCGACATTTCTGCGCCGGCAGGCCCAGAAGGCGTAGCAACAGAATTGCGATTTGCACTCAATTGAAGGGGCGCCGCCCGGTTACGCCCCAGATTTCTCCCGGGAAGCCATCTCTCCGTTCTGGCGTCGTATGCGCTCAAGCGCCTCTGTGGTGAGAATTTTCCCAAGCGCGCTTGTCGCGGTATAGACTCGCGTTTGTGTCACGCGAAATTCGGCTCACAAAAAACATTACGGCAGAGATGGAGGAGTATGCGCGGCGAACTCCTGGAGAGGAATGCTGCGGGTTGCTTGCCGGCCGAGGGGGTGTGATAATGCACGTTTTGCCGGCTCAGAATGCGGCCGAACGACCAGCAACTTCGTACGAAATTGCACCTGGGGAACTATTCAGAATAATGCGCGAGATTCGCGCCGCCGGGCTCGATCTGCTGGGAATCTACCACTCGCACCCGGCCGGGGAGAACCAGCCGTCTGGACGCGACATCGAGCGGGCTTACTATCCGGAAGTTGCCTATTTCATTCTTTCCCCTCGGGCCGATGCGCAAAAACCGATTCGCGCGTTCTCAATTCGCGAGGCTCGCGCATCCGAGCTCGATATTCACTTCGTGTAGCCTCTGGCTACCCGGCCAGGACGACAAGCACTTTTCCTCGTCGTGGGATTTTGCAATCGCGCGCCACCTGCTGCTCTCAAAAGGATATAGCCGCGCAAACCGGCAGCTCGGCGACGGGTTCGAAATTGTCCTGCCATCGTCGCTCGATAGGAGCGGCGCGCGCTCCATTTTCCGCTTCGAGCGGAACCCGTAGAGCGATGGCTGTGATGTCGTCGTGCGGTCCTGCGCTGTTGGAGAATGATTTCGCCCCTTCAAATAGATAGTCAAGCGACTCATCGGCAGATTTTCGCGCGCAGGCGCTCCACAGCTCTCCCATCCGGTCCCAGCCGAAATCCTCGTCGCGATGATTCCGCAACTCGTGCAGCCCGTCGGTGGCAAACAGAACCGAATCGCCCGGCGAGAGCTGCACCACGTGCTTGTCGTAGGACGATCCGGGGAACACGCCGGATGGAAGCCCGCCTTCACCGAGCTTCGTATACTTGGCCTGCGAAACGAGTACGGGATACGGCAAGCCCGCATTTGAAAACGTGAGCTGGCGCGTCATCGGATTGAAGAGCGCGTAAATCGTGGCGCAGTAGCGGCCTGAAACCGGACGCACGAGCAGGCGTTTGTTCAAGAGTGCCAGCACCGCGGCAGTATCTTCGCCCGTTTTGTTAATCCCTCGCAGTGTTCCCATCACGAGGGCCGCATACATCGCCGCGGAAAGTCCCTTGCCGACTACGTCGCCGATGTAGATGCCAATCAAGCCATCGGGCAAACAGAAAAAATCCGCAAAATCTCCGCCAACTTCCGCGAATGGTGAAAACCGGTACGCGACTTCTGCCCAGGCCCCCCGATTGCAGTTCCCAAAGCCGTGATAATGACGGTGGCAACCAAGCTGCCAAAGTGTCTGGAAAATTGAACTAAGTATTGAACTGAGATCAGGGTTTAGAGAGAAATCGAGCGTGTCATCGATGCAAGCGAGGCGCGGACTGTTCCGCACTGGAACTGATGCTCCTTGATGGAACGACCCAGAACCCAATGCGGAATTTCTGGAAGGGCTGTCGAATGATAAGCTGCGCTTCGCGACGGTTTACGGATTCGCGCGGTGAGCGTGCAGCGCCGTCGCGGCTTCGGCCTGTTCAAGCCGCTGTGAGTAAAGAGGGAACTTCCCAGCAAGGGCGGCCACTTCAGCGCGAACGCGCTGTTCGGTGGCAGCGTCGCCGAGGTGAGTGAGCACATCCGCGATCCAAGTGGCGATTTTTTCCATTTCGGGCTCGCGCATGCCACGCGTGGTGACGGCCGGAGTGCCCACGCGAATTCCGCCAGCCTTCATCGGCGGCAGGGGATCGAACGGAATCGCGTTCTTGTTCACGGTCATGCCAGAGCGCTCGAGCGAGAGTTCGGCGTCGCGTCCGGTGATACCGCGCGAATGCATATCGACAAGAAACAAGTGGTTGTCGGTACCGCCCGTCACAATGCGGAATCCTCGCTTGGCGAGCGCAGCAGCAAGGGCGCTGGCGTTCGCCACCACTTGTTGCTGGTAGGCGCGGAACTCCGGCTCCGCGGCTTCCTTCAGGCAAACGGCCTTTGCAGCGATGATGTGCTCGAGCGGCCCGCCTTGGACGCCGGGAAAGGTAATCCGATCGAGATCCTTCGCATACTTCTCGCGGCAGAGAACCAAGCCTCCGCGCGGCCCGCGCAAAGTCTTGTGCGTGGTGGTGGACACAAAATCAGCGTGCGGCACCGGGCTCGGATGAATTCCCGCCGCCACCAACCCGGCGATATGGGCCATGTCCACAAAGAGAAGGGCCCCGGCGTCATGCGCGATCTTCGCGATTCGCGCGAAATCGATAATCCGGGAGTAGGCGCTCGCTCCTGCGACGATCATCTTCGGCTGATGCTCTCGCGTCAGGCGTTCGATTTCGTCGTAGTCAATCGTCTCGGTTTCTTCCGTCACGCCGTAGGCGACGAATTTGTAAGTCTTGCCGGAGAAATTCAGCGGATGCCCGTGTGTAAGATGACCGCCGTGCGCGAGATTCATTCCGAGGACGGTGGCGCCCGGCTCGAGCGCGGTCATGTAGACGGAAATATTCGCTTGCGTGCCTGAATGCGCCTGGACGTTGGCATGTTCCGCACCGAAGAGCTGCTTCGCGCGCTCGATCGCGATGCGCTCCACGCGGTCCACGTTTTCGCAGCCGCCGTAGTAGCGTTTGCCCGGGTAGCCTTCCGCGTACTTATTGGTAAAAACGGAGCCCATCGCTTCCAGCACCGCTTCGGAAACGAAATTTTCGGATGCGATCAGTTCAAGCCCGGTCGCTTGCCGCCGCACTTCGTCGCGCAGCGCCTCTGCAACCTCGGGATCGACCACGTCGAGCGGCCGGCTCATTCTTTTCAGTTCGGGGGTTTCGTTGGCCATGGAAGGATTCGAGAAGATTCTAACGGAGCGTTATTGGCTTTGCAAACACCACGTCGCTTGCGCTGCCGCGCCGCCACGATTCCAATCGTCAGGTCCGTGTGGAGATGAAAAGCGCCGCGGCAAGGAAGATCCTCGCCGCGGCCGCATTCTAAGGATTCGAGGAGTTGTGATGATGCATGTGTCCCGTGAGAGTATGCGGGCCGCCATAGATGAATTCTTTGGCTACGTTGATTCCAGCTGCCGTCGCCAGCGCATAGTTTCCCATACGGAAGCCGTCCGATGCATTGTAGCGGCCCGGATACCAGCCGAGGGCTGCCGTCATGGTGCCTGCATAGGGCGCCGACAGGTTCGTAAAGGAAAACATATAGTGCCCATCGTCGCCGTGACGTGCGGCGACCGTGGTAACCAACGCGTGGCCGAGGCGGTGTCCGAAACCGCTGCATTCGCACCGGTAGTAGCTGGTGTCTTCGTGAAGTATTGCGCCGAGCCCGTATCGGTACGTATTCGCTGTGAGATTGATTCCGAGGTCGCTCGCGAAACGTTCGAAGTATGGGCCGATGCCTCCACCCCACTCCGGTGGAGAGCCTGACCCGGTCCCGAAGATCCGGTCACCGGAAGCCTGCTGAATGCCTGCGGCGGCTGCGCTGCCGATCAGCGCGTAAGGGCCGAACGAATCGAACAGGTACTGCTTGAACCGGTCACTACCCGTGGGCCGGGAGTACGTGGTTCCAGGCTGCACGTGACTTGGAGCTGAGGACTGCGGTGCAGCAGTGGACGATGGAGAACCTGCGCCGGAAGATGACTGCGCCTTCGCGAGTGGCGGGAGAACCGCGCATAAAACAAATGCACACAGGTACGCCAATACCACTCGCTGCATCTTCATTCATTTTCTCCTTAAGGTTTGGGAAGAGCGGCGGTAACCGCTCAATTCGACGTGTAGCCTACCCCATTTGGCCTAGTGTTCACAGTAATATCTTTTCTCGAGTGCTCGTGTGGCTTGGTTGACATCCCCCAGCGACTCCCCTAACCTTCTTTGCTTACCGCGCCACCGTTTGCCGCATTATGAACGCGGCTAGTCGGGCCGAAAGAGGAACCGCGAACCCATGTCGGATCTGAAGCTTCCCACGCGCGCAGAAGACTTTTCGGAGTGGTACAACCAGCTCGTCTTGCGAGCCGAACTGGCGGACTACGCGCCCGTTCGCGGCTGCATGATAGTCCGGCCATACGGTTGGGCGCTCTGGGAAAACATCACTGCCGCACTCGATAGCCGCTTCAAGGCCACTGGGCACGTGAATGCGGCGTTCCCTTTGCTGATTCCCCGCAGCTTCATCGACAAGGAGAAGTCGCATGTGGCGGGGTTCTCGCCGGAGCTTGCGGTAGTCACGCACGGTGGCGGCGAGAAGCTCGACGAGCCTCTGGTGATCCGGCCGACGTCGGAAACGATCATTGGGTACGCGTATGCGAAGTGGATTCAGTCGTATCGCGACCTGCCGATTCTGATCAATCAGTGGAACAGCGTGGTGCGCTGGGAGTTGCGGACGAAGCTGTTTCTGCGCACGCTCGAATTCTTCTGGCAGGAAGGCCATACCGCTCACGCCACGCTTGAAGAGGCGGAATTCGAGACCCGGCAGATGCTCGACATCTATACTGATTTCGCGGTTCGCGAAGCTGCCGTGCCCGTGATTCCCGGACGCAAATCGGATTCGGAACGGTTTGCCGGGGCAGACCAGACGTTCTCGATCGAAGCCATGATGGGCGACGGAAAGGCGCTGCAGGCGGGCACGTCGCACAATCTGGGCCAGAATTTTGCGAAGGCTTTCGAGATTCGGTATCTGGATAAAACCGGCGTCCTGCAGCACTGCTGGACGACGTCCTGGGGCCTGTCAACGCGATTCGTGGGCGCGATCATCATGGTGCACGGCGACGATCAGGGATTGATTTTGCCTCCTCGCCTGGCTCCGTTCCAGCTCGTGATTGTGCCCATCTACAAAACGGACGAGGAAAAATCGAGCGTCCTCGAAAATGCCCAACGATTACGCAGGGAACTGACGGGCGGCGGTATTCGAGTAAAAATGGACGAGCGCGACGGTATGAGTCCCGGATTCAAATTCAACGACTGGGAAATGCGCGGAGTGCCATTGCGGCTCGAACTTGGGCCGAAGGACGTGGCAAAGGGATCGGTTGTTCTGGCGCGCCGGGACCGTCCCGGGAAGGAAGGGAAGGCCTTCGTGCCGCAGCAGGGGATTGCCGCGGCCGTATCGCAACTTCTCGAAGAGATTCAGAAGTCGCTGTACGACCGTGCGCTGGAATTTCGCAAGGCGCACACGGCCGAGCCGGCCGATTACGGCGAATTCAAGAAGGCCGTCGAAACCGGGTTTGCATTCGCGTGGTGGTGCGGCAGCGGCCAATGCGAGGGGAAGATAAAAGAAGAGACGAAGGCGACGATGCGGTGCATCCCGCTCGAGCAGCCAGGCGGCTCCGGAAAGTGCGTTTATTGCGGACAGCCGGCGCGCGAGAAAGGAATCTTCGCTCGAGCCTACTGACGGGGAGAGACCGCCGCCGACGCCTGAAGCCGGAGTGAAGAGCGCACGGCGTCGGCAGGGCATGAGCAGGTCATGGGCAGGTTTCGATCGCGGGACCGACGCAGGAGGGGTCGGATCAGCAGCAACGGCTCGAAAAGCGGGACGGCGACGGCGGGACGCGTTACGCGAAGAAAAAGCGAAGAAAAAGCTACTGCAACTGCATCAAGGTGTTTGCACCAAAAAGCTCGATTACCGACCTCCTGCGACCGGCTTCTTAGGCTAAATTCGTACCCGTTTACTCATCGCAAACACGCCATCGCAGCGCCGCCGTGCCTGCCCGGAAGAAGTGCTAGCATCTAGTTGTCCTCTGGAACCCACAGGCGCATTCGGAGGTAGAGTCACTTTGAGCTTCAACACGTCTAAACGATTCCGCAATCCCGAACGCGGCGGCAGCGGCATGAAACTGGTGCTTATGCTGATGGTACTTGGCTCGATGGTGTTCGCGGGCATCAAAATTCTGCCGGTCTACGTGAACAACTATCAGATGCAGGACGCGATCGAGAGTGAAGCGCGGTTCGCGATAGGCAATCGCCTGGGTGCAAAGGACGTTCGAGACAATGTCTGGAAGAAGGTAACGGAGATCGGGATTCCCGCTGAACAGGACGATCTTAAGGTCGTTACGACTCAGGGCACCGTCCAAATCTCGTTGGACTACTCGGTTCCGGTTGACTTGCTAGTGTATAAATTCACCCTCGATTTTCATGACCACGCGGACAACCGCTCGATTTAGAATAGGAATCCATACGGTAGGGGAGTAGAGATTACCTTGGCGGCGCCGCGTCGGCCCAGCCGTGGCTTCTCGGTCGAGCGAAGACCCTTTCGCGTGCTCGTAGATGGAAAATAAACGCGGGTTTAGAATTCGGATCGCGCCGGGTTTCTGGACATCCCGGTACGGAATCGCACTGCTGTGCACGGCTCTCGCGGTGTTGCTCGCCGGAACCTCGCTGTTTGCTTATTATTACGTTCAATTCGGCCGTCTGATTAACGAACGCCTCACCGGCCAGATCTTCCAGAACACTTCGCGAGTCTATGCTGCTCCGGGCGTTATCTACGTGGGCGAATTGCTACACCCCAAGGAACTCGCGAGCTATCTACTCCGCGCCGGGTATCAGGAAGGGGAAGTCTCAGGCGCACCCGGAGTGTACAAACTGTCGGGAGCGAGCGTCGAGATGCGGCCGTCCGCCGACTCGTATTTTCACGAGGAGAACGCGCTGAGGGTAGATTTTTCGGCGACGGCGATCACCCGCATTTCTCAGCTTTCGAATGGCGTTTCTCGGGAGTCGGCGGAAATCGAGCCCGAGCTGATCACGAACCTCTTTGACAGCTCGCGGGAAAAGCGGCGGGTGGTTCGCTTCGACGATCTGCCAAAGGTGATCATTGACGCGGTGATCGCGACCGAAGACAAGCGGTTCTTCGAGCATGGAGGCCTGGATTGGGTGCGCGTGCTGGGCGCAGCTTTGGCCGATGTCCGCGTAGGGCAGAAAGCGCAAGGCGCCAGCACGATCGACATGCAGGTGGCGCGCAGCTTTTTCTTCACGACGAAGCGAGAGTGGCGGCGCAAGGTAAAAGAAGTGCTAATGGCGATCGAAATTGATCATCGCTTCTCGAAGCAGCAGGTTTTCGAGCTATACGCGAATGAGGTGTACCTCGGCAATCGCGGCAGCTTTTCGATTCGAGGGTTCGGCGAAGCCGCCGAGGCCTACTTCGGCAAGGATGTCCGCGACCTCACCCTGGGCGAAGCCGCATTTCTGGCGGGCATTATCCGCGCTCCCAATCACTACGCCACCGCCGAGCGCCACATGGACCGCGCCGTCGAGGCCCGTGACCGCGTGCTCGGCCAAATGGTCGAAAACAACTACGCGACAGCGGAGCAAGCCGCGGCGGCAAAGAAAGCGCCGCTCAAATTCGTGAGCGGCGGTATCGAAAGCAGTTCCGCGCCGTATTTCGTTGACATGGTAAAAGACCACCTCCTCGAGAAATTCTCGGAGAACGACCTCGAAAGCCAAAGCTATCGCATCTACACGACGCTGGACCCAACTCTTCAGCGCGCCGCCACGATCGCGATCCACAACGGCATGGAGCAAGTGGACAAGCTCCTTGCCAGGCGCTACGCGGTGTGGAAGAAAGCCGGCCAGCAGGTGCCGCGGCCGCAGGTGGCGCTCGTCGCGCTCGATCCGCGCACCGGTGAAATTCGCGCCCTCGTCGGCGGCCGCAACTATGGCGAGAGCCAGCTGAATCATGCGCTGGCGCATCGCCAGCCAGGGTCGGTGTTCAAGCCGTTTGTGTATGCGGCGGCGTTTGACAACGCCGTGAAAGATCTCCAGCCGACTGTGACGCCGGTGACGACCGTTGACGATGTCCCAACGACCTTTCAATTCGACGGCAAGGAGTACACTCCCGACAATTTCGGCCAGGAATTTTTCGGCACGGTTACGGTGCGCGACGCCCTGATCCACTCGCTCAACGTGGCCACGGTAAAAGTGGCCGAAATGATTGGCTACCAGCGCGTTGTGGACCTCTCGCGGCAGATGGGCCTCGGTAACAACATCATGGCCACTCCCGCCGTCGCGCTCGGCGCGTATGAAATGACGCCCGTTGATGTGGCCTCCGGATACACCGCTTTTGCGACCAACGGCACCCGAGCTGAGCCGCTCTACCTTCGCAGCGTCGTCGCGGCGAGCGGCAAAGTGGAAGAATCGGATGTGCCGAAGACGCGTCCGGTTCTGGACCCGCGCGTCGCCTATCTCACCACAAGCTTGATGGAGGATGTCGTCAATCGTGGCACAGGCGCTTCGGTGCGCGCGCTGGGGTTCACTGCTCCTGCCGCTGGGAAGACCGGCACGTCGCGCGACGGCTGGTTTGCGGGATTCACCTCGAATCTCCTGTGCGTGGTGTGGATCGGCTTCGACGACAACCGCGATCTCGGGCTCTCCGGCAGCCAGACGGCCGCTCCGATCTGGGCGGAATTCATGAAGCGCGCCGTGGCGTTGCCTGCGTACGTGAATACGCAGGCTTTCGATCCGCCCCCGGGTGTGATCCAGGAAGCGATTGATCCTCGGACCGGCGAACTCGCTTCGTCCGCTTGCCCTCAATCGGAGCAGGAATATTTTATTGCCGGCACCGAGCCGACCCAGCCTTGCGGCGGTGTCGCCGAGTCCGCGCCGGGTTCGTGGCTGTCGCATCTTTTTGGAAAAGGATCGAATCCACAGCCTCCACCGGCTCCCAATTCAACTCCAGGCGCGTCCAACAATCCAAGCGCGCCGGGGAAGGCACACGCCAAAAATAGTCCGGGTACGAATCCGGCACAGCCGGCTCCGGAACCGGAGAAGAAAAAGGGCCTTCTGGACAAGATTTTTGGTATCTTTGGGGACAGCAAGAAACCTGCGGATAGCTCGAAACCCAAACCGTAGGCAGGCGCGGAAAAGGAGCAGGGCAATGAGGCGATTCGTCTTCTTTGCCGTTCCGCTGTTGTTCGTTGTCGTTCCGTCGAGCTTCGCGCAGCAAGCCACTCCCGCATCTTCGCAAACGACGTCAACTGCATCCGATACGATCTACGTCGTTCCGCCCAAGCCCGAGCTGACTCCCCGCCAGGCCGCCGAAATGAAGGGCGACGTGTTTATGGCGCGAAAGCAATTTGCGGAGGCCGCGACTGCGTACGAAGCAATCCTGGCGAGTGAGCCGAAAAATTCTCAGGTCCTGAATAAAACGGGTGTCGCCTACCAGGAACTGGGCAACCTGAATCGCTCCGAGCGCTACTATCGCCGGGCGATGAAAGCGGAGAAGAGCTTTTCGAGCCCCATCAACAATCTCGGAACAGTCGAGTACGAAAAGAAACACTACAGCAAAGCGATCGTTCTCTATAAGAAGGCTCTTGTGCTGAAGATGGATACGTCCACAATCTACAGCAATCTGGGCTACGCTTACTTCGCGAACAAGAATTATCCCGAGGCGATGGCCACTTTTGACAAGGCCTTGGCGATCGATCCCGAGCTTTTCGAGCGGAAAAGCGGTTACGGCACGATCATCCAGCAGCGCACTACCACCGACCCCGGCCTATTCAATTTCTTCGTTGCGAAATCCTATGCCGCGCTCGGCGACGCCGAACGCGCCGCGCACTTTCTGAAACTTGCGCGCGATGACGGCTACAAGGATTTCCGCTCCGCGGAAACAGATCCCGCGTTCGCCAAAGTGATCAAGGACTCGCGCGTCCAGGAGGTGCTGCACGTGATGCCCTCCTACCAGAGCGACGCGAAACGGTCGGAGCCGCCCGCGCAAAACTAGAGGCCACAGCCGGGCGGTTTCGAAGATTGTCGCGCCAAGACCTTGCGATCAGGGCGGGCGAAGCATCGCAGCTCCTGCCGGGCGCCGCTGAAGTTTCTAGTGCGCCGCTTCTCGTTGCGAACGCTTCACGCCATCGCGCCTTTCTCTTGCTATAATAGGCCGCTGAAATGCTGTACCAATCATTGCGGCGGTTTTCCGTGCTACTGGTTGCTCTCGCCGCATTGTCACTGACAGGCAACCGATCCACACGCTCCGCGCCTGTTCCACCCGCCAGCGCTTCGAACGTCATCGAACTTCGCATCGACGGCGAAATCGAACCCATCCTCGCCGAATACATCGTGCGCGGGATCAACGATGCGAACACCGATCGCGCTGCTCTGGTTCTGATCACGATCAATACGCCAGGCGGCCTCGATAGCTCGATGCGCGAAATCATCCAGGCCATCCTCGGGTCCAAAGTTCCTGTCGTTGCATACGTGGCGCCGACCGGTTCGCGCGCTGCATCCGCCGGATTTTTCATTTTGCTTTCGGCGGACGTGGCCGCCATGTCACCGGGCACGGACACCGGCGCGGCGTCGCCCATCTTCGCGTTTGGCGGGCAGACCGTGCAGATCGACGAGACGCTGCACAAGAAAATCGTGAACGAAGCCACCGCGTACCTGCGCAGCTATGTGGCGCAGCGCGGCCGGAACTCCGAACTCGCGGCCACTGCCGTTACCGACGCGAAAGCCTTCAGCGAGAAGGAAGCCCTCGACGGCAAGCTCGTCGATCTCATCGCCGTGTCTCGCGAAGATCTGCTGGCGAAGCTCGACGGACGGACGATTACGCGTCTGGACGGAGCGAAAGTTCAATTGGCGATTACGCAGCCGGTCATCACGGTGCGTGAAATGACCGCGCGCGAAAGATTTCTGACGAGGATCGTCCAGCCCGACGTTTTCTTCATCCTGCTGATCGTGGGAGTGCTGGGGCTGTACGTGGAGTTCTCGCATCCGGGGATGTTTGCGCCCGGAGTGATCGGCGGAATCGCGCTGGTCCTTGCGCTGTTTGCAATGCACATGCTGCCCGTGAATTTCGCCGGCCTCCTGCTGATTGCGGTGGCGTTCGCGTTCTTCGTGCTCGAAGCAAAATTTCCGACGCATGGGGTGCTGGGAGTGGGAGGGCTCGTAGCCATGATCGTTGGCGCGATCTTTCTGATCGATTCGCCGATTACGGGAATGGGGGTGAAGCTCAGCACCGCGCTTGGCGTCGCGCTGCCTTTCGGGGTGATCGTCATCTTCCTGATGCGACTCGTCCTGCGCTCGCGCAACTGGAAACAATCGACAGGTAAAGAGGAGCTGGTCGGCGAAGAAGCCGACGTCACCGAAGCTGTGAGTACAGACGCCGCGGGAATGGTGTTCGTACACGGGGAGCTATGGCGGGCCGCGGCTCCGGCTGGAACGAGCATTCCGAAGGGCGCGCGCGTGCGCGTACGAAAAGTGAAAGGGCTTACGCTCGAAGTCGAGCCCGTACCCGCGCCGCGAACGGCGCCTTCACAACCGACATTCGAGGGGAGGCAATAGCAAATGGAATTCACGACAGCCGTTTTTGCCATCGGCGTGCTGATCTTTTTGATCTGGTTCTTCAATTCGGTTTATGTGATCAAGGAGTGGGAGCGCGGCGTCGTACTGCGGCTTGGCCGAATGCTTCCGGAAGCGAAGGGCGCGGGGTTGCGCCTGGTATTTTTCCCGATCGATAAGCTGACGCGCATTTCTTTGCGGATTGAGACGCTGGACGTGCCGCCGCAGGACGTAATCACTCGCGATAACGTCTCCGTAAAAGTGAACGCGGTTTGTTATTTCCGCGTAGTGGACGCAAATCTCGCCCTGTCGCAAGTCCAAAACTATCTTTACGCCACGTCGCAGCTCGCGCAGACCACGCTGCGCAGCCTGGTGGGCCAATTCGAGCTTGACGCCATCCTCTCCGAGCGCGAAAAGGTTAATGCCAAGCTGCAACAAATCCTTGACCAAGATACGGAGCCCTGGGGTATCAAGGTAACGAAGGTTGAGGTGAAACAAGTCGATATTCCGGAGAATATGCAGCGCGCCATCGCCAAACAGGCGGAGGCGGAGCGCGAACGCCGAGCTAAAATTATTCACGCAGAGGGAGAATTCGAAGCCTCGCAAAAGCTAGCAGATGCTGCCGAGGTTCTAGAAAAACAGCCGGCGGCGATCCAGCTGCGTTATTTGCAGACTTTGACCGAAATCGGCGTGGAGAAAAATACGACGATCGTGTTTCCACTGCCCGTGGACATTATTTCGCAATGGGTCCAGGTGGCAGCGGCAGGAAAAAAATAGGAGCGCATGGCTGGAAACGGAAAACGCGGAGGGAGCGACCGGGTTCTCGAGAGCCGGCATCTCGTGGGATTGTTTCTCGGGGTCGTGCTGCTCTGCGGCGTTTTCTTCACGCTGGGGTATGTCATGGGACGCAATCAGTTCGGCGGTCCCGTCCACGCGGAAGATACGCGAGTGCGCGACACTCCGTCGCCCGTTGCTTCATCGAAAACGAAACAGCCCGAAGCGCCTGCGGCAACCGCGCCAGGCGAATGGGATTTCTACGGCAAGGCCGCTCCCAAGGATCCGCAGCCGATGGAGACGCCTGCGGTGGCGACGCGCACGAAAGGCGGTTCCAGTTCGACTGCCGGATCCACAAGAACGGTCGCGGCGACGAAGCCGTCCGCGCGCTTTCAGCCGCCGAAATTGGGGAAGAACTCGATCGTTCTGCAGGTTTCCGCGCTCACGCGCCAGAGCGACGCGCTGGCTATGGCTGACGCCATCCAGCAAAAAAGATTTCCGTCATTCGTCGTCACGCCCACTACGGATAATTTCTATCGCGTTCAGGTGGGGCCGTACGGCGACGAGAAGTCCGCCGAAGCAGCCCGACGCGCTCTCGAACAAGCCGGTTTCAAGTCTATAATTAAGCGCTAAATGACTTTCCGCCGTCACACGCGAGTTCTGCTCGCTTTGGGGAGTGGCATTGCTCTGGCGCTGTCTTTCCCCAATTACAATTTGCCGCTGCTGGCGTGGTTTTCCGTCGGGATGCTCGTCCTCGCGTCCGTGGGCGCGCCGCCTCGGGAGGCGCCGCGTTTCGGTTTACTTCACGCGTTCGTTTTCTATCCGATCTGCCTGCCATGGATCGCCACGGTCATGAAGCAGTACGGGAATGTCGATCCATGGCTGTCCGCCGGCATTCTTAGCCTGTTTGGAATTGCCGGGGGGATTATCTGGTCGACGTTTTCGATGAGCGTCGCGTTCGTGGCCCGGCGAAAGGGAATCGCGCTCGCGTGCGTGCTGGCGCCATTTTTTTGGGTGATGCTCGAGTTCGCTCGCACGCATCTGCCCTTTATCGGCTTTCCTTGGAATCTGACGGGATACGCAGCGAGAAACAGCCTGGCGCTGTTGCAGCTGACGCCCGTCACGGGAATTTGGGGACTCTCGTTCGTTATCGCAGCGTACGGGTCGTTTCTCGCGTATGCGGTGCTGGCGAGGAAGTTGCGAGTATGGAAAGCCGCGGTTGCCGTCACGGTCGCGCTGCTCGTGATCG
This sequence comes from Candidatus Acidiferrales bacterium, assembly GCA_049797655.1. Lineage (GTDB taxonomy): Bacteria > Acidobacteriota > Terriglobia > Acidiferrales > UBA7541 > Palsa-295. The sequence continues at coordinate 19,949 of JBARFX010000085.1, read as the reverse complement.
CCATCGGCGGAAGCTATCTGATTCCTACGGCAACTCCGCGGCACGTCGCGCATCTCGTGCAAACCAATTTCCCGCAATCCGAGCACTACCGGGCGGATTGGATGCAGTTGCACGCCGGTGAACTCGATCAGCTCGCTGAGATCAGCATCGAGGCAGCGAAAAAAAATCCGGGGCTGATCGTGTGGCCTGAGGTGCCTGCGCCGTTCAGCCTGCAGGATCCTCCGTTTGCCGCGCGCATGATTCGCATCGCGAAAGAATCGGGGAGCGAATTCTTGGTCGGGGTTGTCGACTGGCAGAAAAATGCGCCCGGCTCGGGCCAAAATCAATGGTCCGCGTATAACAGCGCCGTTCTTCTCGATGCTTCCGGCCGCCGCACCTACGCATACTACAAAGTGCACCTGGTGCCCTTCGGCGAATACGTTCCGCTGCGGCAGTGGCTCACATTCGCGGGCCGGCTCACCGCGGACATCTCCGACTTCACAGCGGGCACTCAATATGCCGTGGGTCACGCCGACCGACCGTTCGGCACTTTTATCTGCTATGAAGCAATTTTCCCCAACGAGATACGCCGCTTTGCTGCGAACGGCGCGGAGCTTCTGATCAACATTTCAAATGATGGGTGGTTCGGCCGGAGCGCCGCGCCTGCGCAGCACTTGATGATGGCTCGCGTCCGCGCCATCGAAAGCCGCCGCTGGCTCCTTCGCGACACGAACAACGGCTACACGGTCGCTGTCGATCCCTACGGGAGGGTTGTAGCAAGCCTTCCGACCGACATTCGCGGCGAACTCGAAGCGCCGTACGATTTTCGTGCGGACATTACGCCGTATGTTCGATTCGGGGACTGGCTATGCTGGCTATGCGTCGTCGCGTCAATCTGTATTCTTTTTCTGGCATTGACGCGAAGGAAAGAGATAGCCCTCCGGTAACGCCGAATCTTGCTTGTCGAATGAACTGGCCGAGATTCACTCCGCGGCGCATGCGGGCACGGCGCGCCGTGCGCCCGCTGGGCGAATTTCACACCGCGCCGCGCACCCAATTTCGATTTTCGAATTTCGCCGTTCGTGTGTACGATATGTCTATGGCCGAACACATTGAAGACATCCAGCATCGCTACGTTGACCTGAAAAAACGCATGGAACTCGTGCGGAGCTATCTTTGACGCTCCCGCCGCGCGCCAGCAACTAGCCGCCATCGAAGAGAAAGTCAGCGACCCCAATTTCTGGCAGGACCAAGAAAAAGCCCAGGGCGTCCTCCAGCAGCGCAAACAGATTGAAGATCGCGTCAGCGCCGAAGACACGCTCAATCGCAAAATGAGCGACGTCGAAACCTATTTCCACCTCGCCGAAGAGGAGAAAGACGACGCGCAGCGAGCTTCGCTCCTTGAAGACGTAGCCAAAGAAATCGCTGCGGCCGATGCTTACGTTTCCGGCCTCGAAACAAAAACGCTACTAGCAGGCGAGAACGATCGCTTGAACGCCATCGTCACAATCAAGCCCGGCGCCGGCGGCACCGAATCGCAGGACTGGGCTGAAATGCTCTTGCGCATGTACCTGCGCTGGGCGGAACAAAAGGATTTTCGCAGCACGGTCGTGGATTCAACTCCCGGCGAGGAAGCGGGCATCAAGTCCGCGACAGTTCTGATCGAGGGCGAGAATGCTTACGGCCTACTCTCGGGCGAAAGCGGCGTTCACCGCCTGGTGCGGATTTCGCCGTTCGACCAAGCGGCTCGGCGGCACACTTCATTCGCATCGGTCTTCGTGATTCCTGAAATCGACGACCAGATCGAAATTAATGTTCGGCCGGAGGATCTCCGCGTCGACACGTTTCGAGCCGGCGGCCATGGCGGCCAGAACGTGAACAAAGTCGAATCCGCCGTCCGCATCACGCATCTTCCGAGTGGTATCGTTGTCCAGTGCCAGAACGAACGCAGCCAGCACAAGAATCGCGAAATCGCCATGAAAATGCTGCGCTCCCAGCTCTACGAGCAGGAAATCGAAAAACGCCGCGAAGATCTTCGCAAACTCGACGCCTCCAAGCCCGAAATCAGTTTCGGCAGTCAGATCCGTTCCTACACCCTCCAGCCGTATCAACTGATCAAGGACGTGCGCACGAAAGTGGAGCGAGGCGACGTCGACAAAGTGCTCAACGGCGACCTCGACGAATTCATTCGCGCGTTCCTTCTTTACCGGCGCGATCTCGACTCCACCGCAGCCCGGAAATAGCAGGCAATAATTTGCAGCTAAAGCCACATCGAATGCCTATAGCCGGGGGCAGGCACTCTCCCCGCCCGCACCATTTCGGTGGCATAAATCCCCGTTCAGCCTCGCTTTAACCCATTTCCCTGCATCAGATTGACACTCCCATACACGCGTGTTACCGTCACTATTAGTGGGTTTCGTTTGTTAACTCAATACGGCCCCGCACGTGCTTTCCACTCACCTGGAGGATACTTTTTTGGCGCACGCCGATGAGAAGTTCCTGTTTACCTCGGAGTCTGTAACCGAGGGCCATCCCGACAAGATTGCCGACCAGATTTCGGACGCCGTCCTCGACGCAGTTTTGACGGACGATCCCACGGGCCGCGTGGGTTGCGAGACGCTGGTGACGACCGGCCTGGTGGTGGTTGCCGGGGAGATTACGACGACGACGTATGTGGATTTTTCCGATCTCGCCCGCGAAGTGATCCGGGATGTCGGCTACACGCGCGCGAAGTTCGGCTTCGACGCTGAAACGTGCGGCGTCATCTGCGCGATCAAGAAGCAATCTCCGGACATCGCGATGGGCGTTGACACTGGCGGCGCCGGCGATCAGGGAATGATGTTTGGCTTTGCCTGCGACGAGACTCCCGAGCTGATGCCCATGCCGATCCAGCTCGCGCACCAGCTCACCAAGCGACTCGCCCACGTTCGCAAGTCCGGCAAAGTGGATTTCCTCCGTCCCGACGGCAAATCGCAGGTCACTGTCGAATATATCGACGGACGGCCGGCGCGCGTCGACACCGCCGTCATCTCCACGCAGCACAGCGAGAAAGTTTCGCAGCGCGATCTTACCGAGGCGATCATCAACGAAGTGATCAAGCCCGTGATTCCCGCGAAGATGCTGGATAGCAAAACCAAATTCCACATCAATCCCACCGGCCGTTTCGTAGTCGGCGGTCCGATGGGAGACGCAGGCCTCACCGGCCGCAAAATTATCGTCGACACCTACGGCGGCTATAGCCGACACGGCGGTGGCGCGCTCTCCGGCAAAGACCCAACCAAGGTTGACCGCTCCGCCTGCTACATGGCACGGTACGTGGCGAAAAATATTGTTGCCGCAGGACTCGCGACGAAAGTAGAGGTTCAATTCGCGTACGCCATCGGCGTCGCCGAGCCCGTTTCCGTCATGACCGATACGTTCGGCACCGGCGCGATTCCCGATTCCCAGATTACCGAGCTGATCCGCGCCAATTTCAAACTTACGCCCATGGGCATCATCGAAACGCTCGATCTGCGCCGGCCGATCTACCGTCCGACCGCCGCTTACGGCCACTTCGGCCGCACCGGCCCCGGCTTCACGTGGGAGCGCATCGACAAAGCCGAAGCACTCCGCAAAGAAGCCGGGACAAGAGGCGCGGTGGCCGTCTCGCGCCCGTAAAATAGGTGCTGGTGATTACAGCGCCGGCCTTCAGGCCTGCGACTTGCGGCTTTAATTTTCTCCGCACAAAAACAAAAGGGAGTCTCTCGTGGAAACTGCAACGAAACTGAACGGCGACGTAAAAGACATCGCACTCGCAGAAGACGGAAAGCGCAAAATTCAGTGGGCCAACCAGCACATGCCCGTGCTACAGCTCATTCGCAAGCAGTTCATAAAAGATCAGCCTCTCAAAGGCGTGCGCATTTCTGCCTGCCTCCACGTAACGAGCGAAACGGCGAATCTTGCCATTACGCTTCGTGACGGCGGCGCCGACGTGGTTCTGTGCGCTTCGAATCCGCTCTCGACGCAGGACGACGTAGCCGCATCGCTCGTGAAGGATTTCAACATTCCGACCTATGCGATCAAGGGCGAGGACAACGCCACCTATTACGCGCACATCAGCGCCGCCCTCGATCATCGCCCGCAAATCACGATGGACGACGGCGCCGACCTGGTCACTCAGCTTCTCACCAAGCGCACCGATTTGCTCACAGGCGTGATCGGCGGCACCGAAGAAACCACCACGGGCGTGATCCGTCTGCGCGCGATGGCAAAAGACGGCACTCTGAAATTTCCAATCGTCGCCGTCAACGACGCGCTTACCAAGCACCTCTTCGACAATCGCTACGGCACCGGCCAGTCCACGCTCGACGGCATTATTCGCGCCACGAACCTGCTGCTCGCCGGCCTGAAAGTGGTCGTCGCGGGTTACGGCTGGTGCGGACGCGGCATCGCGATGCGCGCGAAGGGTCACGGCGCAGACGTGATCGTGACCGAAGTGAATCCTACGAAAGCGATCGAAGCGGTGATGGACGGTTTCCGCGTGATGCCGATGCACGAAGCCGCGAAAGTCGGCGACGTTTTCGTCACGGTTACCGGCAACAAGTCCGTGATTTCCCACGATCACTTCGAAAAAATGAAAGACGGTGCGGTGATCAGCAACTCCGGCCACTTCAACGTCGAAATCGATATCCCGGCGCTCGAAAAACTCTCCAGCGGCAAAAAAGAAGCCCGTCCCTTCGTCGATGAATACGTAATGAAGGACGGCCGCCGCCTCTACCTCCTCGGCGATGGCCGCCTCATCAACCTTGCCGCCGCGGAAGGGCACCCAGCTTCTGTAATGGACATGAGCTTCGCGAACCAGGCTCTGGCTGCCGACTACATGGTCAAGAATGCAAAAGAACTCAAGCCTCAGGTCTATCCGGTTCCGGAGCATCTCGACCAGCAGATCGCCAAGCTCAAGCTCGAATCGATGGGCTTTCAAATCGACAAGCTCACGCCCGAGCAGGAGCACTACCTGGCCTCCTGGTCCGAAGGCACATAGAATTTTTTCGCATTGATCCGAACCGGCGCCCCGTGCGTCGTTGCTCGTCACATGAAGCGATCGCGTGGGCCGCATTCGCCTTCAGTGGGACAGGCGCTCTTGCCTGTCCTCTGCCGCTCACGAACTAACCACCAGGCGATGCCATGATCGTATGACGCTCGACTAGCTCGAGTTCGCCTCGCACGCCCTCGTTCCGTCATTTCGTCCGCACGGTTTCTTCATGTTGCTGCAAATCTCCAAATCAAAATCTGAAATTGCCGTAAGCTACCTTCCGCCACAAGTAGCAACTCCGGAGGCACGTTATGAAATTCGCCCGCTTCGCCGCGCTCTTCTTTTTCGCAGTCGCCGCGCTAGCTTTCGCAAATCGCGCCCACAGGGTAACCACCGCCGCCCCCGCGCCGAATTTCATCCTCGTGGCTCACAGCGGCGCTGGCGATTACAGCAAGATGCCTCCCGAGTTCATTGAGCCTAGGCGCGCCGCGATGGTTGTGGCAATCAAGCAGGGCTATGCGATCCTAGCCGCCGGCGGAACGAGCCTGGATGCCGTAGAAGCAACCATTCGGTCGATGGAGGATGCCGGGCAGTTTGATGCCGGCCGCGGCGCCTACTACACGCGCGACGGCATTCCCGAGATGGACGCTGCGATCATGGACGGCCGCACGCTCGCCGCGGGTTCTGTCGCCGCTCTCCAACACATCGCCAATCCGATTCACCTCGCGCGCCTCGTTATGGAAAAAACGCCCCACGTAATGCTCGTCGGTTCCGGCGCGGAAAGATTCGCTCAATCGCAAGGGATCGAGCTCGTTTCACCGTTCTATTTTTACAACGAGCGCCTCTGGAAGTATTACAACCGCGCCAAAGATAAGGACGAGGAAGAAAAGAAAAAATCCTCTGCGATTCCGTCCGGCAACGATTCCGAGCACGGAACGGTAGGCGTCGTCGCTCTCGATCAGCATGGCAACCTCGCGGCTGGCACTTCCACAGGCGGCACCGTGATGAAAATGCCCGGAAGGGTCGGGGACTCTCCGATCATCGGCGCCGGAACTTACGCCAATAACGAAAGCTGCGGCGTCTCAGCCACCGGCACCGGTGAATTTTTTATGCGCAACATCGTCGCCGCCGATATTTGCGAGCGCGTCCGGTACCTGCACGTCTCGCTCGAGGAAGCTGCGAACGACGTCGTTATGAAGGAACTTGTCGAGCAGCACGGTGACGGCGGCGTAATCGCGCTCGACCGCCAGGGCAACGTCACCACGCCGTTCAACACCACAGGCATGATGACGGGCACCGTCCGCGCGGACGGAAAAATCGATATGAAAGGCTGGAGCAAGACCGCCGAGCCGGTGATCGTCTCCGCTGCTCAATGATGCCCAAGCCTCCACTGGAAGATTTCTCTCTGGTATATTTCCAGAGTCGCTGAAGGAGCTAGAACCGCGTGACGATAAGCACCCCCGCCGTCGCACTCGCTCTGGCACTCACTCTCGTCCCAGCGGCGGCACAAAACCATCGCAAATCCAAAACCTCTCAACCGGCTATCGCGAATCCCGACGTCGAATTTGCCGGCGAAATCGATCGCGGGAAAACTTACATCCACGACATCGGCCACGATCTAGAGTTCCGTTTGGAAGTTGCTCCCGATGGCGACTCCGCCGGCTGGGAGATCAGCATCACGCCCAAGACTCAACCTGTCGACGGCCCTATCGAATTCTCAGCCATCGCCACTCCGCCGTATCACAATTTCAACGAGCGCTACATCGAAACCACCTACAACTTCTCCGCGCAGGAAATCCTGGAAATGACTCCCCGACGTTTCAATTTCGTTCTCACCGTGGACGACGAGCACCGCGCCGAAGAAGCGGTGAACGTAATGCTTTACCCCAACTCCGTCTCCGAAGACGAAAAACAGCGGGTCGCCATGAATTCCGGCAATATCCAGCTGGGTACCGCCGAATTCTCGATCCTCAAATCCCGGGTCACTTCCGTAAAAGATCCGCTCTACCCCGGCTCAATCGAATGGATCAAATTCGGCGTAAGAATAAAATTTCCCCCGGCCCTCACCATGGCGCAAGTGCTGGCGCCGTCCCCTCCGGACATCCCCGCACCGAAGTGAGCCAACACACGGATTTGTAGCGGACGTCTTCAGGCGGGCGACGTTGCGGGGCTGACGTATACGCTCGCGGTTGTCGCCCAAGACTTTCTCATCTCCGTTGATACCCTCTTTGCGGTGTACCCATCAGAGTTTATCTGTGTTCATCTGTGGTTAAAGCCAATCTTCCAATCCAGCCAACACCTACCCACCTGCGCCGCACAAATACCCCACAAATTCATCCACCGCGCGATAGCCCAGTCGCTCATACACGGGGCGCCCCAGCTCTGTCGCATGCAGCACCGAGTGCTTCGCTCCGTACTCGTGGCGCATGAACTCATCCGCAAAGCGCAAAATCGCTTGGGCATATCCGCGCCCGCGATACTTCTCGAGCGTAGCCATCCACCCGATATACGAAACCCCATTCACAAGCGAAGCTGAACCGGCAGCCACCGCTTGTCCATCCGCGTAAATCAGGAATCCGTGATTCGGCGCCTCCCAGAGTGCCGCGCAAGTCATCGGTCCGGTTTCCTCCTCGGGCATGCCGTGACCCAGCACGTTCAGCCGGGCGATCTCCGCCGCCATCTTTTCCCCGCGCACAAGCTTCACTTCCACGCCGGCCGCTGGATGTTTCGCAGCCGTCAATTCCCGCGTCACCATTCCTGGCATTCGTAGCAGCGGTTCTGTCTCCGGCGGCAGATCCACGTGCCCCAATCGCACCATCAGGAGCCCGGGCACGCCGTAGCGCGCCAGAATCTCTGAAAAGTCCTTCATGAATCGCAGCATCTCTCCGCGTGCCACTGCGCGCTTCGGGTAAGCGCAATTAAATAGCGGAACCGGTATCCCCGCACATGAGAAACGCAAGTCAGGATGCGTTGGCTCAAACTTTCCGGGAAAACGGTCCGCGTAGCCCTTCCAGGCACCGTAAAGAATCTCGCTCGTGTCATGAATCATCGGGGGATTATAAGTGCGCAGCCCAACACCGCAAACCACATTCCGATTCGACTAATCACAACCGCCGCAGGCGCGGCCCCTGCACTCGAATTAGGAGAACGACCCCATTGCAATCCGTATTTCCTGCATGCCACCGTCACTGGTGGGCTAAGAGAATTGATCGCCAAGGGGACTGTGGCTTCGAACTTCCGCCACTCCTCGGGTGGGCGCCTATTTGCGCCGCGCCACGCAAATTTCCGATCGCAACTAGATGGCTGTTTTTAATTTTGCGTTTTTTCGAGCCGTCGCGCATTTGACACATTTCCGAGGCCAGACTAGTATCGTTCGCTTGCCGCTCCTGGAGAGTTTCATCCGAGCGCACGCATAACCGATGCAAGACTGGGCCACCCGCGCAATCGACACCGCCAAACGCCGGGGCGCATCCTACGCCGACGCTCGCGTGATGGACATCCGCCAGCGCGATATCTCGACCAAGAACGGCGAAGTCGGCACGCTCGTCGAATCCGAATCGCTCGGGATCGGCATCCGCGTAGTCGCATCAGGCGCCTGGGGATTCGCCTCCACCGATCGCCTCACTCACGAGGGGATCGATTCCTGCGCCGCAGAAGCCGTCGCGATCGCCAAAGCGTCTGCGCTCGCAAAACATGCCGATGTCGCGCTGGCTCCCGAGAACGCCTACGTCGATACCTGGCAAAACCCGTTCGTCAAAGATCCGTTTCGCGTTCCGGTAGAGCGCCAGATCGACGTACTGATTGCGGCCGACAAGGAAATGCTTCGCGTCAAGGGCGTGACCCTCGCCGAGGGTTCGATGACTTTTCGCAAGATCGACCAGCTTTTCGTCTCGAGCATCGGCTCGGTGATCCACCAGGTTAAAATGCAATCCGGCGGCGGAATCGTGGCCACCAGTTTTGCCGGAAGCGAAATCCAGAAGCGTTCTTATCCCAACAGTTTCGGCGGACAGCACTCTCTCGAGGGTTACGAGCTGATTGAAGCGCTCGATCTGGTTGGCAATGCCGGCCGCACTGCGGAAGAAGCTGTGGCGCTTCATACCGCCGCGCACTGCCCCGAAAAGACCGGCACCATCATCCTCGGCAGCTCGCAACTCGGTTTGCAGATTCACGAATCGATTGGCCATCCGATCGAACTCGACCGCGTTCTCGGCCAGGAGGCGAATTTCGCGGGCATGAGTTTCCTTACCGTGGACAAGCTTCGAAAATTGAAATACGGCTCGGAAATCGTCAACGTCGTTGCCGACGCCCGACTTGCCCACGGGCCCGGCCTCGGCACTTTCGCCTACGACGACGAAGGCGTTCCCGCCCAGTGCACGCCAATTATCACGAACGGCCTGTTCACCGGCTACCTGAGCAATCGGGAAACGGCATCGTCGATTGGCGAAGACCGCTCGAATGGGACGATGCGCACCGAAAGCTGGAATCGCCTCCCGATCATTCGCATGACCAACGTCAGCATCAATCCCGGCACATGGAAGTTCAACAACCTGATCGCTGATACCGACGACGCGATTCTCATGGACACCAACCGCTCGTGGTCCATCGACGACCGCCGCTACCATTTCCAGTTCTCCACGGAAATCGGGTGGGAAATCAAAGGCGGCAGAAAAGGCCGCATGATAAAAAATCCCAGCTACAGCGGCATCACCACCGAATTCTGGAATAGCTGCGATGCAATTTGCGGACGCGACGACTGGACGCTCTGGGGCACCCCCAACTGCGGGAAAGGCCAGCCGATGCAAACCATGGGCACGGGCCACGGTGCGTCGCCGGTGCGCTTCCGCAATATCAAAATCGGCGTGGCTTTCGCGAAATGACGCGCCCCGGCAAAACGTCGCTCTCACGTCGCATCCGCCGCGCCGAGGCGAGTGCACCGTCGCAACCTCGACTGACGACCGCAGAACTGAGGGGAATTGCCGAGCGCATCCTGAAGTTCAGCGAAGCGGACGAGACTGAAATTGAAATCGACGTCACGACTGACGCGCTCACCCGGTTTGCCAACAATATTATTCACCAGAACGTAGCCGAGCAGGTTCTGCACATCTCCGTTCGCGCCGTGATGGACGGCCGCACCGCGCGCGCCACGACAAATAAGACCGACGAAGAGTCTTTGCGCCGCGTCACCGCCGCAGCCGCAAAGCTGGCGCTTCATCAGCCGAAAATTCCGGGACTGCTGCCGATGCTTGGCCCGCAGAAGATTCAGAAGGTCGCCCGGTTTTTCCCGGCAACTGCGGAAGCAGCGCCGAAGGATCGCGCGCGCGCCGTCACCCGCGTCTGTAAGTTGGCTGAAAAAAACGCACAGACAGCCGCAGGAATCTTTTCCAGCGGAGCGATGCAGTCCATCCTCGCCAATTCGAAAGGCATGTTCGCGCACCACGAACAGACGCGCTCCGAATTCTCGGTCACGATTCTGGAGCCGAATTCTTCGGGCTGGGCGAAAGCCAATTCGCCCGATATTCGCGAGATCGATCCCGACCGTCTTGCCGAACGCGCCAGCCGAAAAGCAGCCGGCTCGCGCGAGCCCCGCGAACTGGCGCCCGGACACTACACGGTGATCCTCGAGCCCTCCGCCGTCCTCGATCTTGTCGGATTTCTCTTCTACGATTTTTCCGGCACTGCCGTCCTCGACAAACGATCGTGTTTCAACGACCGAATGGGCAAGAAAGTTTTTGGCGACAACATCACGCTCTGGGACGACGTCTACCACGAGCACCAGCTAGGCGCTCCGTACGATGGCGAGGGCCTGCCAAAACAAAAAGTTCTCCTGGTCGATCGTGGAGTCCCGAAAAATCTCGTCTACTCGCGTGCCACTGCGAAAAAGATGAAAACCAAACCCACCGGCCACGGCTTCAGCCTGCCAAATGAATACGGCGAAGCGCCGATGAATCTGGTTTTTAGCGGCGGCGACAAGAGTGTGGATGAAATGATTCGCTCGACGGAGCGCGGCGTGCTCGTCACGCGCCTCTGGTACATCCGCGAAGTTGACCCATACGAGAAGGTTCTCACCGGCATGACGCGCGACGGAACGTTCCTCGTCGAAAACGGCCGCGTCGCAGGCGGCATTCGAAATTTCCGGTTCAATCAAAATATTCTCGAAATGCTTTCCAATGTCGAGATGATGGGCCCCGCTGTACGCGCCGCAGGAGAAGAATCCTTCGAGATGGTCGTTCCCGCGATGAAGGTGAACAACTTCCACTTCAGCGAAGTTACAAAATTCTGAAGCTCATGAAGGTTTCGACGAAATCGCTTCATTAAAATTGCGAGAATTTCCGCAGCCCCGCTTGACAAACACAACACACGGTACAAGACTTGTTTCCTCCGGCCCGGTACCTCTCATTCGAGAGGCCTCAGAAAAACCTACAGGAGATAACATGGCCAATTTGACCTACCGTGACAACGTATTTCAAACCCTCTTCGATTTTCGGCGTGACTTCGACAATATTTTCAATCGCTTTTTAAGTGGCTGGCCTGGAAGCCAAGAGCAGCAGAGAAGCAACATGTCGCTGGCTGCTTTCGTTCCCGCCGTCGATGCATTCGTGGACAAGGACGGCAAGAGGTACGTCGCGCATGTGGCAGTGCCGGGTATAGATCCCAAAGATGTAAACATCTCGGTGCAGGGCAACATGCTCATGATCAGCGGACAGCGCAAAGTATCGAGCGAACGGAAGGAAGCGGCTTTCGTTTACAACGAACTCACGTACGGATCGTTCGAGCGCACCCTGTCGCTTCCGGAAGGTGTCGATAGCGACCGGATTGCCGCGGAATACCACAACGGAGTACTCGAGATCGCTGCGCCCATTTCTGCCGCGGCGCTGCCCCGGCGCATCGAAATCAAGGGCGGTCAGCAAAAGCAAATGGCCGCGGGTTCCGGACGCTAAACTGCGACAAGCCAGCCGCGGCGAATAACGTGAAAGCCCGGAGCCCGAAGGCTCCGGGCTTTTGTAATTCTGCGCGGCTCTTTAGCGCGACGCCTTTGGCAGGCCGCCGGGCCGCACGAAGTATTTCCACTTGTCCAGATCGGCGCGCACCGCTACATCGAAAAATCCGACCATCATTTCATCGTACGTCTGATCGCCCCAGCGCACTGCAGCCGTGGGATCGGGATTGTGCGGGTTCGCTGTCGAATTGTCGTACCACGCGACGGCCTGCAGTTCGGTGCCGGAGGCAAGCGGCCTCGGCTCGGCCAGCTGGTAACTCAGTTGCCAGTAAAAATCCCAGTTCACGCGCAGCAGCGGCTCGATCGTTCCGTCCGCGTGAACAATGTTGTATTCGAATCGCTTTCCGCGGAGATGCATGTGCGGCAGAAAGCTGAGCAGCGTCGCATCGTTCGGCAAAGTGCCTCGCGCTTCCACGCGAAAATCATCGGCTCCGGGCGGAATCACGAAGTGATCATTCGTCAACTGCAGCGTGAGCACGCGTTGCTCCGGCGGGTGGTTCGCAAACACCAATCCGATTGCTGTCTGATCGGCCGTCGCCTTGCCGCGCGCCATGTAGTGCATCTGGAACACAAGATCCGATCCCGCCGGCACGAGCTTCGCCATTCCGCCCGGCCAGCGGTCCGGCGAACTTCCCGGCGCGTACACGAGCAGAATGTCGGCGTCGGTCCATAGCGCATCGCGCCGCGATTTGTCGTCGGTCATGTCCGCCGCGGTGAACGGTACCCCGACGGGCGCCTGCTCGAGCCATTTTGATCCAGGCGGCCGTACGTAAACGACGGCGTGATGGACGTTTTCCCGGCTTAATGGCCGGATCTCAGAAATCTGAATCCATTTCGCCGTTCTGAAGTGTGTCGGAACAATTTCGTACGTGTACTCGATGTCTCCGTGCGCAGGCAGCGCAACGGGCTTTGTCATCTTCACAATGGCGTCTGGCTGCGGAATGGTCCAGCCTTTTGTCCACTCGCGCGGAGGAGGCGCGTGCTGCGGGTCGCCCTCAGGGGCATTCGCTTTCGACCATGCCGCGAAGGTTGCGATTTCTTCGGGCGTGAGCGATGGGTCGTTCGCGAAGCGCCCGACGCGCGGGTCGGCGAACCACGGCGGCATTTTCCGGTTGGCTGTGATGAATGCGATCGAGCGAGCTTCGGTCCGGGCCTGCTCGTACGTCATCAACGGCAATGGCCCAATTTCTCCGGGCCGGTGGCAGCTCTGGCAATGCCGCTCGAGAATCGGCAACACGTCGCGGTAGAAAGTGGGCGAGCTCTCAGCCTGTCTCACCTCAGTCGTTCCCGTCGCGGCGCGCGCGTGCGGAGTTCCGCGCCAAGCAAAGCACACGGCGGCAATGATCATGATGGGAATGACGAGCTGGAAGCAATGGCGCATGGACACCGGAGAATTAGTTACGCATTCAGGTGGCCGGATTGCAAGCGGGAAGAGGCGCGGGAGCTATTGGTTTGTAAACTGGAGGCTCAAAATGGCGCGATTAATTACGTTCTCTTGAATCTGGACGAGGTCCGAGCCGGCGAAGGTCATTCCGAAGATCGTGTAAAGATGCGTATCTCGCTGGAAAAAGACGGCTACGCCGGACCAGTCGCGCTGATCGACGCTGACGCGAAAGCGATGCTCGATGGCCGGAAGTCCCGACACCGTAATTTTCTTTTCACCGAGAGGCCGGAAATTGTCGAGAGTGTCGCGCAAGTGGCGGTCGGTGGCTTCGACGTCACTCGCAAGCGATTTCCCAATCGGCTGCCGCCCGATCAAGAGATAGGTAGTTTCGTCAGATGTTCCGAGCGCCGTGATCGAACCGGGCAACACCGAGCGCGCCCCCTCAACCAATTGCCACGTCGGCGGTTTGTACATGTGGAACCCGTAGGTTTCATTCGAGTAGAGATTGCCGCTCACCACTTCGCGCATCGATTCAGCGGGCACAGGCTTGGGAGGAGCCGGCTGTGGAGCGGCGGCAACTGGCGGCGCAGCTTTCGCGGTGGCTGGGTTAGCGGGAGTCGAGGTGGCCGCACTAGACGATGCGGCCGGAGTGGGAGAAGCCTTGGGCGCTGGCGGCGCGGCATTTGTGCTGTAGGAATTTACGGTCTTTGCGGCGATCGCGGGCTTTTCCGCTGCGGGTTCAAGTTTCTTTTCAGAATCCGATTTCTTTGACGAATCTGTGATGCTGATCGAAAGCACCTGATCTTTTTGAACGACCGCAAAGCCGTAGCTGGTCTTCACCTTGAACGAATTCTCTTCGAAGCCGACGATCGTCCCGACAATCTTCGTGCCGTCTTTCAGCTTCAGTTCGTCCGCGCGCACACAGAGAGACGACAAGAGCGCGGTCGCGACAAGCAGGGCGACGAATGTGGAACGCTGCATCATGTCTTCGAGTATCGCCCTCGAGCGGGCATGCGGCAAGTTTCAGGTGTGCGAAGTTGCCGCGTTAGTCAGGGGCAGCAGTGGACAGAGGTCTACTTCTTTCGGCTTGCGCGCGAAGGCTTCATTTGCGGTTTCTTGTGGGAAACTATCGCAAGCAATTCGGCCTTCAGGCTTTTCATGGCGCCTTCCAGGATGCGAAATTCGGCGTCGGCTCCGCTCAAATTGCGTGCGCGGCCCATCGCCTCCAGGTTTCGCGCAGCGGCGACGGCTAGCTGCGCTCCGAAAATTCCCAACGAGCCTTTGAGTGCGTGGGCGGTAGTGTCAAGCCTGGCAGGATCCTTCGCAGCAATCGCGCTACGAATCGCGGCGAGCCGCTTCGGAGCGTCGTCGAGAAAGGACGTCGTCAATGATTTGACGAGCTTCTCATTTCCGCCGGTCGTGCGGCGCAAATGCGTTGCGACGTCCACGGATGGCGCGGCCGCTTCCGGCGACGGCGCAACGCGTCCGGTAGAGGGCACCCGAGGTGCCAGCGGCTTGGCGCCAATTACCTGTTCGCCAAAGGTCGCAAGGAATTCGATAGTTTCAAAGAGCGCGTGCATTTCGAACGGCTTGGGAACAAATCCATCCATCCCCGCTTCCACGCGCCGCTGCTTGTCTTCTTCGGCGATGTTGCCGGTGAGCGCGACGATCACTTGATGCTTTCCGGTGGATTTTTCCTTCAACCGAATCGCGCGCGTGGCTTCGAGGCCGCCCATGCCGGGCATTTGTTCGTCCATAAGGACGACATCGAATTGGCTCCTGGCGAGCGCATCGAGGGCCTGGCGTCCATCGGCAACTCCGACGACGGAATGGCCGCGCCGCATGAGCAGCTCGCTAACGAGTTCGCGGTTTTCGTCCGTATCTTCCGCGACAAGGATGCGAAGTTGTTTCGCCGGCTTGTCGAGATCTGGCCGCGACGCGGCCGAAGGGTTGTTTGTCGCGGATTCGGTAGCCGCAAGCGCGCGAGCCGCTTCTTTGTTACTTGTGTCGCGAACGGTCTTTGCGGCGCGAGGCAGCCGGAACCAAAAGCGAGTGCCGCCGGCGGCTTTCGTTTCCGCGCCAATCGTTCCTCCCCAGCGCTCAACGGTAATTTTGCAAAAGTAAAGTCCCAGGCCGGCTTTGCCGGGCTTGTCTTTTCCTTTCGCAAAGAGCGCAAACATCTGCTCGGCGGACTGATCCTTGGGAAGGCCTGAGCCCTGGTCGTCGACGAACGCGAGAACCGCTTTGCCTTTTTCTTCGAGGCCAATCGAGACAGAGGTTCGTTTGGGGCTGTAGCGAAGCGCGTTTTCAAGGAGGTTTCCGAAAATGCGATCGAGACGCGAGTCGTCTCCGGCGACAGTCCAATCGCGCGTGGTGTCGACGGAGGGGTCAAGCTGGAGCCGAATCTCCTTTTCACTGAACGCGGGCGAAAACTCCTGAACAGCCCTTTGAGCGCAAGCGGCTATGTCGGCTGCGCTGATTGCGGTTTCGGCGGACGACTGCTGGCCGGCGAGATCGGCGGAGAAAGCTTGAAGGATTCCTCGAATCATCTGTTCTTGCCGATTCGATTCGCGCTGGCCCGTCTCGACCATCCGACGCAGATCGGCAGAAAGATTTTCGAGCGCGAGCAGACTGAAGCAGCCGCGCATCGCGGTGAGCGGCTGCGAAAGATCGTGAATGATGCAGTGGAGCAGGATTTCTTTCTTCTGGATTTCGCGCATGAGCCGCTCATGCTCGAGCAGGGAATCGCGGGCGGCCTGATAGAGTTTCTGCCGCTCGGCATAGGTTCGCGAAAGATTGCGGAGCAGCAAGACATTCTTGCCGCCAACGTGAAGCGCCGCCGCTTCGAGCGGCATATCGTGCCCGCCGGAGTCGCGCTCAATCCATACGGGAGAAGTTGCGGAGCCCTCGCGGTTCGAATTCCAAAAGCCCTCGGCATCAATTAGAAAATTCTCGATAAACGGCGACGCCTCGGCCATGCGGATGGACTTGTCGCGCGCGAGCGCGCCTTTCCACAATTTCTCGCACCATTTCGGATATTCGCCGATGGGGCGAAACACTCCGTTCTCGAAATATTCGAAGAGTGCATAGCCCTGATCGGCGAGAAATGCTTCAAGAAGTGGGTTCGCAGCCATTTATTTGCCAAGCATCATCGAGGTAAGTCGCGAGAACGCCCGATCCACGTTCTCTCCCGTTTTTGCGCTCGTGCGAAATATTTCCCAGCCGCTTTCGGCAAGTTGCGCCAGACGGTCCGCACCGATTTGCCACTGATCGGCTAAGTCCGCTTTGTTCACGATAAGAAGCGCCGGTACTTTTGCGCCGGTATCGGTGACGCGCTGATTCAGCGCCAGTGCGTCTTCGAGAGTATTGCGCCGCGTGCCATCCACGACCAGCAAGTATCCAAACATACCGCGCCAGTAGGCTGCCTGGACTTTCTGGAATCTGTCGTCGCCATAAATATCCCAGAGGACGAGCTTTACTTCCTGTCCATTTCCGCGGACGTTCTTCTTGTCGACCTTCACTCCGATCGAAGTTTGATAGCTCTCGGAATAAATGCCCTCGATAAAGCGGCGGACGAGGCTGGTTTTGCCGACCGCAAGAGTCCCCAGCATGCAGATTTTCTTTTCGAGCATCGGAATGCGGCTTAGTTTACAGGGGGAGCGGGAGAAAAAGCGACTTTGAAAGTGACGCTGCGATTGAAGCGGCGACCTTCTTCCGTGTCTTCATTATGTAGAGGCTCGGTAGTGCCGACGCCATGGGGGCGCAAATTGGCAGGCTTGATTCCGGAGCGCACGAGGAGGTTGAAAATGACGTCGGCGCGCTGCCTGCTGAGGACCATGTTGGTGCCTTCGACGCCGGTAATGTCCGTATGGCCGACGACGTCGATCGCCAGTTTACCGTTCAGGCGTTCGGCCTGGCTCAGCAGCGCGCGAATATTATTTTGGGCGGAGGCGAGAGTGTTTTCCTGTCCGGATTCAAGGTCGGCGCGGCCGATCGGGAAGAGCAGGGCGGTTGACTCGAGCGACGAGCGCAGGCGGTTCAGTTCGACGAGTTCGGTGTTCTGCAGACGAGAATCGTCCACAGCGGAGACACCGGCAATCCAGGGGCCGCGCTCTTCGAGGCGGGCGATAAATTGCGGCGTCGCGATTCCTTCGGCACGCAGCGCGCCATCTTTTTCGGTGAGCGTCACACTCGAGGGGGGGTGAAGGAGCGAGTTCACGCGTTTCAGCACGATGGCGTCGTCGAGTGAATAGAACGGCTTCAATTCGAGATTGGCGATCTTCGGATCGATCCCGGCGCGCGCAAGAAGCTCTGCCGGATTGGCCGCAAGCGGATCGCGGAACCCCTGGATATGATACCGGCCGCCTTCGCGGGCATAGGACATCACGACGATGCCGGGTTCGCTCCGCAGCACATTGAGAAACCGGGACCATTCCCAGAGCAAGTAGGCGGAGTAGCCAACCGGAATAGCGATGAGCGCGAGGACAACGGCGGCCGCAATCAGAGCAGCGCGCGGCTTTCGGTGGCCCGCTTCTCCTCGGTTTTTGAACTGCGCTTCGAGAAGATGAGTGAGCTGGTCGCCAGCAGCCCGGAACGGACCGGCGTCGCCCTCGAATCGAGCCAGTGCAGCGCTGTAATGCTGCTGAATATTCTCGAGCGCTTCTTTCATGGCTACGCGGTAGCTTTCGGGCGCGTGACCACGAATCACGGCGGCGAGCACCGCGCCAGGGCCTTCCTCGATCCAGACTTCGAGTTCACCGACATTCAGCCGGTCGAGCGTGTCGCCGCGCTGCGACTCGAATGAATCTTTCACGAACTGTTGAATCGCGGAGAGCATGCCCGCGACCAGCGATGGATCCTGGGTAGCGACGGCTGGAGCGACAACGTGATTGAGTACGAGCCCCGTCTCGCGGTGGATGAGAAAAACCTGCTCGACGCGATAGAGCAGGCTGTGCATCAGCACCACCTCGCTGAAGGATTTTCCGGTGCGAAACGCTTCGACGCGCCACTGGATGCCGCGCCAGGAAAGGCTGTGCTCGAGCGCTTCATTGAACGATTCGAGCATTCCGCGAAGCGCTTCGCTGATGGACTTGCGAATTGCCGGGCCCATCACGGGGAAAAGGGCATCGGCAAGAACATGCGGATCCCGGCGGACCGATTCGCGCAAGGTGTCTTGAATGGTCGGTGCGAGCGCTTCGGCGAGTGCATGATCGTCGCCCTGTTCTCGACGCATCTGGATGGCTTCGGCGACGACCGAGCTCACGTCCTCGGCGCGGCGTTCCGTATCATCGAGGCGATTCTGAATTTCCTTCAGGCCTTGCTGCTCGGGGCCGACGATGAGTTGTCGCAGCTCATCGTACGGATGGTTGTCCGAAGCGTGGTTTTCCTGCGGTGGGTTGTCGAGCGATTGCCCCTCTGGGGCGCGGCGATGGGCTTGCTCGGCCATATTGGAAGGTTGCTGTTTTGCGCCGGCTGACATCCGGCCCTATTTTTCCGGCAACTCGAGATCGTTTTTCAGTCGCAGCGAGAACTCGGCGAAAATATCGGCGAGAGCCTCGCGGTCAGTCTTCTCGTTGCGCAAAGTGTCCACTTCACGGTCGAGCGAAGCCGAAGTGTCGCGGCGTAACTTGTCGATTTCATTCGAGAAAGCCTTTGAGTGTTCGAGCATCTTGGCGCGGAGCTCGCTCTGGCCGTCGGACATCTGCTCTTCGAGCTGGCCGAGCTTTTTCTCGATCATTTTCGCGGCTTCTTTTAGCTCGCGGGCAAGCTCCTTGAGCCCGTCGGTGCGCTCGGACTTCTCGGTCTTCAGGCGCTGGCTCAGGGATTCGACTTCCTGCTGGGCGAAACTGCTTAAAGTTTCGAGCCGCTTGGTGGTGTCTTCGCGAAGAGTTTCGACCGCTTTGGAGACGTTTTCTTCCAGGCGAGCGAAGCGCTTCTCGTAATCGCGCATCTGCGAGCCGAATAATATGTCGCGTATCTTATCTACGTTTGCGCCTTCTTCTTTTCCGGATGAATTGGGAAGTTTTGCTTCTGCGGGGGATGCCATTTTCCGAGGTCTCCTTTTGCGATTCTTTATGCCCTGGCGATGGGACCTGCGCGAGGTGATTCGGGGCATCGCGCGACACTACTATGAAAGTAGGTTTTGCCGCAACAAGCACGTGTAACGGGACCAGGGTACGAGTGGTCTGAGAGTTATAGAACCTGGCAGGTGCCCGAAAAGTGAGGGAAGTTCAGCCCGATTTACCTCTATCGGTCAAGGAATTCGCGGAGGCGAGCATAGCCGGCGCGGCTTACGGGGAGCTGCGTTCCGCTGTGAAGCACGGCGACATGGCTGTCTTTCCCGTAGGGCTCAATCCGCGCGACGCGCTCGAGGTTGACGATAAAAGAGCGGTGAATGCGGAGAAAGCGCGAAGGGTCGAGGCCGGATTCGAGGCTCGAGATCGTCTGCTGCTTCAGATGCTTCTTGCCCTCGGAACAGAGCGCGATATAGTCGTCTTGCGCCTCGGCGTAATCGAGTTTGGCGGCGGGAATGATGAAGACGCGAGTGCCTTCGCGGACCGGGATGCGGTCGAGATATT
>JBARFX010000084.1:0-100755 GCA_049797655.1 Candidatus Acidiferrales bacterium | reverse complement strand
CTTTGTTTCGTTCGCGCGAGCCCGCGCGTCGCGTGCCGCTTGCTGCGCGCGTTCGTTATCCGGTTGCTCGGCGGCAAACTGCTCGGCGATCTGCGCTTTCAACTCGTCAAGCTCGGCATAACGCGAGCCAACGAAATGGAGGTAGCGCCGCTCGAAAGCTCCGAGTTCCGCGCGCAGATTCGCGGTGCGCAGCTCTCGCTCGGTCAGTTCAGCCTCCAGCGTAGTTTGCTCGCGAAGCTTTCGCGCAAGCTCTTGGTCTTCCGGTTTTAGAATTTCCACGCCGGCAGACTCCGGGTTCAGCGGCTGGGGGTTTTGGGTGTCAGTCGATTTAAGCATCACACCGTTTGCCTTTCCCTAAATTGTAGCGTGCCGTGGAGCAGCCGTTCTGCTTCCGTGGCTGGGGTTTCCAGAAACGAAAATGACGATCCAAGCAAGATGGTCACTGTGGGAAGCGCGCCGCGGCGGGCGACGAAGGGGCCGCGGCACCTTGGATCCGATTCGGTTTCTGTTCGAAGGCACGATTTTGGGACCCCCCTTTTACCGTAGATTAGAAATGGCGGCGGACCCATGTTTTCAACGGCTTGCGAGGATTTCTAATCGCGGAACCGTATATTAGAACTGCAATGCTGAATGCCCGGCGAACCGCCAAGGAGGGGAGGCGAGCGACATCAAGATCGCTCGCCGGGTCGAGCCGCGCGGGTCCGCTTCGAGTTGTGAACTCCTCCGCCATGTCGCCAAGATCAACCTAGCACGCGCCTGGGGGCGCGCAGGTCCAGAGAGCGGACAAAAAAGGAACAGGGCAGGAAAAACAGTTATAGGACTAGCCGAAAGGACAGGGCGATGGAAGCTCGAAGTTGGAGGCGGGAAGCTGAAAAACTTGGATAGCGGGGAAGCGATTGAAATTCGATTGCGGAAGAATTCGTGCGCGGAGGACAGGCGAAAAAAGCCGAAAGCAGGCAGGAAATGGCTAAAGGGGGATCAACGGCCGTCTACAGGCTGCGCTGTATTTTCACCGGCAAGGTCCGCGTCGTAACATGGGTGCGTTCGCAGTTGGCGGTGGAAGGCCATGCTACTTTCCCTTCAGCGGCCGGTTCTAGTGCTGATACTCATGGTGGGAATCCCTGCGCTCGCCGAAGCTCAAAGCTCCCCACACCGAACCGCATTCACACACCTGCCTCGAGCGCAAATCGCGACTCCTTTCCCGCGCGGCTCGGCATATCACACGCGATCAATCCTGCTGTCGACCAAGCCGCGAGATTTCTATGACGACCACGCGGTTGAACTCAGGCCGAACCGCGAAAATCCGGGTCGCGATAATCCAGAGCTCATGAATCGGATTTACGAGGATCCGGGTTACGAGGATGAAGGTATCGGAGCTCTGGTCCCGCTGCAAACAAGCAACACCTGGTTCGAGACTGAATCCCGCGTGCCGGTCACGCGCCTATGGGGAACGCGAGTGGAACTGAACTTGTCATTCATCACGCTGCGCAATGCGAACGTCATGATGGGACCGGTGACCGCCAGGGAAGATCCTCACCCTCCGCCGCAGACACGTTCTGCCGATTTCTTTGGCATCGGAGTGAGCATTCCGCTCGGCCGCAGCCCGCAGCCGGTCGGCTCGAAGAGTTTGTGGCGTAGTGTTTCGCAGGTTGTTCATGACCGCTGATGTGCGAACGGTGTTGGAGGATGGGCGGACTTGCTATAACGCGTTTATCTAGGAACCGGGGCCCGCTGGACCGGGAAGAGCGAAAACTCACCACAGCGATATTAACGACGCCGCGCATGCGGACGCTACGGCCAGCAGGCCAAGAATCACAATCCTTCTAAATTTTCCCACGCCGATCAGCGCTCCGACCGATAGCTTCAGCAGCGTATTCGTAGTGACCCCGACCGCTATGGCCTTGGCGGCGATCGCGGTTGATAACTGCGCGCTCGTATCTCTCGACATGGAGATGACGAGCGCATCCATGTCTGTTAATCCCAAAGCTCCGGCCGAAACAAGAACGCCCGGCTGACCCCAGGTTGCGTGCACCCATCGGACGCCAAACAACACTGCTTGAAATAGCACAGCCATCTGCAAAGCCGCCGAGAATTGCAGCGGATTGGACGCGTCGATTTCGGCCGCTGCCGAGCCTCGATGTTTCCGGATCCCCCACCAGGTGATCAACACTGCGGCACAGAAGGGTGCGGCAAGATACTTCACGAGAGCCAGCGAAACGGGCGAGTTCAATACTGCGGTTGCGACCAGCACTCGCACGCACATCACCGCGGACGCGCCGATCACTCCGAGGGCCAGCGGTATCCCAGCATCCAGTTCGTTTCTGCTAGCGCGCGCAAAAGAAAGTGTGACGTTGGTTGACGAAACGATGCCACCCAACATTCCGGCAATCGGATAGCCTCGCTTCGGTCCCATCGACCGCCGAGCAATGTATCCGGCAAAACTCAGTCCCGAGAAGAACAGCACCATGGCCCAGAGTTCTCTCGGGCGCACGCCTCCGAGCGGGCCGAATGGACCGGAGGGAAGAATGGGCAAGATCACGACAGCCATCACAGCGAAACGAAAGCCGGCCCTGAGGCTGACGTCATCGATTCGCTCAACGATGCTGTGCAGCCTCGATTTTTCCACGAGGAGCAATGTCGTGACGGCAATCGCCGCGCTCGCGAGCCTCAACTCGTGCATTCCTGCGACCAGTCCCGCCGCGAGAACGACCAACGCAGCAACTTCCGTGGTGCCATCGATCTCCGTGCGACTGGCGGCGCCGTACGCGGCTACGATTAGCGCGGCGCTGCCAGCCAGCAACAAGGCAGCGAAGATCTGAAGCCCGTTCGACCAGAGCCAGCCCTCGATGCCCGCGAGAAGACCCAACAACGTAAAGGTTCGAATTCCGGCGAACCGGGCGCGAGGACCCGACGCGTGACCGGACCACTGGCGCTCGAGCCCCACCGCCGCACCGCCGAGCGCAGCGATCAATATTCCGAGGACATCTCTGAGTTCCAAGACCACTGTCATGCCTCTCGTTAGTCATTGTAATGAAGGGAGATGCTGCGGCGAGTGTGCGGCGTCACGCGTGATGGTGACGCGAGTCACGGTTTGGCGGCGAATCGGAAGTTACCCTTGGTCGAAAGTCATATTTCCAGGCTTGCTCTTGCGGCGCCACTCAAGGGGAGCTGATCGGGAGGAAGGCATGATCACCGCGAAAGTGTTGCTCACACAACCATTGAAGGTGGAGCGTCAGTTCGCTGCGACAATCGGCAGCGCCCACCACATGCTGCTGGACGACGCAGCGGGAGCCACCGGTCCTAAGCCCATCGAACTCGTTGCAGCGGGGCTGGCGGGTTGCACGGCTTTCGACGTCATTACCATACTTCGTCAGAAGTACCACCAGAAAGTGACTGGCTATGAGGTGCGAGTGGAAGCCGATCAGGCAGAACGTCCGCCCCAGGTGTTCATCGCGGTTCGTATTCACCACGTGGTCACAGGGTTCGAAATTGATCCGGCGGCAATCGAGGAGGCCATCCGGTTGTCCGAGGAAAAGTATTGTTCAGTGGGCGCGATGGTGAAGCAGACCGCCAACTTGCACACGACGTACGAAATCGTGGAAGAGAAAACGCATTGGCTTGGGCCGGTTGCCGCCACTGTGGAAGTGTGAAATCGCCTGACGGGTGCGCACACTTGTGCGGCAATCAGTGCGAAGGTGCGAGCGGACCGCTTCGCGATCAATACCAGTCCGGAAAGATCAGCTCGATGAGGCCCGGAACCCAGTAGGAATAGAATTCCTCGTCGCAGATTTTGTATTTGCCGTATTTGTTTCTGGCATGCGCGCCCCAGTCAGGGCGGGTTCCGTCGAGATCGGTGAAATTGTACTCGCGAGCAAGAGCCCAGGAGCTGAAGACGCGCCCGGATTTCTTTTTGACTTTGGGATCAGTGGCGAGCGCTACGACGGCGCGTCCGATGTAGCGGGGCGATTCGGAGACCATGAAGTCGGAGGCGGAGTCGTTCTGGTCTTTTGAGTTCTTCGCATACTTCTTGTTCTGGCCTACTTCCATCCAATTGGCTTCGGTGACGCCGAAGTGTTCCAGGACGCGTTCGGAGCGCAGAAAACCGGGAGTGAGCGCGACGGAAGCGATGTCGCGCTTGCGGAGCTCGCGGGACATGGCAAAGGCAAGGCGGATCACGGAAATTTTAACAAGATCGTAGAAAATGTTCCCGCGGTAGTAGAAGGCGTCGCCGTCTGTGATTTCAAAAATAATTCCGCGAGTATTTCCTTTTGTACTTCCTTTGCGCCCGCGTGTGACGCGGCCAAGCATCAGCGGAACGGCGTAGTGCGACGTGATGATGTGCGAATGGATGGCCTGCTTCAGCATCGCGAGCCCGTTATCGAGATTGGTTTGCCAGAAGGGCTTGCCGAATTCAGTGAGCGCGTCGCCGCCCCAAATGTCGTTGACGAGGATGTCGAGGCCCTTGTATCGGCGCTCGATTCCGGCGACGAGCTTTTTCACTTCGGCTGGAATCGTGTGGTCCACTCGGACGGCAATGCCGTGGCCGCCGGCGGCAGTGACGAGTTCGGCGGTTTCCTCGATTGTCTCGGGGCGGTCGGGCATTGGGCCTGCGTGAACTCCTTTTCGTGTACCTTGCCGCGAGCTGCGACCGGTGCAGTAAACGGTGGCGCCTGCTTCGCCGAGCGCAACGGCGATGCCTCGTCCGGCGCCACGCGTGGCTCCAGCGACGAGCGCGATTTTGCCTTGCAAGACTTTCTTAGGCGTTTTGATCATTCGAATTCTCCAGCGCATATGTGGACGAGTTGAGCCGGCCCTGGAGCCGTCGGCAGCTCTTTACGAACGGGCTCCTTATGAACCGGTTCCTTATGAACTATTGACCGGCAGACCGAGAATCTCGCGAACCCTCCGCTTGCGCATCATTTCGGCTGGGCTCGTGCCGTTGCGTTCGAGCCACTTCGTGAATTCTCCGATTCTGACGGTGTGCTCGATCGGGACACTCTTGACGCAGACAGTTACAGTGTCCATCGGCCGGCCGATGCCTGCGACCCATTCGTTGCCCTGCAGCTGTTTGAGGCCCAGAGCGACGGCTTCGAAGAGAGTGCCGGCGGTGACTTCGACAGTATGGGCGACGCCTTCCATGTCGGAGATGGTAACGCGGCAGGATCGGACTTCCATGCGGGAGAGGGTATCATATTCGCTTTTTGTTCGCCATCGGGGTTCCGCGAGGAAAGAGCGAGCGGCCAAAATGGATTCGAGGGAACGGATTTTGCGGCGGGTGGCGTCCTTTTCATTCTTGCGTCATCTCTACTAGCATCTCTGCGACAGACAATTCCAGGCAGATCGCGGCGAGAGGGACGTTGCGGTGCGTAGTGGTAGATAACAACGATCAGGGGCAGATCGTTACGAAAGGGGACTGACGACAATGAAAGAGACGGCGCAGGAATACATTCAGCGGATGCTGGGGTACACGGCCGATGGGCAGAGCCCGTTGAAAGTGCAGGCGGGGACGGCCAAGAAACTCGAGAAGCTAATCAAGGGAGTGCCGGCAGGGAAGCTGAAGAAACGGCCGGCGCCGGATAAGTGGTCGGTGCAGGAGATTCTCGCGCACCTGGCGGACACGGAGATTGTGGGGAGCTGGCGGATCCGAGCGATTCTGGGCGCGCCGGGAACGCCGATTCAGGCGTTCGATCAGGACGCGTGGGTGACGGCGACGCACTACCGGAAGCGCGATCCGCGGCAGGCGGTTGCGCAGTTCCGCGCACTGCGCGAGGCGAATCTGGCGCTTTACAAATCGCTTAGGCCGGAACAGTGGAAGCACCATGGAATGCATTCCCAGCGGGGCGAAGAGACGGTGGAGCACATCGTGAAGATGTTTGCAGGGCACGATTTGAATCACATCGGGCAGATCGAGCGGATTTTGGCGCAGAAGAAGAAGTAGCCGCGGCGAAATCGCGGCGGATGGTTTTGCGTCGGCGGCGCACCTCTGCGATGAGTGGGCGGCGCGTTGCTGTGGGCGACGCGGGCGGGTACGATTGCGATGTATGGGCGGCGCGTTGCTGCGGGCGACGCGGGCGGGTCTTAGACCCGCCCCTACGGCCGAGGTTAATGCGTCGCGGCTTGCGGTTGCGTGGGCGCGGCGAAGAGGACGATATTGCCGCCGGGCTCGCGGACTCCGATTTCCTTCATTCCGTAGAATGTGGTGCGCACGGGAACGACGACGGGCGCTGAGCCGAGGCGCTTGATCAAGTCGTCGAAATCGCTCACCTCGATGTAGAGACACGCTGCGGGGCGCGCGAGCTTCGCCATTTCTGCATTGTCTTTCTCAATGCTCGCCGTGGATTGAATCATCAGCTCGGCTTCGCCGTGCATCAGGATCACGAAACTGAGCTTGTCGCCATCGGGGACCTCCACCGTTTTCGTGAAGCCGAGCTGATGAACCCAAAATTTCAGCGACGGCTCGATCGCCGGAACATAAATCAGGGTGGTGATTTTCATGGTTGCGGTCTCCTTCTTGGTTTGCGGGGTGTGGCTGGCGAAGATGCCAGCCAGGAGCAGCGTGACTGCAATCAGGGTTCGCATGGGTGCGCATCCTAACGCGCGAATTTTGGGGGCGATTGGAAAAAACGGACATTCGGCGCGGAGTGAACGCGGAGTGGAGAAATTGGCTTCACGCCGCGAGCGTAACCCGCTATCAGCGGGCGGCGGCGATCGGGCTGAGAGGTGAAGTGGCGAGGGCGGAAAATTGCGCTGGTGAGACGCCGGAAAGCTCGCGGAAGTCGTTAATCAGGTGTGCCTGATCGTAGTAGCCGCATTCGAGCGCGATGTCCGCCCAACCGTGGCGGCGAGCGCCGGCATGTGCGGCGGCGTGGCGAAAGCGCAGGACGCGGGCGAGGCGCTTAGGGCTAAGGCCGGTGCGTTCGAGGCAAAGCCGGCGAAATTGGCGGGGGCTGAGGCTGGCGGCGCTTGCGAGCGCGTCAACTGGAACCTGGCCGTGAGCTGCAGCGAGCCACGCGAGGGATTTCTCGATCGGGTCGAGCGGGGCCGGGTCGCCGAGAGCAGCTTCGAAGCGTGCGACCGAGCCTCCCGGGGAATCGCTTTCCGCGAGCTGGTCGAGAAGCTCACGAACCGCCGAAGATTTCCAGGCGTCTGCAAGCGGGATCGATTGGTCCACTGCGAGCGAGCCCGGCACGCGAA
This sequence comes from Candidatus Acidiferrales bacterium, assembly GCA_049797655.1. GTDB lineage: Bacteria > Acidobacteriota > Terriglobia > Acidiferrales > UBA7541 > Palsa-295. The sequence continues at coordinate 93,561 of JBARFX010000084.1, read as the reverse complement.
CCAGGCGCGCCGCCATACCCGGGCGGAAGCGCACGCCGAATGTGAAGTGGCGCGCGGGAATATTGAAGGCTTGCGCGCGCGTCATCGTACCGACAAGGGCGAGGCCGCCGTAATCGCGCGCGGGCTGCTCGAAGATAATGTCGGAGCAGCCGTCGGGCAGGACGCGATAATCGCGGACCGGCTCGTCCGCGCGATGAACCCAAAAGCATTCGATGTGGGCGGCGAATTTGGGTGAAGCTGAGAATTCCTGGTAGAGCGGAACGGCAGCCGTGGCTGGAGAGTGGGTACTAACCATTGCTTCTCGATACTCCGCGCTTCGCGGCGCGCTCCGCAAGAACCCTTTAAAACAGAACCGGGCACAATCTGGTTCGATCGTGCCCGGCGAAAGCTTGCGGATGATTCGAAATCTACTCTGCCGGCGGAGCCATCTCCGGCATTTGCAGCTTGGCTTTGGCGAGTGCGCGGACGATGTTCACTTCGACAGCCTGCTCGGAGGTATTGCGCACGGTGGCCAGTTCGCTGACGAGAAGATACTTTGCCCGCTCGAGCATCTTCTTCTCGCGGAAAGAGAGCGGCTTCGTCCGGCTGAGCGCTACGAGGCCCTTCAGAACAGCGGCCACTTCCATCAGCGAGCCAGTCCGCATCCGATCCGAATTTTCTTTGAAACGGTGTTTCCAATCATGGTGGGAATCGGAGCGGCCTTTTTCGAGGAACGAAAGGACCGCGCCAGCCTGAGTGGTGCGGATGATGGGTCGCAAGCCAACGTTGAGGATATTCGACTGCGGGACCATCACTTTCAATCCGCTGGATACGATCTTCAGCATGTAGTACCGTTCAGACCTACCGTTTAAGTACCCATAGCTGATCTGCTCAATTACCCCTACGCCATGGTTTGGATATACGACCTTTTCGCCTAGCTTGAATTCCATAGGTGGAAGTAGCCTCCCCGAGCTTGTTGAAATTTTAGACACATGCAAGGGCGGCGTCAAGGAATTCCCCGTTAATAACGGAGGGCTGGCGGAGGGCCAAAATAGCGATGTTTCTCGCGGGATTGGCCACGGAATTGCCCTATAATCGGGCTCGTGCTCATTCTGGCCTTGGATACCTCTTCGCCCTCTGGAAGCCTGGCGGTTCTGCATGATGAAAAAGTCATCGGAGTGGTTTCGACGACGACGGGTGAGGTGTATTCATCGCGCATGTTTCGCGAGCTGGAGTTTTTGCTGGGCGAACTCGCGCTGAAGATGGAGCAAGTCGAGTTATTCGCAGTGGCGGCGGGGCCGGGATCATTCACGGGATTGCGCGTGGGGCTTACGGCGGTGAAGGCCTGGGCGGAAGTTTACGGGAAACCGATCGCGGCGGTGAGCGCGTTGAAAGCGGTGGCGGTGCAGGCACGTTCGGGTGTGCCACTGATTGTGCCCGTGCTGGATGCGCGACGCGGGCAAGTGTATTTCGGGCTGTACCGGCGAGCAGCGAGCGGCGCTGATGATGGCCGGTTGGTGCTGGATGGCGAGGAATATGTAATGACGCCGGGCGAATTTTTCGAAGCGGTTCGAGCGCGTGCGGGCGGCGCCGATTTCGCTGTTGTCACGCCAGCGCCGGAGATCTTCACTGGGCCGGCCGCTGCTGATGAAATCGCGGCGCTGAAAACACGCGTGGAAACAGCATCGGCAGTGCTCGCTCCTTTCATCGGCCAGCTCGGCTTTCGGTGTGCGCAGCGTGGGGAACTGGCTGATCCGCTCACCCTCGACGCAAATTACGTCCGCCGGACCGACGCGGAACTTCATTGGAAGGAAAGTTGACGGCGTTGGCGACTCGTCCGCTCGACGCACGGGATATCGAGGACGTGCTCGCAATCCAGGCTGCTTGTCCGGAGATGGCGCAGTGGACAGCGTGGGATTACGACCGAGCAGCGCGCGGCGAAATGGCCGCCTGGGTAGCGGAAGGCGAAGGCGGCGAGATAGCGGGGTTCATCGTGGCGCGTCGCGTAGCGAGCGATTTAGAGATTCTGAATTTCGCGGTCAGACCGAGCTTGCGGCGGCAGGGCGTCGGTGGCGCGCTGCTGGGCGAAGCTTTGCGCTGGGCACAGACGTTCGAAGCGCAGCAGGCTTTTCTCGAAGTCCGCATGTCGAACCTGGCGGCGCTGCGATTCTACGAACGGCATAATTTTCAGGTTTCCGGCCGCCGTCCGCGCTACTACACGGCTCCGATCGAGGACGCACTCCTGCTTAGTTTATCGCTTTCGTAGTTGGAACGATCGGTGCGCCGGGTCAGAGGAGAATCCAAGTACGTCCCGGCTGGTACTTTTTCTCTATTTGCGCGCGGCGGCGCGTTGTGATAATTGTTACGCCTATGTGAACACTCTGCTCCAACCAGGAGGGAAACGTATGCCGATTACGACGCACGATATCCGGCAGACCCTATTGGAAACGGATGTAGAATTTAGGTCCCTTGCAGAAGAGCACTCCCGATGTGAAAAGCAGTTGAAGCAACTCCTCACCGAGCCCTACCTGAGTTCCGAAGACCTCGCCCTCGAAGTTACCTTGAAGAAAATCAAACTGCGCTTGAAAGATCAAATGGAATTGATCGTATCGCGCAGGCAACACAGCCCGCAGCCCACGTAGGCGGCGGTGGGCGCCCACGGTTTCTGTCGTACACTGGGGGTGTGGTCGTAGGGTATTATTTGTCGCGCCTCCGCTGAATGATTTTGCGGAATACACTCTGCGAATTTGAGGCCACAGAAAACGGGAGTCCTTCCTCGAACCATGGTTAAAGACGCTTACAGGTTTGCTCTGCCGCCGCTGGTCACCGGTATTGTGTGCCTGCTGATCGGTTGGGGATGGCCGGGCGGAATTCTGGTGTTTCTCGGTCTGTTCGTCTTTTACTTTTTCCGCGATCCCAATCGAACGATTCCGGGCGATCCGGGCGCGGTGGTCTCTCCAGCGGACGGGCGCGTCGTCGAGATTGTGGAGGAACCTTTTGAGGCGATTCCCGGAAAGCGCGTCACGATCTTCCTGGCGGTGTGGGATGTACATGTGCAACGAGCGCCGGTAGCAGGAACCATCGCGAAGATTGACTACCGCCCCGGAAAATTCTTTGCGGCGTTTCGCCCGCGCGCTTCGGAAGAGAACGAGCAGAACGTGATCTATATGGATACGAGAAAAGGCAGGTTGGTCTTCAAACAAATCGCCGGAGCCATCGCGCGCCGCGTGATATGCTGGAAGCAACCGGGAGAGAAAGTGGCGCTCGGCGAACGCGTGGGCCTGATTCGCTTCGGCTCGCGGGTGGATGTATGGCTGCCGATCGAGGCGCAGGTCGTTGCGCAGCGCGGGCAGAAAGTGAAAGGCGGCGAAAGTATCCTGGCGCAATGGAATTCAACGGCCTAGATCCGATTGGAAGCGAGGAAGGGCCGCGAGGCCCGTTTCGTAAGCACCGCCTCCGTCGCGGAATTTATATCCTCCCGAGCATTTTCACAGTTGCAAATCTTCTGTGCGGTTACTACGCCATTCTTGCGGTTCTCGATGGGAAGGTCACCGATTTCGACAATGCGGCCCGCGCGATCGGGCTTGCCATCGTTTTCGATTCGCTCGACGGGCGCGTCGCTCGCCTGATGCACACCAACAGCGAATTCGGCAAGGAGTTCGATTCGCTCGCGGACGTGGTTAGCTTTGGTCTCGCGCCCGCAGTGCTCGCCTACGCCTGGGGAATCCGCGCGATGGCTGCGGCCGATTCGTCGCCCTCGCTGCATCTGACCGAACTCGGTTGGCTGATCGGATTCTTCTTCGTTGGCTGCTGCGCGTGGCGGCTGGCGCGTTTCAATATCAAGGGTATGGCTTCGGGGAGCAACCGCTATTTCGTCGGCATGCCCACTCCCGCAGGAGCCGGCATGATTGCGGCTGTGGTTCACTCGTTCCGCAATCCGATTGACGATACGCGCGTCTCGCTGCTCTGGCTCGTGCTGATTGTGTGTCTGGGCGTGCTGATGTCCAGCACGGTGAAGCATTACAGCTTCAAAGATATTCAGTGGACGAAGCGGCAACCGTCGCTTGCCATCGTGCTGGTGGCGCTGCTGATCGGCGCCATCTTCTACTTCTCGCGGCTCACCCTGCTGATTATAGCCAGCGTTTACACCGTGCACGGCGTGACGCTGCAACTCGTTCGCTTCGTGCGCCACCGCCTCGCTTCGAGAACCGCGTAAATCATGCCTGCGGTCGCCGCAAATTCCAGCCGCGTTGCTATCGTTGGCGCTTCCTCTCTTCGAGGCAAGGAGTTGAAACTCGTCCTCGAAGAGCGCAATTTCCCTGCGAGCGAAATCGTCTTGCTCGACACAGCTGTGATGGCCGGCACGCTCACAGAGGCCGCCGGCGAGCCTACGTTCATTCGCGCTCTCGAAGAGGATAGCTTCGACAGGGTACGCTTCGCGTTTTTTGCGGGCAGCGCTTCGGACACAGAAGGGAATTGGGCCGCGGCGCAACGTGCCGGCGCGACGGTGATCGACCTGACGGGAGCTTTGGCAGCGTCTGGCAAAGCGACGGCCTGGATTCCGTCACTGGTGCCGTTGATTCCGCCGAAGCCGGGTGCTGGTGGAAACGGAGCGCCGCACAAGATCGCATACTCGTCGCCGGCGTCTCCGGTGGTTATCGCGTGCACGATGGCCGCAGCGCTCGGAACCTTTGCTCCGAGAACGATCGCTCTGACGCTTTTCCCGCCCGTCTCCGAGCGCGACCTAGCGGGGATCAACGAGCTCGAAACGCAGACAACGAATCTGCTGGTGTTCCGCCCCATCGAGCAGACAATCTTCGCCACGCAGGTGGCATTCAATCTTCTCTCGCGGTATGGCGAGGAAAGCAAGCCGAGCCTTGAATCCACGCGGGCGGCAATCGCGCGTGACGTGGCTCAATACCTCGCCGGACGCGCCCCTGTTCCGGCAATTCAGTTGGTGCAGACGCCCGTGTTTTATGGCTACGCATTCACCGCCTATGCGGAGTTTGCGGCTCCTCTCCCGCCTGAGCAACTGGGAGCGGTGTTTCGGAATCTGGGGGTGAAGATTTCGGGGCCGGATGATCTCGCGCCGACAAATATAAGCGTGGCCGGCGAGGACGAAATTCAACTCGCAGCAATTCAGACGGACCCGAATGTGGCGGCAGGCGTCTGGCTTTGGGGCGTTGCTGATAATTTGCGGCTGGCGACAACGAATGCCGTGCGGATTGCGGAGGAGCTGCTTGCGAAATCTGTTGCGTGATCGGCCAGGGACCGGCCTTCCGCGCGCTTGCTCGGTGTTCGCCGCCATAGCTGTGGCGCTGGCTTCGATGTTAGGCGCTGGCGGTTGCGGTTACCATGTGGCGGGTCGCGCTTCGCGGCTTCCGTCCGACTGGAGTTCGATTGCGATTCCCGCGTTCAAGAACGACACGACGCGCTATCGCATCGAGCAGCGGCTCACCGAGGCGGTGATCCACGAATTCCTCACGCGCACGAAGTATCGCGTGGTCCAGAATGAAGAAGGAGCGGATGGCGTGCTGCACGGAGAAGTGCTGTCGATCGATACGAGCCCGGTAATTTTTAATTCCACGACCGGTGAAGTGGAAACGATGCTCGTGACGGTGCACACGAAAGTGTTGCTCGTTGATAACAAGACTTCGAAACCTGTGTATAAGAACGACGACATGGTTTTTCGCGACGAATACCAGATTTCGAGCGATGTGCAGAGTTTTTTCGACGAGCAGAGTCCCGCGCTGGGACGCATGGCTCGCGACTTCGCTTCGAAGCTCGTTGCGAACGTCGTGGAGAATTTCTAATGATGCCGGAGGGGTTCTGACGGCGACGGAGGAGTCCTAGTGGCCGAAGTCTCGCCCGAAAAACTTATCGCGCGCCTTGCGAGCGGCAAGCCGATTCCCGCCGTCGCGCTTCTCGGAACCGATCCTTACCTGCGCGATCTTTGTCGCAAGCAAATCGTCGAAGCCTGTGTGCCGGAAGGCGCGCGCGAGTGGGCGCTCGGGCGCGTACGCGGTGATGCGGAAGGATGGGACGAGGCGCTTGAGCGGGTACAGACAATGCCGATGCTTGCGCCACGGCAGGTGATCATTGTTGAAGATGCGGAACTCATCGAAAAGCTGGGCGACGATTCACGCGACGAAATCATCGGGGCGCTTGGAAAATATCTCGAATCGCCCGCGCCGTTCAGTGTGCTGCTGATCGAAGCCGCGGCGCTCGACCGCCGGCAGAAATTCTATAAGCTGCTCGCCGAGAAGGCGCTGCTCGTCGAGCTGACGATCGGAAGCGAATCGGCTGCGTCGCTCGCGGCGCAAATGGCGAAAGATCTCGGGGTCGAAATCGATCGCGCGGCCGCGTCGCTGCTCGCGGAGATTTTGAATGGCGAACCGGCGCGCATTCGAATCGAAATCGATAAGCTTGCGGCGTATGCGCAAGAGCGCGGCCGCATCGGTGTGAAGGATGTCGAAGCGCTGGTGGTAGCGGCGCGCAAGAATACCGTGTGGCAGCTTGCCGATATGCTGGCGACGCGCGAGCGGGCGGCGGCGCTTGCGTTCCTCGATAATCTTTTGCGCGAGGGTGAAGAGCCGGTTCGGCTCGTGGGCGCGCTCGCGTGGCGGTATCGCAAACTCGTCGAAGCGCGGGGACTGCCGCGCACGATGACGGGCTGGCAGGCCGCGAAACAGCTGGGCATGAATCCGAACGATGCGGAAGCCGCGATTCGCAACGCGCACCGCGTCTCGAAAGCGGAACTGCTTGCCGGGCTGGTGGCGCTTGCGGACGCGGACAGCCAGCTGAAATCTTCGAATCCGAATCCGCGCGCCTTCATGGAATTTCTGATTGCGCGGCTCACTTCTTCGGCCTCCTCTGCAGTCCCCGCGGCATAACGTGGCGCGCGCTCGAACGTTTCTGTGGCTCGCATGTCTCTTGGCGGTCGATTGTACTGGTGTGGCTCGCGCTGCTGCTGTGTTGTCCGACCCACCGCCAACCGTGAAACTGGAGACGGGCATTTTGCGAGGCGGGAATTTTGGCCCTGCGGCGAATGAAATTGCCTTTCTCGGGATCCCGTATGCGGCGCCGCCCGTCGGCGATTTGCGCTGGAAACCTCCAGAGCGTGCCGTGAAGTGGAAAGGCACGCGAGACGCGACGAAGTTCGGGCCTGCCTGCATGCAGCCGGATTCGCGACGCCATCCAGATCTAAGAATCAGCGAAGACTGCCTCTACCTGAACGTGTGGACGCCGCAATTTTCGAGCGGCACGAAACTGCCTGTGATGGTGTGGATTCACGGCGGCGGAAATTACCAGGGCCGGGGACAGGATCCCCCGCTCGGTCCGGCGCTTGCCCGAATGGGCGTGGTGGTGGTGAGCCTGAATTACCGGCTGGGGGTTTTTGGTTTTTTGGCGCATCCAGCACTGACGGCTGAATCGCCGCACCATTCATCGGGGAATTACGGTTTGCTCGATCAGCTCGAAGCGCTCAAATGGGTGCGGGCCAATATCTCGAAGTTCGGCGGCGATCCGGGCAGGGTCACGATATTGGGCGAGTCGGCGGGAGCGGGAGATGTGTGCATGTTGATGGCGTCACCGCTCGCGGCGGGATTGTTTCATCGCGCGATTCTTGAGAGCGGAGACTGCCAGGGGACGCTCAATGCGGCGCTGAAAACGCCAATTCCTTACAATCTGATCCATGGTAGCGGCGAACAGCAGGGCATCGCTCTCTCACGACATTTTGGAATCGCGGCCGGCCCGGATGAACTGAGGAAATTGCGTGCGTTACCGGCGGCTCAAATCGAGCAAGCATGGGAAGTGGATCCGGATGTGATTGTTTCCGCCCTGGTCGACGGTTGGGTGATTCCCGAGCAGCCTGCGGTGATTTTCGCGCAAGGGCGCCAAGCGCCGGTTCCGATCATCGTGGGCAGCAACTCAGATGAGGGAACCCGATTCACCGGTCGAGACAGTCCCAGCACGATCGAGCAGTACAAGAAATATCTCGCGCGTGACTCGGGGAAATTCTCCGCCGATGAATTCGCGGCGTATCTGGCAGCGACGGACGCCGACGTGCCGGCCGCGTACCTCCGGTTGCAAACCGAATTCTTCGGCTATGGCGCCTATTCGATGGCGCAGGCCGTTACGCGCGCCGGCCAGAAAGCGTACCTGTATAGCTTCAATTACGCCGGGCCCGGCAACTATGCGCGCGAGGGCGCGTTCCACACGGAGGAACTGTATTTTCTAGCTGACGAATTTCCAGCCGATTGGCGCCGTGGCCACGACGAAGAAAAACTGGGCGACGCGATGCGCCGCTACTGGGTCGAGTTTGCGAAGACAGGAAATCCGAACGCCAAGCCCAATCCTGTGTGGCCGCCGTACGACCTGCAGTTTGAACAATGCATGGGATTGGGCCGCGAAATTAGGTTGCAGCCGATTCCGGGCGAGGATCGCCTCAGAGCGCTCGAGAAAATCATGCAAGCGGTTGTCGCAGATGCTGGCGGGAAGTAGAGCGCGGCCCCCACGCAAGACATTCCTGTTGACGCCAAAAAAAAGCGCCCCGATCACTCGGGACGCCTCTTCGAATCCAAACTACGAAACCCGTGCTCGCGATCTAAGCCTTCTTCTTCGTCCGAAGCGCGTTCATCGCCAGCGCCAAACGCGACTTGTAGCGGTTTGCCGTGTTTTCCGTGAGCGTGCCCTTGCGGATGGCCTTATCGAGCGCTGAAAACGTCGGCGAAGTAAGCTTCTCAGCCGTCGAGATATCGCCCGAACTGAGCGCCGTGCGCAGCCGCCGGATCGCCGACCGCACACGCGTGCGGTTCATCTGATTGATCGCCTGCCGCGTTTCCGCCTGCCGGATATTCTTCAGTACCGATTTCGTCTTCTTCTTGTGCTTTACAGCCCCGCCCTGAGCCATTCAGTGCTCCTTCGTAGTCTAATTCGAAACAAGCAGAATATCCGACCCTCGCACTTCTGTCAATTTGGCCCATCCCTTGGTGGTGTCCTAAGTTGGGCAGCGCTCGTCTTTTTCGTAATACAGATAAACGACTTTACGTTATGGAGGATGTTTTATAGGCTTTGCCTATGCACAAGGCAGAGAAGCTATTTGAATGGGCCTCCATGTGGCATTTTATTCGTTCTGTCGCTCGCCACTGGGGGATTCTAGTGACGAGCGGAGTATTGATCGGCCTAGTCGGGGTCTGGCAAGGAACGAACCACCGTGTCGCACCCGCCGTGTATTGGTGTATCGCCCTCATCGCCTTGTTTATTGCCTTTTACAGGGCATGGCTTGATGAGCGTCGAGCAGGGGTGGTGAGCAAGTCTGGCCCATCGGCCTGCATCAAGGCCGACGCCGAATTTATAGACATAACCAATGAAGGAGCCGGAGCACATTTCTACGTTCCGATCCAGATTGATGGAATGGTGAATGGACAAAAAAGCGGCATCTTCGCAAGATGGGAACACACAAATTCGGCTAGATCGTGGATTGCAAAAGGACAAACGTGTCGCCTCCAACTGGCGCGAATGGAACGTAAAGCCCTTTGTAATCAATGGGTTATATTGGCAGTTCTTTCGGATGACAGTGTTCTTGATATTCCGGCCACCTATTCTAGTTGCGCCGTTTCTGAGCCAATTACCAAAGCGCCAGACATTGTAGTTACGGGACAAGTTGTAGCCGAACCAGACCTAGAAAACGGCGTTCAATGGTTTGGCGTGACGCTCCGTGCGTTCGATGCCATAAGTGTAATACAGAAATAGCTTGACAACCTCCTATTATTGTATTACAGTTATTCTCATAGGGAGAGCGCAAATGGCAAACGTCCTAGATAAGAACAGGCAGGCGGCAATCATCGGCGCGTTGGCAGAAGGCTCCAGCATTCGATCAATCGAGCGCATTACGGGCGTCCACAGAGACACAATCATGCGCTTGGGCGTGCGCGTCGGGAAGGGCTGCCATGCGCTCCTAGACACCAAGATGCGTAACCTGACGTGTGAGCACCTCCAGATGGACGAATTGTGGGGATTCATCGGCAAGAAAGAGCGCCACGTTCGTCCCGACGACAATCCCACACTTGGCGACGTTTGGACGTTCTGCGCGATTGATTCCGACACTAAGCTAGTTCCTGCTTTCAAAGTCGGAAAGCGCAATTCCGAAACGACGAACGCCTTTGTTGCCGACGTTGCCTCGCGCCTTGCAAACCGCGTTCAACTCTCTACCGATTCGATGAATGCCTATGTCAGCGCAGTCGAACAGGCATTCGGGGCGGCAGTGGACTACGCGCAGATCGTCAAGGTTTACGAGAACGATTCGGCGGATGCGGAAGTGATTCGGGTGGATAAGACGGCATACGCTGGCCGTCCTGATATGCATGTTGCTTCTACTAGCCACGTTGAGCGATTAAACGGCACCACGCGGCTTCACATGCGCCGCCTGACTCGCCTGACCTACGCATTTAGCAAGAAGCTAGAAAACTTTGAAGCGGCTGTCGCTCTCCACTTCGCCTACTACAATTTCGTCAAGCGGCACAACACGCTTCGCGCCACCCCGGCGATGGCAGCGGGAATCGAGCGAGATTTCTGGACGGTTCAGGATTTGGTGGAGGCGGCATGACATTCGAGAGGCTGTGTTTCCTTGAAGTGAGCGACATTACGGGAATCGAAGTCAAATGTTCCAAGTGTAATTATCGCTGGATTCGCCAGGTAGATAATTGGATTAAAGATTCCGTCACCTGTGCGAACTGCGGCGCGATATGGTTTCTTCAAAATAGTACCGATTTGCAGAACATGAAGAATTTCGTTGCGTCACTCGGCGCGATTTCGGACCTAATAAAAAGACAGAATGGCAGTCCATTTACTATTAGATTTGAGGTCAAGTGCCCGGAGATGGAAAAGAAATGAATGCAGAGGCATACATTTCGGAATTGCGCGACGTGATTCGCCGCTTGCATGGCGTCGAAGCGAAGCACGTTGAGAGCGTGCCAGTGAAAGAGACATTCCAAGGGAAAACGGTATGGGATGGCGTTGTAGAAGTATTCGAGCTAATCGGCCATCCGAAAGCGCCAAAGGTCTACGCATGGGCGCACGACACAGACGATCCCGCGAAGCCGAAACGCCATGTGACCGTGCTGCACATTCACCCGGTAACGTCGCCGATCTTGGCTGTACGCGCAGCAATCGTTCAGGAGTTCAGGAATGCCGAAAGCTAGAAAGGTGGGAAGGCCCAAACTTCCGAAGGGCGAAGCCAAAGGCCGCATCGTACCTGTGCGCTTCAATGCGGAGGATTTGAAAGCGATAGAAGCGGCGGCCAGAGCTAGTAAGCAGTCCCTTTCGGAGTGGATTAGGAGCACGCTTCATGCCGCAATCTAATCGCGCATCTCTCAAATTAGGACACTACCCATCCCTTCGAAGCCAGAATTCAAGCGCGTGCAAAGCGGCTCGTATGCTACAAATCGCGTCGCAAAAGAAACATTTCGCATTTCCCAGCGTACTAACCGATAGAGAGGTGCGCGATGGACGGAACTGGCATTCGGCGCCGACGCTCGCCAACCGGCGGTGTGATCCTCATCGTCATCGGCGTGTTCTTCCTGCTGGTCACACTGCGGCCGGAATTCAACCCGTGGCCGATCCTCGCCCATTACTGGCCGGTGATTTTGATCGTGATCGGCCTCGGCAAGATTTGGGACGCCGTCGTCTATCAGCGAAGCTCGGCCGATGCGGCCTCCGATGCGCTGAGGGGAAGGCGAGACTCCGGCGCGTGGATGGCGCTGGTAATCCTGCTCGTCCTCTTCAGCCTCGCGCTCTGGAAGGGACGAACGGAGAACTACATGCGCCACGAAACGCACTCCGTCGAGCGCCAGGGCGCCAAAGCCGTCAGCGCCAGTATCGAAATTCCCGCAGGCACGCTCAAATTGAGCGCCGGCGCAACAAAACTTCTCGATGCCGATTTTCTGTTCCGCAAATCGGAAGGCGAGCCGCGCGTGGATTACAACGTGAGCGGCGATCACGGCGACCTCAGCATTACTGGCGAAGAGAAGCACCTCCACATCGGTACCACGCACAACACTTGGGACTTGCGCTTTGCCAGCGACGTCCCGCTCGATCTCAACGTGCGCATGGGCGCCGGGCAGAGCGATCTCCATCTCAACGACTTGAATGTGACGCACCTCGCCGTCAATATTGGCGCGGGCGAGATGCAGCTCGACCTGACCGGTGAACGCAAAGCCAACCTCGACGCTCAGGTGGAAGGAGGCGTCGGCTCAGCCTCGATTTACCTGCCGAAAGACGTCGGCGTAAAAGTTCACGCCACGGGCGGTGTCGGCGCAATCAGCGCGCGCGAGCTGACGAAAGATGGCGACGACTACATCAACTCCTCGTATGGCAAGACGCCCGCGACGATTACGCTCGACATCCACGGTGGGGTAGGCGCGATCGTCCTGGTGCAGCGCTAGAATCGTCTCCGGTTCGCGTCTGAACTGAAACGGGCTTGGGTGCGGCGTCGTTGGCTTGACACTTCCTGTTACCGCCATTAGGCTACCCGCACCGGCTGCACGAGCGGTGTCCGATGAGGCGCGCCGGCCACTAGGCGATGAAACGCGACGAAATTCTGAAGCTCCTCGAGGAAGTTGGCGCCATCCGCCAGGGCCATTTTGAGCTCTCCAGCGGACGCCACAGCGGCACGTACATCCAGTGCGCGCTTGTGCTGCAATTCCCGCAGCACGCCGAATCGCTCGGCCGCGCGCTGGGCGAAGTTTTCGGCGATCATTCCGTCGGTTGCATTGTGTCGCCCGCGCTTGGCGGAGTGATTGTCGGCCACGAAGTCGCTCGGGCGCTCGGAGTTCGCGCCCTCTTCGTCGAACGCGACCGGTCCGGCCAGATGGCCTTGCGCCGCGGATTCGAGTTGAAGCCCGCCGAGCGCGTCCTGGTGATCGAAGACGTCTGGACGACCGGCGGCTCGACGCGCGAAACCATCGGAGTTGTCGAACAGGAAGGCGGTCTCGCCGTAGCCGCCGGCGCGCTGATCGACCGCAGTGGCGGCCGGCTCGAACTCAACGTCCCCGCGCGCGCCCTCATCGAGATGGACGTCCCCAGCTACGAGCCTGACGAATGTCCCCTCTGCCGCGCAGGCGGCATGCCAACCCGCCCCGGTTCGCGCTTCTCCCGCGCCCATCCGTAGCGTTCAAGTAGCACAGGCAATCCTGCCTGTGCCCCAAGCCGCAAGAAAGAAACGCATCAATGCTCGGCGCACCCGTCAAACTGGATCGCCGGCAAAATCGCCTCATCAATCTCCCTCCCCTCGGGTCTCGTTACGCCTTCCATCTATGTTCATCCGTGTTCATGTGTGGTTAGATTCCCTCCGTCCCAACGTGCGATAATCCACCCATCCGACCATGCGCAATATCAAACTCACGATCGCCTACGACGGCGCCGATTTCCACGGCTGGCAAATTCAGCCCGGCTTACCTACCATTCAGGGCGCGCTCGTCGATGCCGCGAGCCAAATCACGCAAGAAAAGGTATTCATTCAGGGCGCCAGCCGCACCGACACGGGCGTCCACGCGCTCGGACAGGTTGCGCATTTCAAAACGCAATCGGCGCTCTCAGCTTCTGAGTTTCAGCGCGCCCTGAACGCACTACTCCCGCCCGCCATCCGCATCGTAGCTGCCGAAGAAGTAGGACCAGATTTTCATGCCCGCTGGCAAGCGCGGGGAAAAACGTACCGGTATCGCATCTACCGCGGACAGGTCCTGCCGCCGTTCGACTACCGGCGCGCGCTACACTATTCCGGCCCGCTCGACGAGGAAGCAATGGCCGCTGCTGCGCGCGAATTCGAGGGTGAGCGCGATTTCACCTCGTTCGCAGCGTCGTCCGGCTCAGAGGACGATGATCGCGAGCGCGAAATGGTCCGCGTGATTTATTCCTCCGAAATTATTCGTGAGCCCGGCCACGACGAAATTGTCTACCTGGTCCGCGGCCGTTCGTTCCTGCGGTACATGGTGCGGAAAATCGTCGGTACGCTCATCGAAGTCGGCAAGGGAAGGCTCGTGCCTGCCGACATCCCGCAAATCTTCGCAGCGCGCGACCGCTCCCGCTCCGGCCCTACGGTTCCAGCCGAAGGTCTCTACCTCGTGGCGCTGGAGTATCCCGACCCAACCGACTCCCTGGCCTCATCAACTTCCCGCCGCCGCTCCTCGGCGTCGTAGCCGATTTCCCTGAGCGCTGTCCGCACCGCATGTGAGGCGAGCTAGGAAGTTATCCGTGCGGCGGTGCAATCAGGTAGAATCCGAAATGAAATGGTAGTTTCTCGACAAACGCTCTCCACAGCCGCTGCCCCCGCGCCGAGTTTTATCGATTCGATCAATCCAGCCACAGGAGAAGTGGTCGCACGCATCCCGGCCACGCCTGTCAGCGCAATCCCCGGCATTTTCGAGGCCGCGCGCGCCGCTCAAAAATCCTGGGCCGCTCGCCCGCTTCGCGAGCGGTGCGCGATGTTGCGCCGGCTGCGCGACGCCATCTTCGAGCGCCGCGAAGACATCGCGGATGTCGTCACCCGCGAGACCGGAAAGCCGCGCGTCGAAGCCATCTTTGCCGAAATTCTACTCGCGCTCGATACCGCCGATTTCCTGGCGCGGCAGGCGCCGCGCTGGCTTCGGCCCGAGCGCGTCCCGCATCACAATCTCGCGCTGAAAGCGAAATCCGGCTGGCTGGAATTTGCTCCGCAAGGCGTCGTCGCAATCATCTCGCCGTGGAATTTCCCGTTCTCGATTCCGATGACGGAAGTAATCCCCGCGCTCGTCGCAGGAAATGCCGTAGTGCTGAAACCTTCGGAACTTACCCCCAGTACAGGCGCTCTGGTCGGCGAATTAATCAAGCGTGCCGGATTTCCTGCCGGACTCGTGCAAGTTGTACAGGGCGACGGTGCGATCGGCGCCGCCATCATCGAAGCCGTGCCCGGAAAGGTTTTCTTCACTGGAAGCGTCGCCACCGGCCGGCGCATCGCCGAAGCTTGCGCCAGCAAACTGATTCCATCTGTGCTCGAGCTTGGTGGCAAAGATGCGATGATCGTACTTGCCGACGCCGATCTGGACGTCGCGTCGAGCGCGGCTGTATGGGGCGGATTCACGAATTGCGGGCAGGCCTGCCTTTCGGTCGAACGCATCTATGTGGAGCAGACCGTTGCCGAGCGTTTCGCGCAACTCTGCGTCGAAAAAACGAAGAAGTTGCGCCTGGGCGCGACGGGCGATTCCGGCGCCGAGCTCGGCCCGATGATTCGGCTGCGACAGCTTGAGAAAGTCGAGCAGCAATTGCGCGACGCGTCTGAACGCGGCGCAGAAATTCTGACGGGCGGCGGTCGCCGGCCAGACCTCGGCCCGAATTTCCTTGAGCCTGCCGTCGTCACACACGTGGATCATTCGATGCAGCTCATGCAGGAAGAAACATTTGGCCCGGTCATTGCGATTCGCGCTGTCGGGTCGGCCGATGAAGCAGTGGAACTTGCGAACGACTCGCCCTTCGGGTTGAGCGCGAGCATCTGGACGCGCAACGCGCGCCGCGGCAGGGAACTGGCATCGCAGATTCGCGCGGGCTCCGTGATGATCAATGATGTCGCGAGCTATTACGGCATCTCGGAGGCGCCGCATGGCGGTCCGGGCGCAAGCGGCTGGGGACGCACACATTCGCGGCTTGGACTGCTTGAAATGGTTCAAGTAAAATATATTGATATAGATCGCCTGCCGCGCGTCGCGAAATTGTGGTGGTACGGATACGCGGGCGATTTGACGGACGCAGCGGGAAGTTTTGTGGAGGCGATGTTCGCGCCAAGCTGGAAGCGGAGGCTACAAGCGATGCTCGGCAAACGCGGCGCGCGCGGCCTGATTTTCCGCCGCAATCGCATTTGAACTTTCGGAAGAGTTTTCGCTTTTAGTCGAAAGAGGAGTGAATTGATGGCAGACCCGAACGCACCAGAAGCAGCCCCGCAGCCTCAAGCCCCAGCGGCGGCTGCAGCAGCAACTCCAACACCGGCTGCGCCTCCCGCCGCTGCGCCAGCCGCCGCAGCAGCGGTCGCAACGGAACCCGAAGCGCCCGTCGCGCCAAAGATCAAGCCGAAGAAGGCGACGCAGCGTGCGTGCGATGAGAAAGACGCTAAGGGCAAGCTTTGCTGCGGTCACCTGAAGCGCTGGTACGACTATCCGAAGGAGATCGAAGCGCTCGTCGGCGCGAAAGCGGAAGTTTATCGCTGCGAATTCTGCCAGACGCTTTACAAGCCCGATCTTTCCAAGATGCCGCACAGCTATACGCTGCGATATTAGAGCGGCGAATTCGACGAGACAGTCTTCGCGCGCGACTTCGAGCGAGCTGGGCGTCGCATAAAAAATGAAACACGAACTCATCCACGATTGGAACACCTACACGGGCGCCGAGATTCCAGTCGGCCGTCGCGTGATGCTCAACGACGAAACTCTTCGCGACGGTCTGCAGAATCCTTCCGTCCACGATCCGAGCATCGCCGAAAAGATCGAAATCCTACACCTGATGGAATCGCTCGGCATTGACGCGGTCAACATCGGACTTCCCGGCGCCGGTCCGCGCGCCTACGCCGATACCGAAGCGCTCGCGCGCGAAATCGTGCAATCGCGAATGAAAATTCGGCCGAACTGCGCGGCGCGCACGCTCAAAAACGACATCGAGCCCATCATCGAGATTTCCGAGCGGGTGGGCATGCCGCTCGAAGCAGCAACCTTCCTAGGCTCGAGCCCGATTCGCCGGCTCGTCGAGGATTGGACCGTCGATCACCTTCAACGCACCACCGAAGAGGCGGTGAAGTTCGCCGTGTCCGCGGGCCTGCAGGTGATGTACGTGACCGAAGACACGATTCGCACCGACCCTTCGACGGTCATCACGCTCTACTCGACTGCGATTCGCGCCGGCGCTCGCGCGATCGTTCTGTGCGACACCGTCGGCCATGCGACCCCTCGCGGCGCATACAATCTCGTCCAGTTCGCTATCGATGAAGTCGTGAAGCCGTCCGGTGAAAAAATCCGTGTTGACTGGCACGGGCACAACGATCGCGGCCTGGCAGTCGCGAATTCTCTGGCGGCGGTTGCTGCGGGCGCCGATCAAGTCCACGCTGCCGCTCTTGCTCTCGGTGAACGTGTTGGCAATACGCCGATGGAACTGATGCTCGTGAATCTCCGCCTGCTGGGGTTGATCGAACAAGATCTTTCGAATCTGAAGAAATATTCAGAGACCGTTTCGAAAGCGACCCACACGCCGATACCTCCCAACTACCCCGTCGTTGGCCGCGATGCTTTCCGAACGGCGACCGGAGTTCACGCGGCGGCGATTGTGAAGGCTTACAAAAAGGGTGACGAGGAACTCGCCAATTCGATTTACAGCGGGGTCCCCTCGCACCACTTTGGCCTCGAGCAGATTATCGAAGTGGGGCCGTTGAGTGGCCGGTCAAACGTAATTTACTGGCTCGAAAAGCGAGGAATCGCGGCGACCGACGAAATGGTCGATCGAATCTTCGATGCCGCAAAAAAAGCCGAGCGCATTTTGACTGAAGACGAAATTCTAACGCTGATCGGTCCTGTCGCCGCCGCCGGCAAAGCCCGGCCAAGTTGATCCCTGCGAGGACTCATTCCACTCCGAGCGAAGTGTACATATCGCGCCACAGGCGCTAGACTTTCGCGCACGAATCTCGTGAAACTCGTCTCCATCTGCTGTATCTTTTTGGTGATGGCTACCTCCCATGCCCGCGCCGCGGAAGACTCCATTGAGAAGCTCGCGCAGGATGCCGGATGCGCGCGTGCGATCGAATGGGTCGACCACAATGGCCCATGGGTCACCGACCAGCAGATTCGCCTCACCGAAATTCCGGCGCCTGAATTCAAGGAAGCGCGCCGCGGCGAAGCGCTGAAGAAACTGTTCGAAGCCAGCGGGCTGCGCGTTCGTGTGGATAAGATTGGAAATGTGATCGGCGAGCACCCCGGCTCAGGCTCGAAAGAAGTCATCCTGCTGGTGGCGCATCTCGATACGGTGTTTCCCGCGGGAACAAATGTGGCCGTGAAACGCACGGGCACTCGCCTGGAAGCGCCGGGAATCGCCGACAATGGCGCAGGACTCGCTGCGCTCGTGGGGGTGTCGCGCGCGCTCTACGAGGCGCGCATTCGCACGACAAAAACAATCGTGTTTGCAGGCGATGTCGGCGAAGAAGGTGAGGGAAATCTTCGCGGTGTCCGCGCGCTCGTCGAGGAATTCGGCCCTCGACTTTCCGCCGTGATCGCGATCGACGGGCCTTCGACCGAACACATCACGACGCAAGGCATCGCCTCTCGCCGGTTTCAAGTGAGCATCGCGGGCCCCGGCGGTCACAGCTGGTCGGACTTCGGCGCTCCCAATCCGATCACAGCTCTTTCGCGCGGAATCGTTAAGTTTTCTTCGGTTCGCGTTCCTGACGAGCCGCGCAGCTCCTACAACATCGGCGTGATCGAAGGCGGCACTTCGGTGAACTCCATCCCCGCGCGCGCGGCCGTAAAGATAGATCTCCGCTCGGAAGATGAATCCGAGCTGGATCGTTTGGAAAGCGCTCTCCGCGAGTCGATGCAAGCGGGCGTGAAGGACGAAATCGCCGCGGGCCGGTCAAGCTCGGACTCTCTCCAGTTGGAGTTCACCTCGCTGGGAGCCCGGCCGCCGGGAAAGCTAGCTGAGGATTCTCCGCTGCTGGAAACGATTCGCGATGTGGACCGCTTTCTCGGCACGCGTTCGCGGCTCGAACGCAGTTCTACGGACGCAAATATTCCTCTGTCACAAGGAATCCCCGCGATCGCAATTGGCGGCGGCGGCAAAGGCAGCGGTTCGCACACGCTGGCGGAATGGTACGACCCGGCCGGTCGCGAGCTGGGTCTGAAACGCGTACTGCTTACTACTTTGGCGCTCGCCGGGATTCAACCCTAGGATGCCCAGTCGGTTTCTTCGAGTGCTCGCAGTCCTGTGCATCTGCGCACCGGCTGCAGCGTGGCTGGCAATGTCGCGGCACTCGATATTTGCGGCTTCTGGATTGAAGCAGCTGTCTCAAACGCAAGCGCAGCCCGCTCCGCTCTCCCCTTCTGCGGACATGGTTCTCACGAACGGGAAAATCTACACCGGACTTGCCTCCGAGCCGTGGGCCACTGCCCTTGCGATTCGCGGCGAAACAATTGTCGCGCTCGCTCGTGCGGACGCCGATGCGCAGGTGAAGCCCTGGCTCGGCCCGAAGACTCGCGTCATCGATCTACACGGCCAGTTTGCAATGCCGGGCTTCAACGACGCTCACGCCCATCTTGCCGGCGGAGCCTATCGCAAGTTGGAAGTGGATCTCAGCGGCGCGCAATCGCTCGAGGAACTTCAGCAGCGGGTGCGCAATCGATTGAAGGATTATGGCCCGGGGGAATGGATCGTCGGCCCGGGTTGGGATCACACGCTCTGGCCCGTGAAGAAGTTTCCCAATCGCTACGATCTCGATTCGATTTCGACCGATCATCCGATGTTCTTTCAGCGCACCGACGGGCATGTGGCAGTGGTTAATTCTCGCGCCCTCTCGCTTGCGGGGATCACCCGCGCGACGCCCGATCCTCCTGGCGGCCACATCGAGCGCGACCCGCAGACCGGCGAACCCACGGGCATGCTCGAAGAAGGTTCCGCGATGAGCCTCGTCTACGAGCGCATCCCGCCCTACTCCAAAGCCCAGCGATTGAAAGCCTTCCGTCTCGTCATGGACGAAGCCTCGCAATTCGGCGTCACATCCATTCAAGACAACTCGGTGATGGCTTCACCCGACGGCAATAATTTCGGCTGGTTGAACTTCCTGGTGTACGGGCAATTGCAGCGGGAAGGGAAGCTAAAGATCCGAGTCACGGAATGGCTGCCCTTCAGTTTTCCGCTCGATCGTCTGGAGGAGATGCGCCGCACTGGCGGCACCACCGATCCCTGGTTGAAAACCGGCGCACTGAAAGCTCTGATCGACGGCTCGCTGGGTTCGCGGACAGCTGCGCTGCTGGCGCCGTATTCCGATGACCCAGCGACATCCGGCATCTTGCGGCTCGATCCGGCAACCGTCGCGCCCATGGCGATTGAACGCGACCGCGCCGGCTTTCAGATTGCATTTCACGCGATCGGCGACCGAGCCAACCGAATCGCGCTCGATACCTTTGCGGCTGTACAAGAAGCAGGCGGCGCGCGCGAGCGGCGCGACCGCGTGGAGCACGCGCAGATCGTCGCTCCCGGCGATTTCGCCCGCTTCGCTTCTCTCGGCGTTGTCGCGTCCATGCAGCCTTCGCATCTGCTCGACGACGAGCGCTGGGCAACCGACCGTCTCGGCCCCGAACGAGTGAAAGGCGCCTACGCTTGGCACACGATGGAACAGGACGGCGTACACCTCGCGTTCGGCACGGACTACCCCGTCGAGTCAATCAATCCCCTGCGGGGGATCTACGCGTGCGTCACGCGCGAATTGCCGGCGGGCGGGCCGGCGGGCGGCTGGCAGCCCCAGGAGAAACTTTCAATGGACGATTGCCTTCGCGCCTACACGGCTGGCTCGGCCTTTGCGGAATTCGAAGAAAAGCAGAAGGGAACGATCGCTCCCGGAATGCTGGCCGACATCGTCGTCTTCCCGGTAGACATCACGCGCATCCCGCCACGCGATCTGCTTACCACCCAGGTCTCAATGACGATCGCGGGCGGCCGCATCGTCTACGAGCCGTCGCGCTAGCTCCGAGCGAAGATATCTACCTGCAGTTTGCGCGGGCCGAGGAATTACTTACCCACTTCAACCGACTGGATTTCGCCGTCGTACGCCACTTTGTCCGTTATCACGTACTCGATTGTTGCGTCATGGTCTTTCAGTTGCGTGCATGGTTGGAACTCGCCCGCGTCGAATGGAACGGACAGCTCGAAATGCACCCGCGCGTAGTCACGCGCATGCAAATCAAATGACGTCTCACGAACCGCGAGCGTTAGCCGCATTTCGTTTCCGTCGCACGTCACCGCGGTCACTTTTCCTGAGAGTTTTGCACTGACCGTCGGCGCGCGGCTCTGTTCTGAATCAAGGCGCAAGGGCGTCTTCGTGCTGGCCGGCTGCGGCAATTCCGGACGGTTCGGGGCGTCGGGATCCAGAATCGTCAACTCCTGAATAGCGCCGGAAGGTTTCTTAGCGTCGTCTGGCACGTAGCGCGCTGTAACCCGCGTGCCTTTCAGTGACGTGCAGATATCAAAGTTCGTCGCCGGCTTCGACATCATGCGTATGGCGGAGTGGGCTCCGGGCTGCAAACGAAGTGTCAGAGTGCCAGTCGCCGTCGTCAGTTGCAGTTTCAATCCATTTGCGCAGCTCTCCTGCGCCACCACACCCGTTACCTCGCGCGAATTATCAGGTTCGAGTGGCGCTTCGCTCTGGGCCGGCAGTTGGCCAAGAGCAGTTGGGTCCGATTTCGCCGGCGATTGCAGGGCTGCGTCCTCGGCCAGGGTGTTTCGGCGGTCGATGCTGCGAGCTCTCTGGAGATAAACCAAGAACTCGTCGATCGCCGCGCGACTCTTTGAATCGCGCGCATTGGAGCGGGCGCGCTGAGCTACGAACTGCGCATCGTCGAGGCGCTGCATTTGCGCGAGCACCTGAGCGAGATCGTACATGTACTCGGTGTTTCCCGGCTCCAGCGCAACAGCCCTCTTCACAAATGCGAGCGCCTCCCCGGCGTCTTTGCGGCGGCTCGAGAGGTAAAGGCCGAGCAACGCGTTCGCCGGCGGGAAATCGGGGCTGTCCGCCACAGATTGCCGCAAGTCTTCTTCGATCTGCGCGTCCTGCGGAAAGCTGCCTGCGCCATAGAACGACAAGTTCGCCCGAAGGTAACGCGCAAACCCGTTTTTCGGCTCGAGTTGTACGGCTTCCGAAATCGACGCCAGCGCGGAATCTCGATTGCCCTCCAGGTATTCCTCGACGCCGAGATTCCGGTGCGCCAACGCGAGCTTGGGGTCGAGGTTCACGGCGTTCTGCAGAATTTCTTTCGCCTCGGGCCGCCGGCGAATCGCGAAGAAACCGCCGCGGTACGCCTCTTCTTCTGCTTCCGAGATAGCGCGCGTCTGGATCTCCGTTGCAGGGGGCTCGGCGGGTGCTTTCATTTGGAAGAACGAGAAGCTGAAGTTGCCGATGTACCGGGAAAGCTCGCCCTCCAGTTTCTGGAGGTCGCCAAACGCCTTGACTGCGGCTTGATCAGGTGTCGCGCCGGCCGACAACGCGGCGGCGTACGCAAGAAGCATCTGCCGGTGCGCTTGCTTGTCTCCGATCATCAGGTAATGCGTCAGCACCCACGACTCAGCATAGAAAACGGACGTTTTGTCCTCCTCGTTGTAATAGGGAGACGTCGCGTCTACGTGGAATAGCACGTCAAGCGGTATCAGCTTATTTTGCCGCAGCCTCTCGATCAGAGCGGGATCCGCCATTCCCATGGTCGCGACGTTGCCGTTCACCTGGGATTGGCCGAAGAAATCGGCCAGTCCCTCGCTGAGCCACGTCGGAAGCTCCGGGAAGTAGGGCACCGTCAGCGAGTGGTAATACTCGTGGTACATCGTGGCGAACGGGTTCGTGCCTTGCGCGTCCAGGTTCACCGCCGCGTAGTATTGGTTCATCCGGTACACAAATACTCCGGAGGGGTGCATGTGGCCCTTGGTCCAATATTCCGGGAGCAGGTCGCTCAGTGATTTCTCATCTCTTACCGCGAAAATCGTAATGACGGGGCTCGCATGTCCCTGTGCGACAGCGAGCGATTCTCGGAACAGCGTATGGATTTGCTCGAACTGGATAGCAGTCCTGCGCGCCTGTTTTTCTCCAGCATTGCTGACGATGATGAAATTCGGCGAGTGTACTTCTACCCACGCGTCACGCTTGGCCGCTCGCAGCGGCGGCTGGGCAAGAGACAGCAGGACGGCGCAGGCACATAGAACCGCAGCTATTCGTAGGGCCATGAACTAACAAAGTTTCTACTATATGGTCTTGGGTGCGTCAATCAAACCGTCCATTTTGGTTTCGGATTTGCGCGCCGCGCGATCGTGGCGGCACGCAGTTGCCTTGCCTCGTCGCGGCCCGATGCTTACACTCTTCGTTCGATGCCTCTCGCACAATCTGGGACAGTTTTCAGCAAACGCGTCCGCGCCGATCTCGCGCTGCTATTCTGTTCGCTCGTCTGGGGAGGAACATTCATCGTCGTTAAAGACGCCCTGGCGGACGTCTCGATTTTCGCCTACCTCGCCGTCCGGTTCGCTCTCGCCGCTTTCGTCATGGCAATCTTGTTCTGGCGCGCGCTGCGCGAACTGAACCGTCACGCGATCTGGGCCGGGATACAAATCGGGTTCTTTATGTTCGGGGGCTACGCATTCCAGACCACGGGGCTGAAGTTCACGACCGCTTCGAAGGCTGCATTCATCACCGGATCAAGCGTCGTCCTCGTGCCCGTTTTTCTTGCCGCGTTTGGCCGCCGGCGCATCAACGTCTGGATTTGGCTCGGTGCATTCTCCGCGCTCGTGGGGCTTTACTTCCTGATGATCCCGCCGGAGGGATTCGGCAGCTTGAATCGGGGCGATGCGATCGCGCTCGGCTGCGCGGTGATGTTTGCCCTGCACGTAATCTTTATCGGCGAGTACGTCGAGCGCCATTCCGTGGGCGCGCTCAGTTTTCTTCAGGTGGCAACCACCGCCGTCCTCGCCACTCTCGCGCTGCCCTTGCTATCCGCAACCGGGTGGGAACCGCCGCGCCTCGTCTGGTCCGGCCAACTCGTTTTCGCCGTGCTGATCACGGCAATCGGTTCCACCGTAATCGGCTTCTCCTTTCAGACCTGGGCGCAGCAGTACACCACGCCTACTCACACCGCCATCTTTATCAGTCTCGAGCCTGTGTTCGCGGTGATTACCGCCTGGGTGGTCGCTCACGAACGCCTCGGCGGTCGCGTTCTTTTCGGCGCGGCTCTGATTCTTCTCGGAATCGTCCTCGCAGAACTGAAAGGCGCAGCGCCAATCGCGCCAGAATCCCCCGAGCCGGTCATCTCCCCACACAAATAGAAGGGAACGAACCAGCGCGGCACGCATCCAGTTCCGTAACGCCGGCATCTCGCCGGCTCTCTTCTGCGCGATAAGACGAAATGTTACAAGGGATCTACAACCGGCAAGAGCGGAGTGTGAATCTTATTTTCGCGAGGCTGGCTGCTTGTGGAATTTCACGTCCACCGGGTCGTACATCACCGGATAGCGCAGATTCTTCTGTTCAAAGGAAGAGATGTAAGGCTCGTGGACCAGCGTCAGCCCGATATCATCGAGTCCCTTCAGCAGGCACTCCCGGCGGAATGGATCGATCGTAAACGAATACTTCAGGCCCTTGCCATCGGTGACAACCTGCTCTTCAAGGTCCACCGTCACGCGGTAGCCCTCGTTCTCTTCCGTTCGTTTGAACAGCTCATCCATCTGTTCGTTCGAGAGCGTGACGGGCAAAATCCCGTTCTTGAAGCAGTTGTTGTAGAAAATGTCCGCGTAGCTGGGCGCGAGAATCGCGCGGAAGCCGTAGTCGAGAATCGCCCAAGGCGCGTGTTCCCGGCTTGATCCGCATCCAAAATTCGCGCGCGCCAGCAGCACCGACGCCCCCTTGTATCGCGGGTAGTTCAACACGAATTCAGGATTCGCTTTCTCGCCCGGCAAGTAGCGCCAATCGTAGAACAGCACGCGCCCATATCCTTCGCGCGTAAGAAATTTCAAAAACTGTTTCGGCACCATCTGATCGGTATCCACGTTCACCCGATCGAGCGGCGCGACCAGACCCGTATGTTTTGTAAACGGCTGCATAACCCTCTGGGCTCCCTAATTCCCTGGCCTTTTCTGAGTTTCTCTGCGTTCCCAGTGCTTCGATGAACGTTCGATTCTCGCCGCGCGCTACTCAGCTCCGTCCAGGTTCTTCCATTTGCGGATGTCCACGAAATGCCCTTCGATCGCAGCCGCCGCAGCCATTAGCGGACTCACCAGGTGCGTCCGCCCGCCCTTGCCCTGGCGTCCTTCAAAATTGCGATTCGACGTGCTCGCGCAGCGCTCTCCACTTTGCAGCACGTCGTCATTCATTCCGATACACATGCTGCAGCCGGCGTCGCGCCATTCGAATCCAGCGGCGACAAAAACCTTGTCGAGCCCCTCCGCCTCCGCCTCCACCTTCACACGTCGCGAACCCGGAACCACCAGCGCCTGCTTCAAATCCTTGGAAACATGCTTTCCGGCCACTGCCTTCGCCGCCATCCGCAAATCTTCGATCCGCGAATTGGTGCATGATCCGATGAATACGCGATCGAGCGAGATATCCTCGATGAGCGTTCCAGGTTTCAAATCCATATAGATCAGCGCGCTCTCCGCGGCTTTCCGGTCCACCGGATCTTTGAACGAATGCGGATCGGGAACGCGCTCTGTAACCTGCGTCACCATTCCGGGATTCGTACCCCAGGTAACCATCGGTGCGAGCTCATTCGCCTGAATGGTAACCGTCGAATCGTACTTCGCATCCCGGTCCGTCACGAGCGACTTCCAATAACTCACCGCGTCCTCAAACTCCTTGCCGCGAGGCACGAACGGCCGGCCCTCCAGGTACGCAAACGTTGTCTCGTCCGGCGCCACCATTCCCGCCCGTGCGCCGCCTTCAATCGTCATGTTGCACATCGTCATGCGCGCTTCCATCGAAAGTCCGCGTACGGCTTCTCCCGTGTACTCGGCCACCGAGCCGTTGCCCCCGGCGATTCCGATCTGCCCGATCACCGCGAGGACCATGTCTTTCGACGTCACGCCGCGCGGCCGTTTGCCGACGAACCGGATCTCGAGCGTCTTCGATTTGAATTGCGAAAGGCACTGCGTCGCCAGGACGTGCTCGATCTCGCTCGTCCCGATGCCGAACGCCAGCGCGCCAAACGCGCCGTGTGTGGACGTGTGGCTGTCGCCGCATACGATCGTTTGCCCCGGTTGCGTAATCCCGAGCTCGGGGCCGATGATGTGCACGATCCCCTGGTTCTTGCTGTGCATGTCGAAGAGATTCACTCCAGACTCTTCGCAATTGCGCGCCAGCGCCTCAAATTGTCCGGCAGCATCCACGTCGAGAACCGGCAACAGCCGGTTTTTCGTCGATACGGAGTGGTCCATCACCGCGAATGTCAGTTCGGGGCGGCGTACTTTACGCCCCGCGGCTTTCAATCCGGCAAACGCCTGCGGAGAAGTCCCTTCGTGGATCAGGTGCCGGTCGATGTAAATGATGGAGGGCTGCCCGGGGATTTCGCGTACGAGGTGCGCATCCCAGATTTTTTCATACAAAGTGCGAGGAGCCATACGGTTGGTTGTTTTCACCTGCGGGGATTTGCCCCGGAGTGCAAGCCGAAGTTTTTCGCCTCGGCCATCTCTCATTGTAACAAGTCTACCTCGCGCCCGCCAATCCCTCACTCTTAAGTTAATCAGCACCGGTTCGCTTCGCTCTTTGCCGTCGAATCTGTGCCGGTCTCGCCAGAACCTCCAGCGTCGGCAAATTCGTTGTACAAGGGAAAAGAGAAGTGTAGGATGCGCCACATTGGCGATCGAGTCTGGCGCTTCAGGCTTGAACGCCGTCCGCTGATTCATCGACCGAACACCGGGACACGGGCCAATCAGATTCGCGTGAAGATTTTCTCAGGAGGATAGTTCATGTTCTGTGCCGGAAGCCTGCTCAGACAATTCCGATACATCCGCAGCAGGACGCACCTCTTTGCTCTCCTTGCCGCTATGACCCTCATGGCAGGGCTGAGTGCGCAGGCGCAGGACCAGGCTTCCAAGCAGTTTCCAGATTTTAATTCCTTGAAGGCCGGGGAGACGAAAGCGATGAGTTTCAAGGCTACCCCCGCAGGGCTTCCGGGGAATCTGTCGACGGCGCTGCGCGCCTCCGCCGCCTCATTCGTGAACCCGGAAAACAGTGCCCGCTACTCGACGATGGCGAGCGGCTCCGTCAAGTACTACGTAGTGTATCTGCAATTTGATTCTGCTTCGTCGCGCGAGCGGCTCCGCGTTCCGGGGGTGACCGTTCTCACTGCAATCGATCGGTTCGCGGACGTGTTCATAGCGCCTTCCCCAGATGGAAAGGGACCCGACGAGGCGGCGGTCAAGGGTTTGCTCTCCACGCCCGGTTTGGTCTGGTATGAGGAGGCGGGGGAAGTCTCGGCTCCGCCTCCGTCGCCTTTCCAACTGGGTTCGGCCGCCCGCGGGGTCCCCGAGCAGATCGTGCACGGAGGCTACGCGGGTCTGACCGGCAAGGGAGTGATCGTCGCGATCATCGATACCGGCGCCGATTTTCGCAACGCCGACTTCATCAATTTTGACGGCTCGGGCCACCCGACCTCGCGCTTCCTTTATTTATGGGATACGGTGACGAACGCATATGATTCCTCCGGGATCGGCAGCAAGGCCCCCTATTCCTACCCGAACGGAAGCTCGATAGGAACCCTGTACACGCGAGAGCAGCTGACCGCGGAAGTGAACTCCCGGAGCGTACGAATTCCCGCGACCGACGAGGGAGGCCACGGGACAGCCACCACCGGAATCGCCGCCGGGAACGGCAACAATTCCAGAGGCGCGTACGCCGGCGTGGCTCCCCAAGCGGACATCATCGTGGTGCGCGTCGCGAGTGGCGGTGGAAGCTTCGATCACGGGTTCCTGCTCAATGCCGCCGTCGCGTGGATTGACAGCGTGGCAAAACGCGAAGGGAAGCCCGTCGTTTTTTCCTGCAGTTTCGGTGGTCACGGTGGCCATCATGACGGATTGAGCGTCGAGGAGCGGGAGCTGGACGCGCGCTTTCCCGCCAATGCGCGCGGCCGGGCGATTGCCATCTCCGCGGGTAACGAACGGACCAATGGCCTGCATGCCCGGACCGCTTATGAAGGAGGGGACGAGCCGGCTCGCCTTCTCTGGCAATCTCAGAATCCAGGCATCCTCCACCTCTTCATTCACAAGCAAGGCGGCGGACCGGTGGATCCGGATCACCTGCGGTGGGGAACTCTCGTGCTAAACATAAATGGCCAGCAGCGACAATTTCCGATGCCTCAGTCGCCGCCGGAGAAAACAGTGGATCCGAACTCGAATGAGCTCGAGTTGGATTTTGCCGCACCGGCGGGTGTGGTGGGATTGGCGCTAGGAGATGACACGGGGGAGCCCTTTCTCATTGACGCGTATCTGCCGATGGGCGGCCAATTTCACCCCGCGATACGACGAGACGCTGAAATTGTGGGAACTCCGGGAACAACGGCGGCTGCGATCACGGTGGCAAGTTACGATTGGAACGACCAGTTCAGTTATCAAGGCAAGATGGTCACGATGCCGGGTGTCTGTGGACCAAATCCCATGCAGATCGGCGACGTCTCCTGCTATTCCAGCATCGGTTACAGCCGCGACGGAACCGTCAAGCCAGACATCGCTTCGCCCGGCCAGTGGTTTTCCGCCCCCTACGCCATGCACCCTGATGGGTCAGGTGTAAACCCGAAGGAATGGACGGTGGATTCCTCCGGAAGGTACACAAAGATGAACGGCACGAGTTCCGCTGCGCCGTACACGGCGGGAGTGATCGCCCTGATGATGCAGAAGAGGCCGGACATTACGACCGGCGAAATCAAAACACTGCTGGAACTCAACGCCACGCAGGACTCCTTCACCGGCACTGTGCCCAACCCGGGCTGGGGCTATGGAAAGCTCGACATCGCGGCCGTTCGCGCGGTCTTGAACGCGGTACACTGAACCGCGCATCACATCTGACTGTGTTTGGCGTCGCGCAACGGCGGCAAGAATGAGAACCGTTCCAGAAGGCGACGCGACCGGCGCGGGGAAATCAGTGTGCAGACTTCTTGTCGCGTTCCTGGCGCCACTGTGTTTTTGTGCAGCCTCGTCACACGCGGCCACACTGCAGGGTTCCAACTTCTCCTCACCGCAATCCGCCGCCAGTCAAAGCGCAACCCAGCGGCCGGCTAGTGCGCCCCCTCTTGAACTCGGCAAATCCATCGAGCGCGAACTCCGCGGCGGCGAAACCCACGTCTATCGCATCCATGTGGAAGCCGGACAATTTCTCCACTTCGTCGTCGAGAAAAAAGGTATCGACGTCGTCGGCGTATTGATTGGCCCCGACGGGAAGGTCGTCGCCATAACGGCGAGGCCCACCGGCATCTTCGGCACGGAACCGCTTTCCGCCGTTGTCGCCACTTCGGGTGACTACCTTGTACGCGTGATCTCCGGCAATCAAAACGCTGCCGCCGGAAAGTACGAGATCAAAGTCACAGGCTTGCGTTTTCCTCAACCTGCGGACTCCACTCGCATCGATGCGGAGCGCTCCTTCCTCGACGCCATGAAGCTTCGGAGCCAGGGCACCGCCGATTCGCTTCAGAAAGCCGCTGCTAAATTTAGCGTCGCCCTCACTCTGTCGCGAGCAATCGCCGACCAGTCCGAAGAGGCGATAACGCTGAACATGCTCGGCCGGATGTCGAGCGCTCTAGGCGACAAGCAACAAGCGCTGGATTATTACAATCAGGCCTTGCTCCTTGAACGCGCCATCGGTGACCGCCCCGGTGAAGCCACCACGCTGAATATCATCGGACTGGTCTACGACGATCTGGGTGACAGGCGAAAGGCGCTGGAATTTTACGGCCAGGCTTTATCGTTCCATCGCGCCGCGGGCGATCGCTCTGGGGAAGCTTCTACGCTGAGCAACATCGGTCTCGCATACGCTGCGCTCGGCGAGAAGCAGAAGGGGCTGGAATATTACAATCTGGCTCTGCCTCTGAATCGCGCCGCGGGCGATCGCTCCGGCGAAGCCTCCACGCTGAACAATATCGGCAGCGCCTACGACTCTCTTGGGGACAAGCAGAAGGCGCTGGAATATTACGAGCAAGCCTTGCCGCTGTTTCGCGCCGCCGGCAATCGCTCCGGCGAAGCCGCGGCGCTGAACAACATCGGTCTCGCGTATGACCTACTCGGAGAAAAACAAAAGGCGCTGGAATATTACGAGCAAGCTTTGCCCGTCTATCACGCCGCGGGCGACCGCTCCGGGGAATCCACCACGCTCGTCAACCTCGGCGGAGCCTATGATGCTCTTGGCCAGAAGCAGAAGGCGCTGGACTATTTCAATCAGGCCTTGCCACTCGAGCGTGCGGTGGGCGACCGCTCTGGAGAAGCCGTCACGCTGAATAACATCGGCGTGATTTATGGCGGTCTCTGGGAGCTGCAGAAGGCGCTGGATTACTACAGCCGGGCCTTGCCGCTTCGGCGCGCTGTGGGTGATCGCTTCGGAGAAGCGAACACGCTGAATAACATGGGCGTGGTGTACGACCGTCTAGGCGATAAGGAGAAAGCGCTGGAACATTACGAACAGGCTTTACCGCTCCGGCGCGCGATCGGCGATCGTTCCGGAGAAGCCATCACGTTGAGCAATCTCGGCGCGGTGTATGACTCGCTTGGTGACAAGCGGAAAGCCTTGGATTTTTTCAACCACGCGCTATCGCTCAATCGCGCCGTGGCTGATCGCGCCGGAGAAGCCACCACTCTCAACAACATCGGCGCAACCTATGACGGACTCGGCGAGAAACGCAAGGCGCTTGACCAGTACAGCGGCGCGCTGACTTTGGAACGCTCGCTCAACGATCCGCTCATGGAAGCGACTACTCTCGGGTTGCTGATGGAGCATTGGCAGGAGGACAACAATCCGTCACTGGCCATATTTTTTGGCAAGCAGGCAATCAACAGTTATCAACAGATCCGTCGTAACATTCAGGGTCTGGAAAAGTCCGCACAGACAGCATTCACCGGTTCTGTCGAGGGCACCTACCGCCGCCTGGCCGATTTGCTCGTCACACAGGGGAGACTTTTCGAGGCTCAGCAGGTTCTCGGCCTGTTGAAGGAAGAGGAGTTTAAAGAGTTCACTCGCGACGACAAGAGCGGCGGTGCCGCCGGAACGCTCGCGCTAACGTCCACTGAAACCTCCTTGGATCGCCGCTATCGCGAAATGGCTGGCGGCGCTGCCGCCCTCTGGAGCGATTGGAACGCTCTGAATATCAAGTCGCCCCGCACGCCGGAAGAAGAACAGCGCTTTCAAGCGCTCAGCAAACAGCTCGACGATACCGAGCAAGCCTTCCAGAACTTCGTGAGCCAGGATCTCTACGAGCAGCTCGGCAAGAACAAACAGGCCGATGCGAGTGTGCGCGAGCTGGAGGATAAGACCAGCGACTTACAGTCAGTCCTGCACGAACTCGAACCCGGCACCGTGGCGCTGTATACCGTTGTCGCCCCCGAGCGGCTGATCGTCATCCTGGTCCTGCCGGACGCGCGAATCGCTCATGACTATCCGATCAAGCCGGAAGCGTTGCGCGAAAAGGTTTTCGCCCTTCGGCACACGCTCCTCTCGCCGGAAAGTGATCCTATGCCGCTCGCCCAGGAGCTATACAAGATCGTCCTCGGACCGGTGGAACAGGATCTCCAGGCTGCCGGAGCAAAGACGCTGATGTGGTCGCTCGATGATGTCCTCCGTTACGTTCCCATCGCGGCCCTCCACGACGGCAAGCGCTACGTCGTCGAGAATTACCGCAACGAAATATTCACTCTTTCCAGCATCAGCAAACTTAAAAATCCTCCGTACTCGGGACAATGGCAAGCATTGGCCATGGGCGTGTCGAAGTCCTACGGCGGCTTTTCCGCTCTCCCGACTGTTCCATCTGAATTGCACGGGATCGTCCGCTCCGGCGGCGACTCGACGAGTGGCGTGATGCCCGGCGTGATGCTGCTGGACGACGCCTTTACCCGGCAGGCATTTGAAACGGGTCTCCGTCAGGGCTTTCCCATTGTGCACGTCGCCAGTCACTTCTCTTTTCAGACCAGCGGAGACGACTTCTCCTTCCTGCTGCTGGGCGGGACCGATCAAGCCGGAACGCATCTGACGCTCTCCGACATCAAAACGGACGTGAACATTCGCTTCTGGAATACGGAGTTGCTGACGCTTTCGGCATGCGAGTCTGCGTTGAGCGGAGAACGCAACGGCCGCGAACTCGACGGGCTTGGCGAAATTGCGCAGCGCAAAGGGGCCAAGGCTGTGATTGCAAGTCTGTGGAGTGTGAACGACCAGAGCACCGGCGCGCTGATGCGCAAGTTCTACGAAGCCTGGACTACACGACCGGGAGTGACGAAAGCCGAAGCACTGCAGCAGGCGCAAATGGCGTTGCTGCGCGGAGAAGTTAAGCCTGATGCGGTCGGCGCGGCGCCCGGCGAGCCGCCTCCGCTGAAATCATTCGCGCATCCCTATTATTGGGCGCCCTTCGTGCTCATCGGCAACTGGCGCTAGCATTTTCCCATTCACTTCCCAACAGCCACGCGCATTTTATCGCACGCGAACGCAACCGGCCCTGCGTAGGACGCGCGAATCGATTTCCGCACCGCACCCTCCTGTCCTTCCACGTCCGGAGCAAGATGGCTCAGCAGCAAACTCTTTACGCCGCTCTCGCGCGCGGCTTCGCCAATTTTCTTCGGCGGCGTATGCAGATCGTATAGTTGGGAAGGCGAACCCGGAGGGTCCAGCACGGCACAATTAAAGATCAGCAAATCCGCATCCTTCGCTAATTGCACGAGATTCGGCAGCGCGGAAGCATCCATGTCCCCGGAGAAAACCACCACCGCGCCCTTGTAAGAAATCCGGTATGCCGCCGACGGACAGTCGCCGTGGTGCGTGGCAATTTCTTCCACCATCAAACCGTCCTCGTCCACAATCTTCGTTCGCGCGGAATCCAGGCCGATTGCCAGATCGCGAACCACAAACGTTTCGTCCGCGCCAAACGTCTTCTGATAGGCAAACGCGCCGCCTTCTCCCACCAGCAAGTTCACAAATCGCGATGTCTTGGGAAAAAGTCCAGCTCCATCCGGGCCGAATATCCGGTAGGTGATTGGCCCGTCACTGGTCAGCGCTCGCGCGTTGAAGAAAGCCGCCAGGTCTCCGCTGTGATCGATATGCAGATGCGTCATCAAAACTGTGTCTACTTTTTCCAAGTCCACCTCCAATTCTCCGATCCGCAAGAACGCACCCGGTCCTGCATCCACCAAAATCCGAGGTCTTCCTCCGACCAGTACGACGTAGCTTGACCCGGCGCGGCCGAAAGCCCGTGGCCCGCCGGAGCCCAGCACCACCACTTCCAACGGTGCGTTTGCAACAGGTGTAGCCCGCGCGGAAGTTGGGAACAAGACGAGAACTGCCACGCCAAGCGCCGCTAAAACCCGCATTTCTTCTTCTCCTCGCGCCCCGTCGCAACTCAGTGATCGTTTCCATCAGACGTACACTTGGCCGGCGGTGATCCGCTACTCCGCGTCGCATCCGCCCGTTCAAAAATACAAACAGGCCGTCCGCACCGGCGAACGGCCTGTCGTCACTCCCTCGGTTCGCTTTCGCCCCAACGCAGCCAGACCCTACGACTTCTGGCCTGCCGCTTTCGCGAAGAACGCCTTCGCTCGCTTGTCCATTTCCTCGCGCGTCAGTTCTTCCACCCGCATCGCTAGGCTCCACTGGTGCCCGAACGGGTCCGTGACTTTCCCGAAGCGGTCGCCCCAGAACATATCCTCGAGCGGCATATCCGCGCGTGCGCCAGCCGCCACGGCGCGGGCGTAGACGGCGTCGACGTCCGGCGTGTATAGGAACAAATTGTAGGCGGGCGTACCCGTTGCCGCTGCCGGAGCCGGCATGCCGCCAAATACGTCATTGACGAACACGACCGAATCGCCGATTTTTAGTTCCGCGTGGCTCACTCTGCCGTCCGGTGAATTTGACCGCATCACTTCTTCTGCTCCGAAAGCCTTCTTGTAGAAATCGATTGCTTTAGCTGCATCGCGGCACGTCAGCGATGATGTGATCGAATGATATCCCTTGGGAATGGGACTCGCGGCTTTGGCCATGGATCGTCTCCTTTTGAATTCCGGGTACCCGTGCTACAGCCCGGGCGCTGCATGGGCGGGTTTCTGGAGATTCTACTCCGCTCGATGACGCCCAAGTCAACAAGGGAATTCAATTCTTCAGACGCTGGCCACCACGAGCGCTCTTCTCGTCGTGCGCGGCTTTTCCAACTTTCCTGTGTTATAGTAGTGATGCGCAGTCTAGGGGAGTGGGTGCTGTGCGGCCCACGCGCGCAGTTGGCGGCCTGCCTCACTCGTTCGTATCTATGTTCTCCGTCTTCGTGTAGTTGGTTGGGTGCAAGCAAGCGCACGAATCGTCTCGGTGAGATTGGACGCCCTTAGGCGTCGCGGCAAACGTCGCAGCTTATCTCCTTATAAGGAGCCATCGAATGACAACCACATTCAAGAAACGCCAGAAAGAAATGAAGCGCATGGAAAAGGCGCGTATGAAGGCAGAGCGCCGCGCTCAGAAGAAACAGGAACCCCGCGTCGAGGGTGACGACATTGCTTCCGGCAACGAAGCCTTTATGCTCGTCCTGCCGGGAGACGCAACGGATCTGGACATCGAAATCGGCATTCCCGAGCGTTCCTCGGACAGCTAGAATTCATGCGGAGCAGTTAGGCCTCCCCTCGGCATCGCTCAACCCGGCGAAACATGTGTCTGCTCAAGGCTATCCGTGTGCCTTGTTTATATGGGCATTCGCGCAACCGTCCTGCCGCGGCGCGAATCCAATGGGTGGTATAATTCGAGTTGTCCGACCTTTTTCGCATTCATAGGCAGGAAGGGAGCACGAGGATGGGTCTTCAATTTCAGGAACTGGTGAGCTGGGCTCGGCGCCGTAAGGTGTTTGCCTCCCTCCTCGTTGCCTTCACGCTCGGCGTCGGCATCATGATCGGCACGATTATTTCGGGCCGTGCACTCGCGACTCACGGACAGAGCGGCGCCAGCGGCGCTTCGCTCCTCGCTATTCCCGATCCCATCACTCTCTCGAACGCGTTTTCGACGATCACGAAGAAGCTTGGTCCCGCCGTCGTCAACATCTCCACCACCCAGGTGATCGAGAAGCCGAAAGGCGGCACAAAGCGCCCTCATCATTTGAACGATCCGTTCCAGGATTTCTTCGATCGCTTTTTCGATTCTCCCGACAATGGTCCGGATGCGGAACGCAGCCTGGGTTCAGGCGTTATTGTCGACCGCAAAGGCTTCATCCTCACGAATGATCACGTCATTGACCAGGCCACGAAAATTCAAGTGGCCATGGACGGCGATCCGAAGAAGTACAACGCTCATCTCGTCGGCACTGACAAAGATACCGACCTCGCCGTCATCAAGATTGACGCGGATCACGATCTCCCTGTCGCCAAGCTGGGCAATTCCGACGGTGTCCAAGTCGGCGACTGGGTTCTCGCCTTCGGCAGTCCGTTCGGGTTGAACTCCACCGTCACGGCCGGCATTGTCAGCGCGAAAGACCGCTCGAACGTCGGCCACCAATTCCAGCGCTTCGTTCAGACCGATGCCGCAATCAACCCCGGGAATTCCGGCGGCCCGCTGGTAAATATGGTTGGCGAAGTAATCGGCATCAACACTGCGATTTACACGGGCAGCCGCGGGTTTGAAGGCGTCGGCTTTGCTCTCCCGTCCAACACCGCGATTTCCGTTTACAACCAACTTGTGACCGTCGGCAAAGTGACGCGCGGCTCGATCGGCATCACGTTCCAGGAAGACCGCAGCAACAACCCCGTGCTGTTGAAGGAACTGGGCGCTCCCTACGGAATCGTCGTCGAGGCGATTGAACCGGGCAGTCCGGCGGATAAGGCTGGCCTCAAGCCCGGTGACGTCATCACGAATATCAACGGCGCACCCGTCCACACCGGCGCGGATTTGGTGAATCCGATCGCCCAAACAACAATTGGCCAGGGCATCCAAGTCCGCTTCGTCCGCGACAAAGTCGCCAAAGAAGTCTCGATGGTCG
Source organism: Candidatus Acidiferrales bacterium (assembly GCA_049797655.1). Classification (GTDB taxonomy): domain Bacteria; phylum Acidobacteriota; class Terriglobia; order Acidiferrales; family UBA7541; genus Palsa-295. The sequence continues at coordinate 57,652 of JBARFX010000084.1, read as the reverse complement.
TTGCCGACCGCTCCAAGATCTTCCCGCAGACAGCTGCGAATGCCGAAGAGCAGCCCGACCAGAGCGAAGAGCCGGGACAGTTTGGACTGCACGTAGAAGATCTCACGCCCGATCTCTCCCGCAAACTTGGCATGGGCAAGCTCTCAGGTGTTGTCGTGACGCAGGTTGAGCCTGCAAGTTTCGCCGAAGATATCGACTTCTCCCGCGGCGACGTAATCGTGGAAGTGAATCACGTCCCGATCAATGGCTTGGCCGACTATCGCCGCGAGATTGGCCAGCTCAAGCCGGGCCAAGACGTTCTATTCAAGGTCGCGCGGCACGCCGATAACGACCGTGTCCTGACGCTTTTCCTGGCGGGCGCCGTGCCGTCGCAATCGGCACAGTAACACTAGGCGCAGTTTGCAGTATGTGGACGATCTCCGTAGGTCGTTTGCGCGATGAGTGGCTGCGAGTAACCCCTCCTGCTTGCATTGCCCTTGGTTGTCGTTTAAGCTCAGCCGCAAAGGTCGCAGCTTGAGTCCCGTTCTGGATCGTTGATAATTGGAATGGCGCAGACGCGCCGCCAGGCGTCAAATCCAGAATCGCGAGCGTCGAATAGAGATGAGCACCGCCATGCGATGGCTGCCAGTTACTTCCTTGCTGCTGATCTTCTGCGCCCCTGTTTCGAGTGCTCAATCGGCCTCGAAGCCTTCCGCGCAACAGCAGTCGCGCAAGCCGGCCTCGCATCAGCGTAGTTCACATCCGTCTCATCCCATGCGCAATGTTCGTCCGAAGCGTCGTGCGATGGCCACCACGTCCACCTCGCTTGTGGTTGTGCGCTACGTGCAGCCTCAACAATCGGCTTCCAAGGCGTCGGCGGGTTCCTCAAGTTCGAAAGCCTCCGGTTCCAAAGCTTCTCGGCATTCGACTGCGGCATCGTCGAAGAAAAAGAAATCAAGCAAGAGGTCGCGCCATTCCCGTCGCGAACCTTCGCAGAAAGCGCCCACGCCCGACCGCATCTCTGAGATCCAGTCGTCGCTCGCGCGCGGCGGCTACTATCAGGGCGAGCCCAACGGAAAGTGGGACGCCAACACGATCGCAGCAATGCAGAAATTCCAGTCCGCCAACGGCCTCGATCCAAGCGGCAAGCTGGATGCTTCCACCTTGCAAAAGCTCGGCCTCGGCTCCGGCATCGCCGGGGTATCCGCGCCAAGGCCGCCTTGCTGCTCCGCTGCTCCCGCGTCCGGAAGCTCCTGCTGTTCGAGTTCGCCGGCCGGCACAGCACCCGCGACGGCGACGCCTTCGCCTGCCGCGCCGTCGAAACCCGCTCCTGCTCCGTCAGCCGCCACGGGCGCCGATTCCAACTCGGCATCCAGCGCAGTTTCGTCTCCTGCGAATTCTGCTTCCGCGTCCAGCCGCTCCGACGCCAAACCGCCGCAGCGCTGACAGCGGCAAATTTTGTGGACACCCTTTGCTCTCGCTGCAATTCTCCTATGATCTGCACCCCGGATGGCAAGTGTTGGTGCGCGGAAGTGCCTCCGCGGCCGATGCCCGCTGGAAATGAAGGATGTCTCTGCCCGGATTGCCTGAAGCGCGATCTTGAGGCGCACAAGGAATCCAACGCCGGCACGGACTAGTTCGCGGGCGAGACAAGAAAAGTTCACGCTGCGTAAAACGCTCGCAGCGCCTACCGAAGTTGCTTCGACATTCGCACCACCGGCAGACCTTCGCCGTTCTTCAGCGGCACCACAATATTTTCCAGCGCGACGTAGCCCTTCGCCCCAAATAGCTTCACGCCGGTAAGCGTCGCGCCCATTTCGCACCGCTGGAAGCCTGCGTCCGCCGCTGCATCCTCGCATGTCTTCAAAATCAGGCTGCCGACTCCCCGCCGCGCCCACGCCGGATGAATGAAGAACGCCCGAATCTTCGCCGCATCCGTGCGCGGATCGAGCATCTCGTCCTCGCGCCCTGTCCAGTGATCGCTGCCGTAGAGCGTTTTGCGCTGGCTCCAGCCGCCACAACCCACAATTATGGCCGCGGCCCGTTCGTCCCCTGCGTTTTCCGGTTCGCCATCCGGCATCGTGGCTTCAGCGACGAAGTAAGTCCCGTCCGCGATCAATTGGCTATCCACGCCAAACACCGTCACGAGCGCGCTCTCAATTTGTGTCGGGGTGTAGTCTTGCGCCTGCAGGCCGCGCACCGAAGCATCAATCAACTCGCGCAGCACCGGCACGTCGGCGGGTACAGCTTTCCGGACGGATATGTTCATCGGCATCGTTGGCCAGAGGTCTCTGCCCTGTATCCTATCGCAAACCGCGGCTGCCTCTTCCAGCGCCACGGCTTGATGGTGTATCGTCGCTGCGCGCAAATTGGGGCGAAACCGCAGGATGTTCTGGAAGACCTCCTCGAAAATTATCTTCTTTGTCGGCTTGATTCTCGCCGCGTCCGGATTCATTTCACCGCCGCTCGCCCTTCTCGGCGGTCTTCTCTACGGTTTCACTCTGGAGCATCCGTTCGTCGCCCAAAGCCGCACGAGCTCGAAGTATCTTCTGCAAGCATCGGTTGTCGCGCTCGGCTTCGGAATGAACCTTCACCAGATCGTCCGCGCCGGACGCTCCGGCTTCGTTTACACCGCGATCGGCATTGCGTCCACGATGCTTCTAGGCATTTTCCTGGGACAGCTGATCGCGGTCCGCAGGAAAGTGTCGTTTCTGATCACCGTCGGCACTGCGATTTGCGGTGGCAGCGCCATCGCCGCCGTCGCGCCCATCGCGCATGCCACGGATGAAGAGATCGCCGTTTCGCTCGGCACCGTCTTCGTCCTGAATTCCGTCGCGCTTCTGCTATTTCCGCCCGTCGGCTACGCGCTGCACATGAGCCAGTCGCAATTCGGACTTTGGGCCGCGCTCGCGATTCACGACACAAGCTCGGTGGTCGGCGCGGCGGCGAAATATGGCAATGTGGCCCTCGCAATCGGCACCACCGTAAAACTTGCCCGCGCTCTCTGGATCCTTCCCGTCGCGCTCTTCACCGCCTATAAAATGAAGCGCAAGACGCGCGTCCAGTGGCCCTGGTTCATTCTGTTCTTCTGCCTTGCGGCGTTTGCGAATACCTACCTGCCGCAGTTAGCCCCCGCGTATCCACTCCTCAGCAGGCTGGGGAAAGTTGGCCTCACGGTTACGCTCTACCTCATCGGTACAGGTCTTTCTCGAGCCACGCTCAAGCAAGTCGGTACGAAACCTCTCGTCCAGGGCGTCGTTCTGTGGGCTGTGGTAGCAGTCGTTTCACTCCTCGCGATCGAGTCTGGACTGATCGCGATCTGAACAACTCAGGAATTACCGCTCGTCAGTGGCAATCGCCGCGGAACTTGGCATCTGACCCGCGATCACGTGAAGTCCAGCTCCAATTGGTCCACGTAACACCAGCCCCAATTCTCCCCGGGCTCGAACGACTTCATGATCGGGTGCTGCGTGCTGTGAAAGTGTTTCGTCGCATGTTTGTTCTTTGATGAGTCGCAGCAGCCAACGTGCCCGCACTCCAGGCAAAGCCGCAGATGCACCCATGTATCGCCCATCTTCAGGCATTCTTCACAGCCACGGGTATGCGGCGTCACTTTCCGAATCTGATCCACATGCTTGCAACCTTTCATCGCCATTCCTCCATAGCCGCACCTCCGGCTAGCGGCTTTTCGATTTTACCGCCTTCCGGTTCTTAGCGGCAGTGGACTGCTTCGATTTCCTGCCGATAGAAAGAGATAGCATGAGCGGAATTCGAGCCGAGCCAAGAACTGCAATGATGGCACTGGTCGAAGTCTCGTGGGATGACCAATATGGAACGCCTCGCGACGCTATCGCCAAAATGGAGGACAGGTCCGCTTCTGGAGCCTGTCTTCGCGGGAAATTGCCTATCGGCGTTGGTTCGGTCACTCGTATAAGCTCCTACAGGGAACGGCTCTCGGGGGTTGCCAGGTACTGCCGCGTCGATGGCAGGGACTACGTAATCGGCATTCAGCTCACTCTAACGATGAGCCCCGTTGCGGCCAGCCTCTCGGCAGTCGGCGCAGCCACCGCGGCTGTTTCATCGCGGAACAGCACGCCACCCGCAGACGACCGGCAAGCTATTCCCAAAACCCAACCACCACCTTCTCGACGCGACATAACACCCGATGGAATTTCGGCAGGCGAGCTTGCGCCGCCGCCCACTCCGGCCGTCCATGGTACCGGGGCCCTTGCCGTCGTTCCGGCGCGAGCGGTCAGCCCGGCAGCGGTCTCCCCGGACGGAACAGAATCGCTTTTCGATCGCCGCATCTCGCCGTCACAAGATTTCGATACGCTCCGAGGCGCTCAACTCCAATCTCAACCGCCTTCGGTCGCAAACCAAAAGGAAGGGACAAACATGCCAACTAAATGGACCGATCTCGCTCCTTGGCGTCAGAAGCAAGAAGCACAAGCGCAGGATGCTCCGTCCGGCCGCACAAATGTCACGCCTGCGCCGCGTACCCGGTCGCTTGAGGTGGCTGCTCGCAGCGACAAGTCAAAACCGAATGCTGCTTCCACGTCCGATGCGGCGCCGGGCTCAAACGCCCCTGCCAGCTCCCAGGGTGATCTCTTGTCCGTCGAGGACATTTACCGCACCGCCGGGATCATGGCTCCGCGGATGGGCTATAGCATCCGCAAAGTGGCAGACATGCTCGTGAGCGATCACCTTCGCGGATTGTCTGACGAAATGAAGCGCGCCTCCGTCCTCATCGCGCTCGACGCCGCCGGCATTCCCGTCGAAGAAGTTCTGCGCGACGCCTCGCTCCGCCAGTCTGCCATCAATTCCTACGAGTCCGACCAGTGGAAGCATTTTGAGGATTTCTGGGCCTCGAAGGCCGCCGAAAACGCTCACATCCAATCGGAGCTCGAACGCGTCACCGCGCAGTTCCAGGAACGCATCAAGCGCAACTTGGACGAAGTCGCCCAGGAAAAAATCGTCTTTGCCGGCTGGCAAACCATGAAGCAGCAGGAAGCGCAACGCATCGGAGAGGCAGCCGCCATCTGCGCGAAACCATCTACCGCCGAGACGTTCGGCGATCCGCAGCCCGTCCACCGCGGCCTCGCTGTCAGCGCCAGAAACGTCTAGCTCGCCAGACGCAGCTCGCCGCTTGGCACGTTGACGAACGCTTGCCGCACATCGCGCGCCGTTCACGAGGCGCGTGCTCAAACGTCACGCGTCCCACTTGCGCTGCTCGACCCGCTCCGCCTCTCGCATTTGATCGCCACGACGAGCGCCTTCCCTCGTCGTGGGCATTTCTCTTCCGAAGCGCCGACCTGCCCTGAGCAGAGCGAACGGGCATCCCTGCCGGCTCTTTTGACTTTCGGCCGCGCCTTTCGTACCGCCGGCATCCTGCCGGCTCTTTTGACGTTCGTCGGGGCGCTCCCGCATTCATTCGGGAAGAAAATCGCTTCCGCATCGGCAGTAGGGGCGCGGCATGCCGTGCCCGGCTGCTGGCGTAGGCGCGGAGGGCGGATAACGAACGCGCAACATAGATTTGTGGTGATTTTGGAAGTTTGTGCGGTTTGATACGGGGGCACAGACAGGATTGCCTGTGCTACTGATCCGCACGCAGGCCGTTGGTAATTGCGGCGGATGCTGGGGTTTACGAGTTACGAATCGGCGCCGGAGGTGCGACCACCTCAACCAGTCCAGTCGCCACATCGTAGACGAGGCCTGAGATGAGCCACGCGCCCGGTAGTACGGGAATCGCGCGCAACGCAGCCACATCCACAGCCACCGCCGCGCGCGGATCGTTCACCGCTTTTGTCTTCACTTCGGATTCCGGTATTTGAAAATAGCGCGCGAGCATGGGGGAATCGCCGGCCAGCCGAGCCATGCCGCAATCGGTGTGGTGCATCACGATCAGGTGAAACTCCCCGCCGCCTCCCGAAGTCTCTCCCGCCGCCTGCCCGAATTGTCCGAGCATGCCCATCTGCTCCATCAGGCCGATCTGATCGAGCAACCCCGGTGTAATTCGTCCGCCCATGTTCCGCAGCACCATCGCGTCACGCGGTTTCGTTCCCAGCACGTGAGCCGGATCCGAGCGCATATCCGCGCAACCGATAATAATGGCTTTCACCTGGGGCAGCGCCCGCGCAAGCGAAGGCATCAGCGCGCCCGCAGCAGACTGCTGCGCGGCAAATTCTTTATTGCGCTGCAAAAAGTGGTCGAGATTGTTCAAGCCGATTCTCCCTGCGGATTATTCTAACAGCGGGATTGGAAAGAATTGCACGGTTCGACAGAAATTCGATCGTGGCGAAGTTTAGTTCACGGGCTGGGAAACTGGTAAGAGGCTGCTTAGTGTTCCGACTAGCAGAACTCGGGGAAGCGAAAAGCCCCACTTTTCGGGAAGGCACGAAAAATGGGGCACCGGTAAAATCGGCGGCGGTCTGGAGTTGTGCATGGCTAGCAACTGCGCGCGGACAACTGTGGGCCATCCGTCCATCCGCCGACCACATCCATTGGCCTGCCGACGACAGAGTATAATAATATGGTACATATGCAAGAAAGGAATCCTAAAACCTCTACCTCTCAGGGCCATGCTCTTTGCGATGCTCGCGAAGGGTCGGGTTTTGGTTTCATTGGTTTACTACCAATAAAAAAAGCCGGACTGAAAATCTCAGTCCCGCCTGTCTGCTCTCCAAACTTTTTGATGCGTGGGTTAGTCGGCGGCGACGCGCTGTTTCCCGGGGTGCTCCTGCTTTGTGGGTCACGGTTTCAGCCGTGACATAACAATTCCGCGACGAAACCGTGTACCGCTCGGCGGCCGTCTCGCCGAGCCTTCTGCCCTTCCCGCCAAATGTTCCGGCGATGAAACGAATCGAAGCCTCAAATCACTACTCAAAAGACCATCTCAGTCATTTGCTCCGGTCTGTTTCGTCTATGCCAGAGAACACTCTCGCAGTGACAACCTCGCCGCGCGGCCCTCTCGCTCTCCCGGCCGTGGAATGGAGAAGCCTATGAAAAGCGTCAAAGTACTTGCGACAGCCTTGCTGGTCGTCTCGCTGGCCAGCGCCGTTAGTGCTCAAAACAATTGTGGTAATGCAGCGGCCCCACCCAAGATTACGGCCAGCACCCTCGCAGCTGGCCCCAATGTCCTCGACATGCAGGGCATCCAGTACGTCGCAGCCGACCACGTACAACTGCAGGTGACGACGGATGGCTGCACGGACATCCAGTCCATTCAAATTGCTTCGATCACTCTCACGCCCGCCATGGATCACAGCGGGACTCTCCCCAACTACTATTGGTATAGCGAGGTGGATGCGCAGAACAACACGAACGCCCGCAGCTACCTCATATCCGTCGGTTTTCCCACCGTGACGGACGGTTCGACGGATGAAGTGACGCTGACCATCGTGCGAACCGGCGGGACCGGCACCGCCACCTATGCCGTTCCTGTCGTCCATGTGGCCCGGGTGTTGCCCCTCCGCACCGACGCCGCGATTGGAATCTCAGGGACGGAAATTCACAACCACATTGCGAATGCTTTGCACGCGAAGTTCTCTGGGCCGAATAATTCAGCGGTGATGAGCGGAACCACCGTGGACTATGAACCTTCCAGCCTGGGAACGTATATCGACTCCACCGGAATCTGGTTGAGTTTCCGCCTCAAAGCCGAAGCCACCTGCAAGCCCATCATCAGTGTGACCGGCACATTTGTCATCGTCACGAATGCCCCGGACAACGTCGGGCTTTCGGTGCGCTGGGTGAACCCGGCGACGGCCACGCTGGAGCAAACCTGGTGCACGGTGGTCGGATCGGCGCTGAAAGACATCGCGCATTACGTCACGATCGGGCTGGTGGGAGAGGCCGGGAGTCCGGGTCCCGTTCAGGACGAATTGACGAAAGACATCATGAACTCTCTGCCGGACACAAGCGGCGTGAATCTTCTTCTTGACGGTTCGACGACCCAGAACAACCAGCTCCTGATCAATCTGCAGATTCCGGCGCAGGCGATCGAAATCAACGTGCCGTACAGTGCGTTTGACGTGGCGCGCACACCCACCCGATTTCCGCCCGGACAATTGATCGGTCTCATCGCCAATGGCTTGGGTATGAACGACTATGTCGCAGGCGCTTCGCCGCCGGCAACTCTGTACTCCGGTCCGAACGGCGTCCCGCTGCACACGCCAACCACTTTGTCGAATGCCTTTACGGTTTCGCGCTCGGGCACGCTCGTGGACAGCACCGCATCCATCGGCCAGCTGCTCGTTGAGTTTCCCTCGCACTCGATTGTGGTCACCTCTGGCACCAGCGATTTCAAATACACGCCCGGATGCTCTCTGAAGGTTCCGGGCGTGCGGCCGATTGGCAGTTCGCCAACGCTTCTGTTCGGCGTGAACGACACGACGGCGGATGCTCAGAGGCTGCGCTCTTACGACGCGTTGGGCTATCACGTCCGCGTGATTTTTGGTTTCGCGGGTTCCCCCTGCGCCGAAACTTCCAGGAGCGTGGTGAACCGCCCGACGGAGTGAAAAGAAAAAAGGCGAGGCTGGATGGTTTCAGCCTCGCCTGTCTGCTCTCCAAACTTTATTGATGCGTGGTGTTAGTCGGCGGCGACGCGCTGCTTGCCTTCACCGTTTGCGGCGTGGGGTAAAGGAGCGTGTGGCGCGTGGAACTGCGCCGCTTCCGTCGAGCCTTCCAGCGCCGTCGTTGACGCTTTCCCGTTCGTGATCGCGTGCTGCACCGTGTCGAAGTAGCCGGTGCCGACAAATCGCTGGTGCTTCACCGCTTCATAACCGTACTCCGTCTCCGACGCAAACTCCGCTTCCTGCAGCTTGCAGTACGCGCTCATGCCACTCTGTTTGTATTCGCGCGCCAGATCGAACATGCCGTGATTGAGCGAATGGAAGCCGGCCAGCGTGATGAACTGGAACTTGTAGCCCATCGCTCCCAGTTCGCGCTGGAACTTCGCAATCGTCGCGTCGTCCAGGTGCTTCCTCCAGTTGAACGAGGGCGAGCAGTTGTACGACAGCATCTTGTTCGGATGCACGCGCAGCACGCCTTCGGCAAATGCCTTCGCTTCGGCCAGATCGGGCTTCGAAGTTTCGCACCATACCAGATCGGCGTAGGGCGCGTACGCGATTCCTCGCGCGATCGCCGATTTCAGTCCGCCATGCACGCGGAAGAATCCTTCGTGCGTCCGCTCGCCCGTGCAGAATTCCCGGTCGCGCGCGTCGATATCGCTGGTCAGCAGGTTCGCGCTGTCCGCGTCCGTCCGCGCCATCACCAGCGTGGGCACGCCCATTACGTCTGCTGCGAGCCGCGCTGCAACCAGCTTCTGAATCGCTTCCACCGTCGGCACCAGCACCTTGCCCCCCAGATGCCCGCACTTCTTTGCCGACGACAACTGGTCCTCGAAATGGACGCACGCCGCGCCCGCCTCGATCATCCCTTTCATCAATTCGAATGCATTCAAGTTTCCGCCAAAGCCCGCTTCGGCGTCTGCCACCATCGGCGCCAGCCAGTACGTTTCATGTTTGCCTTCGGCGTGATGGATCTGGTCGGCGCGCACAAGCGCCTGATTGATCCGGCGCACCAGGTTCGGAACGCTATCGGCAGGGTACAGGCTCTGGTCCGGATAGGTCTGCGCGGCATCGTTCGCATCGGCCGCCACCTGCCAGCCGCTCACGTAAATCGCGGAGAGTCCGGCTTTCACCTGCTGCACGGCTTGATTACCCGTCACCGCGCCGAGTGCTTGCACGTATGGCTGCTCGTGCAGCAGCGTCCACAGGCGCTCCGCTCCCAGGCGCGCCAGCGAGTGCTCAATCTGCACGGAGCCTCGCAACTGCTCGACGTCGTTGTGGGTGTAGGGGCGCGTGACGCCTTCCCAGCGCGGGTCGAACTTCCATTCCATCCCAAGCTTCGACTGGCCCTTGACGCCGTTGCCGTTCCCGTTGCCGTTGGCGCCGTTTCCGTTCGTGTTATTCACCATTTCGGTTTTCCTCTTGCCGCTGGATTCGCCTGGCGTTCGCCCAACCACCGCAAATTTCAAATAGCTTCCCGACGGCCCATTTCGCTTACGTTTTGGGTCAGGCTACTTGACCGTTTTACGGTCGTTTTATTTTGTGTTTTGTTCGCCCTATGCTGCCGGGAGGCCTCGGAGCGTGAGGTCTTCGATCAGGTCGTCGAGCGCTTGGCGGTTTCCGCCCGAAAGGGAAGTGAACCCGATGCCGACGCCCGATTCGTTCGAATCGGTATTGCAGATGTGTCCGTCTGCCTCGAAAGGCCGGGGTTCCGCGATGCGCACGCGCACGGCCGCGCCAACGGGAAGGCCAGCGCCACTGAGGAAGAGGCCGCCAACGCTCAGGTTATTCGCGGGATTCTCGACGTTGATGGTATTGCCGCCGATTTGCAGTTCTACGGGCCTGTCTAGCAACATCCGGGGAAACGTTCTGGTGTTGGAACCTTCCATGGGATCCGTCTCCTTTACCCTTCGTCGATCGATGGGCGCGTGAGCGGGTAACGCCGACCGTGGTGCGAGTGTGAACGGTCCAAGCCAATCAGTCAAACTGATTGTAATTATCATCTTGATAGAAAAAGGTTATCTAGATAAAATTACCTAAATGCGAACCTTTAGTACCACTTTTGGCAAATCCGCTCGCAAATTGGGGATCTTTCGTGGAAATCGACCAGCTTGAAACGTTCCTGGCGGTCCTTACCTATGGTGGCTTTCATAAAGCTGCCGAGGCTCTTCGGGTCAGCCAGCCAGCCGTGAGCGCTCGGATCCGCGCTCTCGAAGATTCTTTGGGTGTGACACTTTTTGCTCGCGACGGGAATAGCTTATCGCTCTCTCCCGCCGGTAAGGCTTTGCGCCCGCACGCCGAGCAGTTGCTGCGGCAGGTTGCGGTAGCGCGGCAGGTTGTGCACGAGCACCAACCGTCGGACGTTGGCACGTTGCGCATCGCAGCAGCGCTTTCGATTTGCACGTATTTTCTGCCGGACGTCTTGAAGGATTACCAGGCGGCGAATCCAAGAGTGCTGGTCACGTTGCGTTCGGGCAATTCGATGGAAGTTCTAAAAATGGTGCTCGACGGGGAAGCGGACATCGGCGTAGCGCGTTCGCTGCTTCACCCAGAAGTTGAAACCACCACGCTCCGGGATGATCCGCTCATTCTCGTCGGCCACCCAGGCCACCCGATGGCCCGCCAGCGCAAGGTTCGAATGGAGGAACTGGAATCCTGGCCGCTGGTTTTCTTCGATCGCGGATCGAGCGATTGGACGCTCACCCAAGGCCTCTTTCGCCGTGCGGGACTCCTGCCGAACGTCGTGATGGAAGTGGAAACGATTGAAGCCGCGAAACGTATGGTCGAGCGAAAGCTTGGCTTTAGTTTTCTCCCCCAAATCTCCGTGACGGATGAGTTTCGCCAGCGGCAGCTTGTCGGAATTGAAATCGTCGACGCCGAACCTCTCCGCCGTAACCTCGACGTCATACATCCCCGCCACCGCGCGCTGGGCAGAGACGCGCGATCTTTCCTTCGGCTCTTGCAGGCCGCGGCCGCCACCGCCGTGCCGCTGAGCGATCAAATACGAAAGCGACGGCGCGGGAAATCGCCTCGCGGGTCCTGACCGCAAGTAAACTGCGGGCGTTCCTTCTCGTTGAAATGTTCCCATAGCAAAATGTAATATTGCCCATAAGTATTTCGAATTAGTCTCGAGTGGCGGCTGCCTGTAGAGTTCGGGTCTTAGAAATCGCAATTGGCCGGCGGAGATTGACGGATTTTGACGGAAAGACGCCTGATCCCGCGGATTGCCGTTCTCTTTATCCTTCTCGGGTTTGCACCGCTGAATCTGCTCGCACAGAATTCTCTCTCGCAAGACGCGCAATCAAGACGTATCGCAGCCCTCGAACAGCAGGCGGCTGACGCGAAGAGTTCCGCCGACAACGCCTGGATGCTCACGAGTTCGGCGCTCGTTTTGATGATGACGGGTCCCGGCCTCGCGCTGTTCTACGGCGGCCTGGTGCGCAAGAAAAACGTCCTCGGAACGATGATGCAGAGCTTCGCAATGATGGCTGTGATCACCGTGCTCTGGGCAATCGTGGGCTACAGCCTCGCATTCGGGGCGGGCAATAGCTTCGTCGGCGGATTTCATAACGCGTTTCTACGCGGCGTTGGCTTGCAGCCGGACGTCGACTACGCTGCCACCATTCCGCTTCAAACTTTCATGGTCTACCAGCTCATGTTTGCCATTATTACGCCTGCCTTGATTACGGGCGCATTCGCCGAACGAATGAAATTCAGCGCCATGCTGCTGTTCCTTGTCTTGTGGTCCTTATTTGTCTATGACCCGATGGCCCACATGGTCTGGGGAAAAGGCGGGCTCCTGAACGCATCGCTGGGAGGGCGTTTCCCGACTCTCGATTTTGCCGGCGGCACGGTCGTTCACGTCACGTCCGGCGTTTCGGCGCTGGTGTGCGCGCTGTACCTTGGAAAGCGCCTCGGATATCCGAAGGTCGCCATGCCGCCACACAGCGTTGTTCTGAGTTTTATCGGCGCGTGCCTGCTGTGGGTGGGATGGTTCGGGTTCAACGCGGGCAGTGCACTGGCTGCGGGCGGACTGGCAACGAGCGCGTTTGTTGCCACACACTTCGGCGCAGCGGCTGCTGCGGTCGGCTGGAGTGCGGCGGAATGGATGCGGAACGGAAAGCCCAGCGCGCTCGGCGCAATTTCCGGAGCAGTGGCGGGTCTGGTCGCGATCACACCGGCCGCTGGGTTCGTCGAACCGATGCACGCTCTCACGATCGGAGTCATTGCCGGGATCTTTTGCTTCTGGATGATCACAAAAGTAAAATCCCGGTTCGGGTATGACGACTCACTCGACGCGTTTGGAGTCCACGGCGCCGGTGGAACGATTGGCGCGCTGCTGACCGGAATTTTTGCGTCGAGCATAATCAATCCCATTTTCAAGGACGCCAATGGTAACGTGCTCCCGTCCGGCCTGCTCGAAGGCAATGCTCACCAGTTGCTGAATCAGCTTGTCGGCGTGGTGATCGCTTGGGTGCTGGCGATTGTTGGCACGCTCATCCTATTGAAATTTGTGGACAAGATGATCGGATTGCGCGTGTCGGACGAGCAGGAAACGCAAGGCCTCGATCTTTCGCAGCACGGTGAAGAAGGTTACTACTGGGAGACTTCCGCCTAGCCAGAACCGGCGGCCGTACATTCGAGACGAACAACGATGACAAAAGTTGAAGCCATCATCCAGACCTCGAAGCTTGACGCGGTGAAAGACGCGCTACACGAAATTGGAATCGAAGGTATGACCGTGCTGGAAGTTCGCGGCCACGGCCGGCAGAAGGGACATACGGAGTTTTACCGCGGCCGTGAGTACACCGTGGACTTGATTCCGAAAATCAAGATTGAAATGGTGTTGGCGGACGATATGGTCGAAAAGTCCGTCCAGGCAATCGTCAGCGCGGCCCGAACCGGCAAAATTGGCGACGGTAAAATATTTCTCACCCGTGTGGATGACGCGATCCGAATTCGCAATGATGAGCGGGGCGAAAGCGCCCTCTGAGCCGCGCGACCTCTCGGGCTCCGGCCGCGGCAATCCGATGTACCCTCTCGCAGCCGACGCAATCTGGTGCACCACCATGGATGACTCCTGATGCCCGCAAACCCTTCGCTCGCCGCGGAACTGCGCGAAATCCATGCAGCGGAGTCCGCGCGTTTGAAAGACAACTTCGCCGTCACGAGGGATGGTCGTGCGGCGGTCGCGGCGCGCACCGCTCTCGTCGATTTGATCACCCAACGCCTGTGGGCCGAAATCATTTCCGCCAATCCGGACGGTCCGGCGGGTATGGCCCTGGTTGCTCTTGGGGGTTACGGAAGAAAATCGCTATTTCCGTACTCCGATATCGATCTCCTCTTTCTCCACGAGGGCAATTCTTCCGAGTCCAAAATCAAGGAGCCCATCCGGCGATTTTCGCAGGAACTTTGGGATCTTCGCCTGAAGCTCAGCCCCGCGAGCCGCACTCTCACCGAGTGCGACCACTTCGACCCCGACAATCTCGAATTCACGATTTCGCTTCTCGATTGCAGGTATCTCGCGGGCGACCGCCAGCTCTACGCTCGCCTTCACGACGCCGCAATTCCCAAGCTCGTTACGCGTGAATCCAAAGTGTTGCTCGCGCGGCTGGCCGAACTTGCGCGAAGCCGCTACGCGAAATTCGGCGACACGCCGTTCCACCTCGAGCCGAATGTGAAAGACGGCCCGGGCGGCCTGCGCGACTACAACGTCGCGCACTGGCTTCCCCTGATTTCCACGATCGAGAAGCAACGCGCATGGCCGGAACCTCAATCACCGTTGCTGCCGATGCAGCAGAAAAAGCTCGATGCCGCTCACGATTTTCTATTCGCTGTTCGCTGCTTCCTGCATTTTCGAAACTCGCGCGACGACAATATGCTCGCGTGGGACGCGCAGTCCGAAGCCGCCTCAGCGAAGATTGGCGCGCCCGAGGGACAAGTGCTCACCGCCGCCGATTGGATGCGCATTTATTTCGGTCACGCGCGCTCGGTCTTTCGCCTCTCCTCTCAGCTCCTCGCGGAAATTCCCGCCGAACGCCCGTCGCTCTATCGGCAGTTCCAGACGATGCGTTCGCGGCTTTCGAACGCGGAATTCTCCGTCGTCGACGATACCGTCTTCCTACGCCAGCCAGAGAATCTGAACGACGCTCACCTCGTTCTCCGAATTTTCCGGTTCCTTGCGCTCCACGGAATTTCGCTCAGCTCCGTTGCTGAATCGCAGATTGAACAGGCGTTGCCGTTACTCGTCGCGGACCCGCCCGAAGGCAGCGAGTTCTGGCACGTTCTTCAGGAAATTCTGCTCGCACCGCACGCTGCGGACGCCTTGCGCGCGATGCATTCGCTTCGCTTGCTCACCATCCTGCTTCCTGAGTTCGAGGCGATCGATTCGCTGGTTGTCCGCGACTATTCGCACCGGTTTACTGTGGACGAGCACACGTTTGTCGCCATCGAAAATCTTCACGCGCTTCGCCAGTCACAAGCGAAGTGGGATCAACGTTACGCCGAGGTTTTAGAAGAACTCGAACAGCCCGATCTCCTCTATCTCGCCATTCTCCTTCACGACACGGGCAAGGGCGCGAAAACGGACGACCACGTGCGAGCCAGTCTCACTCTTGCTGAAACCGCCCTCCAGCGCCTCGATCTCGACCCGCCCGATCGCGAGGCGGTGCTGTTCCTCGTGGGTCGCCACCTCGAGATGAGCGCCGCCTTGCGTCGCGACATCTTCGATCCGGAAACGGTGCGCACCTTTGCCAGCAAGGTGGAAACTCCCGAGCGGCTGAAGATGCTCTGTCTTCTCACGTACGCGGACATCAAGGCCGTCAATCCCGAAGCGCTCTCTCCATGGAAAGCGGAAAATATCTGGCAGCTTTATATCTCTACATCCAATCATTTAAACCGCAGCCTCGACCAGCGGTTCCACGTCGATGCACACGACGAAGTCCTCGAGCATCTGCGCACGCTCGCTCCGGCAACCGGAAAACGCGTGGAAACATTTCTCGAAGGGTTACCGCGCCGCTATCTGCTAACGCACGCTGCGGGAGACGTCTTCGCGCACGCCGAAATGGCGGCGAATCTCGCCAAGGATCCCGTGCAGGTCAATCTTCGCCGGGGCCGCCATTGGTACGAGTTGACGCTCGTAACTCCCGATCGCCCGTTTCTCTTCGCGACGATGGCAGGAATCCTGGCAGCCTGGGGAATGAATATCGTGAAAGCATCGGCGTTCTCCAATCAGGCGGCGACGGTAGTGGACACCTTTTACTTCACGGATACGTTTCGCACTCTGGAATTGAATCTTTCGGAGTGGGAGCGCTTCAAGATCAGCATCCACGACGCGTTGCTCGGCAAACTCGATCTCGACAGGATGTTACGCGACCGCCTGCGCGCCAAACAAAATCGCGCTCCGAAAGTGAAAGTGGAGACCCGGATCAATTTCGACGACACGTGTTCGGCGCACAGCACTCTCGTCGAGGTGATTGCGCAGGACCAGCCCGGCCTGCTCCATCGGATCAGCTCCAAATTCGCGCACGAGAAATGCAATATCGAAATCGCAGTAATTGATACGGAAGGGCAGACGGCGATCGACGTGTTCTACTTAACCTCCGGCGGCTCGAAGCTCGGCGCAGAGCAGCAGGAGCGGCTGCGCGTCGCCCTCCTCGCAGAGCTTGGCTCCTGATCCTCTACCGTGCTGACTGAGTGCGCTCTCCCGTTTTCTTGACGTGTGCCTCTAAGAAACTCACGGACAGGCTCCAGGCTTCCTTCGCGGCAACGGGATTGTAGGATGGACGCGCGTCGCAGAAGAATCCGTGATCGGCGTCGGAGATTTCCACGTTGATGTAAGGCTTGCCCGCGGCCTTCACAGCGTCGATCACCGAGCGGATTTGTTCCTGCGGGATGTGCTTGTCGAGCGCGCCCCAGAAGAAGAGCATCGGTGCGTGAAGCTGAGCGGCGCGCGGTAGCAATGCCGGAGCGATACTCCCGCCGTAGAACGAAATCGAGGCTCGCAACGGCACGGTTGCATTTGCGAGAAATGAACCGCGGCCTCCCATGCAGAATCCGATGCTGCCGCAACGTTCCGGAATCACATGGCCGCTGTCGCGCAGCCACTCGTAGGAAGCGACGATATCGTCGCTCAGCCCCTCTTGCGTCAGCGCCTGCATGTGGGGCATCGCCGGTCGGAAGTCATCGTACCCGACCTCGAATCCGGGCGGAGCAGAGCGGTGAAAAAGTTCGGGAGCAATCGCCACGTATCCTTCCCGTGCGATTCGCTGGACCACATCGCGAATATGCGCGTTGACGCCAAACGCCTCTTGAAACACGAGCATTCCCGGATAGGTGCCCTTTTCCGCAGGGCGGGCTACGATTGCTTGCATTGACGAACCGTCGTCGACGGCCAATGTGTGTTTCTCGATCACCAGGTTTGACATTGTTGAATTTTCCTTTCAGCTCTCCATCGCCGGTCTCGTCTTAGCATAAATCTTCCCGCGAAGAATCCGAAGCGCTCAATCGCGGTCTTCGGGTAAACTGCCGCTGGGCAACTCTCGACTTAATTTGTTCATTATATTTAGTGAATTCTGCGCTTCGTTCGCCGCATCTGAAGTTGCGGCGGATCGCTCGCTCGGAATGGATGCTTGAAATCATCGTGGAGGCAGACCAATGAGCTTGTACGAATATGTAACGCTGGGACGTTCGGGCCTGCGCGTGAGCCCGCTTTGCCTGGGAGCCATGACGTTTGGCACCGAGTGGGGATTCGGCGTTGACGAGAACGCGTCGCGTTCGATCTTCGATCGTTACATCGAACTCGGCGGGAATTTCATCGACACAGCCGACGGATACACCGCGGGCAAAAGCGAGGAGCTCACCGGCAAGTTCATCGGCGATCGTCACTTGCGTGATCGCTTGGTGCTGGCGACGAAATTCACTTTCAACACCGATCCCGGAAATCCCAACGCCGGCGGCAATGGCCGTAAGAATATTTATCGCGCGCTCGAAGGTTCGCTCCGCCGCTTGAACACGGATTACATCGATCTTTACTGGCTGCACGCATGGGACACGGTAACGCCCGTCGAAGAAGTCGTCTCGACCATGAACGATCTGGTCCGCTCCGGCAAAATCCGGCACTACGGATTTTCCGACACGCCCGCCTGGTACGTGGCGCGCGCGCAAACACTCGCGCAGAAAGAAGGCAAGGAGCCGCTGATCGCGCTGCAGCTCGAGTATTCGCTGGTTGAGCGCACCATCGAGCGCGAACACGTGCCGGCAGCGCAGGAGCTCGGTATCGCGATTTGTCCATGGAGCCCGCTCGCGGGAGGGTTTTTGTCCGGTAAGTACAAACGCGAGAAAAGTGGCAGCGGTGAAGGGCAGGGACGCCTGACGACGCCGGGCGGCAGCCCCTTCGTTCGGTTCACGGAGCGCAACTGGCGCGTTCTCGACGCCCTTCTCGAAGTTTCGAAGCAGCTAAGCAAACCGCCCGCTCAGGTAGCGCTGAATTGGGTCGCCACTCAGCCGGGCATCACCTCGACGATTGTGGGAGCCACCAAAGTGACGCAGCTCGACGACAATCTGGTTTCCATCGATTTCGCGATTCCCACCGATCTGCGAAAGCGGCTCGACGAAGCAAGCTCGCTTGAACCTGCTCAGCCTTATATTTTCTTTGGCGGCGAAATTCAATCGCGAATTGCGGGCGGTGTCCCGGTTCGTCCCTGGGCCCCGGCTCGCGTTTACGGAGTGCCTGTCAAGGTCGCCGCAAAGGTTAGCGGCAGGGAGCAATAACTCCAGCGAAGTGATGACGCGAGCGATCGGGATTCCAGCCCAATTCAACATCGCGGAGTGGTTTCTCGATCGTCCGGCCGCAGCGCACCCGGAGCGGGTTGCAATTCTCGGCGAGCCCTCTGCGGTGCGCTACGGAGAACTTCGCGACCTCGCCAATCGCGCAGGAAATGCGCTGAGCGCGAGCGGATGCAGGCCGGGCGACCGCGTCCTTATTGTTTTGCGCGATTCCGCGGAATTCACCGCCTCCTTTTTTGGCGCTGCAAAAATTGGAGCGCTCCCGGTTCCCGTTAATTCCTTCGCCCGATCTTCCGACTACGCCTACTACCTCGCGGACTCCGGCGCCACGATCGCGATCGTCGACAACACCTCACTCGGAGAATTCCTGCCCGCTGCCGAAGGAAAGCGAGTGCAGGTCATCGTTGCCGGAAAATCCGATGCCCCTCCGCGGGGCGAAACTGGGTTCACTGGATTGCAGGTGCTCCGTGTGAACTTTCGCCGTATCCGACGGCCGCAGACGATCCTGCTTTTCTCAGTTACACATCTGGCAGCGGCGGGCGTCCGAAGGCCGCTGTTCACCAGCACAAAGACATGCTGGTGGCCACGCGCAGTTACGCGGAAGGCGTGCTGGGAATTTCCTCGGACGACCGCACATTCTCCGTATCGAAATTATTCTTCGCGTACGGACTCGGCAATGGAATGTATTTTCCTCTCTCGGCGGGCGCAAGCACGGTGCTGAATCCCGATAAAACGCGAGTTGATCGAGTCGCCGAACTCCTCGCACGGCACCGGCCGACAATCTTCTTTAGCGTGCCTACATTTTACGCAGCGATGCTGCAGGATGCGGCGCGTGGTCTTGCTGCGGATTTTTCTTCAGTACGCCTGGCAGTTTCGGCCGGGGAGCCGTTGCCGCCTGAAGTGTTCAGTCAGTTTCGACAGCGCTTTGGAATTGAAATACTCGACGGCATCGGCTCCACCGAAATGCTGCATATTTTCATTTCCAATCGTCCCGGACTGGCGCGGCCAGGAACCTGCGGCACGCCCGTCGAGAGCTTCGACGCCCGTATTTCGAACGAGTTGGGTCAGCTTGCGGCTGTGGAGGAGATTGGCAACCTGTGGGTAAAAGGCGAAACTGCATTCGCCGAGTATTGGCAGAAAGCTGAATACACCGCGAGCGTGAAAGTGAACGGCTGGGTTGCCACCGGCGACAAGTTCTTTTGTGATGCCGACGGCTACTACCACTATGCCGGTCGCGGCGACGATATGCTCAAAGTGTCGGGCATGTGGGTGTCTCCTATGGAAGTTGAGAACGCGCTGCTGGCGGACGTTCGCGTTGCGGAAGCAGCCGTGATTGGCGTTGAGGACGGCGCGGGACTGGTCAAACCGGTTGCCTATGTGGTTTTGACGGCTGGGACGGAGGCGAGCCAGGAGATGGCGAGCGCGATTCGGGAATTACTCCGCGCCAGGCTCGTCCACTACAAGTGTCCGCGCGAGATTCACTTCGTTGATGAGCTTCCAAAAACCGTCACTGGCAAAATTCAGCGCTTCCTCTTGCGAGAGCGGGCCAGAACGGGAAGTGAAATCGCCGCGAAAACTCAAATCAGCGTTTCCGGCGAACCGTCTCGTCGGGATACGTGATCCGGCCGCCGTAGATACGCGCGAACGGAGTGATTTTGTGCCGGTTCGGACGCGACATACCGGTGATGTGTTCCACGGGAATGTGGCGCACCACCAGCGCATCGGCCACAAGCGAACGATGGCATCGCCATGGAACTGCCTCGGCGCACATCAGGGCGCTCGGTTTTGTTTCTGCCAGCTTGATGGCGCGTTCCAGCCCCGCGTCGAAATCCGCGGTCTGCATATAGTCGGCGAATCCCCGGAAGCTCGCATTGCGCCAGCCCAAATTGATCGAATCCGTCTTCGCATGCCGCAGACCGCCTAGTTTTTTCAAATGCGTGTATCCGATCCCGGCGGCTCTCAACGATGGGCCAAGCGTCTCGCGATTGAACTGGGGGTTATGCCGCGAGCGAGGAATCGAGCGGACGTCAATCACCCGCTTCACCCCGTGCGCCGTCAGAATTTCGACGAATTCCTCGATAGGCCGCGTCGAATGTCCGACGGTGAATATTTCGAATTTCTTTTTATTGGAACGCGTGCCCATAGCCTGCCGGTTCATCATATCGCTCCGCGTCTGAACCGCAGCGGATTCTTCTTTAGCAAGCGCCCATGGATAAGCATAATAGGTATCGTCCCATGTCACCGGGAGAGGGCCGGGCACTCAGAAAGGACCGGAACTTCATGGCTGAAATTGAAGCGTTGTTCTGGGATAACGGCGGCGTAGTCCTTACGAATGGCTGGGATCGCGGGGCGAGAAAACGGGCCGTCGAGAAGTTTCATCTTGATTGGGAAGATTTCGCTGATCGGCACGAGTTGATGCTGAACGCCTTTGAAACGGGACAGGCGACCCTCGATCAGTATTTGCAACGCACGGTGTTCTACCGGCAGCGTGATTTCACTCCCGCGGAATTCAAGTCGTTCATGTTCTCTCAGTCGCAGCCGTATCCCGAAGCCCTAGAGTTTCTCGGGCAGATCGCGGCGACTCGCAAGTACATCATGGCTGCTCTGAACAACGAATCGAAAGAAATCAACGAGTATCGCATCGAGCGATTCAAGCTCAGGAATCATTTCGAGGTATTTTTCAGTTCGTGCTACCTGGGTGTTCGCAAGCCGGATGTCAGGATTTTCGAGCTCGTACTGGAAATTACGCAGCGCAAGCCTGCCTCGTGCGTGATGATTGATGACCGCGAATTGAACCTCGAATGCGCCCGCGAATTGGGCTTGCAAACGGTTCAAGTTAAAAACCTCGCGCAACTCAAGGACGATCTTGCGCGGCTCGGCGTCGCTGCCGGGCAAAGTTAACCAGGAGGAATCGCAATGGAACTGGGAATGGTAGGACTCGGAAAGATGGGCGGCTTCATGACGGAAAGGCTCGTTCGCGGCGGTCATCGCGTGATCGGATTCGATCGCGACGCCGCCACCGTCCAGCGACTGGTTGAGAAGGGCGCCGTGGGCGCAGATTCCCTCGAGAAAATTATCTCCCAGCTGAAGGCGCCTCGCGCGATCTGGCTGATGGTGCCGGCGGGTGCGCCGGTCGATCAGACGATCGACGCCCTCACTCCGCATCTTTCCGCTGGCGACACGATTATCGACGGCGGCAATTCCTACTACAAAGATTCCGTACGCCGCGCGGCTTCCCTTGCCCAGAAGAAGCTGAACTTCGTGGACTGCGGGACGAGCGGCGGCGTATGGGGGCTCACCGAAGGCTATAGCATGATGGTCGGCGGAGATGCGGACGTGGTGAAACGCTTGTCCCCGATTTTCGAGACGCTCGCTCCCGGTCCCAATAAGGGCTGGGGCCGCGTCGGGCCCGCCGGTTCTGGGCACTACGTGAAAATGGTGCACAACGGAATTGAGTACGGAATCATGCAGGCCTATGCGGAAGGTCTCGACTTGCTGCGGCACAAGAAGGAATTTTCGCTCGACCTGCTCCAAATCGGCAAAATCTGGCAATTTGGGAGCGTGATCCGGTCGTGGTTGCTCGATCTCACCGTGGACGCGCTCTCAAAGAATCCCACGCTGGACGGAATCGAAGCATTCGTCACCGATTCGGGCGAGGGCCGCTGGACTGTGATCGAAGGCGTCGAACTCGGCGTTCCAGTGCCCGTCATTTCCGGCGCGCTCGATATGCGTTTCCGCTCGCAGGACCCCGAACCGTTCGCAAACAAGCTCCTCGCTATGATGCGTCACGAATTCGGAGGGCACGCGGTGAAAACCGCCGCCAACAAATAGGAACGCGATGAATCTCGAAACCCGCATCTTCCCGACGATCGCAGCTCTGAGCCAGGCTGCGCTGGAAGAAACTCTGCACATTGTTGCAGATGCCGTCGCGAAGCGCGGGCGTTTCTCCGTCGCCTTGGCCGGCGGTCACACACCCGCCAAGCTCTATTCTCTCTGGTCGGAAAAGTACAAGACTGAGACCCCGTGGGATCGCGTGCATCTGTTTTTTAGCGACGAACGCTTCGTGCCCGAAGACGATCTCCTCAGCAATTTCCGCATGGCGCGCGAAACGCTGATCGCGCAGGTTCCCATTCCCGCCGCCAATGTCCACCGGATGCTTACCAATTTCCCGTCGGCCGAAAAAGCGGCAGAAGCTTACGAAGTGGAACTGCGCCGATTCTTTACCGAAGCCGCCCTTCCAGCCTTCGACGTTCAGCTCCTCGGCCTCGGAATCGAAGGACACACCGCCTCGCTCTTTCCCGGCTCCCCGGCACTCGAAGACGATCAGCATTGGGTTGCCGCCGTCACGGTTCCCGCCGAGCCTCCGCAGCGCCTCACTCTAACGCCCGCGGTCCTGAATCAAGGCCGCAATACCTTCTTCCTCGTTGCCGGAGAAAATAAACGTGAAATTCTCGCGGCTCTTCGAAGCGAGCCGGAATCTGCGCCGAGTCAGTATCCCGCAGGTAGAATTCGTCCCGCAGGACGCGTCCTCTGGTACCTCGATCAAGCTGCTGCGGGCTAAACACGCTAATTCCAATCACCCATAAAGCCCATGTAAGGAACGCGCGCGGAAAAGGGAATTGAAGACCCGGTTCCGCCGTCCTGCCAGTGATTCAATCCTCACATACTGTTCATCCCTCTGCCGCTCGCGTTTCCAGAACTGTACTTCCTTGCCCTTTCGGACAGGTTCGCCTGTCGATCGGTACTATTGACCCTGCTGTTTTCGCCCCCTACCATCACCTTTGTACGCGCAATTCGTTCAGAAATCATTGGCCGGAATATGGGAATGTCCCCCGTGTTTCGTTTCAATTCCCACGGGGAGCACGTCAGGATGTCACTACTCGACCTACCGCGTGACATAAAAACTCGACGCAAGCGGCGTGGCTCGCGCATGAACTCCCGCGTTCCCGTCGCAATCGAATGGAACGGCAGCAGCGGAACGCTCCATTATGAAACCGGTTTCACTCGCGTCGTTAATTCTTACGGTTGCCTTCTTGTCAGCCCAAAGGAACTCGACTTGCACCAGAGTCTGCGGGTAACGAATCTTGCCACGCGACAGCGTTCCGATGCTGTCGTCGTCTGGAAGGGCGTTGAGCGGCCCGACGGTTGGGATTTGGGGGTTGAGTTCGTCGCGGCCGATCTCGAATTCTGGGGTGTGGATCTTTGAAGATTGAAAACTTGAAGTTAGCGCCTGCAAAGTCAGGAACTCCGCAGGTTAAGTCTGCGCTGGCACCTGCGAAGCCGGGCACGGTTGCCGTGAAGCCCGTTCTGCCGTCCGTCGAGCGAGCCACCGGCGCGGCAGGCACAAGGCACGCGGTGGCCGGCGAAGAGCGGCGTCGCAGCCAGCGGGTGTTGTTGCGCGTGCGAGCCAACGTCCACGTGGCGTTGCAAGGTAAAGCTTCAACGTTTGAAGTAACCACGCTGAGTGTAAACAGCCACGGTGCGCTTATCGTCGTGCCTCGCAGCCTTCCTCTCGAAACCAGCGTGGTCCTCGAACACACCGTATCGAGACAGCGAGTCGCCTGCAAGATTGTTCGTCCCGCGCGCGAGATGCCGGAGGGATTTCACATCGCGCTGGAATTCGATTCGCCCGAGCCCAATTTCTGGGGAATTGCATTTCCGCCCGCTGATTGGCGCCCGCCCGACGACCTCTGACGCAGAGCACCCCACCGCCGCAATCACGAACTAAAAGGGAGTTTGCCGAGATCGAGATTCCCGCCCGAAAGAATAATTCCCACTTTGCCTTTGCCTCTCAGCTTTCCTAAGAGTGCCGGCCCCGCAGCCACGGCCCCGGACGGTTCCACCACCAGCTTTGTCCGCTCCCAAAGCAACTGCATCGCCGACACAATCTCTTCCTCGGTTAGCGGAAAGATCTCGTCAACGCGCTCGCGAAGAATCGAAAACGTCAGCGGAGAAAGCACCGCGCGCAGCCCGTCCGCCATTGTCTCGAGGGGCGAAGCTGCCTCGATCCGGCCAGATGCCAGCGACCGATAAGCATCATCCGCATTGCGCGGCTCGCCCGCGACCACGCGAATCTGCGGGCGCACGCTCTTCGCCGCAATCGCGGTTCCGCTCAGCAAGCCCCCGCCGCTCACCGGAGCGCAAATCACGTCGAGGTCCGGCACATCTTCCAGCAGCTCGAGCGCAGCAGTCCCTTGTCCCGCGATCACTCGTATGTCGTTGTATGGGTGGACCAGGTGCGCTCCCGTCTCCTTCATCACCTCAGCCGCCGTCCGCTCGCGCGATTCGACGTTCGGCTCGCATTCCGTAATTCGCCCGCCATACGCCTCCACCGCGCGCTTCTTCACCGCAGACGAATTCGACGGCATGATGATGAACGCCGGAATCCCTCGCCATCGCGCCGCCAGTGAAAGTGCTGCCGCGTGATTGCCCGACGACGGAGCGACCACCCCATTCCGCGCATCTTCGTCGCTCAGCGAGAAGACCGCGTTCGTGGCGCCTCGAACTTTGAACGAACCTGTTTTCTGCAGATTCTCGCACTTGAAATAGAGGCTCGCACCCGCGATTTCATCCAGCGAAGACGACGTGACGATAGGCGTCCGGTGAATCCGAGGCGTAATCCGCCGATATGCTGCACGGATCGCTTCGATATCAGGAGCAATTATCTGTGATTGTGTCGCCATGGAACGGACCCAGTGCATTATGGCACATCTCGCTCACGTCACACCGCACTACAAGCCCAAATCTTCGATTCTAATAGGCGAAAACATTAAAATTCTTGACTCGTCTGCCGCGCGATGCGACTCTCTGCGAACCCCTTCCGTAAATGTTTTCCAGACCAGCATCACCAAACAACGCCCGGGAGGGACTATGTCCAGCGACGAACGCCGTATTGCACCCCGCAAAGTATTCTCGATTCCGATCCGTATTCGCGCCCTCGCGATCGAAGCAGCTTCTGTCGCGGCAGGGGCCTCAGCCACCGCACGAAACGCCATGGTAAGCAATTCCATCAGCAGTATTGCGAACTCATCCAAGCCCACGCGCGTAGTCGACATGCAGGACGGCGAAACCGTAAATCTCTCCGAGCGCGGGATCTATTTCAAGACGGCTCAGAAGGTTAAAATCGGGCAGTCGGTCGAGGTTTTCTTCACCCTTCCGCGCGAATTGACGGGTCGCAATCCGGAGCCGGTTCGGTGCAGCGCGAGAGTCGTCCACGTTGAACAACATGCGGACGAGCGCGGATGGACGGGAGTGGGCGCCGCCGTGGAACGCTTCGAGCCCCTCCATCGGTTCCGTACGTGGGACAACTAGCCGCGGAACGCCCCCATTTATTTGGACGTCCGGCCCGGCACCGTGAATGTAATCTTTGCGGCAGTCGTGTTCGCGAACCGGTCCGCCACTTGCACCGCAATCGTGTGTTCGCCGGGCGCGAGGCCTGCGAGTTGCACCACATAGGATTCCTTCGGCGCGTCGGAGAGGATGCCGTTCGGAAAAACGACGAGCCAATCGCCCGCATCCACGCTGTATTGCGCGTGCTCGATGGCGGCGGATGCGCTGATCGCTTCGAACGAAATCCTGGCTGCGGGAGAGTTCGACTCCGCCCGCAGATTCTCGATCCGCGGCGGAGTATTCGCGATTTCGAACCGGTCGGCTTCCCGTTCGGTCGAAAGCGCCTGGTCCGGCGGATTCGACGGCGAATCCGAACCTACCACTTTCAAATAGTACGGACCGTCCGGCATCGTTGTCGTGTCCCACGAATAAAATCGCTGCGTGATCTTGTCCTTCAGCAATCGCCAGTTCTGCTCGCCTTCCCCGCGGTAATACACCGAGAAAATCAGATCGTCGTCATTGTCGTCGTGCGCGCTCCAGATCACGCTCTGATATCCCTTATCCTCAAAGCCCTGCGGAGGCACATCGATTTTTGCCTGCGCCGCTGGCGGTACGCCCGGAAAATTCAGGATTCCAGCGCGTTGTGGCATCCGGATCTGCGCCGGCACGGGGCCTCCCGGGCCGCTTACCTGTTGCGCGAAGCCCTGCACGCGCACTCCGGGATCCTGAATCGCGATATCGTCAATCTCGGGCCCGACGTTCACCGGTTGATACGCAAGGCTCACCCAGGAAACGTTCGGCGCGCCTCCATGATCCGTGTCGAGAAACACCGCCCTCCATTGCACGAATCGCGCCGGCGGACAATTGATCGTGTCGCGCGAGGCGCTCTTGTACGGCCCCGACCACGCACTCCAGTTTTTCTCCGGGCTGGATGTGTTCCCCGAACGAATGTAGAACGCCACCTTTCCCGTCGTCGCTCCGTTATCGCCCCACCACGTCAGCCGCCCCCAGTGCGAGAAAATCTTCGCGTCGAATGTGTCGGATTCGAAGGTTCCTTCGGGTTCAAAGCCCGGGCCTATCGTAAATATCTTTCCGGGATTGGCAGTCGCCACGTAGACTTTTCCGCCCGCGCCGGAGATCATGCCGGTCACTTGGGCTGACGCAGTCTTGGCCACCGTCGAGTAGATATTCTGTCCGTCGAGTTCGATGATCGTGCCTTTGTTTCCCGTTCCCAATAGAATCTTTCCCGCAGCCGAAAGCCCCATCGAAAAAACAAGATCCTCGCGCGATGTCCACACGGAGTCAGGTGAACCGTCCGGGGAGATTTTAACCACCTCGGATCCGCCGGATACGGTCGGGAAAAACGTGAATGGTGCGCCCGTTTGCGCTTGTGCTTGAATCTGTGCGACCGCGATTCCGGATTGCTGCGGTGTCACGAACTGCTGCTGGGCCTGTTGCGCGGGGCTCGGCACCATTAGTGCGGGCGGATTCAGATTCCGGTTTTTTTCGCCGATGGCGCTCGCGTAGAGATTGCCTCCCTCGTCCATGAGCAGCGCCGTCACTTCCTTCTTGCTGGTCTCGAATAGGACGAACGACGCACCCGCACCGGGCAGCGCCTGGCCGTTCTTATGCGCCATCTCAATTCGCAGGATCAGGCCATTGGGATCCGTCCCGACGAGCAAGTTTCCCTTCGAGTCGAACGCCAGAGACCGCGCGTGTCGCTCGTCGCTCTGGTAGAAAAGCTGGCCCTTTCCATCCGGGCCCACCACAAATATCTGGCCTGAATCACCGGTA
This sequence comes from Candidatus Acidiferrales bacterium, assembly GCA_049797655.1. Classification (GTDB taxonomy): domain Bacteria; phylum Acidobacteriota; class Terriglobia; order Acidiferrales; family UBA7541; genus Palsa-295. Next base: position 30,197 of record JBARFX010000084.1, on the reverse strand, counting down.
GCAACGAATAGCTCCCCCTTCGAATCGATCGCCAGCGCCCAGATGTACTTCGTTTTTGGCTCGAAGAAGACGCTCTTCTGTCCCTCCGGCGTCACTTTGTACACTTTGCCGTCAGGCGAAGTCCCCACGTAAAGATTGTCGTGCGAATCGAATGCAATTGCCTGGGCTGCCAGCTCCGGCGATTCGAACACCGTCGTTGGTTTGGCTGGCTCGTCGAACCGCAGAACCTTCGCGTCCGAGCCTCCCGCCGCATACAAGCGCCCCTTGGAATCGACGCGCAGCGTCCAGAGATATGCAAGATTGGGATCGGAAAACGACGCGAAGCGCGGCGCAGGCATCAGCTTTCCGTCGCTGCGGATCGCCACGCCTTTGGCAGTGCCTTTCTCGAATTCGCTCGCCTCCGACTGACGCCACGTCCGCGTCTGCTCGGCGCGGGCCGGAACCGGCGCGAGCGTGTTGAGTCCCACTGCCAGCAGGCACACCAGAATTCTTCGCCGTATCATCTAACAAGATCTCCCTTGGCCGCGGATGTCACTTGGCGGATGTCACTTTACGGTGATCGTAAGCGTGCGCTCGCCGGCGACGACCTGATGCATTTCGACGGACCATTCGCCCGCTTTCGATTGGTACAGCAACCGCGCTCCTCCAAAGTTCTGGCGCTGGTCGAGCACGTTGATGGCGGACGATGGCGCGTTCGGCATTTCTTTATCTTCGACGAGCAAAGTGGGCGTTGGTTGGAACAAAGTTGCGTACAGGCGGCCGTTCTGCCTCTCCCGGTTGATCAGCTTGATCAACTCCTCCAGACCGGGAAGCTGGGTCTGCGAGTTACCTGCAAAAATCTGCACGTTGCGATTCAGAGTCTCCGCGTCGCTGACCACTAGCTGCAGATTTCCGCGCGCCGACTGCGCCGGTATCGTAACCGGAATTTCCTGGATGAAGGGCGCGCCGCGGTAGGGCCTCAACTGAACCTTTACGGCAACCGTTTCGCCGGGACGTACCTCGCTCTTTTCGATCCATGCATTGTCAATCGTCGCGATCCGCCGTTCCGGCATAGTAGTGACGCGAATCTGTATCCGGTCCACGCGAGGCAGTTCATACGGATTCGAATAAATCCGCGCGAATGCTCCCTGCACGGACGTTGCGACGAAGAAGCCCGTCGGTACCGGCGCGTCGGTTGGAGCGTAGAGGTCTTCCAACCGGACGGATGAATGCCCCTTGAGGTCGATCGTTCCGTCAAGCGCCAGCGTCGAGCCTTCGCCATACGCCGGGCTCGAGACAATCCCGTTGAACGTTGCGAGGGCCACCAGCAGAGGAGTCAATTGCGGGCTTTCAATCACCTCGAAATGGAAACTCTTCTCTCCGGAAGGAGTTACCAGGCGCACGTCCATCGGAATCATCGCCGGGCCCGCGCCCAGTTTTCCCATTACCGCTGTCAGGCGGTCCTGCGTCAGCGTGCCGATCAGTCCGCCCGTGGACATGATCTTCGTGGACGCCATCGAAGACGCCAGCGTGAGTATCACGTGTCCGCGTGTGAGCGGCATTGCGACGGCGCCCAATCCGAAAATCGGGTGCCCGCACGCCAGAATTCGGTCGCCTTCGATCGCGGTCACCGTGCACCCGGGAGCAATCGAAAGGTCTCCCCGAATCAATTCCATGCCCACCATGTCGCCGGGTCTTAGCTTGGCATCGTCCGGCGAAGCAGCCACCGTCCCGCCGGCCATCACCGACATGCCCCACGCGGAAAGCTGTTTTCCGAACTGCGAGACTGTCTCGGGATAAAGCCCGGTTGAAACGAGCGGCGTTTCAATCGGGACGAGGAATTGGCCCGAGCCCGCACTTACCTGTCGAGCGTAATTCTCGGGCAGCGGAATTCGTTGCTCCGTAACGGACGCGGGATCGGTTGGCGTTGCACCCGGCATCGGGCTGGCGGGCGTCGCGGCGGCCCTTTCAACGTCCAGCATATTTTCGATCGGCGTCACTCCTCCGATCGCTTCCTTCGTGAAAGTGCCGAGCTTCAGCGAAAGCGCCCCGGCGAGCTTCCCGTCGAAATAGACCGGGCTGCCGCTCATTCCCGCAACAACGCCGGTGTGCTCCACCTTTTCGCCGGTCAATTGCACAAGAATCACGTCTTGCTTGGGCCCCAGCGCATTGTGAAGCGTGCCTAGAACTACCAGATCCATTTTCTCCACTCGATCGCCTTCGAAAATCGTGTAAGCGACGCCTTTCATCCCGGGATGGATCTGGCTCAGCGGCATAATTTCCGGAGTATCGGCGGCGGCGAGGGGGAGCGCGCAAAGCACAACTAGCGCTGTCAACATGGCGAAATACGGTTTCCGCAGAGTAAGCATGAAGCTCAAATGATACGCGGAGGGATATCGGGAAGCAAATACCCGTCGTTGAGGAGTGCTGCTTTGGTTCTGACGTCCTCTGACGTCTTCTGTGACGTGTTGCCGCGAGCTTCCCGGGGAGAGCCGGCGCCTGCCGGTCCCGCCACTCACATCGTGAACAGCTCGGTCGGCTCCGGTAGGTGTCGAAAGCGGCGTGCTAGAATCGCGCGGTGGGGAAGAAGAACATCACGCCAGGAGGGCACGTCACTGGTGTAGTCGAGCTGCCGGGCGATAAATCCATTTCGCATCGCTACGCGATTCTTGCGGCGCTGTCTGAAGGGCGCAGCGAGATTCGGAATTACGCTACCGCCGCGGATTGCCGCAGTACGCTCGAATGCCTTCGCCAGCTAGGCGTTGAAATTGATGCGACGCCCGAGCGCGTACGAATCAACGGTGTGGGGCTCGGCGGACTGAAGCCGCCGAAGCGTGCGCTGGATGCGGAAAATTCCGGCAGCACGATGCGAATGCTCTCCGGAGTGCTCGCTGGCCAGGCCTTCACGTCCACGATTACCGGAGACAGTTCGCTGCGCGCCCGGCCCATGCGGCGCGTGGCCGAGCCGCTTCGGCAAATGGGTGCCGAGATTCGCACCCGCGATGAAGACTTGGCGCCGCTCGAGATTCGCGGCGGGAACCTGCATGCCATTGATTACACTCTGCCCGTGCCGAGTGCGCAGGTGAAGTCCGCGATCTTGTTCGCTGGTCTTTATGCGGATGGCGTGACGACTGTGCGCGAATCCGTTCGCACCCGAGACCACACCGAACTTGCCCTTCGCGAGTTCGGCGCCTCGATCGAAACCACCAGGGATTTCGTGCGAATTCACCCGCATCCCAAACTCGAAGCCCGCCAGATTACCGTTCCGGGCGATTTGTCCGGAGCTGTCTTCCTCGCGTGCGCCGCGCTCATTCTGCCTGGCTCGTCGCTCATGCTTCACAACGTGGGCCTGAATCCAACGCGCGCCAAGGTGCTCGATTTTTTGATTTCCATCGGCGCTCAAATCAACCTCGCCGCGGTGCAATTGCGCGACGGAGAACTCGTCGGCGATCTCTCCGTCCGGCATTCGCCGCTCGCTGGTGGAACCATTGCCGGCGCTCAAGTGGCCGAAATGATTGACGAATTGCCGATGCTCGCAGCCCTTGGCCCGTTCACGGAGAAGGGAATTGAGATTCACGATGCTCAAGAACTGCGCGTGAAAGAAAGCGACCGGATAGCGACGCTTGCCGCAGGTCTGCGCCAGATGGGCGCGGGCGTGGACGAATTCCCGGATGGCCTCAGAGTCGCCGGCCGTTCCGCGGGCAAGCTCCGCGGCGCAAAGGTGGACCCGCATGGCGACCATCGAATCGCGATGGCGCTATCGGTCGCTGCGCTCGGTGCCGAGGGCGGCACCGTGATTCGTGACGCCGAATGTGTGGGGGTCTCGTTCCCGGAATTCTTCGGGACTCTCGAACGCCTACGCGGCGCCGACGTGTAAAAAAGTTGACGAAAAAAGTCGATGGAAAAGGTTAACGAAGAAAGCTGACGAAAAAACTACGAAGACTTGCGCAGGTAAATCGTGCCGTAACTCGTCGAGATACTGATCTTCGGTCCGTGCGACCCCACCGTACCGTTCAGCCGCCCCGTGTCGCTCTCGTTCGCAAGCTTCAGCGAAGGGTCTTCGAAGTCGCTCTGTACTTCACCCGAGCGAGATGTGGCCGAAATCTGGAAGCTTGATTTTGCCGGCAGCGTCAAATCAATCCCGCCCGAATCATTTACGATGTTGATTTCCTCGTGCGGCGGCTCCGAGTAACGCACCTCGATATCTCCGTGAGAGTCCGTGATGTCGAGCCGGTCGGCCACATTCTCCACTTGAATGTCCTTGTTGTGCGTCGCGATCTTCGCAAATCCGGTCACGTCGGAAATATCAATCTCGCCGGAATCGAGTTCGAGCTGCCCCGTTAGACGCAGCAGCGTAAGGTCAGTTCTCTGCCACGCGTAATGAGTGGTTTTTGTAACGTTGCGCACGCGAATCGGGCCGTAGAAATCGCCCTCCAGCAGCGCATCACCTGCCACATCCGAAATGTCGATCTGGCTGCCCTTGCCGCTGATTCGCACATTGCCCGGAACATTCGAAATTCGCGCATCGCCTTTCTGCAGCTGGACGTTCACGTCCGAGCCCGCGTCATGAATCTCCACGTCGCCATTTTGCGTAGACGCGCTAATCGCTCCGCCGATTCCCGAAATGTTGATGTCGCCGCGAGCGCTCGTCGCCGTCAGCAACACTTTCTTCGGCAGCTCCACATCCAGGTCTACGGAAACGCTGCCGCTCGTCTCGTTCTGGTTCACCGGATGGACGACATACCCTCCCCCCGACTGTTCGATCACCACTCCCACGCCTTTCAACCGCTCCCGCACCGATTTTTCACTCGGCGCCGAACCTGACTTCGTTACTTCCACGCGAATCTCGTTGCCTTCTCCGGCGTGGATCGTCAGATCCCCGCGCCCGGTCTGCACCGTCACCTGCGACTCGCTCGGAATTGTTTGCGAAGGCAGCTCTTCGTTTTCAGAGTGTCGCTGCGAGAAAAGCCCGATATTGTCGATTTCGAGTTCTGGATTCCTGGTGTGAATAACGTCCGTAAGCCAAATCCCGCCGAGCACGGCAACCAGCAACACCAGCAACGCCGCCTCGCCGCCCGAGAGCACCGGAGCCCGAACGCCTCCCGTTCGTTGCGCCGAGAGGTGCTCGACCAGTTTCGCGATCCCCCAAACAATCAGCAGAACCGGCCAGTAGCGTCCTATCAGGTGTCCGATCCCCAGATCCGGATCGAACCGGTGGAGAAGAAACAGCGCTCCCAGAAATATCAGGATCAAGCCGCCAAATATCGAGGTTCTTTCCCGGCTCCCGTTGCTCACGCGCTCCTCACGACCCCACGTGTCCGTCGCGAGAGGCCATCGCCTGCGCCACCAGAACGATTCCGGCCACGATCAGCAGAATTGGCCAGAGGTCGCCGATGCTGTATCGCGAGTATTGACGTATCAAAAACAGCGCGCCGACGGTGATGAGCATCACCGGCCCCATCAATCCGCGGATTCGGCAGTTGGCGCACGTGCAGCGGGTTTTAATTTCGTCGGGCATCAATTCGCTCCTAGGCGTTCTTTCCCATGCGGTCCCACACTAGCCAGCCGCCAAGCCCAATCAAGCCAATCGGCCATGCCTTCTCGATCCAGTCGGTCTGCAGCAGCCCAAAATTTGACAGAAGGAACAAAACTCCGATGAGAATCAGCAAAAATGCGCCGATAGGCCGCCCGCTTTTGCCGCCAACAAGCTCTCCGGGCTCCGCTTGTCCCATCCGGTGAGCCTTCGCCACACGGTACGCGTCGATCGGCATATAGCAATAGAAGCACGCCAGCGCGATGCTCAGGAACGCGACATAAGAACCGGGGATGTCGCTGCTAATAAGCGCGATCAGCCCTCCAAACACCAGCACCTGCACCAACCCCTTCACGTATTCGCCGTTGTACACCGCGCCAAGCCCAGGAATGAACCCGAGCGTCGCCGCGAGTCCCGGATTCGTATCCGCTTTCGCCGCCGCTGCTGCTGCAGCTGCTGCCCCCGGCCCCGCAGCGGCCAGCGGTGCTGCCAGCAATCCTGCCAGGCACTCTTCGCAGTAGAGCGCCCCGCGAACTTCTCGCGTGCACTCCGGACAGAGCGCTTTGCCGCAATTCCGGCAGTAGCCGGTGGCGTCACGATCGGCGTGCACGGCGCATGTCATTGAGGGCTCCTGGTGAGCGTTGCGATCAGGCTATCGGGCAAACTTGCAGGCATCAATACGGCGAACATGCTGCCGTTTCGCACCTGGCTGCGGTCTCGCGGCGGGTCTTTCTCCGATTTCTGCTGCGGCGTTCCCGACGGCGGATTCGACTGCTTTTCTGGCAGCGGCACCGACGCCGGCGAGGGCTCAGGCGCAGGCTGCAAACGCGACTGAATCTCATATACCACGCGCAAGTCGTTCACGAATTTCACGCTGCGCGCGTACGTCAGATGCGCCTGGCGATTCGCCGACCGGTACAGGCTCGCGGGATTCAGATCGGTCTTCTTCAGTTTTGCGGGCGTCACGCCCGACGTGTGAATCACGATTGCCAGCGAAGCAGCCACCGTAATGATTCCCATCGCGAACCGCGGCTGCCACAAAACCGGCACCCACGAAAACCACTTCTTCCAACCTTCGTTTTGAGTGCGCGGCCCGATCGTAGCGTCGAGAATGTTCCGAACCAGCTGTGGCGGCTCCTCGATCTCTTCCATCTCATGCAGCCGGGCCAGCAGCCCTCCCACCTGCGTCACCAGTTGCGCGCAGTTCGCGCAACCGGCCGCGTGCGCCGTGAAATCTGCGGCCTCAGTCGGCGAGAGTTTTTCGTCCAGATATTCGCTCAGCCGCTCGTCCGATAATTTACAATTCCATTCCATACTTTTACTCCGAGTCGTCCACACCGAACCACGCGCTTCAAACCGTCTGCTCCTGCTCTACGCCGGGCGCACTCCCATCTCGTCTAGAATTCGCGCCAGCTCGATCCGTCCGCGGTTGATCCTTGATTTTACGGTGCCTTCGGGCACATCGAGCACGGTCTGAATCTCGTTGTATTCCAGACCCTGCAAATCGCGCAAGATCACCGCCTCGCGCAATTCCGGTGAAAGCCGCGCCAGGCCCCGCTGCAACTGCACGCTCAATTCCGCTGCCTCGGCCAGCTTGTCCGGCGTTCTCGCTTTCGAGTGCTTTTCTTCCAGCACCGGCATCGCGTCGTCGATTGAATCCGTTATCCGGTCGTGCCGTGTCCGACGGTAGTGATCCACCAGCAAATTCCGAGTCACGCTTGTGAGCCACGTTGGAAACGCCCCGAACGCCGCTCGGTAACTCGGCAGCGTTCGGTAGATCCGCAGGAAAACCTCCTGGCTCAAATCCTGTGCGTCGGTCGAATTCCCCGTGAACCGGTAGCACAGGTTGAACACCCGCCGCGTGTGCCGTCGCACGAGTTCCTCCCAGGCCGGCCCTTCGCCCCGGAGACATTGCTGTACCAGTTGAGCGTCGGGCTCCAATCTTCCTCAGCCTCGCAGCTTGCTTCACTTCTTCGGCCTCAATTATGAAACGCAAAACGGGGTCGAAAAGTTCCACGGCGTCGCGTTGCATCTTAGCCGCCCTGCTCGCGGGAACACAAGCCGCGTTCTCGCCGCTCGAGCTCAGGCAACCGCAAGCTACGCGCGCCTTGACACCTTTGGAATGTAACTGTTAGCTTCTGCCACCAATGCCCCCAAAGTCGCGAAGCTACTTGCCGCTCGTTCTCGCCGCCGTCTTTCTCGGATTTATTGTCTACGAATTCCGGCATTCGGCGAAATTCAAACACTTCGATTGGGGGATGGTAGCTGAGTCGCTGCATCACGCAAACATCTCTCTTTTGCTCCTCTCCATCGTCGCGATTTATGCCTGCTACGCGATTCGCGCGCTCCGCTGGGCTCAATTTTCTCGCACCCTCGGCCGGACGCATTTCTGGAATGTCTACAGCGGCACTCTGATGGGATTTGCCTGCAGTTTTATCCTCGGCCGCCCGGCGGAGCCGGTTCGCCCGATCTTGATTGCGAAGAAGGATTCGCTGCCTGTCGCGGGAATGTTCGGCGTCTATTTTCTCGAGCGGATTTCCGATATCGCCGCGACCGTCGTTCTGGCCGGGATTGCCTTGTCTCTCTTTAACGGACACGGATTGGTGAACGACCGCAACGCGCATTTGATGGTATTTGCGGGTTCGGTTGGCCGCGCGCTCCTCTATGGCCTTCTGGTTGTGATCGCGTTTCTGGTTTACTTCCGCTTCCATGGCGCGAGCTTGCTCACCCGCGTTTTGCGCAACCCTGCATGGCGGGCGGGATGGCGGGAGAAGGTCGTCGTTGTCGTCGAAGGATTCAGCGAGGGGCTTCAGGGAATCCGTACCTGGACCGATCTCTCCTTGCTTGTCTTGTACACTTCGCTTCACTGGCTGATGGTTGCGCTCGTCTATTTGTGGGTCGCGCGTGCGTTTGGCGGCCAGCTCGCAACTCTCGATTTTCCCGGCGCGCTCCTCCTCCTCGCGTTCACCATGGTCGGATCGGTCGCCCAACTTCCGGGTGTTGGCGGCGGAGCCCAGGCCAGCAGCATTCTTGTGTTTACGCTGATCTTTGGAGTAGAACAGGAAACGGCAGTGACGGTTTCGGTTGTGCTCTGGCTGATCTCTTTCGCGTCGTGCTGCTTGGTCGGCGTGCCGCTGATGTTGCGGGAAGGTTGGTCGATGGGAGACTTGCGGCGCATGGTGAAGGAGCAAGAGCGCGCGAGCGAAGTGGTGCTGTTCGAAGCCGCCGCGCACCCGTCCGCTCAGTCGGAAGAGAGGCCGCATTGAAGTGTCCTTTTTGTGCACACCTCGATGACAAGGTGGTGGATTCGCGGGAAGCGCGCACCGGCGACTTGATTCGCCGCCGCCGCGAGTGCCTGAAGTGCAATCGCCGCTTCACCACCTACGAACGCATCGACGAAATTCCCTACATGGTCATCAAGAAAGATGGCCGCCGCGAGAAATTCGATCGCCAGAAAATTTTGCAGGGTCTGCTGAAAGCCTGTGAGAAGCGGCCGGTGCCCGTCGGCAAGCTCGAAACGATCGTGGATGAAGCGGAGTCCTACGTCAGCGAAGCCCCCGAGCGCGAACGCACCACCGCTGAAATCGGCGAGTTGCTCATGAAGAGCTTGAAGAAGCTCGATAAGGTCGCCTACGTCCGCTTCGCATCCGTCTACCTTGATTTCAAAGACGTGAAAGAATTCATGGACGAGCTGAAGGGCTTACTGAAAGATCGCGCAAAAAAATAGCGACGTTGCTGCCGTGCACAACCTCCCGGTCGGGACGGCATGTCGAAGATCCCGGACGGCTTCTCGGGACCGTTCGCTTTCGACCACCGACGACCCTCGGCCGTCCTACTGCGCCTGCCAAACACCCGCTGCAAATTTCTTAATCGTCTTGAAACCCAAGTGCTCGTACAGCTGCACGGCCGAAGTATTTACCGCCGTCACCGTCAGCGACAACCAGTCGTACCGCCGCCGCAGCAGCGCCTGAATAGACGCCTCCATCAGCGCGCGCCCGATCTTGTTCCCCTGATACCCGGGCAAGACGCAAACCTGCGTCGTGTGTCCAACGCCCGCCTGCACCGTAGACGTCAGCACCATCCCCACGAGCCGGTCGCCCGTCGCAGGCCGCACCAGAAATGAAGCCTCCGGTAAAAATTGTCCACATCCCGGCAAAATCACAATGTTCCGAAGGAACTTCATCCCGCCCGCTTCCGTTCGGTACTGATCGTTGATCTCGCCGTCCACATGATCGGCGTAGGAAAGCTGGATCAGCTTCGCCGCAGACTCAAACGCCCGGTCACTCCACGGTTCCATGCGCAGGCCGCTCGACAGCGGCTTTCCGCTCAGTTTCGCATCCGCAAGGCGCAGCAGCATGAACTGGCGCGTGTGAAGCCGCAGATGCTTCGAGAGAAATGCTGGATCGAATTCGATCCCAAACGGCATCAGCTGCGCTTCGATGCGTTCCAGGCGCGGAGTAGCGCGCAGCGCCGTAAGCATTTCGTTCAGAATGTCTTTCGTGATTGGTGTATGCGCGTAATCGGAAGAGACAAACAGGCCGCCGATGAGGCCCTTGTGATCTTCGAGAACGTAGAAGCCGTATCCGGCGGGGCGCCCGTTATCGAGCGCCAAGAATCCGTTGAGCGAGCGCGAATCAATGAATTTCCGGATCAGCTCGATTGACGGCCGGTAGTCCCAATGCAGCTCGTCGCGCCAGTGGCGCACTTCCTCTTGAAACAGCACGTCGAGGGATCTCGAATGGACCTGCCGGAGGTCGACAATCTGCATGAAGTCCCGCGCCACTCCCGGAACTCATTATAGCCGTGCGAGAGGAAAGAACCCAAGCGGTGTGGAGTTGGAAACGGAAACGGCCTTGAATCAGTCCCGTGCGAGATTTGTGCTAACATGCGCTTGTCGAGGCGCGGAAGTCCAGCGCCCGCGCTCAACGGATGGCCGTCCTCTCAGAGCTACGCTATCCCACAACGCGCCCCGCCAAAGTTCTTTCCGCGCTGCTGGCGATAGTCCTGTTCGGCTTCGTTTCGATCGCTACCGTTGCCGGTTTCCTTCTCTACCAAATTCTCAAACCGGCGCGTTCGTCTTCTTCCTACGATTTAAATGTGATGATGGGGCATCCCACACCCTTCTCTTTTCCCATTTCAGGAGAACCCGACCGCGAGGGCTGGTTTTTTCCGGGACTGCGTGGCGCCCCTACAATCGTCGTGTGCCATGGCTATCTCTCGCAGCGCGCCGACGTTCTGACGCTTGTTTCTGCGCTGCAGGATCACCAGTTCAACGTGTTCGTGTTCGATTTCGCGGGACATGGCACCAGCCTTGGCGTCACGACACTCGGGTACCGCGAAACGGTCGAACTGGAAGCGGCGATTCAGGCCTTGTCGAAGCGTGATGACGTCGATCCGAAAGAATTCGGGGTCTGGGGCGTCAACTTGGGCGGCTATGTCGCTCTCGAGGTGGCTGCCACCGATCCTCGCGTCGCCGCTTTGGTCGTCGACGATGCTTGGGACGATCCGCGCAACATGGTTCAGATTGAAGTGAAGCGTTCCGGTCTTGCGGCTATCCCTTATGTAGCCCGCTTTTGCGATTGGGGATTCCGGCTGCTGAATTATCGCTATCGCTCTCAGCAACCCGTTTCCCTTCATCTGGGCAGGACGCAAACGGTTGCCAAGCTCTTTATCCAGTCCGATGACCGGCCGCCATTGGCCGCGGAAACTCTGCGGATCTTCACCCGCGCTCCGGAGCCGAAAACTTTGGTTCGCGACCGCTTGAGTTATTCCGAGATGACAGACGACGACCGCCACACATACGAGAACCAGATCGTCAATTTCTTCCTGCAGTACATTCCGCCTGTTTCGCGCTAGCGCCGTTATCGCGCTGCCGGCATCACTGGAACATACAAGATCCCGGCATACGGTTCGTCCAGCGCTCCCTGCACTCGACTCAGTTTTCTGATTTCCTCAAGTCCTCGCGGAGTCGTCAATACCAGAGCCGCACCTGTATCCGCAGGCGACCATTCCGGAATTTCGCGCTCCAGATAAAAATCGAGCCCATATACCCACGAGCGGGCTAAATGAAACGTAAAGACTCGGTTCGGATAGCGGTCGTTGCGAAGCAAGTTGCCGTGATATCTTGCCGAAAGGTACGGATCAAGCGCCGGCAGTACTCGCGCGCCCGCAATCTCGACAAAAACCGCCACCAAGAACATCGCAACCAGCAGCGCGCCGCGATTGCGCAACATTCCGAGCAGTGCGACGGCGATTCCGCCCACGAGTCCGATGATCACCCCTAGCAAAATCGCCCTGCCGGAAACTTCTCGCGCTGGGGTTTGCAGCCGGCTCATCCAGCGAGCTGCCGAAAGCGCCATCGCAATCCATGTGACTCCAATTGCTCCCAGCGTCCAGCGTGCGGATGATCCGGGCGACGCATGGGGCACCGCCGAAAGGACCCTGCGATTCAGAGCGATTGCCATCAGCAGCGCGATCGGTGGGACGGCCGGCAGAATGTAGCCGGGCAATTTCGATTGCGAAATGCTGAAGAATAAAAAGGGGAAAATCGCCCAGCAAGCGAAAAAGAATCCCGCCGAGCCGTCCCACGATTTCTCCCGCCAAATGCGCAGCCCCTCTTCGGCCGCAGGCCAAAGACACACTGCCCACGGGAGTAGACCAAGAATCAGAATCGGCCCGAAATACCAGACCGGCTGCCGATGCTGGAACATCGGCGTGAAGTAGCGCTCGAAATTATGCTGAAAAATAAAAATGTGAAGGAAGTCCGGGTTGCGGATCGCGCAAAGGACGTACCAGGGCAGCGCAACCACGCAGAACGTCGCAATCGCAACCGGGTGCGCCAGCCGGATCGCGTCTCGCCACCTCCTCGTTCCGCACGCCCATATCCCGATCGCTCCGCCAGCAAGCACCACGCCCGCCGGTCCCTTCGCAAGCATCGCAATCCCGATCCACGCCCCGAATAACGCCAAAGCCAAATAACCCGCTCCGCTGCCAACCGCTCCACTGCCAACCATCGACGCGTCGCCTCGCGCGTCGCCATCGGTAGACCGCAGCACCCCGCTCTCGCGCAGCACCCATGCCGCGGTCGCCATCGCCAACGCCAGCGCTGCGCTAAACAGCATGTCCGGCCCCGCTGCCCGCGAGAAACCGACCGCAGCAACGCTCGTCGAGAAAATTAGCGGCGCAAGTAAATAGGGCGAAGCAAACGGCTCCTCGCTCACTCCGTAATGCTTCCAACCAAGCCATCCAATCGCAAAAGACGCCGCAATCGCCGCAATTGCCGACGGCAATCGTGAGGCCCATTCCGCCCCCAGATGCAGCAGAAATCCCGCCCCCGCCATCCAGTAATACAGCACCGGCTTCTCAAACCACGGCTGCCCGTACAATCGCGGCGTCACCCAATCGCCCGTCGCCGCCATCGCGCGGGCAATCCACGCATAGCGCGGCTCGTCAGGACCCACAAGTCCGATCGCGCCCAAGTGGCCAAACAAGCAAACCAAAATGATGAGACCCGCAGCGCTCGGCGCCGCAACGTTCACTCGTTCCCGGAATCGCGAAAGCTCACTCATTTGTGTGCCAAGCCCGCCGAGTCTAACACTGCGCCAATCAATCTTTCACCACACATCAGCTTTCATCAGGCTCTTCTTTCACGACGCCCTTCTTTCGTCACACATCGCTAGCACCCGCCTCCAGCCTCTTGCATAATGTCGCGCAATGCGAGAATGGCTCGAATACGTTGCCGCCTGGACGGGACTGAAAGCGCTCGGCATTTTGCCGCGCCCCGCAGCCCGCTTCGTCGGCGCCGCATTCGCAGCGGCTGCGTACAAGATCCGCACTCCGCTGCGCCGCGCTGCGCTATTCAATCTGCAATTGGCGTTTCCAGATTCCAACGAAGCCGAACGCGAACAAATCATCCGCGGCATGATTCGTCAAATCGGCTGGATGGCTGGCGAATTCTCCCAATTCCCAAAATACACTCCCCAGAATATCGCTCGCATCGTTGCACTCGACGGCGCCGCGCATTTCGATTGCGCTCAGCGCCGGGGCAAAGGCGTCCTGTTTCTCACCGGCCACATGAGCGCCTGGGAACTAGCCCCTTTCGCCCACGCGCTCTACGGCCATCCGCTGCACTTCCTCGTGCGCCCGGTCGCAAATCCGCGCGTCGACGCGCTCATCAATTCATACAGGTGCCTTTCGGGCAACCGCCCCATCGAAAAAAATCGCTCCGCCCGCGCCATCTTGAAAATACTCGCCGAAGGCGGCACCGTCGGCATCCTCGCCGACACCAATACCTCCCTCGAAGAAGGCATCTTCGCAAATTTCTTCGGCATCCCGGCGTCCACTACCTCGGGCCTCGCGCGCGTCGCGCTTCGCACGGACGCTTCTGTCATTCCCGGTTTCCTCCGATGGGACGGCGCGCAAAATAAATATCATCTCGAGTTCGGCCCCGCGCTCGATCTCGTCCGCACCGGCGATGAAGACGCCGACGTCCGCGCGAACACCGCCCGCTTCACCGCCGTCATCGAAAGCTACGTCCGCGCTCATCCCGATCAATGGCTTTGGGTCCACAAACGCTGGAAGACGCGCCCAGCCGGAGAAAAATCGCTGTACCCGTTCTAGATTAGCGCGAAGGAAAATAAAATCATGCGTTCCCGCGAATCAGCACAAAACGAAAAGAGGCTCCCATGAATCGCACAGCCGCTGAACTGGCAGAATATCTCGGTGCAAAACTCCACGGCGATGCGCGCCTCGCAGTCTCCGGAGTAGCGGGCCCCGGGAACGCAAGCCCCTCCGACCTCATTTACCTCGACGCGCCAAAATTCACCGCGCGTGTGGAAGCATCCGCAGCCAAGTGCGTGCTCGCCCCTCCGGGCGCGCAGCTCACAAACAAAACGGTCCTCGAAATCGCCGACCCAAAATTCGCATTCGCAAAAGCCGCCGCCTGGCTCGCGCCGCAGGCGGCTTCGAAGTCGAGCATTCACCCGACTGCAATCATCGCGCCCAGCGCGAAAGTCGCCGCAAACGTAACCATTGGCCCCTACGCAGTGATCGAAGAGGACGTTGCAATCGGTGCGGCTAGCGTCATCGGCGCTTTTGCGTTCATCGGACGCGGCTCTCGCATCGGCGCAAATTGCATTTTGCATCCGCGCGTGACGCTCTACGCAGCCGTCCGCCTCGACGACCGCGTTGAAATTCATTCCGGAGCTGTTATCGGCAGCGACGGTTTCGGCTACGTCCTCGGCGAAGGCCGCTACTGGAAATTCCCGCAAATCGGTAAAGTCGAAATCGCCGCCGACGTCGAAATCGGCGCGAACACCACAATCGATCGCGGCTCGCTCGAAACCACCGCCATCGCCACCGGTGTGAAAATCGACAACCTCGTACAGATCGCCCACAACGTTCGCATCGGCGAGCACTCCGTCATCGCCGCTCAGACGGGAATCTCCGGCAGTAGCACCGTAGGCAAGCGCGCCATGATCGGCGGCCAGGTCGGCATCGCCGACCATTGCACGATCGAGGACGGGGCAATCGTAGGCGCGCAAGCCGGCATCCCTACCGGCAAGACGATCCGCGGCGAACAAATCGTCTGGGGCACTCCCGCACGCCCGCTCGAAAAATTTAAGTCACAATATGCTTGGTTCGCGCGCCTCCCTGAATTGGCCGAACGCGTCCGCAAACTCGAAGCGACGCTGCGCGAGAGAGAGCGCAACGAATGACTGCCGCCCGTACCGCACCTCCGATCCCCGGTGTGCTCCTCGTCGTTGGCGGCCAATGTCGAAAAGTGGGGAAGTCTGCGCTCGTCGTCGATATCATCAAAGCATTCCCAAATCGGAACTGGATTGCCGCCAAGATCACTCCCTACGTTGAAGCCGGTTGTCCAATCAACGGCGATGCCTGCCGCTGCGCCGCCCACGAGCACACGTTCACCATCCTGGACGAGTCCGATTCCAGCGGGAAATCGGACACTTCTCGCTTCTTGGCTGCGGGCGCAGAGAGAGCCTTATGGGTGCAAACGAAAGATCAGCGCCTCGAAGACGCGCTTCCGTCTCTTGCAACCGAACTGGCGAACGCAGCGTACGCGATCGTAGAAAGCGATTCGCTTGTGAAATTTTGGAAGCCGTCTCAATATGTGATGGTGCTCGATCCTGCTAATCCGGATTTCAAGATTTCAGCCCGGGAAAGCCTCCCGCTCGCGGATGCTTTCGTTTTCCGTTCGCCATTTGCTCCCTCCGATCCCTCGCCCGCCGCAATTGTCTCCGCTCAAAAACCACGTTTTCTTCAGCCGCTAGGCTCCCCGCTGAACCAGGAACTGCAACATTTTTTGTCAGGCAGCATCTGATGGCTTCCGGTCATCTCACGTCTGGACACTCAATGCCGGATTTGTAGTTGACCAAGGGCGTGAAGCCGAACATAATGTTACTGTTACGGTACGACTGGATCGGCAGTACGGGCCAAGCGAATCTTTTCCGACGCGTTGATAGCCCACAAACGACCCATGGGAACCGGTCAAGTGGGAGGCCGGTAGCGGGTGTGATCGCGCAGGGGGGCTCAACCAGCAGGGCCACCCGGCACGGGCGCTCCCCGCAGGGCAGCGAAGCAGTCGTCTCTCGTCCATATGCACTAGGTCTTCGCATGCGCCAGTGGACAGGACAGTCGGGCTATACCTGCGATTTCCGAATGGGTCGATAACGAATAACAATATGTCCGAGGGATTGATGACACCGGAAGCAAGACTGCGCGTTGAGTCCTCGCACGGCGGAGCGGGTCAGGGAACTGCCGTCGTCCAGACCCGAAACCTCGAATCTCAAATTGAGCAGGCAATTTCCCGCAGCCGCAACTGGATGCTTTCTGCACAAGCACAGGAAGGCTACTGGTGGGGCGAGCTGGAAGCCGATACCACCCTCGAATCCGATTACATTCTTTACCTGCACATCCTCGGTCAGCTGAAATCCGAGAAGACCGCGAAACTCGCCCGTTACATCCGGGAGCGGCAGCTCGAAGACGGCGGCTGGTACATCTTCTACGGTGGTCCTTCGGAGTTGAACGCGACAGTGAAAGCCTACGTCGCGCTTCGACTGGCTGGCGATTCCGCGAGCGCTCCTCATATGCAGCGCGCGAAGGCGAAGGTTCTCGATCTCGGCGGCCTCGAAGCCACGAATTCCTACGTTCGTTTCTATCTCGCGATGGTCGGCGCCGTGGAATGGGACATGGTTCCTTCCATTCCGCCCGAAATGATGCTTTTGCCGGACTGGTTCCCGCTGAATCTCTACGAGATGTCGTCGTGGACGCGCGGAATCGTCGTGCCTCTCTCGATTGTTTACGCCCACAAGCCCGCGTGGCGGCTGCCGGAAGGCATCACCGTTACGGAGCTATTCAAAGTCCCGGGACAGCGGCCGCGCTCGTTCAATTGGGACAAAAGCCTGATCACCTGGCGCAACGCCTTCCTCGCCCTTGAGCGCGGATTGAAACTTTACGAACGTTCTTCGTGGAAACCCTTTCGCAAGTTGTGTCTCGCTCGCGCCCGCAAATGGATGCTCGATCGCTTGGAGCGCAGCGAAGGCCTCGGCACGATTTATCCGGCGATGATGAACTCGATCTTCGCGCTCCTCGCAGAAGCGCGTGATTTGGATGATCCGCTGCTGCATCGCGAAATCAAGTTTCTCGAACGCTACGAAATCGAAGACGAAAAGGATGGCTCCCTTCGCGTGCAGCCCTGCATCTCTCCCGTGTGGGACACGGCCATCGCGATGGTTTCACTCGAGGAAGCGGGGCTCGATCCCTCTCATCCTGCTCTTGTCGCTGCGGAACGCTGGGTCCTTAAGAACCAAATTCTTGGACCGGGCGATTGGCAGGTAAAAAATAAGAAAGCCGCGCCCGGCGGCTGGGCGTTCGAGTTTCAGAATGATTTTTATCCCGATGTGGACGATACCGCCTTTGTGCTCATGGCTCTCGGCCGCGTCGCCGACCCCGATTCCGCTCCGCTGCGCGGAGCCATTCGGCGCGGGATTGCCTGGCTCGTCAGCATGCAGAATAGCGACGGCGGCTTCGGCGCGTTCGACCACGAGAACAATCTCCAGTTCCTGAATCACATTCCGTTTGCCGACCACAACGCGATGCTCGACCCGTCCACAGCCGACGTCACCGCGCGCGTTCTTGAATGCCTCGGCCAATTTGGATGGCAGGCAAATCATCCCGTCGTTGACCGGGCCCGTGCGTTCATCAAGCACGACCAGACGCAGGACGGTTCCTGGTACGGCCGCTGGGGTGTGAACTACGTCTACGGCACGAGCGGCGTTTTGCGCGCTTTCGAAACAATTGGAATCTCGTCCGATCCCGATTGCCAGCGCGCTGCCAACTGGCTGCGCTCGGTGCAGAATCCCGATGGCGGCTTTGGCGAGTCGATCCTTTCCTACTACGATCCGGCGCTCAAAGGAAAAGGGAAGAGCACCGCTTCGCAAACCGCATGGGCGCTGATCGGCTTACTCGCCACAGTTGGACCCAACAGTCCCGCCAGCGAACGGGCTGCTGCCTGGCTCACCGAGCATCAAAACGAAGACGGCTCGTGGGATGAAGCCGAATTTACGGGCACGGGCTTTCCCTGCGTTTTCTACCTGAAATATCACCTGTACCGGAATTCGTTCCCGCTATATGCACTCGCGCGTTTTGACAACATGCGCAAAGGCCGGCGCAAATCTTTCGCTTTGCGGATTCCCGCCGAAGAGATTCAGCATCTAATTGAAAACGGGGGTAATGGATGAGAGTTCCGTTGAGCATGACGGCGAGCATGGCGGGGTACCTCGCTCGCAAAAGCATCACGGGTGCCCAGAAGTTTCCGCTCACCATGATGCTCGAGCCGCTTCACGCGTGCAATCTCACCTGCACCGGTTGCGGCCGCATCCGTGAATACAAGTCCACCATCAATGAAATGCTCACCGTCGAAGAGTGCCTGAAGGCTGTTGATGAGTGCGGCTCGCCTATCGTCTCCATCTGCGGCGGCGAACCGATGATTTATCCCGAGATTGGCCGCCTCACCCGCGAGATCCTCGCCCGCAAGAAACACATCTACCTTTGTACCAATGGCATGTTCATCCGCAAGCACCTGCGGGAGTTCAAGCCCACTTCGCGTTTCTTTTTCAACGTCCACCTGGACGGCCTCGAACGAACCCACGACATCTGCGTCGAACGCGACGGCGTATTTCGCGAAGCCGTCGAGGGTATTAAGGCGGCCAAAGCGGCAGGTTTTCTCGTCACTTCCAACACCACGATCTATAAAGAGACGGACATCGAGGAAATTGCCGACCTTTTCGCATACCTCCAGACCATCGGCGTCGACGGGCACATGCTTTCGCCCGCTTATTCCTACGCCGCCGTCATGACCAAAGAGATCTTCATGTCTCGCGAAGAAATCCGCGAGAAGTTCCGCCAGGCCAGCCAGCTTCTCGAGCGGTACAACATCGTCACCTCGCCCATCTACATGGAATATCTCCGCGGAGAACGCGAGCTGATGTGCACCGCTTGGGGCATGCCCACCTACAACCCGCGCGGATGGAAAGGTCCGTGCTACCTGATGACCGACGCACATCACGAAACCTTCAAAGAACTGATCGAGAAGACGCCGTGGGAGCAGTATGGCCGCGGCCGCGATCCTCGCTGCGAGGATTGCATGGTGCACGTCGGCTATGAAGCGTCCGCCGTTCTGGGCGGAAACAAAAAGCTGGGCGACACCTGGAAGATGTTGAGCTGGACCGTGTCCGGCAAGATGGGCGGCATTATCGGCGATTCGTCCGCGAAGCCGGCCAAGGGTAAAACAAATGGCAACGGCCATTCCAATGGCCACGAAAATGGCTCCGGCAATGGAACCAAGCGCGCCATTCCGGTTGCTCCTGCACAGCAGGGAGATGAAGTTTTCCGCATTTTATGACCACACTCGTTACCGGAGCCACGGGATTCGTGGGTAGCCACGTCGCCCGGCAGCTCGTTAACCAGGGCCACAACGTCCGTATCTTCGCTCGAAAGTCCAGCAACGCGGAGATCCTTGCAGACTTGCCGGTGGAACGCGCCGAAGGCGACTTGCGAGACTCCGCTTCGATTGAACGCGCGATGCGCGGCGTCCGCCGCGTCTTTCACGTGGCCGCCGACTACCGGCTCTGGACGCCGCACCCCGAAGAAATTTACGAAAGTAACGTCGAAGGCACCAGGCGGCTTCTCGATGCGGCGAAGCATGCAGGAGTCGAGCGCATCGTTTACACGAGCACAGTCGCAACGATCGCCGTTCCACGGCACGGCGCTCTGCCCAACGAAGAGACAGAATCCTCCGTTGCGGAAATGATCGGCCACTACAAACGCTCGAAATTCCTGGCCGAGCAGGTGGCGATTCAAGCCGCCTCCGCGGGCGCGCCCGTCGTCATCGTGAACCCCACCGCGCCCGTCGGCCCGGGCGATTGGAAGCCCACCCCCACGGGGCGAATCATCCTCGATTTTCTGAATGGAAAGATGCCCGCCTACGTAGATACGGGATTGAACGTTGTAGCGGTCGAAGACGTCGCCGCCGGACACTTGCTCGCGGCTGAAAAAGGCCGCATTGGCGAGCGTTACATTCTGGGCGCGCGCAACATGACTCTGAAACAGATTCTCGACGCGCTCTCTGCCATCACAGGACGACCGGCGCCGCGCGTGCGGCTGCCGCACGCCGTCGCGCTTGCCGCCGGGTACGCCGACGAATTTTTCGCACGCCTGCGCGGGCGCGAGCCGCAAATCCCGGTCGAAGGCGTCAAGATGTCGCGGCACCGCATGTTCGTCGAGAGCGACAAAGCGGAGAGGGAACTCGGCTATAAGCCGACTCCGGTCGAGTCAGCCCTCCAGCGCGCCGTTCGCTGGTACGAATCGCACGGTTACATTCGCGGCAAAGCAGCAAGCGCCCCAGTCGCGCACGCCGCCGCAGCCTAAGGCGAAGAATTTGTACAGGGTTTGACTTTGTAGCGCCGGGCTTCAGACCGGCAGCGTTTGATTGAGGTTGAAATGTTTTTCGGAGATGGACTCGGCGTCACAGTCTAAAGAGCACTATTGAAGATTTTGGTCACATTCGCGCTCGAAAATGAATTCGCCCCCTGGCGTTCGCGGCACAGCTTCCGGGAAGGAACGTGGGGTGGCGCGGACGTTCATTTTGCGGCGCTCGGCGGGGCAGATGTCGCCGTTCTCCTCACCGGCGTGGGACCGAGAGCCGCTAAGCTCGCGGTCTCGAAAATCGCGTGGGGTGAATCCGGAACGATCGAGTGTTGCGTCTCATCGGGCCTGGCCGGCGCATTGCGGCCGGAATATTCGATCGCGCAGGTGCTCGCGGCCCGCGAGGTTGCATCCGAGGCCCTTCGGGGTGCGGGCGGGGCAGTCAGCGTCGTTGCGAGCAGTGCTTCGCTGCTCTCGTTCGTGCCGGATTCCGGCGGAATCGTCGTGAACCGGTTCTACAGCGCCGACCGCGCTATTTCGAAGGCCGAAGAAAAAAAGCATCTTGGCAAGTCGGCCGATGCTGTGGAAATGGAAGGCTTTGAAATCCTCTCGGCTGCCGCGGAAGCGGGAATTCCGGCCGTTGCGATACGCGCAATCAGTGACGAAGCTGGCGAAGACTTGCCGCTCGACATGAACCAGGTTTTCAGTGGCGAGGGTCAGCTAAGCATTCCTCGCGTCGTCGGCCAACTGGCTCGTCACCCGCAATCGCTCCCGGGCTTGATGAAGCTCGGCCAACAAAGCAAGAAGGCGGCTGAGTCGCTGGCGCAGTTTCTGGACCTCTACATTTCGAGGATTGCCGCTGGTGCGCGGTCGCTTGACCTGAAGGCGGCAGTCCAGTGAGAGGAACGAAGCAGGAGACAATTGTTGCGATTAAAACAGGCCAATTTTCTAATCGCAAATAGATTGCGATTTTGCTAAATCGATAATGAGTCAGACGACTACTTCAATCCGCGTGGGCGACAGGCCAATTGGCCTGGTAGGCCACATGCGCGCTGGCGTTTACCGGGGCAAAGGCCAGGTCGTCGTCGAGTCCATTCCCGTTCCCAAAATCGGCGAAGGCGAAGTCCTGTTTCGCGTTGCTGCTTGCGGCATCTGTGGCACCGACATTAAAAAAATCCAGCATGGCTATGTCGCTCCACCGCAAATTCTCGGGCACGAGCTTGCCGGAACCGTCGTCAAAGTCGGCGCTGGCGTGAAAAAATTCAAGCCCGGCGACCGCGTCATGAGTTTTCATCACGTCCCTTGCGGCGTCTGCTTCTACTGCGAACGAAAACTTTTCTCGCAGTGTGCCGGCTACAAGAAAACCGGCCTCACCGCTGGCTTCGACCCTAACGGCGGCGGCTTTGCCGAATATGTTCGTGCGATGCCCTGGGTCGTCGAGCGCGGAATGATTGCGCTTCCTGCGGACGTCACCTTTGAAGACGCCACGTTCGTCGAGCCCGTCAACACCTGCCTCAAAGCCGTTCGCAAAGCGCGCGTCGCGCCCGGCGAAACCGTTCTTGTGATTGGCCAGGGCCCCATCGGAATCCTGCTGATGCTTCTTGCGAAATATGAAGGCGCTCAGGTTTTCTCGAGCGACCCGATGCCGGGACGCCGCGCCGCAAGTATCCGCTTCGGAGCTGCCGAATCATTCGATCCAGCGAACGTTAAATTGACCGATGAAATCCGCCGCCGCACATCCGGCCGCGGTGCGGATGCGGTCTTTGTGGCCGTGCCCAACCCGTCATTAGTTCCCGAAGCCCTCGCTATCGCGCGGCCGGGCGGACGCGTGCTACTGTTTGCTCATAACGATCCGGTGACGCAACTGGAGTTTCCGGCAGCTGCGGTGGGCGTGGAAGAAAAAGAGATCCTGGGAAGTTACAGCGCGTCTGCCGAGGATCAGGAAGAGTCGGCAGCGCTCGTTTTCGAGCGCCGCTTGCCGGTTCGGGAGATGATCTCGCACCGGTTCCCGCTCGAGCGCATCGCAGACGCGCTGGCATTGGCTGCCAAGCCGTCCGGTGATACCTTAAAAGTGGTGATCACGCACCAATGAAACGAGAAAAAAACGGTCACATGAACGCGGCCGTGCTGTATGGCCGGGAAGACGTGAAAATCGAGCGAGTCGATATTCCGCGGCTCGGCGATGATGAAGTGCTAGTGCGGGTGGAAGTCGCGCTGACGTGCGGCACCGATCTGAAAGTCTGGAAGCAGGGATTCCACGCCCGAATGATCAAGCCGCCCGCGCTGTTTGGACATGAGCTGGCAGGCGTGATCGAAGAGCAGGGCCGGTCCGTCAACGGCGGCGTCCACAAAGGCATGCGCGTTCTCCCTGCGAATTCGGCGCCCTGCAACATTTGCTTCTTCTGCCGCAAGGGCCAGCCCAATCTCTGCGAAGATCTACTTTTCAACAATGGCGCATACGCCGAGTACATTCGCATTCCCGGAAGGATCGTCCGGCAGAATATGCTCGAGATTCCGGATGGAGTTTCCTTTGTTGACGCGGCGATGGCGGAACCGCTCGCTTGCGTTCTGCGCGGCATTCACGAAACTGGCATTCAGCCTTCCGATACGGCCGTAGTGATCGGGTGCGGCCCGATCGGATTGAAATTTATTCGCGTGCTCTCCACTCGCGGCGTGCGCGTGATCGCGCTGGGCAAGAGGAAGTCTCAAATTCGCGCGGCGGAACGCCTGGGCGCGGTGGCTGCGTTCGACATCTCGGAAATCGACAACCCCGTAAAGCTGGTCCGCGAACTGAGCGAAGGCGGGCGCGGCGCCGATGCGGTGATCGAAGCGGTCGGCACGGCCGCCACCTGGCAGTGGGCTGTGCAGATGGCGCGCAAGGGCGGAACGGTGAATCTTTTCGGCGGCTGCCCACGCGGCGCGCGCGTGGAATTTGATCCGGCGGCGCTTCACTATTCGGAAATCACGATCAAGTCGACGTTTCACCACACGCCGAAATTCATGCGCGAAGCGCTCGACACGATTGCGCGCGGCGAAGTTCGCGCCAGCGATTTCATAACCGGCGAAGTTCCGCTCGCCGATCTGCCGGCTGTCTTCGAGCACATGAAGCACCGGAACGGCCAGTTGAAAACCGCCATCATTCCGGGATAATCTTCGGCGCCACGCAGAGTCTGAAATCGCCGGCGGATGTAGAGTTTTGTTGGATGCAGGGCCGCAGCCAATTCACTGTTGCGGTAAATTGGAAGTAGAAATAGACGCAGAAGCAGAAAGGCACGTTCCTCGGCCGCGTCAGGCCTCCATGCTCAGCACACCCGAACTGGAAATTGCGCGCAATCTTCCTGCGGAAGGCTGCAGCACCGCGGAAGCCCAGCGTTACACGCGCTGGCTGGCCACGCATCACTACGAGAATTTCAACGTAGTCTCGTGGCTTCTGCCTCAGCGATTGCACCAGCATTTTTATAATTTGTACGCGTACTGCCGCTGGTCGGATGACCTAGGCGACGAAATTCCCGACCGCAAGCGCGCGCTGCAGTTGCTGGACGCCTGGGAAGACGAGCTGCATCTGTGCTACGTGGCAGAAAGCGCTCCATCGCATCCGGTGTTGATTGCCCTGCGTGAGACGATTCGCGCCAAGACTATTCCGCAGAAGCCGTTCAGCGATCTGTTGCGCGCATTCCGGCAGGACCAGCGGGTGCAGCGGTACGCCACGTGGGATGCGGTGCTCGACTATTGCGTCTTTTCGGCGAACCCGGTGGGACGCCTGGTGCTGTATCTCTGTGATTATCGCGACGCCGAGCGGCAGAAGCTTTCCGACTACACGTGCACCGCGTTGCAGCTCGCAAATTTCTGGCAGGACGTTTCGCGCGACCTCGAAAAGGGCCGCATCTACATCCCGCTCGATGCTCTGGCTGCGCATGGGTTGACCGAAGCTGATATCGTTGGCCGGAATTTCGGCACGCGCTACGTAGAGTTGATGAAGGGTCTCATCTCGCGCACTCGCGAACTTTTCGTATTGGGAATGCCGCTGGTCGATCGAGTGGACGGGACGCTCCGCGTCGATCTCGATATGTTCAGTCGCGGCGGGCTGGCTGTTCTCGATGCGATCGAGGCGGCGGGCTACAACACGCTCGAACATAGACCGGCGCTCACAAAATGGACTCAGATTCGTTTGCTCACGCGAGCTCTTGCCGTCCGAGCAGTTGCAAAGGATCGCAGCGAAGCAGCGGCATCGCACGCCGCTCCGCGGCAACAGCCGAGCCCCGAATGGATTGCCGCCGCACAGTTGGAAAAAATTGAGACTGATGGCGCAGTCGCCGTCCGGGATTCCTACCTGGAGTGCAACCGGATTGCTCGCCGCGCTCACAGCAGCTTCTACCTGGCGTTCTTCGGCCTTCCGCGCGACAAACGCAACGCCCTCTTCGCGCTGTATGCGTTCATGCGCTTGATCGACAACGTGTCGGACGAGCCGGGCGATCTTGATGCAAAACGCCGGGGCCTCGCGCGGTGGCGGGGCATGCTGGACGAAGCGATTGCCGGCGAGACGAGCGGGCACGCGATATTGCCGGCGCTTGCGGATTCGATTGCGCGTTTCAAGATCCCGACGCGCTACTTCCACGATCTGATTCTGGGCGCGGAGATGGACCTCACGGTCAACTCCTACGCCACGTTCGACCAGTTGTCGGAGTATTGTTATCGCGTTGCCGGAACGGTGGGGCTGACGTGCTTGCACGTGTTCGGTTTTCAAGACCCACGCGATCCCGA
The DNA here is from genome assembly GCA_049797655.1 of Candidatus Acidiferrales bacterium. Taxonomy (GTDB): domain Bacteria; phylum Acidobacteriota; class Terriglobia; order Acidiferrales; family UBA7541; genus Palsa-295. The sequence continues at coordinate 4,981 of JBARFX010000084.1, read as the reverse complement.
TCTTGCGGAACGACTCGGCCTTGCGTTTCAGCTGACGAATATTATCCGTGACGTGCGCGCCGACCTCGACATGGGCCGCGTGTATCTGCCGCAGGAAGATCTCGCGCGATTCCGTTGCTCTGCAAACGATCTTCGCGGCCCAGTCACAGAGGGAATAAGCGAGCTCCTTCAATTCGAAGCTGACCGCGCCTGGCGCTTGTATGAAGAGGGAGCCGCGCTGATCCCGCACGTGGACGCAGACAGCCGCGCCACTCTGTGGGCATTGGTTCGCACCTACAGCACGCTGCTCGCGCGAATCGAAGAACGCGATTTCGACGTTTTCAAATCGCGCGTGTCGCTTTCGGGCGCTGAAAAAGTTCAATATCTCGTCACGGCGGGACTTGCAGTAGGGAAGGCCGGCTGGTGGAAGGGTGATGCCCTCGCAAAGCGTCCTGGTAATCGGCGGCGGCCTGGCGGGCCTGTCCTCCGCCATCGCGCTGGCTGAAGCAGGCTTCCGCGTTCAACTTGTCGAGAAGCGTCCCCACCTCGGCGGGCGCGCTACGTCCTACACGCTTCCGGACGGCAGCGAAGTGGACAACTGCCAGCATGTGACGCTCGGATGTTGCACGAACCTGGCTGATTTTTACCGGCGAGTGGGAGCGAGCAAAAAGATCCGGTTTTACGACCGGCTGTATTTCGTGGACGCTGTCGGACGCCGTTCGGAGATTGAGGCGGCGCCGCTGCCTCCGCCGCTACACATGGCGCCGTCGTTTCTGCTATTCGATGCGCTGACGCTGGCAGATAAGCGCTCAATCGCCGAAGCGATGCTCGCAATCGCACGAGCGGGCGGCGATCCGCCGCGAGCAGAGAGCGCGTCGATGCTGGACTGGCTGCATGCGATGCGGCAGACGCCGGGGGCGATCGAGCGATTCTGGCGCGTGGTTCTCGTTAGCGCGCTGGACGAAGAACTGGCGCGGATGGACGCGCGTTACGGGATCGAAGTTTTCTGGAAGGGGTTCCTGAGCAATGCGCGAGGGTATCGAGTGGGCATTCCGTCGGTTCCGCTGACAGACCTCTACGAAGGCTGCCGGGAAGAGATTGCCAAGCGCGGAGGCGCTGTGCGGCTGCGCTGCGGAGTTCGCGAGATTCGAGTGATGAACGACCGATTTGGGAGCGCAGTTCTTGAAGACGGGTCGGAGCTTACGGCAGATGCATGTATTGTCGCAGTGCCACATGACGTGCTACTGGACCTCATGCCAAAGGAATTGGCAGGAACAGGAGTGCCGCTCGCGGGATTGCGGCACATCAAGACTTCGCCGATCACGAGCGTGCATTTCTGGTTCGATCGGACGGTGATGATGGAGCCGTTCTTGACACTTCTGGACCACACGACGCAGTGGGTTTTTAACAAGACGCTGCTTTCGGCGGGAGGGGAAACCAACGGCCGCAACGCGCGTCCAACAGAGCGTCCTGAAACGGTTGCCACGAGGGAGTCGTCCCGCCCAGACGACGCAAATGCAGACGGCCAGTACCTGCAACTCGTGATCAGCGCCTCCTACGATCTGGTTCCGCGCTCGCGAGTGGAGATCATCGAGCTTTGCCGCCGGGAGCTGGCAGACGTGCTGCCAGCGACGCGCAGCGCGAAAGTGCTGAAAGCCACCGTCATCAAAGAGGTTAACGCGACATTTTCACCGGGGCCAGGCGTCGATCGCTGGCGTCCGGCGCAGCAGACTTCATTCGGGAACCTGTTTCTCGCCGGTGATTGGACCCGCACGGGATGGCCCTCAACGATGGAGGGGGCCGTTCGGAGCGGATACCTCGCGGCAGAAGCGGTGCTGGCGGAATTTGGGCGGCCTGCGAAATTGTTGAAGGCCGATCTGCCGCCGGAAGGGCTTTCGAAATTCTGGTCAAAGCAGACGGATGCGGGCAGGGCATAACGCAACGGCGATTGCTGGTTCATTACCTTTCCACACGCGACACGCAAAAGGCCCTTTACTAGCGGGGTTTGGGGTATGATGAGACATCCCCCGGGAGGACTTCATGGAGCGGAAGTATAGGCAGAGGGGCTATAGCGACTCGGATTCCCAGAATAAGAAGAGGGAACGAGCCGATCGCCCCCCTGAGCAGCAACCACGTCCGAAGCAGGACATGCTCGGACCACGAACGCCACGGATGGTTGGAACGGTGATGCGTGCACGCTGCTCGAGCTGCGGCGCCGTGTTGGCGCCGGGATTCGATCAGAACGGCGAATGCCCGCGGTGCCATGCGGCCATGCACTCGTGCAAGCAGTGTGTGCACTTCGACACCGCAGCGCAATTCGAATGCACGCAGCCGATCCCAGAACGAATCGCGAATAAACTTGCGAAGAACGACTGCACGTTTTTCGAATTTCGAATGACGGTTGAAAAGGACACGTCGCCGGTCACCTACGCGACGAATACTCCGGCCGCCCCGGCTGCAGGACGTCCCAACGACGCGCGGAAAGCCTTCGAAGACCTCTTCAAGAAGTAGTCTTCATCATTTACAACGAGTGACGTATCGATACTCCGGCGTTCGCACGGTTGTGCGCGTGCGTGTGCGCCGCGAAGTTTCCCGGCGAAACGTTCTACGGTGGAGGAAGCGGAAATAGCAGTGGTTCCCTGGCGGGCTCGCTGGCAATCGATTCAAGCTGAGGATAGTGCTGGCGAAGCGGCTCCGGAACTTTCACCTTCTCGCCGCGAAGCAGATGAATGAGCTGCAGGGCGTTCACGACCGCTTTCCCGACGTAATGATTATTCGCGATGACGAATGTGTTCCGGGCGTGCCGCGCCACGTGTTCGATACGGCCGGCCCAGGGCTCGAGTTCTTCTTCGGAGTACAGATAGTTGTAGCGTTCGTGGCTCGGAACGGTTGGGTCATCCGTGAACCACGTGTCGTAGCGCCGTCCATGCAATCGAAAATAGCCCACGGGAGAAGTGGCGCGTTCGGTGGGCTTCATGGACTTGCCGATTATGGGTTGATCGATATTGCAGAATCCCGCGCCGCGCTCGTGCAGTAGCTCGTAAAGCTCCGGACGCGCCCACGATGAATGCCGGACCTCGACCACGAGCGGATAATCGCGAAACGTGCCGAGCAGATGTTTCAGGCGGGCGAAGGTCTCGGGTGTGTGATGGAACGAGAAAGGGAACTGGAGCAGCACGGCGCCAAGTTTCCCGGCGTCCCACAAGGGATCGAATCCCGCCCGCACGAGCTTTTCATCGTCTGACGTCGCATTGGGTTCGTGCGTGAATTTCTGCCACAATTTTGCCGTGAAGAGGAAGTCCGGATTTTCTGCGACACGCGCGATCCATTGCGTCGCCAGTTGCGGCCTGAGCGGCTGGTAGAAGGACGTGTTGATTTCGATCGTATCGAAATATTCGGCGAGAAATGTGACCTCGTGGAAATCGCGGGGATGTGGCGCAGGATACACAATCCCGTTCCAGTCGTCGTAAGACCAGCCGGCAAGCCCCACTCGAATCCGGTGAGACGGCTCGCCGGCGGCGACCTTGTTTTTGGAATCCATGGTTCGTTATTCCTCAGACGTTCCGAAACGATATCGGCAGACTATGATGGAGGCGAAGGACTGTCAATCGACGGAACGCGGGATTGAAACGGAGGGCGCGGAGGTTTATTCTAAAGCCGCCTCCATGATGAAGCCCCTTCCCTTGGCGAGCCAACTCGAAAGCGGGTGCTCCAATGAAGATTTTCTACAGTAATATCGAACCGGAACATCGCAAAGCCATTGACAATGAAGCCGCCCACCACATCGAAAAGTTGAAACGGCTGCTGAAGCGTTACGATCCTGACTTGATCGAGCTGCAATGGTCGATCGAAAAGACTCCACGTAAGACGGAGTACACGTTTTCTGTCGACTTGCGGCTGCCTACAGGAAGCCTGCACGCGTCGGGCGTAGGCGGCGAAGTCCGCGCGAGCGGAAAAGCCGCGTTCGCAGAAATTGAAGCGCAGGTTAAGAAGCACCAGGAAAAGTTGCGGAAGGATTACCTGTGGAAACGCAAGCGCGGCCACGGGATTTCGCAAAAGAACGAAGCCGCGGATTGATTCCAAATTGCAAGTGAGGTCCGGCCGGCGCGCCATTGCGCGGCTCGACGCAGGGCCGACGCACTTCCGGCGATTTCTGCAGCGATTTGCTCCGGCGATCGCGCGCAAACGCGTATTGCTCGTTGCAGTCCTGCACGTTAGAATCGTTTGTTCCTTTCCAGGGGCGTAGCTCAGTGGTAGAGCAGCGGCCTTTTAAGCCGAAGGTCGTGGGTTCGATCCCCACCGCCCCTACCAAACCAATTTTGTTATCAACAACTTGCGGCCGAACTTTCTAACAAAACCCCGCTTTCTAACAATTGGGCCTAGTTCACCAGCTTTGTCGAGCGATTCTGCACGGCGTTGCGTTGCGCATCTCCGATCACGTGGCCGTAAATTCCGAGAGTGATTCGCGCGTCAGAGTGACGGAGCTGCTTCTGCACAACAGCCGGAGTTGCGCCGTCTGCAAGCAGGGAGCTGGCCGCACCATGCCTCATCGAATGGAATCCACCGCGAGGGATGCCGAGAACATCCAAGAGCGGATGCAGTTGCATCTCCCGCAGTTTGTTCGCTGAGAACGGCCTGCCCCTCTGATTAATAAAGAGCAAGTCCGACTTGCCATCATACCGCGAGAGGTGAGTCCGTAGCCGTGCTTCTAACTCCCTCGACATGGGCAAGTCCGCGTTGCTCGCTTTGGACTTCACGGCGCCAACTGTCCGCGTGGCCGCGTCAACGCTCTGCCTGATACCGATGACGTGCTTAGCGAAGTCCACATCCGACTTACGAAGCGCGAGAGTCTCACCGATCCGCAGGCCGAGCACCGCCGTGACTGCAACGATTGTGCCGAGAGGCTCCGGCGAACTGGCGATGATTCTCCGCATCTCATCATCCGTGAAACAACGCGGCTCTTTCCTCACGCCTTCACGCGGCAAGGTCAGGTCTGCGAAAC
>JBARFX010000083.1:0-33351 GCA_049797655.1 Candidatus Acidiferrales bacterium | reverse complement strand
CTTACGGTGCTAGGGGAAATGATTCGTGGGGAAGAGTGAAAAGCGTCCCACCCTTCAGAAAGCGAAGGGATGGGGCACCCGCAAGTTCAAAAGTTCAAAGGACCGAGGCGTAAGGCCGGGGCACCCGCCCGGCGACGGGGTGACGCTCGCGGCGCGGGAGCTATTTCCAGTCGTACACGGCGTAGCCATATTCTCTGAAACCATAGGCGGGCAATGGCGTCAGCTTTCGCGTTGCCAGATCGCCGATCACCAGGCGGGAAGCGTTGAAGTCGATGAAGATTACCTCTTTTGAGTCGGGTGAAAATTTTGCGGCCATCGAGGGGGCGTTTTTAGAAATCTGGAATTGGTCTTTCCCGTCAACCGAGCTGATGAAAACGGCGCCGTCGCCGGGAGGATAGTCCCCTTCATCCGAGCCTGTGCCGATGGCGAGAGACTTTCCATCGGGTGACCAGTCAAAATCAAAGACGCCCGGCATGATCTTCTCCGCCTTCTTCGTGTCCAAGCGCAGAATCCACAAGTCAGAGACGGCGCCGCCGGAGTCGCGCTCGCTGTCGTTGTCCGCCGGGTCGGTCATCATAAACGCGATGCTCGAACCGCCCGGCGAGTATTTAGCCTCCCAGATGGTGGTAACGCCCTTGTAGATCGTTTCACGCTTGCCGGTTTCGACGCTGACTGTTTCCAAGATATCCGGTGGGCCCGGAGGGCCGGTCTGATCGAATGACGGATGAACGATGAATTTTCCATTGGGAGAAAAACTGATGGTTTCATACCAATGGCCGAGATTGCGCGGCGCGTCGCCAGCGGGAGGATAGGAAGCCAGAAACAAATCCCAGCTCTTCATCCGAACTTCGAGGTCGTAGGCCAGATGCTTCTGGTCGGGCGACCACGCGAGGGCATGGACGAACCCATCGAGGAGCTGAGCCACGGTGACGGACTGGCCGTCGAGAAGGGAGAATACGTGCACGGCTTTGTCGGCGACATAGGCAACAAGGTACCCATCGCGGGAGAGTGCGGCAGCACCGGCATTCTCCGCGATCTTGCGGCGATTTGAGCCATCGGGGGCCTGGACGAAGAGTGTGGCGGCCTCCTTGACGAGGAGATGCTTGCCCGGAATCTTGGTGTCGTCCGCAGCGAGACGGTGGCAGGCAGGCCCGATCAGTAGGAGTAAGAGAAGGAATGCTGTCTTGCTGGGCATGGGGAGAAATCCTTTCTAGAATTAAGCATAGTGCGGAAAGGCGCGGGTGGATTGGCTCGTTCCAGCAGAAGTGCTTGTCAATTACTATAGGGGGCCTGATTGCTCAGGGGAGGAGAATCGCAAAGCTCAAATTTGAAATTGCAGACGGGGAAGTCTAACGGAGACGGTATTCGCCGCCGCCCAAGAACTCCAGGATGCCGAGGTCGCGGAGGATTTGAAGTTGCTGGCGGATCTTGTCGCGGACGTGGCGATTGGCTGGGTGGAGCTTTGCCAGCTTTGAGTCAGCCTTGTAAACATCGGCCAGATCGAATTCTGGTTTGTTGAGCGAGCGTACTACGGCGAGGACGTCGAGGGTCCATCCGCGTTGCTCGACTCGCAATCCTTCGAGGGGGCGTAGGCGACGGTATTGGAGCCGAACAGTCCTAGGGTCGGCGACTTTTCCATCTAGAACGAGATGCACTCTGGCGTCGAGCGGAATGTTCGACAGAATGATATTACAACCAACCCAGCCATGCCGCCGTGCAGTCGCGCTTAGTGGTGGTCTTTTTTTCACGGCGGAAAGCGAAAAGGCAAAACTCGGAATGAGCGTAAGGTTTCTAACCTTCCAAGATTCTGCGTCGTATTGAAGCGCGAGGAGATTGGGAAACAGGCCCTTGAGCACGGCTTCTCTCATCTTTCCGTAGGCGGCATCAGCGAGTGTTCCTCCGATTGGATTCTTCCTGCCCTTCAACTGGAAGAGTGCGTTGCATCTGGGACAATTAAAATCAATCGTGGGCGTGTTGTGTTTGAGTCTCGTGAGTTCGTTCGAATTGCAATTCGCGCAGTACAAGTTCTTCTCGCCCCAGTCTTCAGTCGCACATCGAACACACTGCTGTGGGCTTTTGTACTGCGGAGGCGCGTCGGGAAGCTGTAGGTGCACGGACGCATTAGATCATTTTCCTTCTGTCGGAGAAAGCCGTGACACCCGGGCCCTCGCTCCGCTCTGTTCTAGGTACACGCTTCGCGCGGATTTGTTTTTTGTCGCGGTTGAAACCGCGACCTACAAGGCAAAAGCAATTCCAAGTTGCTACCGCGCGAGATAAATCTCGGTTTCGGTTTTGATTACGAAGAGGATTTCGGTTGTGGATTGCGGGCTGGATTGGAACTTCTGCAGGGCTTCTTCCATGTTTTCGGCGCTGACTGAATAGATTACTTCGCGGCGGTGGGTGCCGACGAAATAGAAGTTTCGGTCGCGGCGGACTAATTTCCCTGTGGTGGATGCGTTCATGGGCCGCGTGGGTGTGCGTAACGATCGATCCATAGATCTGGGGAACAGATCAATAGATATCTGCATGCACGAGACAGAGATCTGCGTGCAGGAGAGAGAAAGTTGGACGTGCACCAGATCGGAACAGATGCGGCGGAGGGAAAGATTGATGGAGTGGATGTCGAGGTCGCAGCCGAATGCATGGCGACGCAAGCGTAGGGCGGTGAGGATTGTTGTGCCGCCGCCGAGGAATGGGTCGAGGACGAGGTCGCCTTCGTCGGAGGCGGCTTGGAGGATACGTTCTAGGAGGGCGACGGGCTTTTGGGTCGGGTGCTTGCCGTGGAGTTTTTCGGATTTGTCGGGAGGGAGGATGGACCAGACGGATTTCATCTGTTTGCCGCCGGCGATTTCTTTCATGTGCTTGTAGTTAAATTTGTGGCGAGACTTTTTGTCGCGCGCGGCCCAGATGATGGTTTCGGTGGCGTGGGTGAAATAGCGGCAGGAGAGATTGGGAGGAGGATTGGGTTTGACCCAGGAGATGTCGTTGAGGAGCTTGAAGCCGAGCTGCTGCATGGCGAAGCCGACGGAGTGGATGACGTGGCTGGTACCGCTGACCCAGATGGTGCCGTTGGGTTTGAGTACGCGCTGGCAGGCTGCGAGCCAGGCGCGGTTGAACTCGTGAACCTTGTCAAACCTGGCCCTTGCCGGGTCAAGTTCGGCGCCGGGTAATTTGTCCCATTTGCCTTTATTGACGGAGACCATGCGGCCGGCGTGGCAGGTGATGCCGTTGTTGGAGAGGAAGTAGGGCGGGTCGGCGAAGATGAGGTCGATGCAGGATTCAGGGATGGCGGCGAGGACGTCGAGGCAGTCGCCCTGGAAGATCTTGATGTGGTGCTTGGCGTCGTGGAAGACGGGTTCGGGGAGCGGGGGCGTGGCGGCGTGTGCTTGGGCGGCTGTGGCTGCTGGCGTGGCGAGAATCGGAGTGGATTTGGGCACGGTTTCGAGGCGATTGATGATCAAGTGGGATCGTTGATCGAATGGTGAATGGTGTCAAGTTCTAGAAGCTGGAGGACAGAGGCTGGATGCTGGAACGAGGACACGCGGGAAAGGCTGCGCGAAAGGAAGGCGTTGGGCGGGGGCGGGCATTCGCACTCACGTCAACACCTGCCGGTCCGCCACGGCGGACGCAAGCGGCGCGTCTGAAGACCCTTCGAAACTCAGGGCAGGCCGGCGCTACAAAAACAGGCGCCACTCGCCACTCGCCACTTACCACTGCATTCAGGTATTCTCGTTCACCTATGCTGGACCTTTCTTATGTGCGCGAGCACCTGGATGTGATTGAGAAGATGGCGCGGGACCGCGGCGTTGCGCTCGACCTTGGGGCGTTTCGCGAGCTGGATACCGAGCGGCGGCAGATCATTACCACCATCGAACGGCTGAAAGCTGAGCGGAACCGGGCGAGCGAAGAGATTCCGCGGCTGAACAAGACCGTTCATGGCGGAGACAAAGCCAAGGAACAGGTGAAGGGACAGATCACGGGCGCGACGGCGCCGGAAGCGTCGCTGGCGGCGGCGATGGCGGAGCGGGACGCGTTGCTGTCGAAGATGAAGACGGTGTCCGAGGAGATCAAGCGCGGGGACGAGCGGATTGCGGAGCTCGACGAGCGGTTGAAGCAGTTCATGATGACGCTGCCGAATATTCCGCACTCGAGCGTGCCGGTGGGCAAGAGCGCGGCAGACAACGTGGAAGCCCGCCGGTGGGGCTCACCGCCGAAATTCGATTTCGCGCCGAAGCCGCACTGGGAAATCGGCGAGGCTGCGGGGATTCTGGATTTTCAGGCGGCGATCAAAATTGCGGGCGCGCGGTTCGCGGTCTACAAGGGGCTGGGGGCGCGTCTCGAACGGGCGCTGGCGAATTTGTTTCTCGACATTCACACGCGCGAGCATGGGTTCACGGAAGTGCTGCCGCCGTTTCTGGTGAACACCGCATCGCTCACAGGTGTGGGCCAGCTTCCGAAATTTGCGGCGGACATGTTTCACGTGGAGGGGACGGATTTGTGGCTGACGCCGACGTCGGAAGTGGAATTGACGAGCCTCTATCGCGACGAAACTTTGGATGCGGACGCGCTGCCGGTGAAAGTGTGCGCGTGGACGGCGTGCTTTCGGTCGGAGGCGGGCGCGGCGGGGAAAGACACGCGGGGAATCAAGCGGCAGCACCAGTTTCAGAAGGTGGAGATGTTCAAATTCACGCGGCCGGAGCAAAGCTATGACGAGCTGGAGTCGCTGGTGCGCAGCGCGGAGGCGGTGCTGCAGCGGCTGGGACTGCACCATCGCGTGATGCAGCTTTGCACCGCGGACATGGGATTCGCTTCCGCGAAAACGTACGACATCGAAGTGTGGCTGCCTTCGACCGGGAACTTCATGGAGATTTCGTCGTGCTCGAATTGCGAGGCGTTTCAGGCGCGGCGGTCGGGGATTCGATTTAAGGCGCCTGGCGGGAAGAAGTCGGAATTCGTGCACACGTTGAACGGCTCGGGGCTGGCCGTGGGCCGCACGTGGATTGCGGTGGTGGAGAATTACCAGCGCGCGGATGGGTCGGTGGAAATTCCCGAGGCGCTGCGGCCATACATGGGCGTCGAGCGAATTCCCGGGAAATAACACGCTGAAGATTGTTAGGCAACGGTGAGCGCTACGCTGAGATCCTTCGTTGCGCTCAGGATGACAAGTCGTCGCGGTTGCTCGCTACGACGCGGGGCCTTCCATCACCATCGGGCCGGTGGGCTCGGGCATGCCGCCGGCCGGTTCGAGGGTCACGGCGAAGGCTTTGGCGGCGACGCCCGCGGGCACTTTCGTCATCCAGTGGGCGGTGTCGCTGGTGGCGGGATTGAAGACTCCCACGCTGATCGGCGCTCCTTCCATCGGGACGACCCAGAGCTGATAGCTCTTGTCGTCGGGCGGCGGAGCGATCCAGCCGTCGTACATCAGCAGGCCCATGTGGGCGTTGTACATCACGCGAACGGCGCCCTTCGGCATTCCGGGCATCGGGGCAAGCGAAACCCGGAGCGTGTCCTGGGCTTCGAAGAGATGCTCGGCGTTGCGCGTCTCTTCGAGTTCGCGCTGCTGAGTGATCATGACGGAGCGGAATTGGTTCACTTCGCGCGCGAGGCGATCGTTTTCGCGCCAGAGATACAGAGTGGCGATGACGAGCACCGCGAAGGCAGGAGCAAGAACGGCGAGCCACCAGCGTGCGGCTGTGGCGGGCGCAGAACCGGAGCGCGAAGTTTCGCGAGCGGCGGATTCTGCTCCGGTGCGCGCTTCCGCGCCGGAGCGGATTTGGCGGAGCAGGCGTTCTCTAACGGCGGGCGAAGGCTCGACGCGCGGAGCGGCGAAGGATAGGGCGGCGAGGCGTCCGCGAGCTTCGGCTAGTTTGCGGGCGCAATCGGAGCAGGCGCGGAGGTGCGATTCGAACGCTTGCGACTCGGCGGCGTCGAGCGCGCCGAGGGCGTAGAGGTCGAAATCTTCTTCGCGGGTTGGATGGCCGTTGGTCATTTTCTACCGTTCATTGCGCCGGCTTTTTTGTTCCGGCTTCATTTCAAATCTCGTTTCAGCGTTTCGAGGGCTGAGCGCAGCCTTGTCTTTACAGTTCCGAGCGGGTCGCCCGTTCGTTCCGCGATTTCGCTGTGCGTCATGCCGGCGAAGTAGGCGAACTCGATGGCGGCGCGCTGCTCGTTGGGCAGATTTTCCATCGCGCCTTTCACGCGAGCGAGCAATTGCTGCTGGGACGCGCTGGTCTCGAGATCGAACGGGAGCACGATCGTGTTCTCGATAATTTCTTCGCCGACGGCCGGATTGTGGTGGCGCAGACGCGAGATCGCGCGATTGCGAGCGATGACCAGAAGCCATCCCGGCAATGAGCCGCGCGCGGGATCAAAACGCGACGCGTTGCACCAGAGCTGGTAGAAGATGTCCTGCAATATTTCCTCGGCCGCCTGCGCGTCACGAAGGATGCGGTTCAGAACGGACGAGAGCATCCCGGCATAGCGGTCGTAGAGAGCCGCCAATGCCGCTTCGTCCCGCTCGGTGATTTTCTGAATGAGCGCCGCGTCCGTCGCCGGCAAGTCCGCTCCCGTCTTCGACATCACGAGTCTGTGGCGGCTCCACTAATAAGTACGCGCGGGGTGGGGCGCCGGATTGCGCGAAAGGCGTGCGCGAGCCGGCTGCGCGGAATGTGGTGAGCGTAACTTGCCTGGTATGTGAGGGTCAACGAGGATAATTGGGTGGGCGAGGGCTGGCCGGCGGGCCAGGTGGAGGAAGGGGCTGTGCACGGCTTAGTCAATGTAAGTGTCCCACATTCTGTCAATTACGTGCCATGTCGGTGCCTTTTATCGTGAGAATTTGGGCGTGGGGCGGGAAAGTGGATGACACGGTTCGCGGGAGTTTCGATTGACATCCGCGACGGCTTGGCTAAACTTCGACTCGCGCAGGACTTACAGTCCAAGCTAACTATCGAATGCTGATTCGGCAGGTGAGGGCGGCGCAGTTTTTGCCCGATTAGGAGGAAGTGAAGATGGCCACCGTTGCCAAGGCGGCTCCGCAGCCGATACCGCGCATCGCGCCGCGCGAGGATTTGAATCCGTACCGGATCGCGCAGATCCAGTTTGATATCGCGGCGGAATATTTGAAGCTGGATCAGGGACTGCGGCAGATTTTGCGGACGCCGAAGCGCGTGCTGGAAGTTTCGATTCCTACGAAGATGGACAACGGGCAGGTGAAAGTTTTCAGCGGGTATCGCGTGCAGCACAACGTGGCGCGCGGTCCCTCGAAGGGCGGCATTCGTTATCATCCAGCTGTTACGCTCGATGAAGTGAAGGCGCTCGCGGCCTGGATGACGTGGAAGACAGCGACGGTGAACATTCCGTACGGGGGCGGGAAGGGCGGAGTGATCTGCGATCCGAAACGGATGACGAAACCCGAGCTCGAGCGGATGACGCGGCGTTACACGTCGGAAATTCTGCCGATCATCGGGCCGGAGCAAGACATTCCCGCTCCCGACATGTACACGGATTCGCAAACGATGGCATGGATCATGGATACATATTCCATGACGAAGGGCTATTCGACGCTGGGCGTGGTGACGGGCAAGCCGCTTTCGATCGGCGGGTCCGAGGGGCGGAATGAAGCGACGGCGCGCGGATGTCTGGTGGCGGTGGAGGAAGCGTGCCGCGTGAAGAAAATGTCGGTTCGGGGATCGAGCGTCGCGATTCAGGGGTTTGGCAACGCCGGGTCGCTGGCAGCGAAACTTTTCGCGGAAAAGAAAGCGCGGGTGGTGGCGATCAGCGATTCGCGCGGAGGAGTTTTCAATTCACGCGGGATCGATCCGCTAAAGGCGATGCGGTACAAGGAGCGGTCGGGAACCGTGGTGGGAATGCCGGGGACTTCACGGATTTCGAACGACGAATTGCTGACGATGAAGTGCGACATTCTAATTCCCGCAGCGCTCGAGAACGTGATTACGTTGAACAATGCGGACCAGATCAAGGCGAAGATTGTGGCCGAAGCGGCGAACGGGCCGACGACACCTCATGCGGACGAAGTGCTGGCGCGCAAGGGCATCATGCTGTTGCCGGATATTCTGGCGAATGCGGGCGGCGTGACGGTGAGCTACTTCGAGTGGGTCCAGGATTTGCAGAGCTTCTTCTGGTCGGAAGCGGAAGTGAATGCGAAGCTCGAAACGGTGATGCGGCGCGCGTTTCAGGAAGTGCATGAGAGCGCGCGGAAGCATCGGACGCACATGAGGACCGGGGCGTATTGCCTGGCGGTGGGGCGCGTGGCGGACGCAACGCTTGTGCGGGGGCTCTTCCCGTAAAGTGGTCGAGCGCGATGCAAAGGCGCGCAGGCAGGAGTGCCTGCGCCACTGGGTGTGGATTATCGGGGCTGAAGCCTCGACTTAGTTTGAGTGCGTTGTTGGGCTGGACTGAAGTCCAACTCCCCTTGCTAGAGTAGGGGGCTCCCACCTCGACGAGCGGAGCTACGACGATCGAGATGGTGAGCGACAATGCCAGATAAGGTCGCCGATATCTAGAATAGAGTCGCATCCCGAAGACATCCCTTGCCAGTCGAGTTGCCTCGGGCGTACGCTTCGAAATGTGTTGGCCGTCACACCTTCCTGTGACCTCGGCCATTGCAATCTCCCCGAGTTGCTCGTAAAAACGCCAGAATTGGGAGCGCAGCCATGACTATGACGAGCGGCACGAAGAGCGCTTTGCAAGCCGCCTTTGTTCGCTCAATTCAGGACCCTGAAGCGTTTTGGGGTGATGCCGCGGCTGGAATCCGTTGGTACAAGAAGTGGGACAAAGTACTCGATGACTCTCGCGCACCCTTCTACCGTTGGTTCAGCGGCGGCCAGCTCAATACCTGCTACAACGCGCTCGATCTCCATGTAGAAACCGGCCGCGCCGATCAAGCTGCGCTCATCTACGACAGCCCCGTCACAAATCAACTTCAAACCTACTCTTACCGCGAACTGCGGGACGCGGTCGCGCGCTTTGCCGGGGTTCTTGCGCAACAAGGTGTCCGCAAGGGCGATCGCGTCGTCATTTATATGCCGATGGTTCCTGAAGCTGCGATCGCGATGCTCGCCTGTGCGCGCCTCGGTGCGGTGCATTCGGTGGTTTTTGGCGGGTTCGCTTCGCACGAGCTTGCCGTGCGCATCGACGATGCCCGGCCGAAAGTCATCGTTTCCGCCTCCTGCGGCATCGAAGGCAAACGCATCCTTCCCTATAAGCCGCTTCTCGACGAAGCCATCCGCATCGCGAACCACAAACCCGAGAAATGCATCATCCTCCAGCGGCCCATGGACCACGCCGAACTCCTCCCGGGTCGCGATCTCAATTGGTCCGACGCCGTGGCCAGTGCGCAGCCCCATGAGTGCGTCCCGGTCGCCGCCACCGACCCGCTCTACATCCTCTACACTTCGGGTACCACCGGCAAAGCCAAAGGCGTCGTCCGCGACAATGGAGGGCACGCCGTCGCCCTCAAATGGACAATGAAGAATGTTTATGGCGTGGATCCGGGCGACGTTTTCTGGACAGCTTCCGACGTCGGCTGGGTCGTTGGACACTCCTATATCGTTTACGGCCCGCTACTCCATGGAAACACCACGATACTCTACGAAGGCAAACCCGTTGGAACGCCCGATGCCGGCGCTTTCTGGCGCGTCATATCCCAGCACAAGGCGAAAACTCTTTTCACCGCCCCCACCGCCTTTCGCGCCATAAAAAGGGAAGACCCCTCGCTCGAGCTCAAGACGAAATACGATCTCTCGCATTTCGCGACACTCTTCCTTGCCGGCGAGCGCTGCGATCCGGATACGCTCCAATGGGCACGGAATAATCTCCACGTTCCGGTGATCGACCATTGGTGGCAGACCGAAACGGGCTGGGCCATCTGCGCCAACTGCATGGGTATCGAGCAGCTGCCCGTCAAGCCCGGCTCGCCCACCAAACCTGTCCCGGGAATGGATGTGCACGTTCTGGATGCGCTCAGCCACGAAGCGAAGCGTGGCGAAGTCGGGGCTCTTGTCATCAAGCTCCCACTCCCGCCCGGCACGTTCCCGACTCTGTGGAACAACGACCAGGGCTTCCTTGATTCCTACCTGACCGCTTATCCCGGTTACTACAAGACCGCCGATGCCGGCTACATCGACGATGACGGTTACGTCTTCGTCATGTCCCGCACCGACGACATTATCAACGTGGCCGGTCATCGACTTTCGACCGGCGGCATTGAGGAAGTTCTTTCGGCACATCCGGACGTTGCCGAATGCGCTGTCTTTGGCGTTAACGACGAACTGAAAGGCCAGGTTCCCTTCGGACTCCTAGTCCTCAAGAGCGGTGTCACTCGCGATTCGAAAACGATTGCGGCAGAGGTCGTGCAAATGGTTCGCGACAACATCGGACCCGTCGCTTCATTCAAGACCGCGATCGTTGTACAGCGCCTCCCCAAAACCCGCTCCGGCAAAATCCTTCGCGGCACCATGCAAAAAATTGCCAACGGCGATATGTACATCACGCCTGCCACCATCGACGACCCGGCCATCCTCCGCGAAATCGAGACAGCCCTCACGCAGGCGGGCTACGCCCACAAACACACGTGAAGCCGAACAGCTGTGCCGCAGTCTCCGGGCAAACAGGAGTGCAACGGACGGGCAGGAACATCCGGCGTTGCGGAGTGGCGGCGCTGCCATCAACCGGGTGCGAGATCTAGGTCGCGCGTGCAGAGCGACGATGGCTGCAGACTTAGCCGGACGGCGTTTGCGGTATCGTTGATCGAGAGGTAGGGCATGCATGCCGTGCCCTACTGAAAGCGTTTATGCGCGGGGGCGGGCTGAAGCCTGTCCTGCTGATCCTACGGAGATGCTTTTGGCGACGGCCTATGGCTGGCGGCCTCGTTCGCCTTTCTGCCATAGCGGCCACATAATTTGGTCCTTCAGATCGTTCTCAAGACCAGTGTCCTTCAATAGCTGCTCGACGTCCGGGCGAGATTGGCGCGGGCCGATGCGTTCTTCGCGGTCTGCTAGAGCGTAGGCGGTAACGGCGGCGATCGCTACGTGGCGCTTCAGTTCGACGATATCGACTTTATCGAAGGTATCCGACTGAGCGTGATAGTTGAGCATGTAATTTGCAGGTTCTTGATTGGCGACCAGCGTCGGGACGCCCTCGAGCAGGAAATCGAGATGATCGGTGCCGGATTCGGCGTCGAGTGTGAAGTCTTTTACGCCGAGGGATGCGATCGGTTCGAGCGCTTCGCGAACCGCTGCCAGCGTGTCTTTCCGCCCTCCGAGCGAATAGCCGGTGACGGCACCGATGCCCGAGTCAAAAACCACGGCGGCAACCATGCGATCGAGATCGGCGCGATGCTGGCGAGCATAGGCCCAGGAGCCGAGCATTCCCTGCTCTTCCCCGGTGAAAAGTATGAAGCGGATGGAGCGTCGCGGGATCGAGCCGGAGGATTTGATGACGCGAGCTGCGTCGATCACTAACGCGGCATTGCAGCCATTATCAAGAGCGCCCGTTCCAAGTTCCCAGGAGTCGAGATGTGCGCCGAGGACGAGGAACTCGTCCGGTTTCTCTCTACCGCGAATTTCGGCGACGACGTTTTCGGAATCGATGGGACCGGTTACGCGGTTGGGCATCTCAAAATGAACGCGAACCTTTTGTCCGGAGGCGATGAAACGGGCCATGCGCCCGGCGTCCTCGCGAGCGAGGACAGCTTGCGGCATCTTTTCGAGCTCACCGGTGACGGAAACATTGTGGCGATACAAGAGAAGGTTGGGGCGAGTAGACATCCAAAAAATCGCGGTCGCGCCAGCATTCATGGCACGCGAAATAATCTCGGGGCCGATTCTGTACTCGCTCATCAGGTCGTCCCAGGTAACAAGGACATTCTGGTGCACGAGAACGATCGCGCCTTTTGCGGCGGCGCCGGCTCTTGCGAATCCGGCATCGTCACCAGCGCCGACATCGATTACGTCGGCGGTAATTCCGTCGCCTGGA
This sequence comes from Candidatus Acidiferrales bacterium, assembly GCA_049797655.1. Lineage (GTDB taxonomy): Bacteria > Acidobacteriota > Terriglobia > Acidiferrales > UBA7541 > Palsa-295. The sequence continues at coordinate 21,357 of JBARFX010000083.1, read as the reverse complement.
ATTGGAGGAGACCAGCCGATGGATACAACGCGGACGGGGAAGGGCTCCGGGGAAAGCATTGTGACGCGCGTGCGGCCCTCACTCCATCCTGCCTGCACTGAAAACTTCTCCGTGTGCACTTCGTCGACGCCGGCATGGCGAAACGCCTCGACGGCCCAGCCAACCGCGCGATCGGCGGGGGGCGAGCCGGTGACGCGTCCGCCGATTGTGTCCGTGAGATAACGAAGATTCTCTTCCAATGGGGAAGTCCCGAGAGCGCTCTTAATCATGTCGGGAGCGAGGTCGGAACAGCCCTTCTGTACCGAGCAACCGCCCGCGCCGACGGGTTGTTGTTTCGAAAGGGGAGCCGGCTTAACGGGGGGAATCTGCGCGGCAGCTACTGTCGCGAGCAGCGCGAAAGATGAAATGAGGACGAAGGCCTGGATCTGGATGCGAAGCGCCACGTGTTCCTCCGAAGCTGAATTTCCGAATAAGGCTCGGGGATTATAACCGGGGTCGGTCGTGAGGGGGCAAGATCCGTAGCGGTAAGAAAGGCGCGAGCGGAGGCAGAATTTGCAGGGTAGATGCAGTTTCTACAGTACGTAGGGTCTTTCGTGTACATCCGCAAGAACGTATGTCACATCATGTCCGCAAGTTACGAAAAATGCTCGCGATGGCAAGATACCTGCCAGCCCTATCGCCCGTAAGTCCCAGTCTTTCGTGGTGCAGCGCGGATGTTGAGGGGGCCGCTCGCGTACCATCCCTTCAAGTCTGTGCCTGTTGAACCGTACCAAACTCGATTTTCCACAGGGCATGAAGAAGTTTAAACCACGGCTTAGCCGAATGTAGTCCTGGGCAAGCAGACGGAAGGCTTATTGTGAAAAAGGCTCCAGCATATCCAAAGTTAGTTCACCAAGAAAAAAAGCGTCCCGCAAATCCCTCGACGAATCTGTTCGTTTTCTGCGACAAGGCGACGGGAGTGTCGCAGTTCCGCGCCGAGTCGGATGCCGGGTTAGACTCGACGGTGGAGCGAATCGCGGGATTGTTGGCGATGCAATGCCTTGTACGCGGGCAGGAACCCCGTGATTTTGAGGTAATGGTGCCTGCGCAAAGCATCCTGGTGGAACGCCTGGTGTCGCGGGCGCAAGCGTTGCTTGAGGAAGGACGGGCGGTTGCGTGTCCGGGATCCCTGAGCCCGCGGCAAAAGGAAATTCTTTATTCGGTTCTGCGCAACAAGGCGAATAAAGAGATCGCTTCCGTGTTGAACATCACGGTGCGGACCGTAAAGTTCCACATCTCCGCGCTTTTGAGCAAATTCGGGGTGGAAAATCGCTCCGAGCTGGCGCGAAGGGCGGCGGGATTTCTGCGAACGCAAGGCAGCGAAGGCGAGAATCCGCCGATCGAACAGGTCCGACCATTGTCAACGCTGCGGGAGATGGGTCCGTTCGCGGTGAATTCGGGTTCCGGCCTCCGTGTGACGAACCGGCATCGCAGCGATCGTTTTTCGGCGAGTCGAGTACTTACTGCTTAGCGGCTGTGGGCGGCGACGGTTCGTCGCCGCCGCGCCGTGCGGTTTTGTGTGTCTGGTTGACGCCCGGCTTGAATGTCCTACCGTTTCCTAATACAAATCAGAATAAATTTCGCGGCGAGGGATGCTCGCTTCGCGGTTGCCTGAAAAAAACTGGCGGCGGCTCGGCTTCGCGTTACTTGCCGCTCAGGCGGGTGATCAGCATATCAATGAAGCGGCGGCTGTCCACTCCGACGCCGACGTGAACATTGGGCTGGATCGGAGCGAGACCGACAGTATCCCAGTGATCGCCGCTCGGGATATTTTTCTCCACGGTGCCGAACCGATTGGCTACCGTTTCGCCGCGGGCAAATTCTCCGCTCGTTTCGACATCGACTCGCAGGAATTTCGTTTGGAGCAAGGTTGGATCGATGACCGCGCCGACGGCGAGTGCGTCGTGGACGGCGCCACCGCCGGTGGCTTCGCCGAGCCCGATTTGATAGCGAGCAACGGTGGCGGCGAAGTGAGCGATAGGCCCGGCCTTCTCGTCCAGCTTGTTGGCGTCAGAAACAAGGATGGCGGCTTTCTCTGTGACGTCAAGCCCGACCATAGTGATTGGCCAGCCGGCATTGAAGACGATCGAGGCAGCTTCGGGATCCTGATAGATGTTGTATTCGGCTGCACCATTGACGTTGCCGCCGGAGATCGAGCCGCCCATCAGAACGACGCCTTTGACAAGAGGAACGATGGAGGGATCCTTCCGGACGGCGAGAGCGACGTTGGTGAGAGGGCCGATGGGAATGATTGTGATCTCGTTCGGGTATTTGTGAACGAGATCGATTATGAGGTCCGGACCGAAGCGATGGTCGCCCTGGCATTTGCCGGGAGGAGTTTCAGCGCCGCCGAACCCGTTCGCGCCGTTCCAATAGGTTCCCGTGACGAGCCGTTGGAGAAGAGGCTTGTCGGCACCTTTTGCAATGGGGATATCACAGTGGCCCACGAAGGAGAGGAGTCGAAGCGCATCGTCGAAGCCCATGTCCGCGGTAACGTTGCCGGCGACGATGCTGATTCCCTTCACATCGAGTTCCGGCGAATAGATGGCGAGAAGGATCGCCAGAGCGTCGTCCGTGCCGGGGTCAGAATCAATGATGACCTTTTGCGGAGAAGATCCAGCAGGCTTTGCAGCGGCAGAGCCTGCACCAGTCATTACGAGGAAACCAACAGATAGCAGGACGAACGCAGCTCGAACCTGTTTCAGGTCACATTGCATCACGATCACCTCTCCTTGTCATCGAACACGATAGCGATGTTTTCTGAATTCATGCTCCCAACCTCGAAGCCAACAGCGCGCAGAAGATGCAGGGCATTTACAGGAAATATGCAGTCGCTGCAAGCCAAAAAGAATCGCCAGAGAAGCCGCAGACTGTCGTGACAATTGACCGCGGTTGAAACACTCAGGATTGAATGCGACTCATCAATGCAGTCAATACGATCGGCAGGCGGCTGTCCCAGTAGGGCCATTCGTGCCCGCCGGGGAGTTCATGGTATTCGTAGGGAATACTTCGAGATTGTAGGAGCGTGGCGAACTGGCGGTTCGTCGCGAGAAAGCCATCTTGAGAACCGCAATCAAGGTAGAGGTAGGACAATTTCGCGGGCCCGGCTGCACACGCGAGAGAGAAAACATCGTTTTGCGCGCGGCGCGGATCTCCCGGCGGGCCGAAGGCCTGCAACAACCCATCGCGGAACTCTTCCACTTCGTTGCTGAAGCGCATCGAGATTTCGAATCTTCTCGATCGCGCGAAGATGCCGTTGGTAGCCAGCAATCACAGCGCACGAAACCCTCACACTCCGCCTCACGATTCCGCATCCGCACAAGAAACGCTCGCAGCGATGGTGGGAGTGGTAAGAAAACATCAACTGACGTACTCCTCGCCAGGCCGCGATTTGAACAAGGCTAGCGACTGTGTCGAAGTCCGTAATTCTAATATTGTCAATAGTTTACGGTAGGCGGATCTTCTGAGATAGCCTGCTTCCCTCGCGAAGAACGAGGTTGAATCACATTGGTAACTCTGCCAAAATCCATGCTCGTCCTCCGCAAAAGGTGTCTGTCGCCAAATGCACAAGCGATTTGTTCGAACCAGCGTGGTTGTGTCGGCGTTCGTTGCCTTAGTTACCCTGGCGAACTGCGGGGGGAACTCCACGACACCGTTGGTGACGCTCGACTCGATTACTGTGACACCCGCCAATTCTTCGGTGACAGTTGGAAAAACGCTCCCGTTCAGCGCGACCGGACACTTCAGCGACGGATCGACCTCTGACATTTCAGCCTCTGTAACCTGGGCCTCGTCAAATACGACCGCTGCGACGATCACTCTGGCAGGTATTGCAACGGGAGTGACGGCGGGGCAGTCAACCATGATCTCCGCCACGAAAGGTGGCACTGCGGGTTCTACAAACCTCAGCGTCGTCTCCGCACCCGTACCGAACATTACCAATCTGAACCCGACGTCGGGAGTGGTGGGCACGCCAGTAGCGATCGCGGGAACGAACTTCGGTAGCACGCAAGGAACGAGCACGGTGAAGTTCAACGGTGTGACGGCGACTCCGACGTCATGGAGCGCAACAAGCATTACGGCGCCTGTGCCGATCGGAGCCACGACGGGCAATGTAGTGGTTACCGTTGGCGGCGTGGCAAGCAATGGCGTGGCGTTCACCGTAAACTTGCCTCCTCCAAGCATCACCAAACTGAATCCCACTTCTGGGGTCGTGGGCACTTCGGTCGTGATCACGGGAACGAACTTCGGTAGCACGCAAGGGACGAGCACGGTGAAGTTCAACGGTGTGACGGCGGCTCCGACGTCATGGAGCGCAACAAGCATTACGGCGCCTGTGCCGGTCGGAGCCACGACGGGCAATGTGGTGGTTACCGTTGGCGGCGTGGCGAGCAATAGCGTAGCGTTCACCGTAACCTTGCCTCCTCCAAGCATCACCAAACTGAATCCCACTTCTGGGGTCGTGGGCACATCGGTCGTGATCACGGGAACGAACTTCGGTAGCACGCAAGGGACGAGCACGGTGAAGTTCAACGGTGTGACGGCGGCTCCGACGTCATGGAGCGCAACAAGCATTATGGCGCCTGTGCCGGTCGGAGCCACGACGGGCAATGTGGTGGTTACCGTTGGCGGCGTGGCGAGTAATGGCGTGGCGTTCACCGTCACGACCAGCACGATCACCGTGACGATCAGCCCGAAACGAGCTGGCGTCACTTTGAGTCAGGCGCAGCAGTTTACGGGTACTGCGAACAACGATCCGCTGAATGGCGGAGTGAGCTGGTCGGTGGATGGAGTGAACGGCGGCAATGCGACGAGCGGCACAATTTCCTCGAACGGTCTCTACGCACCCGGAACACAGGCGGGTGTGCACACCGTGACGGCCACGAGCAAATCGAACACATCGATGAATGCTTCGGCGACGGTCGCGGTGACGGATCTGGCGGGCGTCTTCACGTATCACAATGATTCGGCGCGGACCGGTCAGAACTTGCAGGAATATGCGCTGACGACTTCGACGGTGAATTCCTCGACGTTCGGAACGCTGTTCACATGCGGAAATCTTGACGGCTATTTGTACGCGGCGCCGCTCTACGTTGCCAACTTGAATGTGGGAGGGGTGACCCGCAACGTGGTATTCGTGGCCACAGAGCACGACAGCGTATACGCGTTTGACGCCGACTCGTCGGCTTGCGTGCAATTGTGGCAGAAAAGTTTTCTCTCGAGCGGAGTGACCACCGTTCCGCCCGCGGATGTGGACGAGCTCGTGGATCTGATCCCGGAAATCGGCATCACTTCGACGCCCGTAATCGACCCATTGTCGAAAACGATTTACGTGATGGCCAAGACCAAGGAAACAGTCGGCACCGTCAGCGGCGTGAGCTGTACCTCGAGCACGCCTTGTTATCCGCACCGGCTACACGCGTTGGACCTGACGACGGGAGCGGAGAAGTTCGGCGGACCGGTCGTCGTTACGGCGCCAAACTTTCTCCCCTTATTCCACCTGCAACGACCGGCCCTGCTGCTCAACAACGGAATCGTCTACGTTGCGATTGGATCACACGGAGACAACAACACCTGGCAGGGCTGGGTGATGGCCTACAATGCGACGACTCTTGCGCAGCAGTGGGTTTATCACACCACCGATCCGTCGAGCGGAAACCATGAAGGCGCAATCTGGGGTTCCGGGAACGGCCCGGCGCTGGACGCCAGCGGAAATATTTATGTGGAAACCGGCAACGGCGACTTCGACGGAGTGAACAACTTTTCCGATTCTGTCATCAAGATTAGTCCGGCGGGCGCGAAGGTTGATTCCTTCACGCCGTTCGATCAGCAGATCATGCAGGACAACGACATTGATCTTGGATCTTCCAATCCAATCATCCTGCCCGATTCGGCGGGCTCGGCTGCGCATCCGCATTTGATGATCGCGATGGGCAAGGTGGGCGTGATCTACCTTCTGGATCAGACCAGTCTGGGCGGGTTCAATGCGGGCGCCAATCAGGACGTGGAGGAAGTGACTATTGCCTTCAACACGAGCAGCGCGATCAACGGTTTCTACGGCCAGCCAGCCTACTGGAACGGAAACATCTATGAAATTGTTGTCGGAGACTCCCTCCGGCAGTTCCTGATCTCGAACGGAAACATTTCAACCAGTTCCAGCTCGCACTCGGCTCACGCGTTCACTTTCCGCGGAGCGACGCCCGTCGTATCCGCAAGCGGCACAACGAACGGAATCGTATGGGTAGCAGACGACGTTGGCTATCAAAACAATGCGCCGGTTGTGCTGTATGCGTATGACGCCAACAACGTCGGAACTTTGCTTTACAGCAGTCCTAGCAGCGGGACAGGCGCGGCAGCTATCTCCGTCAAGTTCCCTGTGCCGACGGTGGCTAACGGAAAGGTGTACCTTGGCGGGCAGAAAGCATTCACTGTATTCGGGCTGCTTCCATAAACATCCATCAAAGAGATACCCGATTTGAAAAAGAGTGTGCTACATGGTGCTTGGCAGGATAAGCTCGCGCGAAAGACTTGCGCGAGGCGTGAAAGGTTTGCGTTGCCGGGTGAAGCATGGCGAATGTTGACAGTGCGGCTCAACGAAGGATTCGAGTGAGTTCGCGCTCGGGGACAGCTTTTCTGTTCGCGATCGCGGTGGCGTGGTTACAATGCGCCGTACCGATCATATACGCGCAGGAAACGAAGAACCCGCTGGCCGGAAATCCTCGAGCGATTCAGGAAGGGGCGTCGCAATTCCGCGCGGATTGCGCTCTCTGTCACGGGCTGCATGCGAACGGAGGAAGCCGGGGACCCGATTTGACCCGCGGGATATGGAATCACGGAGGCAGTGACGCGGAAATCTTTCGCACGATCAACGACGGGGTTCCCGGAACGTTGATGCCCGCGAACAATCTTTCGGACGCGGAGACGTGGGAAATCATCGCCTACCTTCGCACCCTCGCGCCGAGGGCACCTGAATCTGCGCTGGGCGACGCGAAAGCCGGCGAGAAGATTTTCTTTGGCGATGGCAATTGTTCGCTGTGCCACATGGTCGCGGGTAAGGGCGGCCGGCTCGGTCCGGATCTTTCCCGCGTCGGGGCGGCGCGCTCGCCGAAGTATCTGGCTCAGAAACTGCGAAATCCAAACGTGAGTACCGCTGCCGCTCTGATGGAGCCGGGGAAGGAGTGGCCGCTCGAGTATGGAACGGTGACTGTGGTGACGCTGTCGGGCGAGACGATCAAAGGCGTGGTTCGCAACGAGGACAGCTACTCGATCCAATTCATGGATTTGTCCGAAAATCTGCGCTCGTATCTGAAAGCGGACCTCTCCGAAGTGAAGCACGAGGAGAAATCCGTGATGCCCGTGTTCAGCGAAGAGGCGCTGAACCAACAACAGCTGCGCGATCTCGTGGCTTTTCTTTCCAGTCTGCGTGGCAGCGGGGGAGCTGAGAGCCAGAAATGAGAACCTATTCCCTTCTCGTTGCCGCAATACTCTTTGGCTCACTGGCCGGCGTTTCGCGCGCGCAGATCAGCGAAGAGCAGATCGCGCATGCGGAGCGCCGTCCGCAAGACTGGGTCACCTATTCGGGCGATTACGCCGGCCGGCGTTACAGCGAGTTACAGCAGATCAACACCAGCAACGCGGCTCGGCTCGCGCCCGCGTGGATGTATCAAACCAGCGTCGCAGGCAAAATTGAGACGACGCCACTCGCGATCGGCGGGATTCTCTACTTCACCGGACCGGACGACCATGGTTACGCCGTCGACGCCCGCACCGGCCGCACGATCTGGCATTACATGCGGCCGTTGCCCGCGAGACTTCCGGTTTGCTGCGGGCGAGTGAATCGCGGTTTCGCGGCGCGGGGCGACAAATTGTTCATGGCCACGCTGGACGCACACGTAGTGGCGCTCGATGCGAAAACAGGCAATGTCATCTGGGACGTGGAGGCGGCGGACTCTAAGCTCGGGTATTCGTTTACCGTCGCTCCACTGATCGTGAAGGACAAAGTGATTGTTGGCGTTGCCGGTGGAGAGTATGGAATTCGCGGGTTCATCGACGCCTACGAAGCGGAAACCGGCAAGCGCGCCTGGAGGTTTTACACGATACCCGGCCCCAACGAGCCGGGAAACAAGACGTGGGCCGGCGATTCCTGGACGAGAGGTGGCGCACCTGCCTGGGTCACTGGCACGTATGATCCTGAATTGAATCTCATATATTGGGGGACCGGAAATCCCGCTCCGTCTGACGATACCTCGGAACGCGAAGGAGACAATCTATACAGTAATTGTGTTGTCGCTCTCAATGCTGACACCGGAAAACTCGAATGGCATTTCCAGTTCACTCCGGCCGACGCGCACGATTGGGACGCAACGGAAGTCCCCGTGCTCTTGAATTTAGAGGTGGATGGCAAGCCGCGGAAACTTCTCGCGCACGCAAACCGCAACGGATTTTTTTACTTGCTCGACCGGACCGATGGCAAGTTCCTCTCTGCGAAGCCGTTCGCACAGGTGACGTGGGCGAAAGATGTGGGCCCCGACGGGCGCCCGCGTTTGCTTCCCGCAGCACAAACCTCCACGGAAGGAACAGTGGTTTGTCCGGGCGCTGCCGGCGCCACGAATTGGATGGCACCTTCGTTCAGCCCTCAGACCGGGTTGCTCTATGTTGCTGCCCGGGAGCAGTGCGATATTTTCACTGGAATCAGGCAGCCGTTCCATCCCGGACATCCTTATATTGGTAGTGTGTATTTCAAGCCCGCCGACCAGAAGGCATGGGGCGCGTTACGTGCGTTGGATCCTCTAACTGGCGAGATCAAATGGGAATTCAAATATCTTTCGCCTCCATGGGCAGGAGCGCTTTCGACCGCAGGCGGCCTGGTTTTCTCCGGGGATATGGAGGGCTATCTGATTGCGTTCGATGCGCGGACCGGAAAGGACCTCTGGCATTTTGAGACAGGGGCTCCGATTACAGCATCCCCGATGACCTACGCAATCGATGGGAAGCAATACGTCGCCATCGCTTCCGGAGGAGTTCTCCTGTCTTTCGCGCTACCCGACGCAAACCCCGCGACGACTTCGAAGCCGGCGAAATAAGGATCGTCGTCGATCTTCGTTCGCTGAATTCACAGCGTTTCCAGACTTACCTGCCCGATCGTGGGCGCCAGATATTTCTCCAGTAGCCCGAACCACCGCAGTGAAGAATTCAATCGGTAGAACTTCTCTTCCCGATCCGTCCGGACCTTTCACTCTCACACTCGGCTTGAAATTCCTCACGGGTGCGGTGTGCTGCCGAAAAAATTAAGTCATGAAATCGCGGCAACAACGAAGAAACGCAGGATTAGCGCGGCGGCACCTTCCCGGAGGGACACCTGTACTAAGTCCATATGCCGTACAGTTGTCCGTCTGACCAGTTTGTCTTCGCTGTCCTTTGTTTGTTCCCCTGACCAGTAGATAGGCCATCTCTGCGCTCCTTACACTGTCCGTGCCATGAAAATACAATTTCAAGTTCGCACTCATACTACTCGCGCCCCAATCTCTGCCGATGGCGGAAAGCACTCAACATCCCGTGCGCGTCGCCCTTTCGCCCCGCTATTAAGCGTCGCACTCGTGCTGGCGACCGTCGGACTCTCCAGTTGCGTCGGCGTTACAAGCGCGGGATCAGGCGGAGGGAACCCGGGAACTGGCGCAGGAATATTATCGGCGAGCGCCAGCAGCCTCAGCTTCGGGAACGTTTCAGTTGGGAACACCAAGACTCAGAGCGTTACTATTACGAACACTGGCACCGTCGCGGTGAATGTCTCCCAGGCGACTATTACGGGCGCGGGGTACACCGTGATCGGCGGGAGTCCGTCGACCTCAATTGCGGTCGGCCAGACCAGCACACTCCAGATTCAGTTGGCGCCGCTCACTTCGGGGGTGAACAACGGCAGCCTATCGGTGGTGAGCGACGCCTCAAATTCTCCGCTGACGATTGCCCTGACTGGCACGGGCACAGCATCCGTCCTAACGATGTCACCGGAAACCCTGCAATTTGGAAACGTGAAGGTAGGACAGAGCGCTACACAATCCGTAAAGCTGACGAACAGCGGAAACGTAGATTTGGTGGTGAATCTCGCGCAGATTTCCGGCACTGGTTTCGGAATGACCGGCCTTTCGTTGCCAGCGACGATCAGCGCCGGAAAGAGTATCTCTTTCAATGTGCAGTTTACGCCCCCCTCAGCGCAGGGAATGACGGGCAGCATCAAATTCACCGATAACGCGTCGAATTCTCCCCAAGGTCTCACACTCGCCGGCGCGGGAACCGCTGCAAACGCTACCTTGACCGCTAACCCCGGCAGCTTCGCGTTCGGCAACGTTGCTTTGGGAAGCAACGCCACGCAAACGATCACGCTGACAAACTCGGGAACCACAAGTATCGCGATTTCCCAGGCAGCAGCATCTGGGACAGGATTTAGCATCACGGGCCTGAACCCGATGACTCTGAACGCCAGCCAGACCACAACGTTTACAGCAAAGTTTGCGCCGGCTGCAGCGGGAAGCGCGACAGGCGCAATCACAATCACGAGCAATGCAACGAACTCGACCTTGACGATCGGTTTGAGCGGCACCGGAACACAAGGTCATCTGACTGCGAATCCGGCGAGTGTGAGCTTTGGAAGTTTGGTGGTGGGCAGCAACGCCTCGGTATCCGTCACCCTTACTAATAGCGGCACCGGCAACGTATCGATCACGGAAGGAACAGCGTCAGGAACTGGCTTCACCATGAGCGACCTTGCCGCAACTACCCTGACGGCCGGACAGAGCACGTCATTCACCGTAAAATACGCTCCGACAACAGCGGGTGCCTCTACGGGCAACGTCTCAATCACGAGCAACGCCCCAGGCTCGCCGCTTGCAATTCCTCTGAGTGGAACCGGCACGCAGACTCAGCCGCAACTCACATTGAATCCAACCGCCGTCCCGTTCGGGAATGTCTCGGTGGGTAGCAGCTCCTCGCAGAATGTGACCATTACGAATTCGGGCAACGGCACTCTCAACATTACCGGAGCGACGCCGTCCGGCGCCGGGTTCAGCTTCACCGGCTTGGGCGTTCAATCCATCAACGCCGGCGCGAGCATCACGTTCGCCGCAAAGTTTTCGCCCACGGCCACCGGCAGCGTCACGGGAAGCATTTCGATTACTAGCAACGCTGCGAGTTCACCGGCTAATCTGGCGCTGACCGGGACAGGAATCCAAAGTCAGCTCGCGGCAAATCCCTCGAGCGCGAGCTTTGGTACGGTTATTATGGGCAACAGTAACTCGCAGACGATCAGCTTGACGAATGGCGGTACAGCGGCTGTTTCGGTTTCGCAAGCCAACATTACGGGCACCGGTTTCAGCATCAGCGGAATGCCCACTTTGCCGATGACAATCAATCCAGGAAGCAGCAAGACGTTCAACGCCGTCTTCACTCCTACAACGAGCGGGAGCGTCACGGGATCCGTTTCCCTGGTAAGCACTGCTCCAAACTCACCGCTATCGATTACTCTGAGCGGCACCGGGCAGACGGCAACCCATTTGCTTAGCGCGAACCCAACTAGCCTGAACTTCAACAGCGTCAACGACGGCTCCAGCTCCTCACTAAACGTGACGCTCACCAACACTGGCAACTCAAGCATCACGATTTCTACCGCCACCGCCTCTGGGACAGGTTTCAGCGCGAGCGGTGCAGCCGGAACAACCTTGACACCAAATCAGGCGGCAACCTTGAGTGTCACCTTTGCGCCGACGGTAGCGGGTGCGGTGACCGGCAGCGTGCCGGTGATCAGCAACGCCACCAATTCGCCGACAATTAGTTTGTCCGGAACGGGCGTACAGCTCTCGACCCATAGCGTCGATTTGTCCTGGACCTCCAGCACCTCTAGCGGGGTGGTTGGGTACAACATCTATCGCGGCACCATTTCGGGCGGCCCTTATTCAATTTTGGACTCAGCCCCAGTAGCTGCGAATGCCTATACCGATTCGGCAGTTCAATCCGGGCAGGCCTACTTCTACGTCGTCCGAGCCATAGACGGGACAGGCACGGAAAGCTCCAACTCGACCGAAGTGCAGGCTAATATCCCGTAGGTAACTCCGGGCTATCGACTGCCCGGGAAGAAACGCTGTCTCTTTGCAGCGCGGCTGTGGTAAAAGCACTCGGGCGACATTCGACCCCCACGGGACAGGTGAACCTCCCTGTCCCAACTATGTACTTGCGTCCAGTGGTTTCACAACCAACCTCCATCCACAATTGAAGTGTCTGCAACAGGCTCAAGTTCCTGGAGGGTGTTTAGTGCGTTCGCGAGCTACGGTTGGGATTGGCGTACGTGCGGCCTGCCTTAATTTGATTTTTCTCCTCCTGCTCCTCAGTGGCGGTCCTTTTCTCGTCGGTTGCGGTGTAACTAGCAAAGGTAGTTCCGGCGGCGGAAATCCCAGCGCAGGAACGCCAGCGATTACCGTGACTCCTTCTTCCGCCAGCTTCGGCAATGTCACTGTCAACACCGACGCAACTCAAACCATGAAGTTGTCGAATACGGGCACTGGTGATCTCGCGATATCTCAAGCAAAGATTACGGGAGCGGGCTTTAGCATGTCCGGGCTCGCGGCGCCTGTCACGGTGGCGGCCGGCTCGAGCGTAAATTTCACGATTGCGTTCAAACCCGCAGCTGCCGGGGCGGGATCGGGAAGCGTCACGATCACGAGCGACGCGAACGACTCGCCGATGACAATCAATCTTTCGGGCACCGGAGTCGCTTCGTCGCTAAAGCTTACCGCTAGCGCGTCCGGCCTGAGCTTCGGCAACGTGCTGGTGGGTACGAAGACCACGCAGGATGTAAAGCTCACAAATTCGGGAAATGCGAACGTGACAATTTCCAGTGTTTCCGCGTCTGGCGCGGGCTTCAGTTCGACCGGCGGGACGAACGTGATGCTGACTCCGAATCAATCGGCCACTGTGGTGGTCAACTTCGATCCCCAGACCAAAGGTTCGTTGGCAGGTACGCTGACCGTCTCAAGTAACGCCCCAAGCATCAAAATTTCACTGGCAGGCACGGGCACGCAGGCCTCACAACACAGCGTGAGCCTCACGTGGACTCCAAGCACCTCGTCGGTAATCGGCTACTTCGTGTATCGAAGGACGGGAACCAACGGTTCGTTCTCAAAACTGGATTCCTCGATCGAAGCCAGCACCAGTTTCACGGATACCTCGGTGGAAGATGGCACCACCTACTTCTACGTTGTCACGGCGGTCTCCCCCGCGGATGTCGAGAGCGAATTCTCGGCTCCAGTTTCGGCGACCATTCCCAGCTCGTAGCGCCCGCGGTTCCGGACAAGCAAATGAGACACTGACTCGGCTTGAGGATCGGCGGATCCAAGACTGGTCAGTTACGTCCAAATTGATTTATAATTTTTGATCGTCTCAGTTCTGGTCTTGAATGATTTTCAACATCCGCCGCAGCGGTTCCGCGGCGCCCCAGAGCAACTGATCGCCAACCGTGAAAGCCCCCAAAAATTCTGGGCCGAGACTCAGCTTGTGAAGGCGTCCAATCGGGACGTTCAGCGTGCCGGAGACCGCTGCCGGCGTCAGGCAGCGCGTGGTCGATTCCTGGTCGTTTGGAATCAATCGTACCCAGGGATTGCTGTTCACTAGAATTTCTTCGACATCGCGCAGCGGCACATCCTTGCTCAGCTTGATGCAGAGGCCCTGGCTATGACACCGCATGGTTCCTACCCGGACGCAAATTCCATCGATAGGGACAGGCGGCTCGAGACCCATAATTTTGTTTGTCTCCGCCATTCCCTTCCATTCTTCGCGGGTCTGGCCACCGGGCATTTCCCGATCGATCCATGGAATCAAGCTCGCCGCGAGAGGCGCTCCGAATTCCGCTGTGGGAAGGCTGGACGCGCGCTGCGCCGCGAGCATCATGCGATCAACTTCCAGCGCATCTTCAGACGGCGTGGCACGAGTCGGTTCCGTCAAGCACTCCATCTGTTTGACGAGTTCCAGTATTTTGGCGGCGCCCGCGCCCGAAGCCGCCTGGTACGTCATTGTCGTCATCCATTCAACCAGCCCAGCCTTGAAAAGTCCGCTGACCGCCATCAGCATCAAACTGACTGTGCAATTGCCGCCGGCAAATGTGCGGAGGCCACACGCCAATCCGTTGCGAATCACGTCTGCATTCACCGGGTCGAGCACGATCGCGGCTTCGTCGCTCATCCGAAGCGTCGAAGCCGCATCGATCCAATAGCCTTTCCACCCACTCTTGCGCAAAGGTCCATAAATCCCGGTCGTGTACTCGCCGCCCTGGCAACTGATCAGCACGTCACACGACGCTAGCTCCCGAAGGTTCTTCGCATCGTTCAGCGCACCAGCACTGCCCGCTTCTTTCGGCGCTGTGCCTCCAACGTTGGATGTGGAGAAAAAAACAGGCTCGATGCCCGCGAAATCGTTCTCCTCGCGCATTCTCTGCATCAAGACGCTGCCGACCATCCCGCGCCAGCCGATCATTCCCACCCGCAGCATTGCCCCTCCGTTAGATTGCTAACTTACAGCGATCGAATTGTTTCGCGTTCACAAAATGGGTGTTTCGATTACCTTTCTCCGAATGTTCCGCTGCTCGCGGAGACCCAGCCTCGTTGCCGGAAACTCCTCAGTTAAGAATCTTGTGCACCAGGCTCGTCACATGTTCTGCTATCGAAGGAGCCGAAGTGAGTCCTGGCGATTCGATGCCGATTAATTGCACAACACGCGGGAATTCGGGGTCGGGCTGAATGATAAAGTCCGCAACGCGCTTTTCGCCGTGCGTCGACGGAGGACTTAACTTCGCGCGGATACCGGAATACGCTGGAATAAGATCAGATGCCTCGAGGTCAGGCAACAGGTGTTTTGCGCCACGCGCAAATTCCTCCACGGATTCGCGATCCCGTTCGTAATTATTCTTGTCGTCCACATAACGCGCCGTAGGCCCAAGCAGAACGTTGCCCCACACCGTCTTCGTCAAATGCACGCCGAGGCTCACTCCTTCCGGATGCGGCAACGGGTAGACGGGACCGCGAATCCAATCCTGCTTGGAGCGCACCAGCTCGCAATATTCTCCGCGGACCGGATAAATCCGGTGCGCAGCCATCGGCGACCCGAGCATGCGGGCAATTTCATCGGCAAAGAGTCCAGCGCTATTCACCAGGCACCGCGTTTCGATCTCGCCGGCTGTGCTCACCACGCGAATTCCCTCGCCAGTGGCTTCAAGCCGTTCCACATTGGCACGGGTCACAATATGTGCTCCTTGATCGGCAGCGATCCGCGCATAAGCCTTCACAAGCTCTTCGCTCCCCACGATCCCCGTCGAGGGAATCTCAATCGCCTGGAAGCCGTTCACATGCGGCTCGCGCGCTCGGATCGCAGCCCGATCGACGATTCGCATTCGCTCGACGCCATTCGCCTCGCCATTTTTCACGAGCGCAGCGAGCTCTTCGGCCTCCGCAGCCGACGTCGCGACAACCAGCTTGCCGGTCTTGCGATGTGGGACTCCATGCGCGGCACAGAATTCGTACGTCAACTCGTTGCCGCGCACGCAATGGCTCGCTTTCAAAGAGCCGGGCGGATAGTACAAACCCGAATGAATCACGCCGCTGTTCCGCGAACTGGCGCCCATCCCAATCTTCGGGAGCGCTTCCAATACGAATACGTCGCTCCAAATCTTCGAGAGCCCGCGCGCAATCGCACAGCCGACTACGCCCCCACCTATGATCACAATATTCGCTTGCTCCACACCTGGTAGTTTATCCGCGCTCCCAACGCTCCGTTAGTGCGTTTTCACCCGAAGCGTACTACCAGTGAATCGCTCTGCTGGCCGAACAAATTGCCAACCGCGTCAAGCCGCACCTCAGCATCCCGCCCATAGATCTGCCCTCGAGCGAAAAACTTCTCGAAGCAATCGCTTCCGAGCGCCGCTCCAACGCCGGCTATATCTAGCCCCGCATTTCCAATTCACCGTGAACGGAATCGGAACGCAGCGACGACAAACGCCGTGTGCAATTGCTCCTGGCTCAAAAAAAAAAGGCGGCAACCGGAACGCGGCTGCCGCCTTGTTTTGAAACCGCGAGTCTCGCTTCCCGCTACCAATCCAGCTTGATGCCCACTTGGACTTGCCGCTGCGCGATCAAGCTGTTGCTCGATTGCGTCGGCACTCCGAAGTGGCCATTGAACGCCAGTGTGGGATCGGTCGGCGTTGTGCCGGTCACGGAACAGAACGAGCCGGCCGCGCAAACCGTGTACATCTGCTGGTCCACCGCTGTAATGTTGTTGTGATTGAACAGATTGAAAGCGTCAACCAGCAGCGTCAGTTTCCAGCTCTCCCAAATATTGAAGGCCTTCTGCACTCGAAGGTCGACGTTCACGACGCGAGGCAATTGAAAGGCGTTTGGTGTAAAGAACGGCGGGCGGTTCGTCCCTCCGTCCAGCAGAATCCCGCTTCCGCTTGTCACCGCCTTCAATCCTGCTGGCGCAGGTGCGTTTCCCGAGATGGTAGCGGTAAACGGCGCTCCGGACGACACATTCAAGAGCGGCGAAACGGTGAACCCGTTGATAAGGTTTTTCAACAGGAAGCTGTCGCCGTGGTAGTAGTCCGACGTGAACACGCCTGCGAACGTGAACCGGTGACGAATGTCGAAGTTCGAGCGGCTATACTCGGCTCCGAGATCGAACGGGTTCAGCACGTTGTTGGTCGCGGTGAATGTTTGCGAGCTCTGACCAGCGTCGTTCGCGTGAGCGTATGTATAGCTCGACTGGATTTGGAAATTCTTGTAAAAACGCCGGTTGAGTGCCAGGACCAGCGCGTTGTAGTTCGAGTTTACGTTGTACGAGATGTCCGTGACCGGTCCCAGAGCGATGTTCGGCCGGCCGGTCCCGACAAATGTGGCGGTCGGGACGGCGAAGGACGGTACCGTCTCGGTATCGCCGATCAGGGACTTGCCCGCGAACGGGCTGGTGATCGCAGCGGTTGGCGCAGCGATATCGAACGTTTGCGTCGCTGCCGGTGGACCCAGGTTTGTATCCACGAAGCGCGGCAGCCTCCGGCCCAGGCTTCCCAGGTAGGAGACCGACACCACCGTGTTAGCCGCGAGCTGCCTTTCGATTTCCAGATCCCACTCGTGAACCATCGGAGCGCGCGTGAGGGGCGCAAACTGGATCACGCTCAATCCCGCCGGTGCAGTGCCGCCGATTATATTCGGATAGAGTGGAGCGCTGGGCTGTCCGACGTTGAGCGAAACAGTGTTCTGCCCCAGCGCCACTCCAGTGCTTCCGATCGCGTTGAAGATCGTCGAGTTGATGATCCGGCCGTAGTAGATGCCGTATCCGCCGCGGAGAATCGTCCGGCCGTCGCCGGTGATGTCCCATGCAGCTCCTATCCGCGGGCCAAAGTCCGTGTGGTCGGACGGGAATGTATTCGTCAGCGGGAGCGCTGAGTTGGGAATCTGCGGAGCCGGCAAGAGCTCGGTCTCCCAGCGAAGCCCCAGATTGATCGTCAAGCGCGGCCGGATCCTCCAATCGTCCTGGACGAACAGAGCGATGTCGTTCGTGGAGAACTTAAAACCGGGAGTCCCGAAACCCTGCGCGTAGGTCGCGTAACACGGAATCGTGTTCGGGGTTCCTCCCGTCGGCCCGCAGAAGAATCCCGTATCGTTTACCGCTTGAACGTAATCGCTGATGTAGTCAACGCGCGAGTTGTACGAGTAGGCGCCAAATCCTTCGAACAGGTTTATGTCGGTATCGTGAACGTGGTTGATGTCGAAACCGAACTTCACCAGATGCGTACCGTGGTTCCACGAGAAAGTGTCCGCCACCTGGTCGCGGCTCTCATCGGGAAACTTCGGGCGGTTCAGGAAGTTTGGCATTCCGAACACGAAGGTTCCCACGCCCCCGACCGTTATCTGGGGAGAAAATCCGAGAGATGAAACCGGTTCGCCGGCGATCGGCGGTTGCCCGTTCTCAAACTCGAAGTCGCGGCCGTATTGGAACCGGAATTCGTTGGTCATCGTCGGGGAGATTGTGCTGGTTAAACGCGCGATCACCCAGTCGTCTTTCACATCGTCGTTTCCGAAACTCTCCACTCCGCGATTCACCACCGGTGCTGACTGAATCCCCTCGGGTGAATTCCACCGGAAGCGGTTGTAGCTCATGGAAACGTGGTTCTTGGAATCCACGTTCCAGTCGAGCTTGGGAAGAAGTACGAGTTGGTCGCCCCTCCGTGGCACGTTACCTGTCAGGTTTGTCAGAAGGTCCAGCGCATCGTTCACCGCCGTCTGGTTCCCGGGGAGTACTCCGCGGCTCGTCAGCGTTGTCGTTTCCGCCGTGCTTAATGGCGCGAAGATTGCTCCCGGGGTCCCCGAGTTTGCGACAGCCGGGAACGGGCGAAGCTGTTGATCGGCGCTGAAGAAGAAGAACAATTTGTCCTTGATGACGGGTCCGCCGATCGCGCCTCCAAATTGATGCCGCTTATCCTCCGGCAGGAAAGGAACCGTTTGAGTGACCCCGTCCACCAGCACCTTGTGGGTCTGGAACGGATTAATCGCGCCCCAGTCGCTGTTTCGGTCGAACCAGAAGGCTTCTCCGTGGATTGAGTTCGTTCCGCTCTTCGTCACCGCGTTCACCACTCCGCCGGCCGCGCGCCCGTATTCGGCGGAGTAGTTCGACGTGTTCACCTGGAATTCCTGGATCGAAGCTTCGCTCGTCGAATAGCTGATTCGCGTGCGGCCTCGCTCTTCGGCGAAGAACGCTTGATTGTTATCCGCGCCGTCCACCGTATTGTTGTTGAGCAATCCGGAAATCCCGCGAAAGCTCACCAGTCCGAATCCGCCGTCGGGCACTGCGCCGGGAGTGCTCAGTGCAAAGAAAGACCAGCGCCGGCCGTTCATCGGCAGATTGTCGATTTCGGTCTGGTTGATGTTCGTCGTGAAGTCGGGACGGTCGGTGGTAATCACCGGAGCTTCGGACGTCACTTCCACGCGGGCGCTTTGTGTAGCCACAGGCAGAGACGCATCCACGGATGTCACGCGCCCCACCTCGACGATAATGTTGGTCTGCTTGTACGCGGCCAGTCCGGTAGCGGCCACTTCAAGAGAATACGAGCCGGGCTGGAGGTGAGTAATCAGGTAGCGTCCGTTGCCGTCGGTGACGCCGGTTGCCGTGCTCGCAGTTCCTGCATTCGTTGTCGTAACCGTCGCTTTCGGCACTACCCCTCCCGAAGCATCCGTCACCGTGCCGCCGATCGCGCCGTCCGTCGTGGATTGGGCTCGAGCGCTACCTCCGAATGCTAGGAACAACACAGCAATCAAGCAAGCCAACAACACCCGTCGTCCACCCAGATTGAAGATCATCCAATCCTCCTCATGTCAGAATGATGGCTTGGACCGCACGTACCATCCTGACCCACCCAGATGGGCGATAATCTATACTGCGGCAATTTAGTTTGCAACGCTCAAGTCGCATTTTGACTTTTTCAGCCAGTTTTCTTTTTCCTGTTATGCCATCGCAGTATGTTTGGGTCCGCAGGACGTGGCAATCAACGGGCACGGTCGCAAGTGCGCGGGGGCGGACTTCGCCGGCCAGTTTTCGATTTGGGTCATGGTTTTTTAGCGGGCACCTGGTTTTGTTCGCCCGATTCGAGCCATGCGGTGTACCACAGATCGAGAAGCATTTGGCTTCCGGCAGCGAGGCGTTCTTTCGTGAATTGCAAGGCCTCGGGCGAGCCCGCGCCGTCAAACCCTTTGGCTTTATCGAGTTCGTAAACACGCACCACCAGCGCGTGAGAATCCTCGAGATATTTCATGTAATCCGCGAAAGGATCCGCCAAACGGCTGGAGCTCCGGACCGTGTCCGCAAAATCCCTGGCTTGGATATTCCGGGCGACGAAGTCATTCTCGAATCGCCAGTGAATTCCGCGCTCGGTGGTGAATCCGCCGGGATTTGCGCCGGTCCAACCGTCGTGCTGGATTGTCGTATGAAGGGGCTGCGACCCGTCACCCACATAGTGGCCCAGCCATCCGGCATAGAAAATGATGTCTTGCTCGACTGCCTTCGCCGGTTTCCGTGCCGCGATGAGGCGGCGATAGTCGCGGAAGGCCGCTTTGAGGCGTTCGAAAATCTCGATCGTGATGTACGGCTGCATACCCACATGCTCTGGCAAGTATTGGTCGGGATTGTTCTTGGCCGCGGCGCGCTTCCCGTACAGCAGTTGGTAGAACTCGTACCTTCCTTTCGGAAGCGTGCCCAGATCTTCGATCAGTTCGAGATTGATGTAATGGTCGGGACTCTGAGCGTTGTTGAGCGCGTATTCGGCGGCACCTCTCCACCGGTCTGGTTCCGGTCCCAGGTACGCAATCCGGTCCCGCGCGGAACGCGTCCTGAGAAAGGCGGGCATGGAATTGGGAATTTTTTGGGCAGCGACCAGGTTGACCTCCGTGTGGCCGTCGTTGCCCCAGCCAAACGTAGCAACGCCCGCCATCACCACGCTGAACGCAAGCAGGAGTGCGATTGCTTTCGGGAATTGTTTTGTCATTGGGCGGCAGGATAATCATTTTCGCGGGGCATATCCAGCGCCGTTGAGGCGATAGTTCAAGGCGATGCGGTGCCAGTCGTTTCGCAGTTGTGGCGGAGTCATTGATCGAGTGCGGGATGTGGAAAAGCTGCGGAGCGTGATTTCTGGACCCCCCTTTTACCGTAGATTAGAAATGGTGTCGGAGTCATGTTTTCAATCGCTTGCGGGGATTTCTAATCGCGGAACCGTATATTAGAACACCTGTGGAAAACGAGGCGTCATCGAGATTGTGGCTCATGGGGCGCGGCGGTGCGAAATTCGGGGTGCGGTCTGTTTTGTTACGATTAGAAATTGGGCAAGTATTCATTCTGGGCGAGTTAGGTGACTTTTTGAATGGTCGAATGTTGCGATTAGCCGACGCAGCGGCCAGCGTCGCGACGGCGGCCAGGGAAATTCGGGGAATGGGAGGCGGCGAAAAGGGGGACGCGGGAGACAGTGAGGGCCGGAGCGGGTTTCGGTCGATAGCCACGACGGATGTTAACATAGTGGTTACTAGTTGTCAAGTGACAAAATGTGTCCATCGGCGAGCGAAGCCTTCACTGCAGACTCAGAGGGCCTCCTATCATCTTGTGCGTGGAGCGAGGGGGCAGACCAGGTCGGGAATTTGTTTGAGGCGCGGGCGAAGATCGCGGCGTGGCAGAACGAGTTCAATGAAGAGAGACCGCACAGTGCGCTGGTATATCAAACGCCAGCGGAATACGCGCGCCAACTCGTCC
>JBARFX010000082.1:0-20200 GCA_049797655.1 Candidatus Acidiferrales bacterium | reverse complement strand
TCCCATCATAATCAGCAAGCCTCCGTGAATGGTGATGAAAAAGAGCATCGGCAGAACGCTTGCTCATATAGACGTCACTGCCAACACTTCAGTTCGCATTCACGAAGAGTTTTTCAACAGCCACCGGTATTATCACCATCAATCTCAAATTGTGGCGATTCCCTCCTTCAGCCAGTGAAGAACCTCAAACGGAGTTTCCTGCACCACGACTACCAGCACGCCCCCTTCACTGGCACAAGCACGTTTCCCTGTGCGCCTAGCTTTGAGCTTCATCTGGCTCTCTTCACGCCGGAATCTGCGGCACCGCGGCGACCAACACCTGCGTGTACGGATGCTGCGGCGCGCTAAGCACCTGCTCCGCCGCCCCAACTTCAACGAACTTCCCCGCCTGCATCACCGCCACCCGTGTCGCAAGCTGCGCCACCACCGGCAAACTATGCGAAATCAAAATTAGCGTCAGCGAAAATTCCCGCTCCAAACGCGCCAGTAGCTCAAGTATTTGCGCCCCCACCGAAACGTCCAGCGCCGACACCGGCTCATCCGCGATTACCAGCTCAGGCCGCAGAATCAACGCGCGCGCGATCCCGATCCGCTGCCGCTGGCCCCCGGAAAATTCGTGCGGGTAGCGATCGAGTGCCTCGGCGCCCATCCCCACCGCCATCAAGATTTCGACGACACGCGCCCGCCGGTCCGCCTGCGAAAGCTCCCACTCGTGAATCGCCAGCGGCTCGCCGATAATTTCTCCCACGTGCATCCGCGGGTTCAGCGAAGCAACCGGATCCTGAAACACCATCTGTATCTTTCGCCGCAGCGCGCGCAAGTTCGCGCCATGCGCTCCGAGCCAGTCCGCGCCGCGAAAACGGATTTCGCCGGAGTCGGGCTGGATCAGACGCGCGAGCATGCGCGCGAGCGTCGTCTTCCCGCAGCCGGACTCCCCCACGATACCCAGCGTCTCGCCCCGCGCGAGCGAAAAACTCACACCATCCACTGCCACCGCTTTGTGCGATGACTGCGTAAACGCACCGGTTGCGACCGGGAAAAGCTTTCGTAACTCGCGGGCTTCGAGAAGAACTTCGGCTGGGGTCGAGGGTGCGGCCGGCATCGTTAGATTTTCTCGGCGGCGACAAAAAACACCGCGTTGACCATGTCGATCCCCGGCGCCTCATTGCTTCCGGATGCTCCGAAAGAGCTGTATCGCGGATGGAACGCGGCGAGATCGTCCGGAATCGTCGCTTCCATCAGGCGCCGCGTTTCGATGTACTCGGGATCGCCCGGTTCGCGCCCGGCCGTGTGCATCCATTGATCGAATGTAACGGGATGCTCTTCGACCCGCGTGTCCCTGATCCGCAGGCCGCTCGCGGCGAAAAGCGACGCGAATTCGCTCCGCGGCAGCGTGCGCGTATGCGAAGGATCGCGGACGCGCTCGATGCGGTCGTGCATTTCTGCGGCTCGGGAATCTTCGAGGACGAAAATGTCGATCATGCCCACACGGCCGCCGCGCTTCAGCACGCGCGCCATCTCGCCGATTACCCGGGCGGAGTCCGGCACGTGGTGCAGCGCGTAGCTCGAGAGCGCGAGGTCGAGCGACCCATCCGGGAACGGAATCTGTTGCGCGTTACCGATCGCGAAAGTCACGTTCCGGACCTGCGCGTCGTGCGCCGCCCGCTCGGCCACTGCGATCATCGCAGGCGTCAGATCGAGCCCGCAGATCCAGCGGACGCGCGGCGCGAATGCCATCGCCAGAGCACCGGTGCCGCACGCGAGATCCACGGCGACGTCGGTTGCCTTGGCCGACACCATGTGCGCGAGGATTTCCGCCTCGGCTGCGCGTGTTTTCAGAATCGAGTCGCCGAAAATCTCCGCGGTGCGTGTAAACCGGTCGCGCACCAGGTCCTGCTGCTGGCTTTGATTCACGTTTGCCATCCGAATCCGCTCACCGGCCGATCTCGGCGCCCAAGTAGGTCAGGGTACCTGACCATCTTAAGGTGCTGTTTCGTTCGCTCCACTTTCGCCACGGACCTTCTGCGTTCGACGGGCTCCAACACCTCGGCGTGCCGCGTAACGAACTTCACGATTCGCCGCGTCGCATCCGGAAATATGCACGCCGCAGCATGGGCTGAACGCGCAGACGGCGACTTTCGCCCTGCATCGGCGTTAGCGCCCGCCTTCGCGACGCGCTCCAACTCCGGCACGTGCTTTTGCGCACGTCACTCCACAAGGATACACCGCGCGCGATGCTCCTCCGTCACCGGACGAAGTTCCGGAACCGCCGCGTCGCATTCGGAGATGTGCACGCCACATCGTGGGCCGAACGCGCATCCGGGCGGCAGTGCTCCCAGCGCAGGAACCGTCCCGGGAATCGGAGTCAGGTTCCCGCGTTCGAGCCGCGGAGCCGCGCGCAGCAGACCCTCCGTATAAGGATGCCGGGGATTCTGCAGCACGTCCGCCGCCGGTCCTTCTTCCACCACGCGCCCGG
This sequence comes from Candidatus Acidiferrales bacterium, assembly GCA_049797655.1. Classification (GTDB taxonomy): domain Bacteria; phylum Acidobacteriota; class Terriglobia; order Acidiferrales; family UBA7541; genus Palsa-295. The sequence goes on along the minus strand of JBARFX010000082.1, from coordinate 17,724 downwards.
CATACATCACGATCACGCGGTCGGCAATCTGCGAAACAACCCCTAAATCATGGGTGATAAACAGCATCGAAAGCTGCAGCTTCCGCCCAAGTTGCGCCAGCAGCTCGAGTATCTGTTTTTGTACGGTCACATCGAGCGCCGTGGTGGGCTCGTCCGCGATTAGAATTCCCGGATCGGCTGCGAGCGCGATCGCAATCATCACCCGCTGCCGCAAGCCGCCCGAGAGTTGGTGTGGATACTGCCGCGCCCGCCGCTCCGGTTCAGGCACAGCCGCCCGCGTGAGTGCGTCAATCGCGCGCGCGCGGATTTCAGCGGCGCTCGCGCGAGCATCATGTACGCGGATCGCTTCCTCCACCTGCGCGCCGATTCGCATCACGGGATTAAGCGCCGTCATCGGCTCCTGAAAAATCATCGCTATCTCGCGCCCCCGCAGCCCCCGTATCTCTTCGCGGCTCGCGGTGACGAGATTTTTTCGCGCACCGGCGCGCACCTGAAGCCACGCTTCGCCACTGCGCCGCGCGCCCGGCGGTTCCAGTCCCATCAACGCGAGCGACAACATCGTCTTGCCGGAGCCCGATTCGCCCACAATACCGACCGTTTCCCCCTCTCCAATCGACAACGACACCTCGTTCACCGGGCGAATCCACCCGGCTTCCGTCGGAAGCTCGACGGTAAGTCCGCGCACGTCGAGCTTCGTCTTCATCGAGCCTGCCATAGCAACATGATAGGACGCACCCGCGCATCGTGGCGAAAATTTGCGTGAGAGATTGCCTGGGTGGAGCGATGGTGATTGTGATGTTGGCATATGAGCAGTGGAGCGGCTTTGAGTGTGCTGATGGATCGGCGGGCACGTCGTGCCGTGCCCCTACTGTGGACAATTTTGAGGCTAGCGCTGCGCGAGCGGAATCACGAAGCGGAGCGCGGTGTGCGTATTCGAAAAGCTGCAGATTTTGATGTCGGTCAGGCCGGCAGATTTTCCGGCGGTGATCACGTCGATCTCGCGGATCTCCTGGCGTCCCTTCGAGTAGACCACCCAGATTGCGCCGTTCTTGAAGATCGATTTGCGGAGAGACCTGAGGCGGGCGAGATCCTTTCTTGTTTCCGCGCTGCAAAAGATCAGATCGAGATCCGCGGCGGGCTTGCGCTCGGCGAATTCCGGGTGGAAAGGCGCGATGTCGCTGAGGAACGCGCCGTCATCGACACCAAGAATCAGAATCGCCTGCCCTTGCTTGACGCCCAGCTTATCGAGCAGCGAACGGTGAGAGTAGTCGCGTTCGGGCGGGCGCGGCCCGGCTGGTTTCTTCGTGGTCATCGCTAATTCTGAATTGTGACCTGCTCGCCGAATTTTCCGCCGAGCGATTTCATGTACGAATCCAGCGTATCGGCGTAGCCGAAAACGAATCGCGACAAAAATCGGAACAGCGGATTATTCACGTAGCCGTCCTCGGTGATGCGCATTACGGAGCCTCCGGGCGCGGGCGTGATTTCCGTGGTCCACGTTCCGCCCCATGGCAATTTTGGATCGGCAATCCGGGTCACCAAGCGGCGAGGCGGCTCCTGCGCGGTGATCTCGAGGGGAATTCTCATCCCAGTCGATAAGACTTCCGTCCAGCCGGGATTGCCATCCGGAGATTTGAACGGCTCGACACGCGCGACTCCTTTGATCCACGAGGGAAATTTTTCGGAGTCCATGATCGCCTGCCAGACCGCTTCGGGGGGCTGGTGGCACATGACCTGTCGCGAGACCACGTGCTGCCGGGGCAGCGCCGCGCCAATGGCGACGACGCAAAGAGCGAGCGCAACAATAATTCCAAGAACACGAAAAATCCATTTCATAGCGGCTCCTTGCGGCGTAGCAAATTTGCGCGTGCTAAATCGGCGGGCGAATTCTACAGCAGTTTACGGCGGCCTGGCATTGGAAGATAATGCGGCGGGACGATCGCACGCGGCCCAGGAAATTCAGATGTGGTTCACGATTTGCCGCCGGTCGAGCGGGCACGGCATGCCGTGCCCCTACCGTGGGTGGTAGGGAGGCATTGACGACATGCTACCAGGGTTGAAGGCTGCGCTGAATTATCATCCGATGTTCGTGCATTTTCCGATTGTGTTCTGGCTTGCGGCGCTTCTGTTTCAGCTCCTGGCGCTATGGCGCGCGAAAGATGAAATGCAGCGCACTGTCGCGCGAATGCTTTACCTCGGGACGCTGGCGGCGATCGTCACCGTGCTGAGCGGGCTCGAAGCCGAGAAATCGGTACCGCCCGGCGACGCGATGCGAGCTGTGGGGATTCACGAGACGTTGATGCTTGTCGCAACGAGCGTGGCTCTCGCGCTGTGCATGTTCGCATTTTTTGCGCGGAAGAATTTCACGCCGCAACTGCGCAGGTTTATGCTGATCGGCCTGTTCGTGCTCGCGGTACTGCTGACAATCGGGGCGGATCGCGGCGCACAGCTGGTGTACGGGTACGGATCAGCCGTGAACTGGTCCACGGCGCAGCAGCAGAAGTAATTCGCCCGGAGAGGAATTCAAGAGTGAACGCGGACTCTTCGAGTCGATCCGCACTCGTTGGGCTGGCAGTCGGAATCGTGCTGGTCCATCTCGCGCTGAACATCGCCCACGGGACGGCGCATGAGCGGCTGGCAATCGGGCTTGATGTTTTCCAGAAAGCCTTCGTGGTGGCCGTAATTCTGGTGGCGCCACTTTTTGCGGCGTACTTGATTTGGAAAGGACGCTTGCGCCCGGGTGGCGCACTGCTGGCGATTGCGATGGCGGGCGCACTCGTCTTCGGTGTCTACTATCATTTCATCCAGCCGGGTCCCGATCATGTGACCCACATCAACCTTCCGATGTCGTTTGATATGCGAGATATTTTCGACTCGACCGCTGTGCTGCTGGCGCTCTTCGAATGTTTCGGCGTGCTGGCGGGCGTGCGATTATTTTCAAAATCCTGAGCCAAGGCCCCAGCATCCAAACAACTGCCCGCCTATTTATCGAAATTCGATGGGGGACCCCTCGACGATGAAAATCTTTATCGCAGGCGCAACCGGAGTACTCGGTAGAAGGCTGATTCAACAATTCCGCGAACGCAACCACAGCGTGGTCTGCGCGGCGCGCAGCGCGCAAAACGAAATTACTATCCGCAAATACGGGGGCGAAAGCCGCCAGGCGGATTTATTCGACGCGGACTCGCTGGCGCGGGCAGCGGAAGGCGCAGACGTGGTGATTCACGCGGCCACGGCGATACCCACCAACACAAAACCCCGCCCGGAAGACTGGCAGACGAACGATCGCATTCGCAAGGACGGCACGCGCGCGCTGTCAGAAGCCGCAGCCAAAGTGGGCGCGAAACAATTTCTGGTGCAAAGCATCACCTGGGTGGCGCGGCCGGAGGATCAATCCGCGTTCGATGAAAATACGCCGCCGCACACCGATTTCATCACGCGTTCGACGCTCGACATGGAAACCATCGCGCGGGAAGCCGGCAGCAAGCACGGATTCGGCGTGGGGATTCTCCGCTGCGCGTGGTTTCACGCTCCGGACACAGCGCACACGCGCTATTTCGGCGAACAACTTCTCGCGCGCAAGCTGCCCATCATCGGCAAGGGTGATGCGATCTGGCAATTCATTCACGTGGACGACGCCGCGAACGCGTTCGTGACGGTGGCGGAAGCGAATCGCAGCGGATTGTGGCACGTCACCGACGACCAGCCCGTCGATGCAGGTGTCTACCTGAACGGCTTCGCGCGCCGCCTGGGAGCGCCCGCGCCGCGGCACGTTCCTGCGTGGATGGCCAGGCTTCTGGCCGGAGCCGCCGCTGTGAATTTCATGACAAGTTCTACGCGAACTTCGAATTCGCGTTTCCGGCAGGACTTCAACTGGACTCCGCGCTACCCGACCTATCGCGAAGCGCTTGACCAGATCGTGGGCGAATGGCGGCGCGAGAATTTTTTGGGACTTGGGAGTAGAATCGCCGCGTGAGGACACGCGACGATGCCAGCCAAAGGACCGAAGGAAACAAAACGCTCGAGCGATGAAGCAGTGAAGGCCCGAACCGGCAAGGCGTGGGCCGAGTGGTTCAAGATCCTCGATAAGGCCGGAGCAAAAAAATGGCCGCACAAAGAGATCGCTGCGTATTTGTACAACGAACAGACGGTGCCGGGGTGGTGGGCGCAGATGGTTGCGGTCGGCTACGAGCACGAGCGCGGGCTCCGCGAGAAATTTCAGGGCTGCAACGGGGATTTTGCGGCGAATAGCAGCCGGACTTTTATCGCGCCGATGGCGAAGCTCTTTCGGGCGTGGACGGATGAGAAAGTGCGGCGACGATGGTTGCCCGGAGCGGATATCGAGATCACGACCGCGACCAAAGGAAAGTCGCTTCGAGCCAAGTGGGACGGCGGCACGCGGCTGAGCGTGTATTTCACAGCAACGGGAACGGGAAAAACGCGCGTGGCCGTGGACCACATGAAGCTTGCGAGTTCCAAGGAATGCGCGAAGATGAAGGAATTTTGGTTTGAAGCCTTAAACCGCTTGCAAAAAGCCGTTGAATCTTAAGCTGGATATTCCCATTGAAATTAGCCTCTATGAAATGGCCGTATAACCGACCCGACGCCAGTATTCATGAGGTGGAATGCCGTGCCGAACGGGATGGGGGTAAGATCGGCACCGCGTTTGAAGTCAAAGCAGAAACTCCGATTAACTAGGAGGCGCCATGAACTTCACTTCGACACACCCGGCCAAGTCGCCCCTGTTCCCGCGCTTGCACCGCGCCGCCATAGCATTTCTGGCCTTCGCCGTCATCGTCGCGCCGACTTTTTTTGCGGCCGCCGCCGCTCCCCAGACCTCGACTCTCGTTACCCTGGCCAAAATCCGAGAAGCCTGGGTCCAAGACCTTCGCACTAAACAGCTCGAACCCATCCTGAAGTTCTATGCTCCAGACGCCGTTTTCCTCCAACCCGACGGCGAACGCATCACCGGTTCCGCCGCCCTCCGCACCCTCTTCCAAAACATAATGGCCACCTTCAACAGCGACCTTACCCTCCACAGCCGGAACCTCGAAACGTCCGGCGATCTCGCCTACGACAGCGGCGATTTCGAGGAGACCCTAACCACCGTCGCCAGCGGCGCTAAAATCAACTCCAAGGGCAGCTACATAATCATCTTCAAACGCCTGCCAAAGGGCGGCTGGCAAATCGTTCAGCACGTCTGGACCGGTACGCCGCCAGCTGGCACTTAAGTCGCCCATCATAGATCCCAAAGTCGATCCGATCAGCGATTTCATTGCGGCTGCTGTCTGAGGCGGGGGCTTTTCGCGCGAGGCTAGTATCGACGGAGGATGCACTCCGCGCGACATAAAACCTCAACGCATATACAGAGAAGAATAAATTTTCCCGCGATATCTCAGTAGTCGTTCGCAGAACCCTCGAGGAAGGCGCGAAGTTTGCGCGAGCGCGATGGGTGACGCAGCTTGCGCAGGGCTTTTGCTTCGATCTGGCGGATGCGTTCACGAGTAACGGCGAACGACTGGCCGACTTCTTCGAGAGTGTGCTCGCTTCCGTCGTCCAATCCGAAACGCATCTTGATCACTTTTTCCTCGCGGGGAGTGAGAGTCTTCAGCACGGACGAGGTCTGTTCCTTCAGGCTGAGATTGATTACTGCATCGGACGGCGACACGACGGCTTTGTCCTCGATGAAATCGCCGAGATGCGAATCCTCTTCCTCGCCGATCGGAGTCTCGAGCGAAATCGGTTCCTGCGCGATTTTCAGAATCTTCCGGACTTTGGCGACCGGAATATCCATGCGCTTGGCGATTTCCTCCGACGTAGGCTCGCGGCCAAGCTCCTGCACGAGCTGGCGCTGCGTGCGCACGAGCTTGTTGATCGTCTCGATCATGTGCACCGGGATGCGGATGGTGCGAGCCTGATCGGCGATGGCGCGGGTGATAGCCTGGCGAATCCACCAAGTGGCGTAGGTGGAGAATTTGTAGCCGCGGCGCCACTCGAATTTGTCGACGGCTTTCATCAAGCCGATATTGCCTTCCTGAATGAGGTCGAGGAACTGCAAGCCGCGGTTGGTGTATTTTTTCGCGATCGAAACGACGAGGCGGAGGTTCGCTTCGATTAATTCTTTCTTGGCCTGCTCGGCTTCGGCTTCGCCGCGAAGAATCACCTGGAGAGCGCGCTTCAGCTCGGTGGGACTGACTTCGCTGGCGATTTCAATTTCGCCGAGTTCCTGGCGACGGGCGCGGAGATCTTTGCGCGCTTCGGCCTGGACGTCGGCTTTCGAGGCTTCGACGCGGCGTTCGAGCTTGACGATTTCGCGTTCGAGGAAATGGACGCGCTCGACGGTCTGGCGAATTTTGTCGATCAGGCGTTTCTTTTCGAGCGGATTGAAATCGAGCTCGCGGAATCGATTGGACATCTCGACGCGAGTACGGCCAAGGGCATAGCGCGCGTGGAGGTACGGGCGCTTCTTCGAGCGCGGAATTTTGTCGAGCTTTTGCGCCTGCTTCATCGCAACAAGATAAAGCTTGGCGACTTTGTCGATTTGCTTGAGAGTTTCTTTGGTTTTCGCTTCGATTTTTTCTTCGGTGAGTTCTTCGTCGTCGAACTGGACGATTTCCTTTATGGAGCGCGAGCCAGTGCGCAGATCTTCGCCAACCTGGAGAAGTTCCTTCAGGATAAGCGGAGCGCGGGTGATGGTTTTGAGGACAAGCAACTGTCCGCGCTCGATGCGCTTGGCAATGGCGACTTCGCCCTCGCGCGTGAGCAGGGGAACGGTGCCCATTTCGCGGAGGTACATGCGAACGGGGTCGTTGGTTTTTTCAAGCGTTCCGGGTGTGAGGTCGAGATCGCCGTCTTCGGATGCGGCTTCTTCTTTGACAACTACTTCAGGAGCATCGCTGGCGTCCGCAGCGGCAAGCGCAGCTTTCGCGCTCGAAAGATCCTCGTACACATCGATGCCATAGCGTTCGAAGGTCGAGAGCAGATCGTCAATTTCTTCCGAGGAATGTACCTCGGCCGGCAGGATATCGTTCACCTCATCGTAGAGAAGATAACCGCGTTCCTTGCCCATTGCGATGAGCTGTCGTACCTGATCGTATTTTTCCTCAAGAGCCAAACTCACACTGCCTCCCATGCTGAGGTCGAGCGAATGCGCAGGAACGGGTGCCAAAGAAATACGCGCCCGGAATTAGACACCCCGGCGCGACTTGTCAAATAAACAACATTTGAACGGAAATTAAGACGTTAGAACCCGTTGCCAGCCTGCGTCCGCGCCAGCCATGCCCACGTCCCACACCTATATGATGCCGGACGCGTGCCGCCCGTTTCCTCCAAAACCTTACGAGAATACAATAGGGATACTACTCGCGTCAATTATTTGGCGTAAGTAACTGAGGGGCGGGAATTTCGGTGCATTCCTTGCCGGGCATGCGTACCAATTTAGATGAGTCTGGAGTCGGCCACGATTCAAGTCTTGTTACCCCTCGAACGGGGACATCGCCAGGCGTTTGGGCGGAGCGAGGGCAGATCGGTCGAGGCTAGTTGCTGGCGAGCAATTTCTGTAGTTCGAGGCGGCGCGTGAGGAGAATTCTCAATTCGTCGCTAGGGGGCTTTGCTTCGATTCTTCTTTGCAGATCCGCCATCTCTTCTTCCACCCGTCGGCTTCGGAGGACGCTCAGACAGCTTTCGGCGTCGTCCCAGGTAGGTTCGGGAACCGACTCGAAGAGAATTTCGAACAGGAGGCGGCGGTCCTTTTCTTCAAGTGTGGAGGCGAGCGTTGCGGGATCAGACCTCTCTCCTACCTTTGATATGAGGAGTTCCAGCAGGCGCTCGCTTTCGAGGCCTCGATGAAGAGCGTGGTCGACGAGCGCTTGAGCGAGCTTTTCACGGAAGCCTTCAGCTTCCACGAGCATTCGGATGATGAGGCGCTCGGCGGGCTTCACGGCCGGACCGAGCAGTTCGGCTTTCGGCTTCACTTCGCTGCGGCGCTCGGCGGCGGCGCGACGCAAAGCTTCGCGGAGCACAGGCTCGTCGACGCGCAATTCTGAAGCAATGCGGGTGGCCCATTCAGAGCGGAGCAGGCGATTCGGAAGGCGCTGAACGTAGGGCATCAGGAAATTTAGGGCGGTGACTTTACCCGCGGCAGTGGTGCGGTCCATATGGCGTGCGCGGCCGATCAAGTAATCGAGGTAGGGCGGCGATTGCGCGAGGAGTTTGCGATAGGCGTCTGCGCCTTGCTCTTTCAGGAATTTGTCGGGGTCGGCTTTGCCCGGCAGAGCGAGAACGCGAACATCGAATTCGCTTTCGAGGAGGAGCGCGATCGAGCGTTCGGTGGCGACCTGGCCTGCCGTATCAGGATCGTAGTTGACGACTATGCGGCGAGTGAAACGGGCCAGCAATTTGATTTGCGGCTCGGCGAGGCTAGTGCCGCAGCTTGCGACTACGTTTGCGATGCCCGCACGGGCAACGGCGATCGCGTCCATATAGCCTTCGACGAGGACAGCGAAATCGTTCTGGCGCAGCGCTTCTTTTGCGCGATCGACGTGATAGAGCACGTTGCTCTTCGTGTAGATGGGGGTCTCGGGGGAGTTCATGTACTTCGGCATGTCGTCGCCCATCGCGCGGCCGCCGAATGCGATCACCTTGCCAGATTCGTTCGATATCGGGAACATGATGCGGCGGCGGAAACGATCGTAGGCGCGGCCACCCTGGTCGCGAGAGATCAGGCCTGAGACGTCGAGCAGCTTCTCCGGATATTTCTGCTTCAGGAAGCGGAGGAGCGCGTCGCCCGAGGAAGGCGCGAATCCAAGGCCGAAGCGTCTCATTGTCTCGCGATCGAGTCCGCGATCTTCCAGGTAGGCCATGGCGACCTTGCCTTCAGGAGTATCGTGCAGGGAGCGCGCGAAAAACGCGGTGGCTTCGCGGTGCATTTCGACCAGGGCAGCGCGCTGTTGATTTTCCTTGCGCTCTTCCGGCGAGCGCTCACGCGGCTTGGGAATCGCGATGCCGCATTTTTCGGCGACGGTGCGAATGGCTTCGGGAAACGTGGACTTGTCCATCTCCATCACAAATTTGAAAACATCACCGCCCGCGCCACAGCCGAAGCAATGATAAATCTGTTTCACGGGATGAACGGCGAACGAAGGCGTTTTTTCCTGGTGGAAGGGGCAGAGTCCGGTGAAATTCGCTCCGCTCTTTTTCAGGCGCACGTAATCGCCGATGACGCGGACGATATCCGCCTGCTGTTTCACGCGCTCTGCGAATGATCCGGCTTCAGCCATGGTGACCGGTTAAGACGTTTAGCACTCCATCGCTAGCTTTTCAACTCGACTACGGTGATCGCTTCGCCGCCGCGATCCGGTTTCTCGTGCGCGATCTTTTCGACCAGCGGATGGGCGTTGAGAAATTCGGCAAGGCCACGGCGCAGCGCGCCTGTGCCGTGGCCGTGAATGATGCGGACGGCGGGCTTGCCGGCAAGAGCGGCTTCGTCGATAAATTTGTCGACGCGACGAGTGGCTTCTTCAACTGTGGTGCCGATCACGTTGATTTCTTCGGAGGCAGGCTCGTCACTCGGCTGCGAATGGACGGTTACGCCGCGAGGGCGCGCGCCAATTGGGGAGGCGTGGTTCGCAGGCTTTGCGTCGCTTTCAATTCCCACGATATCTGTCAGCGGGACTTTCATGCGCATCAAGCCTGCTTCGACTTCCGCGGAGCGGCCGTCGTGCCGTCGGAAAACGAGCGGCTGCTTGAATCCTTTCACTACCACGCGCTGGCCGGCGGAGAGAGCGGTGGGCGCGACCGGGCTTGCGGCGCGGACTGCTCTTACGCCGAGGTCCGCTTGTGACGCTGCGAGCGTCTCGACTACAGCTGCATCGGCTTCGGCGCGGGCGTCAGCGGCAAATTTGCCGAGGCGGCGGCCGGATTGCTTTTCGAATTGCGCGCGCAAGGCGCGATCGTGAATGTCGGCGGTGAGGCGGGCGACTTGGCCTTCGAGCTTTTTTTGCGTTGCTCGGAAACTTTTTTCCAGCTCCGCGATGCGATTCTTCTGCCGGTCAATCCACTCGGTCTGAAGCGAGCGGCGCTCCGATTCGAGTTGAGCCAGTTCTTCGCGAGCCTGGCGCTTGATCTCGTCCATCTCATCGCGGCTGCGGTGGAGGTACGCGATCAAGCCTCGCGCCTCGCGCGATTCGGGCGAAAGACTCGCGCGCGCGCGATCGACGACGCCAGGCGGGAGGCCCAGGCGGCGCGCGATTTCAAGGCCGCTGGAAGTGCCGGGCACGCCGACAAGCAAGCGATACGTGGGCCGCAGATTTTCTTCGTCGAACTCCATCGCAGCGTTGACGATTCCGGGCGTCGTGGATGCGTAGGCTTTCAGGCGATCGTGGTGCGTGGTGGCGATGGTAAGCGCGCGAAGTACGCGAAATTCCTCGAGCAACGCGACAGCGAGGGCCGCGCCTTCTTCAGGAGCAGTGCCAGTGCCCATTTCGTCGACGAGGACAAGGGAGCGGCCGGTGGCGGTCTCAAGCATCGATTTCAGATTCAGCATGTGGGCCGAAAACGTGGAAAGGTCGGCGGCAATCGACTGCTCGTCGCCGATATCGGCGAGAACGTGATCGAACACCGGCAACTCGGCGTGCCCGGCGGCTACGGGAATTGCGGACTGCGCGGCGAGGGCGGCGAGGCCGACGTTTTTCAGCGCAACGGTTTTACCGCCGGTGTTCGGCCCGCTGATGACCATCACTGTTCCGGTAGGGCCGGAATCTTCGAGTTCCGAGCCGCCGAGCGCAAGAGTCAGCGGAACGGCTTTCCGGCCTTGGGGCCGCAACGTGTATTCAAGGACCGGATTGCGCGCGGCTTCGAGACGGAGCAAATTGCCAGCGGAGAATTCCGGCATAACGCAATCGAAGTCCCGTGCGAAACGCGCGCGAGCAAAAATTGAATCGAGGTGGGCAATGCCAGCAGCAGCCGCTTCGAGCGGACCGCGGTCGGAGCGCACTTGTTCGGTGAGCTCTGCAAGAATTCGGGCGATCTCGGCCATTTCCTCTTCGGAGAGCTGAACGAGGCGGTTATTGAGATCGATTGCTTCGAGCGGTTCGACAAAGACCGTCTGGCCCGTGGCGCTCGCGGCATGTACGACGCCCGGAACGGCGCGGCGATCGGCGGTGCGAACCGGAATGACGAAGCGTTCGTTCCGCAGCGTGATGTAATCCTCGCCGGCGGGTTCACCGCGAGAGCGCAGAATGCTTTCGAGCGATTTGTGAATTTTGCCCCGCGTCTGTGCAATGCCGGAGCGGATGCGCTTCAATTGCGGGGATGCGTCGTCGCTGATTTCGCCGTTCGGAAGTATTGCGCGACGGATGGCGGTGAGGAGGTGACGAAAATCGGCCAGCGATGACGAGCGTTCGGCGAGAAGCGGGTACTTTGCAGCGTCACCCTTGAATGCCAGCCGCACTCCGTTGACGGTTTCGAGTAACGACGCGACATCGAGCAGCTCGGCGCTCGAGAGCACCGATGCAGGAACGGCGAGCCTCGCGAGCCACTGCTCGGGATCTGCCAGCGAGCCGAATCCCAGCTCAGCGCCGGGGCGCAGGTATGCAACCGCCTCGCGAATGAGCGCGAATTCTGCATCGAGCGCATCCGCGTCCTGTTGCGGTGTGAGCGAGAGAATCGCACGGCGCCCGGGAGCGCAGGTGGCGAAGCCGCCGACAATCTCCTTCAGGCGGTCGAATTCGAGAAGTTGTTCTGCGTGACGGGACACGAAAGCCCTCAAAATGGAATTGTAGCTTGGTTGGGTGTGGAAATCAGAATACGGCCACGAAACTTCGTGGCGCGGTTACAGCTATGGATGAGAGGTATCGATCGCGGCAGAGGGCACGGTCCCGCAGAATCGTCTGAGATATTCGACGTGCCGTGCCCGTACTGTGCGCGAGAGAACGTGAGGTTATTTCTTTTTGTGGGTGGGAGTCCCGAGCGTTTCGACCATCGCTACTGCGATGGCGTCGAGGGCGGCGGTTGCGTCGCGGCCGTGCTGGGTCCCGTTGTTGGCGAAAATTGAGAAGACGAGATATTCGCCACTCCGTGTCGTTGCGTAGCCTGAGAGTGCGTGCACGTGCTCAAGGCCGCCGGTTTTCGCCTGGATCAAGCCCGTGGCATGGGTGTTCTTCATGCGATCTTCGAGCGTGCCGTCGACACCGGCAACCGGCAAGGTGGCGAGAAAATTAGGCCCCCAGGGCTGATGTTTCGCGTACTGCAGGAGTGTGACGACCGCTCGCGGCGTGACGAGGTTGTCGGTCGAGAGGCCGGAGCCATCGGTGAGGACCGCGTCACCATCCGCGATCCCCGCCGCTTTCAGAAAATCCTGCTCGAGTTTCAATCCGATTCCCGTCGAGCCAATACCGGTTTTCTCGCGTGCCAGAGTTCGCAGAAATAATTCCGCGTGAAGGTTCTGGCTCACTTTGTTCGTAACGCGCACGCTTTCGAGAAGCGGTGGAGAAACATGTTCGGCGAGCACGAGATTAGCGGCTGGGGCGCTTGGCTCAGCGTTCGGCGGTTGTACAGGCAGCAGCACCGGCGCCTCTCCCGGCTTCAAAGCTACGGGTGGAGGCGCTTCCCGCACATGAACAGAGCCGGTGACGCGCACGCCACGCGCCTCGAGAAGCTGTTTGAGCGAGCGCGCTGCCGTTTCCGCCGGATCCGTCATCGCGAGATCGAGCTTAACCGGCGGGTGGGCCAGCGGAATCGAGCCACGCAACAGAAGGAAATTCGGGCCCGGCTGGCGCACGACGGCGAGTTCCGGTTCCGTGCCGGCTGCGCTCGTCGTTATCTGTTGCGTGAATCCCCCGGCCGCCGCCGCGGGATCCAGGGCGACGATGGCGGGATTGCCTGCGAGCGCGCCAGCCGACATATCCAACGTGACGGTATTGTCATTGAAGGTTATCGCAGTTATGGGCGCGCCAAACGTAAAGAAGAGATCTCCCACGCTCCAACCCGCGGGATAGGGATCGTAAGGAAAATACGTGTCGTCCGCGACGACATCGCCGTCGACTTCCTTCAAACCACGGGCGACGGCGGTATCCGCCATTTCGGCCAGGATTTTTTCTGCGGGCCCGTCGTGTTCCACTTTTCCGGTGAAGGGGAATTTGCGATTCGAGATATCCGGATCACCTCGTCCAACGAGAATCAAATCGCCCTTAAGCGTTCCGTCCGCTCCAAGCGCGGAGTTTGCCTCGAGCGTCGTACGAAAACGATAATCAGGCCCTAGAATCGCGAGCGCAAATACAGAGGTGAAAAGTTTTGCGTTCGAAGCAGGAGTAAAGAACCGGTCCGAGTTCAAGTCAAAGAGTACCTCGCCCGTGTCCCGATCTGTTACGAGCACGCCCCAATCCGCTTTTTTCGCGTGGGCTTCGCCAAGCAAGGCCTCAACGCGGGCTCGAAAGCGCAGGGCGTCCGGCCGCGAATTGGCATTCGCGGTCGAATTGGATCGTTGCGCGGAGTGCGAGCCGGATCGCGGCCTCTGTGCTGCAACCGGAAACGCGATCGCGAAGAGCGCGACCATCAGAGGTATGGCGCGGGCGGTGGGGCCGTGTTGCCGAGACGAGCGTTGCAGATTAGAAAAGGTCATTTCGTCCCAGCCGAATCGGAGGGCGTTTGATTATATTCCAATGTTCGCCGTCCACCTGTCGTTTGATATAGTCAGCCTGTAGGCATCGGTCCGAGTTCGTCTCATGGCCGCCGATTCTGAGGAGGAAGTTCGATGAGAAAAACCTGGTACCCATTGATTGCACTATCGCTCGCTGGCCTGCTCGCCTTCGTCAATCCCGCACCGCTGAGTGCGGATGACGCGGCGAAGGAACAAGACCGTGTGGAGAACGCCGGCAAAGTTGCGAAAGAGATCATGAATATCCCGGATGATATTCCCCAGAGCTTGCTCGACAAAGCGGACTGCGTGATCATCCTTCCGTCGGTTCTGAAGGCCGCCTTTATAGTGGGCGCAAGCTACGGCCGGGGAGTCATGTCGTGCCGCAGCGGCGACAACTTCCGCGGACCCTGGGGCGCTCCGTCGATGATGGCGCTTGAGGGCGGCAGCTTCGGATTCCAGATCGGCGGACAAGCCACGGACTTCGTCTTGCTGATCATGAATGAGCGCGGCGCGAGCGCAATTCTCAGCAGCAAAGTGAAACTGGGAGCCGATGCAGCTGCGGCCGCGGGACCGGTTGGTCGAAACGCGCAAGCGGACACGGACGTTACACTGCGAGCGGAAGTTCTGACGTATTCGCGTTCGCGCGGGTTATTTGCGGGTGTATCGCTGGAAGGCTCGACGCTGCGTCCGGACAACGATGCGAACGAACGTCTCTATGGAAAGAAGCTAGAGGCGAAGGACATTGTTCTGCATCGGGCTGTCCCGGCCCCTCCCTCGGCGAGACTGTTGATTGCGACGCTGACCAAGCACTCACCGAGGCACACGAACTAACATATCGCTGAACCCCCGCGCCGGAGGAGAACCTTTACCGGCGCGGGAACTTCTGTATGTGTTGTGCGCCCAGCCATTGGATATGCAGCCCCTGATTTGGAAGTGTACCTGGGTTGACTTTTGCTCATTTATGACTTATAGTCACATATAGCCCATCGGACATGACTAAGGCTCGCCAGCACCGGATCGCCCCCAAACCCCGGCACCACTCTGCGGTCGCGCCGCGACCGAATCGCCGCGAACGGCACCGTCTGGAAACCCGCGACCGGCTCTATCGCGCTGCGCTGGAGCTTTTTGGGGAGCGCGGATTTCTGGAGACGACGGTGGAAGACATCACCGAAGCCGCCGACGTGGGCAAAGGAACATTTTTCAATTACTTCCCGACTAAGGAGCACGTGCTGGCAGCATACGGCGGCGAGCGCATCGCCGCAGTGGAGCGCGCTCTAGAAAAAGCGCGGTCGACGAAGGGCTCGGTTCTCGAGGTGCTTGGCGAGTTGGCGGCAGATTCCGCCGGTCAGTCACATGAGAATCCAACCGTGATCCGGGCGATTTATGCGGCGCACGCTTCCTGCGCGCCGGTACGCGCGGAACTTCAGAAGAGAATGCACACCAGCCGTGAAATTCTCGCCGAGATTATTACCCTGGCACAAAAGCGCGGCGAAATGCGGCGCGACGTCTCGCCGATCGAATTGGCGCGACTGATCCAAACAATCGTGATCGGAATGACGATGGCGTGGGCGTTGAATCCGGAAACACAATTTCAAGCGACAGCGAGACAAATGTGGGAGCTCATCTCGCCGAGTCTCCAGGCCGATGCAAGAAGAGGAACCAGGAAGCGAAACCGAAGCGCGAAGGATTGAATGACACAAAGCGCCAGAGCCTTTTTTCGCTGCCGGCGTTGAGTCCTTCGAAGTACCAAATTCATCCATTACTGATAGGCATTTGTAGATTGAGGAGGCGATCCCGTGAATGGCTACTTTTCAAAATCGTTCCTCACCCTGGCCATTTTACTTCCTGGCGTCGCGGGCATCGCGAGCGCGCAATTGCCGCAGCCCGGTTTAGCAGCACCACAAGCCGGTCCGTCGGCGCAATCGAGGTCTTCTTCAGGTGGATCGTCCAGCGCCAGCCAGATGCAATCACCGGCAGCGCCACAAACGCAGAGCACCTTTTCCGGCAGCGTGCCGGACAAATTTGTTCCGGGCGTTCTGCCGATCTCGCTGCAGGACGCAATTGACCGCGGCTTGAAGCAGAATCTCGGCGCATTGCTTTCGAGCCAGGACGTGCAAGCCGCGCGCGGCACGCGGTGGCAAAAATTGAGCGAGCTGCTTCCGCATGTGAGTGCGTCACCGCTGGTGAATGTGTCGCAAGTGAATTTGAAAGAGTTCGGGTTCAACTTCAACATCCCCGGAGCAAATCTTCCGAGCGTCGTGGGACCTTTCTCTTATTTCGACGCGCGCGCCTTCCTCAGCCAGCAGCTATTCGATTGGAAAGCGATCAACAAGACAAGATCCGCCACCGAGAACGTGAAGGCCGCGCAGTATTCGTACAAGGATGCGCGGGATCTGGTCGTTCTTGCGGTCGGGTACAACTATCTCCAGGCAATCGCGGACGAAGCGCGGATTGAAACGGCGACGGCCCAGGTGAAGACGGCTCAGGCGCTCTACGATCAAGCGAACGACCGGTTCAACGCCGGGACGTCACCTGCGATCGATGCACTCCGCGCGAAAGTGGAATTGCAAACGCGCCAGCAGCAATTGATCCAGTCGAAGAACGATCTGGCGATTCAGAAGCTGACCGTGGCGCGCGTGATTGGGTTGGCGCCGGGGCAACAATTTGAGTTGACGGACAAATCGCCCTACGCGCCGCTAGAGGGAGTGACGGTGGACGAAGCGCTGGCGCGCGCTTACGCGAATCGGTCGGACTATCGAGCCGCGCTAGCGGACGTCCGAGCGATGGAATTTTCGCGAAAGGCTGCGGTTGCGGGCTACTACCCGTCGCTATCTTTCTCCTCAGATTACGGCGTGGCGGGACAGCACTTGTCGTCGAACCACGGCGTGTTCGATGTGCGGGGCACGGTAAACATTCCGATCTTTCAGGGTGGCAGCGTCCACGGGGACGTCCTCGAGGCCGATGCGCAACTGCAGCAAAGTCGCGACCGCGCGGAAAACTTGCGCGGGCAGATCGATGCAGACGTCCGGACAGCGCTCTTCAATCTGCAATCTTCCGCAGAACAGGTGGAAGTGGCGCGAAGCAATATCGATCTCGCCGGTCAGACACTAACGCAATCGATCGACCGTTTTGCCGCAGGCGTCACGGATACGGTGGAAGTGGTTCAGTCGCAGGAAGCCGTTGCCAGCGCGAACGAGCAGTACATCTCGAGCTTGTACAACTATAACTATGCCAAGATTTCTCTCGCCCGCGCCGTTGGGCAAGCCGAAGAGGGCGTGAAGCAGTACTTCAAAGGAAAATAAGCTATGGCACAGAGAACGGACATCGAAGTTCCTCTTAATCCTCCGAGAACAGAAAGTCCAGCGCCGCCCGCCGAAACACATTCGGCAGCGCCTCCTCCGAGTTCCGTCGAGCGCAACTCTCTGCGTAGAAGTCCGGCGGCACGGCGGTTTGTGATTGCGGCCGTGCTGTTGCTGCTGGTGGGCGGGTACTTTGCGTGGCGTTATTTCGCGAGCTATGAGAGCACGGATGACGCGCAAGTGGACGGCCACCTGATGCCTTTGAGCGCGCGAATTTCCGGCTACGTCACGAAAGTGAATGTGGACGACAACCAACTCGTGAAAGCGGGGGCGGTGCTCGCGGAAATCGATCCGCGGGATTATCAGGTTGCGGCGGACCAAGCGCACGCCAATCTTGCCGATGCCGAAGCGCAGGCCCAATCGATGGGCATCAACGTTCCAATTACTTCGATCAACACGACCAGCCAGACGTCCTCGAGCGCGGCGGACGTCGAAAGCGCGAAGGCGGGGATCGCGGGAGCGCTGCAGCAGTTTGACGCAGCGCAGGCGCAACTGGCACAGGCGCAGGCGAATGACGTGAAGGCACAGAACGATCTCGTTCGCTACAAGCAGCTGGTTGACAAGTTGGAGGTCTCCCAACAGCAGTACGATCAGGCGCTGGCCGCTGCTCGTGCCAGCACCGCGAGCGTTACTGCAGCAGCCGCTTCCGCCTCGGCCGCTGAGCAGCAAGTGCACCAGGCCCGCGCGAAACTTTTACAAGCGGAGGCCACCTGGCGCGCGTCCCAGACG
>JBARFX010000081.1:0-118610 GCA_049797655.1 Candidatus Acidiferrales bacterium | reverse complement strand
GACGAATTCATGCTGTTCGTATTCGACCTGCCGAACGAATACACTGCCGCAAGCACCACCAGCGCGATCATCGCCACCAGCAGCGCGTACTCAGTCGTGTCCTGTCCCGATTCTTGCCGCCAAATCCGTTTGAGGAGTTTCATCATGACAGCGCCTTCGATTCGGAGGGAACTCGCACCGCGCTTCCCACGAACAGCGTTCAATATTTATAGTCCTTTTCCACGGAAACTGCAACCGCCGGTCGGTGCGGCTCGAACACGCGCTCGCTCTGGCTCATCCGTGCTTGTGAGCTTTGTGCTTCGTGGCCGCACGATGCGCCGGCTTCGCATGGTGCACTTTCTTCCGGTTCGGGTTTTTCTTCTCGTGATGAAACCATTTGGATGGTCCGCTTCCGACGACAGGCTGGGCAACGGCAGCCGTAGAAAGCGCCAGCCCCAGAACCAGCGCAGCCACCATCCGTGCGATCTTCATATTTGTCCCCCTTCCCGTTCGCTCAATGAGCAACTACAATTGCCCGGAACCACCGGAGCCCTTAACTTGCCACTTCGCCACAGTCGGCAGTCTCGATCGCTGAATCCCGGCTGCGTCGGTCGAGCTTTGAAAATCCAGCTCCAAGAGAGAAACCGATGGAAGCGGCCATCCTGACAGCTCCCCAGTCCATCGCCGACACCAGCCTCCGCAAAGGTTTGCTCGAGGACCTCGCCGTCAAGGTCCTCTTCCTCAGCGGCGAAATGACTCTCGTCGATCTCTCCGACCGCATGTGCCTCAGCTTTGCAGCCATCGAAGAAATATTTCAGTTTCTCCGCAAAGAGCAGCTCTGCGAAGTGAAAGGAATGACTCGCGGGACGCATCGCATCGCAATTAGCGCGAACGGAAAATCGCGAGCCGCCGAACTCCTTTCAATGAATCAATACGCCGGGCCTGCGCCCGTCACTCTCATGGACTACACGCTTCGCGTTCACTCGCAGAGCTTGCAACAAACCGAAATCAAAAGCGCCGATCTCGATCGAGCGTTCCACGAACTCGTTCTCTCCGACGATCTTATCGCCCGCCTCGGCATTGCGATTGTTTCCGGCACTTCCATTTTCCTCTACGGCCCGTCCGGCACTGGCAAGACCAGCATCGCCGTCAATATTCCAGGAATCTTCAACGACTCTGTCCTGATTCCGCACGCCGTCGAAGTCGACAATCAAATCATTGCCCTCTACGATCCCGGCGTTCACCGCCCGCTCGAACGCCGCAAGGTTGATGACGCCGACAGGCGCTGGGTGCTCTGCCACCGCCCGCGCGTCGTCGCCGGCGGCGAACTCTCCGCCGAAATGCTCGACCTCCAGTTCAACGCGGCCACCCGGTTCTACACCGCGCCCCTGCAGATGAAAGCCAACAACGGTGTCCTCCTTCTCGACGATTTCGGACGCCAACGAATGCGGCCCAACGAATTGCTGAATCGCTGGATGACTCCGCTCGACCGGCGCATGGATTATCTTTCGCTCGCGGGCGGAAGGAAATTCGCCATCCCCTTCGATGTCTGTCTCGTGTTCGCCACCAACCTCGATCCGCGCCAGCTCGCCGACGAAGCGTTCCTGCGCAGGATTCCGAACAAGATTAAAGTCGATCACGCCACTCCCGAACAGTTCAAAGAAATCTTCGCCCAGATCTGCGCCACTCGTCTCCTCTCTTACGACGTCGGATTGCCCGAGTACCTCGTCCAGCACATCACTCGCGAAATGAAACAGCCCCTCTGCCAGTGTTACCCGCGCGATCTGATCGACCAGGTTATTTGGGCCGCCGCCTACCAGGGCGTCGAGCCACGCCTCTCGCGAAGCGCCGTGAATCAAGCTTGCCGAAACTACTTTCTCTCCACCGACGCGCTCTAATGACTGGCAATTTCGCGCGGCACTTCCAGGTATCCGAGGATGCCGTCCTTCGACACTCTCGTCGCGATCACCTCAAGCGGCGGAGAATTTCGCGAGACGATAAATTCGACGACTTCGAAGCGGTTCCGGTCTTTCAGTTCGAGACACGATTGCTCGACGTACACGCAAAGCGTGTAGCGGTAATTTTTCTGGTTCGTCGATTTCAGCGCCAGATGCACCGGCCCCACCAGTTGCGGCTCCGATCCGCGAAGCAGCTCGAACGGAATCGAAGTTTTCTCGCTGTGCGCCAGCAGTTGATTCACTTCGTCCTGGTTGCGAAGAATCTGCACGTTCTGGCTGCTGATCTGCCCGGAAACGTCCGCGAGCTTGTTCGTTGTTGCCTGCCACGCTTCGCGATTGGCGGTTGTGTCATTCTGCAGTGCGCCCAATCCTTGTTGGAGTCCGGCGATCTTGTTCTGTGTAGCCGGATCGGTAGCAGCAACGGAACGGGATCGCTCCGTCGTCGCGGGCGACACTTGATATTTGGATCGAGACGCTCCGCTGGGATTGCTCGAAGCGGCCGGCGCTTCGCTTTTTGGATTCTGTGCTGGCGCTGCGTAGCTGCGGCGATGGTTGTCCTGCTCGAGTTGTTCGAGCCGCTGCTCAATTCCGGAAAGCCGCTGATCGAGCTGGCCGAGCACGCGGGAATCGGCCACGGAACCATTCGCGTCACTTTGCGTCACGATCTTGTAACCCAGGAACGCAAGCGCGGCGATTGCCGCAATCGACGCGAGCAGAACCAAAATCCCTCTCATGCTCGGATTCCCGTCGGACATGTGCTCCGCAGCGGGTATGAAGGCTTCCCGGTCGTATTCGATCCCTGCGTTTTTTCGATCCATCATTCAGCTCTCAGTCTGGAGGGTTTTCTTCCAGCAATTTTCGATCGACACTCATTCATCGCGTGGTCACCTTGCCGGGATACATCGGCGCAAGCGTCACCACCACCTCTTGCGTTTCGTCCGGTGCAACCGTGATCGTTCTCTGCCCGAATTCCAGGCCTTGGCCGCGCATTTCCACTTTGTATTTTGCCGGCGCAAGCAGCAAAAGCAGCGGTGCGTGCCCCACGTAGAGCCCATTCACAAAGATCTGCGCTCCATCCGGCGTCGAGTGCAGCATCAGTTTACCCGCGTTTTTTCCGGCGTGATCTTCGAGATTCTTCCGGTTGGCCTCGTCTGCCGGAGGTCCACTGGAAGCAGGCAAGTGCGCAGATGATTTGGGCTGGGCTCGATTTCTGGCGATGGTGGTCGCCGGCTTCGGGGTACCAGCGGAAACGCTCGCGGCTCCAGTAGTGGCGGCGGCCTCCGCAGTGGCCTGTGCGAGGCAGGGAATCGCGGTCGCAAAGACAAGGCCCGCGAACAAACATATTTCAAGTGCGCGCCTCGCAGGGAAGCTACGCTCAAATTGTCCGATTCCGAGGATTCTCATTTCTTCCTCGCCGTGCGCAAACGGCCGCGCCAAATGGCTAACTGCGCTTCCCGAGACACATGCGCGCGTACCAGTCCCGCGTTTTTGCTAGTGCAGGAGGCATACCAAAGCGCGTTGCCGTTTATAGCATCCGGGCGACAACTCCCTTGAAAACTTCAGGTTGCGGAGCTGGCAATGCGTACGTGCAGGCGTTTGCCGGGTTTGTGACCAAAACCTCTCTACGGACATGCACCTCCGTTCACAAAAGGTGACGCCGCTTGCCACTTTCCGGCCGTTCGGCGGACCCAGCTCGCACCGAGCCTCCGACCCAATGGAACGGCGCGTGCTTTCGGTTTATCGGGCTAGCCACAGGGAGACGTGTGTAGTTATCATCTTCGGTGGCGAATCCGGTAGTGGGCGACCAGAACAAGAATGTTAGGCGCAGCGACAAAAATGGCTGTTGAGGCGAAACCCCAAGAACGACAGCTGCAATTCGTATTGGAGTGGAAGTCGGGACCGGGCTGGTGGAGCTCGCTCAAGGCTCTGTGCGCTCGTTCCAGGTTGCCGGCTCTTCGTACCTCCACGTACTTTCACAGCTCTGAAGTTTCCAGTGCTCCTCTCGCAGGACGTTCGTTTACCGCTTCTTTTCTGATGCACTGCGCGCTCATTTTGCTTCTGTTCTACCTGCCCCAGGCCCTTCCGGCGAGGGCGTTGGCATACGATTCCGCACCCATCCGCTCGGAGAAAATCTACTATCGAGTGCCGCTGCTTGA
Organism: Candidatus Acidiferrales bacterium; assembly: GCA_049797655.1. Classification (GTDB taxonomy): domain Bacteria; phylum Acidobacteriota; class Terriglobia; order Acidiferrales; family UBA7541; genus Palsa-295. Next base: position 114,517 of record JBARFX010000081.1, on the reverse strand, counting down.
TTCGAGCCAAACGCTTCCACGCATCGCGCCCGCCGGGCCAGGAGCACGACCTGGCAGCGGTTCGAAACCGAACCAACTTCCGGCGCTGGGAAGCACAGCGACACAGAGCAACTTGACGGTTGTGTCAAAGCCTGCCGTTCCCGACAACAATCGGCAAACCATATATCAACGCAGCTCGCCCCCGGACCTCCGCATTCCGGTCGAATTGAAATTGCCGAACATGGTCTTGGGCGATCCGTCTCCTGCTCTAAAATCGCCAGTAAGAGTAGATCCCAACACCTCCAGGCCGACGCAAACCAACCGGCAACTTGCACCGGAAGCGGCGCCGACACTCGCACCTGAAACTTCAAAAACTCCCTTAGTGAGTTATCTCGATCCCTCCACTTCGCAGCCCCGCCTGGCGATTCCGGTTGCCGGAGCCGCGAAGCCGACGATGAAGACCGGCAATGGCGGTGCAACGGGCGCGGCAAACGGTGGAGTTGCCGTACCGGGCGACGGAAATGATCTGCTGGTCGTGGGTGTCGACCCAGGCCCAGCTGGCTCGGTGGTAGCGCTCGGTCCGGGGAATCGTTGGGGAGAATTCTCAATCTCGCCTGCCGGCGGACAACCGGGTTCGCCTGGCGGAACTCCAGGTGGTGTTGCCGGCGGAGGCTCTGGTGGAAGCGGTGCGGGCGGAGATGGAAGCACGGGAGTGGGACCTGGAGGCGGAGGCGGTGGCGGGGGAAATTCGGGATTAGCGGGCGCGGTGAGCATCAGCGGCAGCGGCGGCAGCGAAGCGCACGGCGCTTTGCCATCGGCGCTGATCGCAGCAATGGTTTACCCGGTTCCTTCCGCCGTTCTCGCGAAGCTGCGCAAGAATACGTTAGTCGTGTCGGCGGGCCCGATTGGCGGTGGCGGCCTGGGAGTGTATCGTGCGCTGAACTGCGGAAAGATCTATACGGTTTTCCTGCCGATGCCTGGCAAGAACTGGACCATGCAGTACTGCCAGAAGTCCGATCCCTCGCAGAAAGCAGCGCCGGAGAAGCGCTCGACCGTGATTCACATGGAAGCGCCGCTCGTTCCACCGGAGCCGGACGCAGATTCTAGATTTGACTTTCAACGCGTGCCGGTTCCTCTGGAGAAAGGTTCGAAGATCATCGTTCTCCGTGGCACTCTCCTCGCCGATGGGACTGTTTCCGGACTCGAGATTTATCAGGGAGTCGTGGCGGCCATGGACGAAGCGGCTCGCTTGGCATTCAGCCGTTGGAAGTTCAAACCTCCAATGCGCGAGGGCAAACCCGTAGCAGTCGACATCCTGGTGGGCATTCCGCCTCAACTTCCAAGTGCTCCATAGAAGTTACAGGTGTAACTTTCCGGTCAACCCGAGGTCCTAGTACCATATCCGTGCCATGCGTCTATTGTTTTCTGCACGTCGCACGAATCGCACGACACAGCCCCCCGCTAAGCTTCATTCTGGGCCTGCGACGATGTTGTAACCTAAAGTTGACACCGAACCTCTGGCGAAAACTCGCGGCCGAAACGAGACTCGTTTTCCCAAATAGGGCAGAAAACTTCCCATCGAAATGTCCCGCGCGTCTCCTTTCGGCGACGCGTGCATTTTTGAAGACACCCATCAATTTGAGAGGACAGGGATTAGAATTTTGGTCCTACCGCGTCGCGTTACTGACACTTTCTGGCCTCCGCCTTGCCCTATAGCACTACCTCGCTCGTAACCTGCAGCGCCGGGGCATCACTGAGCAGTTCTGGGGGTTTCTCCCGACCGCCGGTTAAGGGGCAGAGTACCCACAATACATCCTACTCGCGCAGGCGGGCCCGGGGGAGCGTGAATGCTGACGGATCAGTCAATACATCTCTGTTTTTTCAGCCAGGATTCAGCCTTAGCAGAAGTGATCGGACGCGCTTTAGGGAGTGGCTTTACCTCGCGAGCGTGCGACGAATTCGATTTGAGCCGCTTGAACGAACATCGCGACTGGTGCGATTTGGTGCTGCTCGACCTGCGCCTCACCGGGACCCAGGGGGATTACGAAGCGGGTCTCCGGCTAATGGACGAAATCAGCAGGATTCCTCTACACCCTCCTGTCGTGGCACTTTGCGACTCCGAAAATCGTTCGCTGCTCGTCGGCGTGATGGAGCATGGCGCCTACGACAGCGTGATGAATCCGCCCAACATGATCGAGCTACGGCTCATTTTGAAGCGCGCTTACAAATTTCACGCGGCGGAGAAAGAGCTGGACCGCCTCCGGTCGAACTCACGGGGTGGGGGCAAGCTTCACGAGTTGCTCGGGACGTCATCAGCGATGCAGGAGCTGTTTGCGCTTGCGCAGAAGATCGCTCCGTGCGACGTGAACGTTCTCATCACGGGTGAAACCGGCACCGGCAAGGAACTTCTTGCGCGCGCCATTCACCAAATGAGCGGGCGAGCGGCGAGGCCGCTGGTTGCATTTTCCTGCGCGAATCTCCCGGAAACTCTCATTGAGGACGAGCTCTTCGGGCATGAGAAGGGCGCTTTCACCGGCGCGCTGATGAGCCGTCGCGGGCGGCTCGAATCCGCCGATCAGGGAACGTTGTTCCTGGACGAAATTGGCGACCTAAGTCTCGGATTGCAGCCGAAGCTTCTGCGGGTTCTGCAGGAGCGAAGTTTCGAGCGGCTGGGCAGCAATTCGACAATTAACGTAAACATTCGCCTGATTTGCGCAACGAATCGCAACCTTTCGGAAATGGTACAGCAGGGAAAATTCCGCGAGGATCTTTTCTATCGCTTGAACGTGGTGCAGATGCACCTACCGCCGCTGCGTGAACGGCGGGACGACATTTCGCTTCTCGCACAACATTTTCTACAGGTCTCTTCGGAGCAATTCAACAAAAAAGTGCGCAGATTCTCGCAACCCGCGCTGCACGCGCTGGAGGAATATGCGTGGCCCGGCAATGTAAGAGAACTTGAAAACGCCGTACAGCGTGCCGTCGTTCTCTCCGAAGGTCAGACGGTAGACGTGTGGCATCTCCCCGGCGGGGTCCGAACGAATCCCACCGAGCCGGTGCTGATTCGTTCCTACGAAGAGGAAGTACGGCAATTCAAGCGGCGGCTCTTGCTGCGAACGCTGCAGGAGTGCGGTTGGCGGAAGGCGGAGAGCGCGCGAACGCTGGGCGTGGCGCGCGGTTACCTGCACAGGCTGATCAATCAACTCGAGCTGCGGCAAACCGACGAAGATGTGATCGCCGCCAGCGGTCGCGAGAAGTTGCCGCCGTCGAAACTCATCATGTAGCGCGCGGAACGCTGACGCTGATGAAATCCTTCCTCAATGCATCCTCCACAATTTTGCCGACCGCTCGAACGGGCGACTCTCCGTCGGCGCGGATGGCGCAGGGCTGATGAGTGAATCGCAAATCCCGATGCGTTCTGCCGGTCTCGCGACTCGCGCGATGGCCAATGAGATTATTTTGCCGGCTGACGCCGCCGCTCGAGCGCCGGGCGATTCGGCGCTCTGGCCGAGTCTCCTGTCGGGGTTACAGAAAATATTTTCGTTCCCGATGATGCTGGCGACGTTTCTAGTGGGCGGAGTTGCCGCCTCCGTGCGGCTTTTCGATGTGGATCCTGATTTGTGGTGGCATGTCAAGGTAGGAGAAAGCATTCTGGCAACGCATCAGTTTCCGACAACCGATCCTTATTCGTTCACGGTGCACGGCCAACCGTGGCTCGCTTACGAATGGCTCGGCGGGGTGATACTCGCGGGAGCACAGCGAGCCGGGGGCGTGCGAGGGCTTGACGCGCTGCTAATCGCGCTGAGCGCCGCGGTGATCCTGGCAATTTACGCGTTGACGACGCTTCGTACCGGCAATTCGAAAGCCGGAGCGGCCGCGACGGCGCTGCTGCTGATACTGGCGAGACCTTCGTTTTCGCTGCGGCCCCAGATGTTCGGCTATCTGTTCCTCGTACTGACCTTGATTGCGCTTGAATCCTTCCGTCAGGGGAAACGACGCGTACTGTGGTGTTTGCCGCTGGTGATGCTGCTTTGGGTGAACACGCACGGCTCGTGGATCATCGGAATGGGCACAATTTTCGTCTACTGGATGAGCGGGCTCTTCGAGTTTCGCGTCGGGGGGATCGAGACCGAGCGCTGGTCTCCGGAAGACCGTAAGCAAATTTCGTTCGTGTTTCTATTGTGCCTTTGTGCTCTGCCCCTTACGCCTTACGGGACGCAGCTTGCGATGTCTCCCTTTGAGTTTGCCTCATCGCTGCCGCTCAATGTGACGAAAATCATGGAGTGGCAACCGATGCCGTTCGATTTAGCCGGGGGGAAGGTCTTTCTCGGGCTGTTTTTGGCTTTTGTGCTGGCGCAAATCGCGCTCCAGTATAAGTGGAAGCTCGCGGAGCTGGCGTTCTTCTTGTTTGGTACGGTAATGGCGTGCCTCCACATCCGATTTCTCCTGATCTTTGTGCCGTTCTTCGCCCCGATCCTCGCGGTAATGATTGCACGGTGGATGAACGGGTACGACCGCAGCAAAGACCGGTTCGTCTTAAACGCTGTGTTGATGGCGGGGGTTGTGGCTGGAATCGTGCATTATTTCCCGTCGCGAGACCAGCTTCAAGAAGGCGTTTCCGAGCATTGGCCAGTAGCCGCCGTCGAATATCTGGACACGCACCAAGTTCCCGGGCCGATGTACAACACGTATGGGTTTGGCGGCTATTTGGTTTGGGCGCGCGGACCGGGACACAAAGTTTTTATCGACGGGCGCGGCGATGTGTACGAGCGCGGCGGCGTGTTCAATGACTACCTGCATATTGCCCACATTCAGCCGGGCGCGCTGGCGGTTCTGCGAAATTATCGGATCCAGTCCTGTCTGGTTGAACGAAATGAGGCGCTTGGAACGCTGCTGAGCGCGTCGCCGGATTGGAAGAAAGTCTACAGCGACAATGTGGCTGCGCTCTACGTGCGAAACGGCGGATTGTGACGACCACGAGCGGCATTGCACGATTGGCGGGTGATCGAGCTGGGCATCTCTTTCAGCGCGACATGCGATTGCGTCGAGCTATTTCTGGGCTCGTCCTCGCTTGCATCCTCGCGGCTTACGTGTCTTCAATAGTTCGTCTCCATCCCACGAATCTTTTCGGACTTACCGGAGACGACGCGATCTACTTGAGTTCGGCAAAAGCGTTGGCGGACGGCAAGGGCTACGTTCTTCCCAGCTTGCCCAGCACCCCACCGGCCACCAAGTACCCTGTTGTGTACCCGTGGGTTTTGTCTTTTGTATGGCGGCTCAACCCGTCGTTCCCCGCGAATTTGCCTTTGGCAATTTCGATTAGCGTCGTGTTCGGCGCAGCGTTTCTGATCGCGGCGTACGGGATGTTTTCAACTCTCGGCGGAATCAGCAAGACCGAGGCATTAATACTCAGCGCTTACTGTGCGTTGCATCCACTTGTAATGCTTTTTGGCGCGAGCGTGCTCTCCGACATGCCTTTCGCGTTCTTTGCCCTGGCATCCGTGATGATCGCGGATCGCGCCATGCGCGGCGCTGGCGGGCACGCGGAAAGCGTCTACTGCGGGGTACTGGCTGGTATCTCGGCGCTTACGCGGATTGTGGGCTTTCCGATCATATTGGGAATTCTGGCTGCGGGAATCGTGCGCCGTTCTTGGCGACAGCTCGCCGCCTTTGGACTATCCGCTGCGCCATTTGTTGGAGTGGCTGGTTGGCATGCCATCTTCGCGAAGAAGCCCCCATCTCCGATCACCGGCCCGGCCGGTCAAAGACTCGGATGGACGCATGCATGGACCTTTTACACGGACTACGTGGGGATATGGAAAGTGGGTGTTCCGGACGCTCATGTTTTCTGGGCGATGTTGAAGAACAATGCTGGCATGATTCTGCGAGAGCCCGCTGATCTGTTTCTTGGCCCTAGTTTTGTCCGCGATACAATGTTTGGCCGCGTCCTCATACTGCTTGCGGCGGTCGCAACGCTCGCAGGGATTTTGCGCCAGGGAAAAGAGTACGGATGGAAGCCCATTCATTTCGCTTCGCTCTTTTACGCGCCGATCTTACTTCTGTGGAGTTACCCCGACGTCAGCCGGTTTTCTCTTCCGTTTTGGCCGTTGTTGATCGCGGGAGTTTGGGTGGAGGGAAGGCGGCTCTTTCGACTCATCAGGAGGACTTTGTCGAGGAGCTGCGGAACTCTCGAAAAGGGTTTGGGCCTAGCGATGGGGCTTGTAATTGCGGCTCTCGTGTACGCGGCCGTGGAGAATTCAGTGGCTGGCACCCGGACCGCCGTGGAGGGGATCAGCCGCGACCGCCGGGAACTGCTTCACGATAAACTGGAGTGCTACAATTGGATTCGGCTTAACACCGACCCCAATGCGCGCGTCGTGGCCTACGAGGACGCGGTGGCTTATCTCTATACGGGTCGTCTGACAGTTCGTCCTACGGTATTCACTACGGATGAGTTCTACGAACCGCAACGCTTACCTCAAGAGGTTTCCCATTTTTCAGACGTGGCACAGGCAATTCAGGCGCGCTACTGGGTGCTCGCGACCGACGATTTCAATCGCGAATGGCCGGCGGCTATGGAACTGAAACGGAGTCAAATGCGGCGAGTGCAGGGCGGGATGCGGGAAGTTTTTAGAGGGAGCCGCGGAACCGTCACCGTAAATTCAGCAGATCACCTGTCGGATGGCTGCGGCTTGGAATGCTACGCCTCCGAAAAGGCGTCCCCGGCGAAGCTGCCGATAGTTCCGGCAGCCTCGTCGGGCGGCGTCAGGCCGAGGTTCTGATCAATGACTCGAAACAGACCCGATCGAGTCACCATTGGAGTCGGGGCGAGTTTGTTGAGTGTGCACAACGGGTTACAGTTTGCATCCCGCGCTCCTTCGAGGCGGCGGAATCGTGTTGTGGTGGCTGGCAAAGGCAAAGATTACAGGCTGTTAGGTCGGCTGGGCGGACTCGATAGAGTGGCGCTAGACATGCTTGCTATAAGTTTGAAGGGCAGACGTATGTGTTGTTCAGCTTACAAATGAGAGGAAACAAAAACATGATGAATCTGTTGAAGCGCCTCTGGTTGGAGGAGGAAGGCCAGGATTTGACGGAGTATGCTCTCCTCTTGGCTTTGATCGCTCTCGGCGCGATCGGGGCAATGAAAACCATCGCTACCACGATCAATAACGTTTTTTCGAACGCTGCGACCAACCTGACGGGAGCAACATCTCCGTAGCGGAAGGGACAGAGCACCATCGTAATGGGTTCGCCAGAAGTTTGGGCGATTCCGATCGATCGGACATCTGCAAGCGCGGCGAACAAGCGGGCGGAAAGGTAGGCGTAAGTTCTGTTGGACCACACCACATTGACGGCTCTGCCGCAAGCCATCTGGGTTTTCACGCTTGCGCTCACGCTTTGCGCCGGGTGGATGGATTGGCGGACGCGGCGGATTCCGAATTGGCTGACGGTGCCAGGGTTGTGCGTCGGCATTGCGTTGAATACTGCGCCCGGTGGATGGCACGGTACGGTGCTGGCTTTGGAAGGCGCGGGGCTGGCGTTGGGGCTTCTGCTCCCGTTTGTTCTGCTGCGTGCGCTCGGTGCAGGCGATTGGAAACTGATGGGAGCGGTCGGAGCGATGCTCGGGCCGAAGCCGTTTCTGTACGTTCTGATTGTCGCGATCCTGGTGGCCGGAGCAATGGGCGCGGTGCAGGTGATTCGAGCGAACCGCGTGATCGGCACCCTCAAGAATATGTGGGTCCTTGTGCAGGGATTCCTCATTTTCGGATTGCAGGCGAATCCGGAAATTTCACTCGACAACCCGGGAGCGTTGAAGGTCCCGTTCGGGGTAGCCGTCGCAATTGCGACGGTGATTTGCTTTGTGGCTGCGCGATTTAATTACTGAGTTTCGGTCCAGGGAGACGTACTGATGAACTCGAATCGACTGCTAGGGGTGGTCGTCGCGCTTGTGCTTGGCATTGCTGCCGGCATCTTCGTGTACCGCCAGTTCCAGCAGGCCTCGGCCCCGAAGCCGGTGGTGGTGATGCAGCGAATCGTGGTCGCGGCGGAACCTCTAAAGCTAGGAACGCGGCTCGACGCCTCGAACGTGCGTACGATTCCGTGGCCGCAAGGTCAGCCCGTTGTTGGGATGTTTACGAGGGTCGAAGACGTTGCGAATCGCGCGGTGATCACCTCGGTAGCGGAAAATGAGCCGATTCTGGAAAGCAAGCTGGCGTCGCTTCAGTCCGGCGCTGGACTTGCAGCCACGATTCCCGAAGGGATGCGGGCGATGTCGGTGGCGGTGAATGACGTCGTCGGTGTCGCGGGATTCGTTACGCCCGGAACGATGGTGGATGTTCTCGTCACTGGAGCGGTGACGGGTGCCGGCGGCAACATCACACGCACGATTCTTGAAAATGTGCGCGTTCTGGCTGCCGGTCAAAAAGTGGAGCAGGACAAAGAAGGCAAGCCGCAGACCGTACCCGTGATCACGCTCTTGGTGACCCCGGATGACGCAGCCAAACTGGCCATGGCCAGCACCGAAGGCAAAATCCAGCTCGCGCTGCGCAACACGATCGACACGAAATCCATGAGCCCGCCCGCCGTGCTGCAGACTACGCTGTTCTCACCGTCAGGAGTAGCGGCGGCTCCTCCTCCCAAACATTTTGCGACGAAAGCGGCTCCGGTGATTCAGGCTCCATTTACGGTGGAAGTAATCGTTGGAAACAAGCGCGAAACGAAGAGCTTTCAAAATCCGTGAGCAGCCGACGGGGGATTCGAATGTCCGAGCAATCGTCTCAAAAGCATTCACAGCAACGCGGATCGCTCACGTCGCTGCATTGCTGCGCCGCACTGGCGATTCTTACAGCATTCCTTCTTTGCGCTGCGCCCCGCGTGAGAGCGCAGGGAACAACCTCCGCGGCGGAAACTGCTCCCGCAACGCAAGCGGCGGTGCAGGCTGCGGTGGGCGCGCAGACGGCGAGTTCTCATGTGCCGGCAGACTCGCAGCAATCGGGCGAGGTGCCGCAAGCACTGCACTTGCTCGTTGGGCGGTCGTTGATTATCACTTCCCCCTCGCGCATCAAGCGGGTTTCGTTGGCCGATCCGGCGATTGCCGAAGCAATCGTCGTCAGCCCGACGCAGGTTCTCGTGAATGGAAAAGCGCCCGGAGGAGTGTCGCTGATCATCTGGGACGAAAACGAGCAGAGCCAGGCGTTTGAAGTTTCCGTCGACATCGATGTCTTGAGCCTCACCGAAAAAATTCATGAAGTGTTCCCCGCGGAACCAGTGGTCGTCGAGACTTCGAAAGATGTGGTGATGCTGTCGGGGAGGATTTCTTCGGCGGCGGTGGCGGACAAAATTCTGGAAGTTGTGAAGGGCACCACCCCCAAAGTGACGAGCCTGATGGAAGTGCCCGCGTCGCCTCCCGGCGAAATTCTGCTGGAAGTAAAATTCGCCGAAGTGGACAAGACCGCGCTGCAGCAGCTCGGAATTAACATACTCAGCCTGCCGGGCGCGAAGAACGTTGGAACGATTTCAACCCAGCAATTCTCGCCGCCGCAACTGGTCGGCAGCTCAGGCGGCGTCGGCTCGGCAATCGGCGTCAGCAACTTATTGAATATTTTTCTTTTCCGGCCGGACATTAATCTGGCCGCTACGATTCAAGCCCTGCAGCAAAATAACGTGCTCGAAATCCTGGCCGAACCGAACCTGCTCACAGCCTCCGGCAAAGATGCCAGCTTCTTGGCCGGCGGTGAATTTCCGTTTCCCATCGTGCAGGGCACGACAGGAGGAGGTTTCGCAGGGATTACGGTTCAATTCAAGGAATTCGGCGTGCGGCTGAATTTCACTCCCACTCTGATGCCAAACGGATTGATTCACTTGCACGTGAAGCCCGAAGTAAGCGCGCTGGATTTCACGAACGCGCTCAATATTTCAGGTTTTCTGATTCCAGCTCTGTCCACCCGTCGCGTAGAATCGGAGATGGATTTAAGAGACGGCCAGAGCTTCGCGATCGCAGGATTGGTGGATAATCGTGATACGGAACAGTTGTCGAAGATTCCGTTCATCGGTGATATCCCCGTTCTCGGTAAGCTGTTCACGAGCCGCAGCATCAATAAAACCAAAGATGAACTGCTCGTCATGGTGACACCGCGGATTGTGCAGCCGATTCAAACGGATCAAAAGAAACCCGATCTGTTTTTCCCGAAGACGTTCCTCGGGCCTACCGGATCCGCGACCGAACAACAGAAGACGCCTGGCCAGAAATAAGGGGACTCATTGCGAATGACGATTCAGAAGAAACTGCCGGCTACAAGGATGCCGGGCCTATGTTGACGACAGCGATTGCGAGCGCCGATCGAGATGGGTCCGCGCAGCTTCTCGCCTGTTTGCAGCAGACCGGATTGGTGACTTCCGTAAAGCAATGGACCATTCCGACGGAAAAGCTGCCAGATGCCAGCGAGGGTGTGCCCGATGTCGTTTTTCTGGATTTGACGCGCGATACGGAGCCGTTCTTCGCATTCGGAGCTCATCTTCGACGCCTGCGCCCGGCTGTGCGTTTGATTGCTTGCTCGAACAGCGCGCCGAACCAGCAGACTCTGCTTGACGCGATGCGCTGCGGAGTGCAGGACTTCATCAACAAGCCCGTCACTCCCGAAGCGTTGAAAGATGTCCTCACGCGGTTTCGCGCCGAAGGTCAGGTAACCGAGCGCAAGGCGGCGGAGAAAACCATCGTCGTGATGGGATCCAAAGGCGGTGTGGGAACGACGACGGTGGCTGTGAATCTGGGCGTGCAGCTTTCCACGTATGCGCGCAAGCATGTCGTCCTGCTCGATTTTGCCCGGCCATTGGGCAACGTTCACCTCTTGCTCGATCTGCACCCGCGCTTCGTCGTTCGCGACGCCGTCGAAAACCTGGATCGCCTGGACAGCCACTTCTTTAGCGGCCTTCTGACTGCGCACAAGACGAAGCTCGAGATTCTGGGCGGCGCTACTCAACTCGAAGAGTGGCAGAACATCCGCATCGGACCGCTCGAGCGGGTCGTCAACGTGGCGCAGGCGAGCTCCGATATGGTGCTCGTCGATGTCGGCTCGCAGTTTTCTTCGGAATGGAATCCGATGTTTCAGAGCGCGCGGATGATTCTCGTGGTGGCTGAAGCGAATGTGCCCGCTCTTTGGACCCTCGAACGCCGTTTGCTCGCGATGGCAGGTCTTGGAATCGACCCCGAACGCGTCCGCGTAGTGATCAACCGCTGGCACAAGGGTGACGAAGACGCCCTCAAAAGTATCGAGAAAAGCATCAAACGGCCCATCTTCGCCTGCCTTCCCAACGATTTTCGAAAAGCTAGCTTGTCGGTGAATTTGGGAATGCCGCTCATGGAAAATCACAACAATATCCTTACGAACCGCTACCGGCAGTTGGCGGGACAGTTGACGGGTGTCGACTCGGCATCCGCTGGGAAAAAAGCGGGGCTGGGCAACATTCTGTTTCCGGCGAAGAGGTAAGAGCAAATGTCGTCAGGCGCGCTTCCGACAAGAAGAACTGACTACTCGGCCGTCAAAGCGGCGATCCATCGCAAGCTGATCCAGAAATTGAATCTGGACCGGCTCGGCGAGATCAAGCGCGAAGACGTCCGCCGCGAAGTTGCGACAATTTTAGAGGGCCTCGTCGTCGGTGAATCCACTCCGATGAACTTGCAGGAGCGGGAACGTCTGTCACTGGAAATTCTCGACGAAGTATTCGGCCTAGGGCCTCTCGAACCGCTCCTGGCTGATCCGACCATTTCCGACATTCTTGTAAACACATACAAGCGCGTCTATGTGGAGCGCAAGGGAATGCTCGAGCTGACTTCGGTCCAGTTCCGCGACGACGCGCACCTGATGGGCATCATCGACCGGATCGTCTCCGCGATTGGTAGACGCGTGGACGAGTCGTCGCCGATGGTTGACGCGAGGCTGGCCGATGGCTCGCGCGTGAACGCGATTATCCCGCCGCTCGCGGTGGACGGCCCCTGCATGTCGATCCGGCGATTCGGCCGCGATCGGCTCAATTCCCAGGATCTGCTCGCAAATAAAACTCTGACGCCCGCTATGCTGGAACTGCTCCAGGGTTGCGTGAAGGCGCGTTTGAACATTTTGATCTCGGGCGGCACCGGAGCCGGCAAGACGACATTCCTCAACGTGCTGTCGTCCTACATCTCCAATCGCGAGCGGATCGTCACAATTGAAGACGCGGCCGAATTGCAACTCCACCAGGAGCACGTCGTGCGTCTCGAAACGCGGCCGCCCAACATCGAAGGCAAAGGTTCCGTCCAGCAGCGGCAACTCGTCATCAACTCGCTGCGCATGCGCCCGGACCGCATTATCGTCGGTGAGGTGCGCGGTGAAGAAGCGCTGGACATGCTGCAGGCCATGAACACGGGACACGACGGCTCGCTCGCGACGATTCACGCGAACTCTCCCCGCGATGCGCTGAGCCGCCTCGAAACGATGGTTGCAATGGCGAGCCTAAACATTCCCGATAATGCGATCCGGCGGCAGATTGCTTCGGCGGTCGATGTAGTCGTCCAAGTGAGCCGGCTGAGCGACGGCACTCGAAAAGTTGTGAGCCTCGCGGAAATAACCGGAATGGAAGGCGAAGTGGTCACGATGCAGGACATCTTCGTCTACCGCAAACGGGGCATTCGCGACTCCGGTGAAGTACTGGGCGAATTCATCCCGACCGGAATCCGTCCGAAATTCGCGGAGCGGCTGGCGGTGACGGGAATTCAGCTCCCGGCAACGATGTTTGAAGTAGCACGGCCGTATTGAGGAACAAGTAATGGCACCCTTACTCGGACTCTTAACGTTTGCGGTTGTCTGCGGGATCGTTCTCGCCCTCTGGATGTTGGCGAGTGGTGACGATCAGCAGAACGTCGTGCGCCGGCGCATGGACGCCGTACGCAAGAAGGATAACCGCAGTGGAGAAAGTGCGCAGGACTTGTTTCTGGTGCGGGACGAAATGATGAGCAGTGTTCCGCTGCTGCATCGCTTCATGACGCAATTTTCGTGGTCCGCGCGCCTGCAGCAGATGATCGAGCAAGGCGGGATGACGATCAAGCCCGCCAAGGTTATTTTGATCAGTGGCGTGCTGGGATTTGCGACGTTTCTCATCGCGGACCACTTTCTTCATGGACTCGCGCTTGCAGCACTGGCAGGCCTGTTGCTCGCTCTTGTTCCCTATTCTGTAATCGCCTTCAGACGCTCGCGGCGCTTACGGCTGTTTGAAGAGCGCTTTCCGGAAGCGCTGGACCTTCTGGGGCGCGCCGTTCGCGCCGGCCACGCGTTCACCACCGGCCTTGAAATGATCTCCATGGAATCGTCGGAGCCGGTAGCCTCGGAATTCCGCAAGACGTTCGAAGAGCAGAATTTCGGTTTACCGCTGCGCGATGTGCTCATGAATCTCACCGAGCGCGTGCCGCTTATGGACGTGAGGTTTTTCGTCACGGCGCTGCTGGTCCAGAAGGAAACCGGCGGCAATTTGGCGGAAATTCTTGATGAGCTATCGCGCGTGATTCGAGAGCGCTTCCGAATCTATCGCGAAGTGCAAGTGCGGACGGCGCAGGGACGGCTGACCGCGCTGATCCTGATCGCGATGCCGCCGTCGATGATGGCGCTGCTAGGGCTCATGAATCCGAGTTACATCCGGATCCTGTTCGTCGACCCAATCGGCCCGACGCTGCTGACGGCCGCTGCCGCGATGCAGATTCTTGGCTCTGTGATTATTTGGAAGATCATTCACATCAAAGTGTGACTCGGGAGAGCAGTCCATGCTTTGGGTTGTAACCAGCGCAACGTTTCTAGCAACAGTAGGCATTCTGGTGGCGCTCGTCTACGCCTTCTCGCCTTCGGAACAGAAAGTGGCGGGCAGGCTGGCGCGTCTGCTCGATGCATCGAGAGTTACGGCGCAAGGGAAACCACCGTCTGATCGGACAGCTTGGCTTACTGGCGGGCTCGCGTCCATTGGCAAGCTTGTGCCGTCCGGTCCGGCTCAGGTGTCGCGATCCCAGCTGATGATGATTCGAGCCGGATATCGAAGCGCCGACGCGATGCTGGCGATGCGCGGACTAAAAATCCTCCTGCCCGTCGCGCTTCTCTCGGCAGTCATTTTCACGGGTGTTTACCGCTACAACCCGACTTTCATTATCGGCGCAGCCGCCATTTTAGGTTTTCTGCTTCCGGATATGTGGCTCCAGTCTCGCGTCCGCGCGCGCCAAAATCGTCTGCGGATGGGCCTGCCGGACGGACTCGATCTCTTGGTGATCTGCGTGGAAGTTGGGCTCGGCTTGGATCAAGCCCTGCTTCGCGTGGCGCAAGAAATGCAGGTCGCGCATCGGGAATTGAGCGAAGAGCTCCAATTGGTCAACCTCGAAATGCGAGTGGGCAAGAGCCGCATTGAAGCGTTGCGGTCGCTTGCGCGGCGCACGGGCCTTGACGACATCAAGGCGCTCGTGGCCATGCTGGTGCAGACCGAGCGTTTTGGCACCAGCGTTGCTCAGTCCTTGCGAGTCCACTCGGACGATTTGCGCACGCGCCGGCGGCAGCGTGCCGAAGAAATGAGCGCTAAAACGACAGTGAAGATGGTGCCGGCGTTGGTGCTGTTTATTTTTCCGGCGCTATTGGTGGTGATCCTGGGGCCCGCGGTTCTGACTTTTATGCGGCAGTTTGCGCACTAAAGCGGGAATCGCAAACGCGGCGTGCCCAGCGCGCCGTGAATACCGAGAGCAAACTTGGGAGGGGTAACAGAAATGGACAACGTAACGCTAATACGAATCGTGGCAGGAGCGCTGGCAGTCGTTGTGCTCTTCATCATCATCTGGCGGCGCCGGAGAAACATCGAGGAGTAGAAGAACATCACTACTGAAAATTTCAAACCAGGGAAGATGGGACCCGCGATGGCCAATCATAAAAACGGCCGTGCCGTGTACGTGTACAACAAAACGCGCGAGACTTTTGTCGCGACGGAAGCGTCCGTGGCCGACAGCTATCTTCGTCGGCTCGTCGGCCTATTGGGCAAGACAAAACGCTGGGCGCGGCTCGGTTGTGGCCTCTGGATCGTCCCGTCTCGAGGTGTGCACACGATCGGCATGATGTTCCCGATCGACTTGATTTTCTTGAGCAAGGAAAAGGAAGTCGTGCACGTGGAAGAATACGTGCGGCCCTTCCGGATTTCCCGTGTCTCGCTCAAAGCGATGAGCGTACTCGAGCTGCCGCCTCACACAATTTATCGCACCGGAACGAAGGTCGGAGACCGCTTCGAGATCTCCACGCTGCGCGCAGCCAGCTGATATTTGCCGAAGCGAAATAAACACGGTGCGCGGTAGAATATTGCGGTCCAATTACGAGGCTCCGCGTGGTAGAAGAAACGAAGCGTTACGTTGCCTGCCCCCGCAGCCGACCGGAGGACTTTCGAATGAAGCGTAATTCCGAGGCGGGGCAGGCCTTGCTCACGGCCGGTCTTGCGCTTACCGTTCTACTGCTGGCAGCAGGCCTGGCCATCGACATGGGCTACCTGAGATATCAGAAGCGGCGCATGCAGTCGGCGGCCGACAGCGCAGCTCTCGCAGGAGCGGCCGAGCTCGCTTATAGCAATGGAGCGGTGACGTCTGCCGTTACGCAAGCGGCCGCGGCGGACGCGAAGGTGAGCGGTTTTGACTCCGGCAATCCGGCAGTCAACGTAGCCACGCAAATTCCGGCTTCGGGTCCGTTTTCGGGGAAACCTGGTTACGTCGAAGTTCTGATCCAACAGAACCAGCCGACATTCTTCATGAAGATCTTTCGCGTCAATTCCGTTTCTGTTTCAGCCAGAGCGGTAGCCCATTTGGGGAACGGACGAAACTGTCTGTATGCACTGGGTGCGAATGATCCGAATGCGCTGGTAGTAAACGGCGCGACCGTTTTGGCCAGCAACTGCGGCATCGTTTCGAACGGTGATTTTACTGCCGGTGGAGGCGCCAACATCAACGCACTCTCCATCGGCGTGGCAGGAGCGTCCAATACCGGCGGAGCGACGGTGGTTCCGACTCCGATGAAATCGGTTCCGGCTGCCAATCCTTTGGCGAACCTGCCGCTGCCCAATCCTGTAGGGGGATGCGTGCCGTTTGCTGTCCCTCCCAATCCCTTCCCTGGTCCTCCATACTGTGGAATTTCTATTACCGCTGGGAATGTCGTTTTCCCATCGGGACTCTACATCGTGGAAGGCGACTTCTCGCTGTCAGGGACTGCTTCCGTTACCGGTATTGGAGTAACTTTCTTTGTTACGAGGGGTAGCGGGGGGCCCGGGATCGTCAATTTCAACACAACCGGAGGCACTGATCTTCAGGCTCCAAGGACGCGTACGGGAGTCGGAACCGCGCCATATGAAGGAATTCTGATGATCCGAGATCCTACCGACCCGAACCCGCCTGCAGCATCCTTACTTGCGGGCTCCTTGCAGGAATTAGAAGGCGTTCTCTATTTTCCGACGGCGAACGTTACGCTCGGAGCGAATACGAACAACTACTCGATCGTCATCGCGAATGAAATTGTGCTTCAAGGCGGTTTAGGTAACATTAGCATGCATAACGACTACTCCTTGCTTTCTGATGGCGCGCCGATCAAGGGTACGGCGTTGGCTGAGTAACTATGCAATTTAGCAGAGGGGATGCAACTCCTGCGCAGCGCAAGTGGAACTTGCGGATCAGGGAGTCCGACGGCCAGAGCCTCCTGGAATTCGCGCTGCTCACTCCGATTATCTTGGTACTGCTCGTCGGCGTCATCGAGGTTGGTCGCTTCGCCTATCTGAGTATTTTGACAGCCAATGCGGCGCGTGCCGGCGTGCAATATGGGGCGCAAAGCCTTACTGCCGCGTCCGATGGACCTGGAATGGCCGCCGCAGCTCTCAATGATGCGCAGAATATTCCGGGTATGACTGTCCCTGTCACACGGCAC
The DNA here is from genome assembly GCA_049797655.1 of Candidatus Acidiferrales bacterium. Taxonomy (GTDB): domain Bacteria; phylum Acidobacteriota; class Terriglobia; order Acidiferrales; family UBA7541; genus Palsa-295. The sequence continues at coordinate 97,589 of JBARFX010000081.1, read as the reverse complement.
TTCTGTTCGTGCGCGAGCTCTTCCACTGCGGAGTTGCCGTGCCCTGCGATCTGCGGGTTGGGAGACCACGCGCTGGTGTACGTGCAGGTACAAACGAATGGGACTTTTACCGCGTTATTTCACTATCCCGGGCTTCCAGCAACATTCCCGGTAAATGGCAACGCCGTGATGCGGGTGGCGCAATGATTGACGAGAGCAGCTGTCGAGCAACGTTCTTTCGGCATCCTCGTCGGTCGAGTCGAGAGAAGGGCGTGGCCTTACTCGAATACGCTTTTGTTTTGATTGTGTTTCTTACGGTGCTCTTCGGAATCATTGATTTCGGGCGGGCAATGTACACCTATCACTTTGTTTCGAACGCCGCCCGCGACGGTACCCGGTTCGCCATCGTTCGCGGCTCTACGTGCCCACCTGGGACGATTTCCTACTGCCCGGCAGGTGAGTTCGATTACCGAGACTATCTTCGCAGCCAAATGACCGGAATTGGACTCGATCCAAACGCTGTCAGCGCGGACACGAAATGGCCACCTGTGGCCAACAATCCACCTATTTGCGCCACCATCTTTAACAACCCCGGCTGCATAGTTCAAGTCCAAGTGTCCTACGCCTTCAAGTTTATCTTTCCCTTCATGCCTGCCAACTTCACCATGCAGAGCACCTCGCAGATGGTGATTTCCCAGTAAGTCCGTCGGACATCTCTCCTCTCCTCATTCGAATTGCACGTGCCATTTGTAAACGACAAATCTCCGTGCGGCATCGGCCGCGCGGTTGCGTATAATGCGGCGGCATTGTTAAGGTCGAGCAGACCAAGCGGGAAGCCCGGGGGGCGAGTATGAGCGAAAATTTTCTAAGCGGGTTTCTGCAGGCCCTGAGTTCAGGCGCGATCCGCGTAATCGATTTAAGCCAGCCGCTCGACGCGGGCACCGCGACGATTCAGCTACCGCCCGAGTTTGGCAAAACGTGGCCATTCCGCCTCGAAGAAATTTCCAATTACGACAGCCGCGGGCCTGCCTGGTACTGGAATAACTTCTCGTGCGGCGAGCATACCGGCACCCACTTTGACGCGCCAATCCACTGGGTAACGGGCAAGGACTATCCGAATAACGCGACGGACAACATTCCGGTCGCAAAATTCTTCGCGCCCGCCTGCGTGATCGACGTTTCGCGCGAAGTGGCCGCGAATCCCGACTTCTTGCTCACGCCACAGCACGTAGAAGCCTGGGAGAAAGCGCACGGCCGTATCGAAGCAGGTTCGTGGGTACTGATGCGCACGGATTGGTCGAAACGCACGGACGCCGCTTCGTTCCTCAATATTAAGGAAGACGGTTCGCACGCCCCCGGCCCGCACCCCGATCTGGTTCCGTTCCTCGCCAAACAACGCGACGTAATCGGGTGGGGATCGGAAGGCGTGGGCACCGACGCGGGGCAGGCTTTCCGCTTCAATCCTCCGTTCCCGTGCCACACCATCATGCACGGCAGCAACAAATTCGGCCTCGCGAGTTTGATGAATTTGGATCAACTGCCACCGAAAGGCGCGATTCTGATCACCCCACCGCTCAAAATCGTCCGGGGATCGGGCAGCCCGTGCCGGGTGCTGGCGCTGGTGGTCGCTTAGCTTTTCTCATCACGACGGGCGCCGTTCTCGATCCGCCAATTGTCGCGGCGATTCCTCGGCCGCGATGCATCCGCATGCCTGGCGTTATTTAGGTGTAAAATTCTGGTAGTGGATTATTATCGCTCGTCTTACTCGAGGGCGAACCGAGGCACCATAGATGGCGGAGCGGTTTTTCAAGAAGGAAGTTCAAAAGCTCTATCTCGGCGAACGCCAGGAATTCCGCGGCGAGGGAATCCTTGCCGTAACGAAAGCACTCCTCCAGTCGGGCGTCTCTTATGTGGCCGGCTATCAGGGCGCTCCGATTTCCCACCTCATGGACGTCCTCACGGACGCGAACGACATCCTCGAAGAGCTTGGCGTCCACTTCGAGCACAGCGCATCGGAAGCCACCGCCGCCGCCACTCTCGCCGCCTCCGTCAATTACCCCCTGCGCGGCGCCGTCACATTTAAATCGACCGTCGGCACCAACGTCGCGTCCGACGCTCTCGCTAATCTGGCGTCGGGCGGAGTAACGGGTGGCGCCCTGATTATCGTCGGCGAAGATTATGGCGATGGCTCAAGCATCATGCAGGAGCGCTCCCACGCTTTCGCGATGAAGTCGCAGATGTGGCTTCTCGACCCTCGGCCGAACCTGCCTTCGATTGTTCGCGCAGTCGAGCAGGGTTTCGAGCTTTCTGAAGCCACTCGCACTCCGGTGATGCTCGAATTGCGCATTCGCGCCTGCCACGTCCACGGCCGCTTCGTCGCCAAGGACAACGTCCGCCCGAAATTCACTTTGAAAGACGCGATGGAACATCCTGTGCGCGATGTAAGCCGGATCGTGTTGCCTCCGTCGAGCTTCCTGCACGAACAGGAAAAAATCCACACAAGGTGGCCGGCGGCACAGAAATACATTCACGAACAGGGCCTGAATGAAATCTTCGCCGAGGGGGCACAGGATTTCGGGATCATCCTGCAGGGCGGGATGTACAACACGACGATTCGGTGTCTCGAATTGCTCGGATTGTCGAACGCGTTTGGCGACAGCAAAATCCCGCACTATGTATTGAACGTCACCTATCCGCTCATCGACGAGGAGATCAAGAATTTCTGCCTCGGCAAGCGCGCCGTCCTCGTCATTGAAGAAGGCCAGCCCGATTTCATCGAGCAAAACATCAATTCGATTCTGCGCAAGGCGGACATTCAAACGAAAGTGCACGGCAAAGACCTCCTGCCGATGGCCGGCGAGTACACCGCTGCAACCGTGACGAAGGGCGTGCTGAAGTTCGTCGAATTGTACGCGCCGCAATTGATCGATCGCCAGCATCTGCCCACGGTCGTGCGGCCCTCGCAGGAAAAACCGCACGCTATTCAAATCGTCGACCACGAAATTCATCCGCGCCCGCCGTCATTCTGTACTGGATGCCCCGAGCGCCCGATTTTTTCCGCAATGAAATTGGTCGAGCGCAAGCTCGGCCATCATCATGTGAGTTGCGATATCGGCTGTCACCTGTTCTCGATTTTGCCGCCGTTCAATATCGGCGCCACGACGATGGGTTACGGACTCGGCTGGGCGGGCGCTGCCGCATTCAACACCAAAGAGACCAAGAAGCGCACGATCAGCATCATGGGTGACGGCGGCTTCTGGCACAACGGCCTCACCAGCGGCGTCGGCAACGCAGTTTTCAATCAAAGCGACAGCGTGCTCGTCGTTGTCGACAATAGCTACACGGCTGCCACGGGCGGCCAGGATATTCTTTCCTCTGCGGCTGCGAATCCGATTCGCACCACCAAGTTGTCGATCGCAGACGCCGTGCGGGGCGTTGGCGTGAAATGGGTGCGAACGATTACGCGCACATACGACGTAGCCGCGATGCGCGACACGCTTATGGAAGCCCTCACCACGAAGGAACGCGGCCCGAAAGTGATCGTGGCGCAGAGCGAGTGCACCCTGAACAAGCAGCGCCGCGTAAAGCCTCTGATGGCGAAAATGGCCAAGGAAGGGAAGCGCGTCGTGCGAGAAAGATTCGGCGTCGACGCGGACACCTGCACCGGCGATCATTCCTGCATTCGCTTGTCCGGCTGCCCATCACTGACAATTCAACCGAATAGAGATCCGCTGCGAAAAGATCCGGTCGCAACCGTTCTCGATAGCTGCTCGGGCTGTGGCCTTTGCGGCGAAGTGTCGCACGCGGCGGTGCTGTGCCCGTCGTTTTTCCGGGCCGAAGTCATCTCGAATCCAAGCGCCTGGGACGGCGTGAAGTCCCGGGTCCGTCGCGTCGTGATCGGATTCCTCCAGGGGCGCATCGAACGCCGGCTCGCGGGCATCCGTGCCTGAAGTGCGCAAGAGGAGTTGATGGAGAAGATTAAGGCCCCCCAGCCTTCGTCCCCGCTCGCGTCACCGAACCTTCGCCATCCCAAAGCGATTACCATCGCCATTCTGGCGATGGGCGGCGAAGGCGGCGGCGTCCTCGCGGACTGGCTCGTTGATCTCGCCGAACATTCCGGTTATCGCGCTCAGACCACGTCAGTGCCCGGTGTGGCTCAACGTACCGGCTCCACGATTTATTACTTGGAGATTTTTCCGGAAGCCGCGGTGCGCGTAGCCGGAAAGGAGCCGGTTCTCGCGCTGATGCCGGTTCCGGGTGAACTCGACATCGTGCTTGCGTCCGAATTGATGGAGGCGGGGCGCGCGATCCAGCGCGGCCTGGTCACTCCGGATCGAACGACCCTGATCGCTTCGACGAATCGCGTCTATTCGATGACGGAAAAGACAGCCATCACCGACGGGCGCGTCGATTCTGCGAAAGTGATCGAGGCGAGCGCTGCGGCAGCGAAAGTATTCGTGCATGGCGATTTTGCAAGAATCGCGGAAGACGCTCGCAGCGTAATTAGCGCCTCGCTTTTTGGCGCTCTCGCGGGCACCGGCGCGCTGCCGTTTCGTCGCGAACAATTCGAAGACGCGATTCGAAAGGGCGGTGTCGGCGTCGAGAACAGCCTCGCCGCGTTCGTTGCCGGCTTTCGCGCTGCAACGGAACCGGCCACGGCCCAGGTCGCAACAATGGCAGCTGCGAAACCTAAAGTTGGCCCGCGCCTCCACGCGCTTGCGGCGCGAATCGAACGCGATTTTCCCGTCCCGAGCCACGAAATTCTGTTCGCAGGTATCGAGCGGCTCGCTGACTATCAAGATGTCGCCTACGCCGCCGAATATCTGGATCGGCTCGATGCCATTCGCGATGTGAACTCGAAATACGGCAAGGGCGATTTTGCGCTGCTCGGCGAGACGGGGCGCTACTTGGCACTTTGGATGTCGTACGAGGACGCGCCGCGCGTGGCCGACTTGAAGATCCGCCGCACGCGCTTCGAGCGCGTGTATCGGGACGCGCGCGTCGATCCGGCCCAGCTACTGCAGATCAACGAATTCCTACACCCGCGCGTCCAGGAAATCGCGGACATGGTTCCCGCGCCACTGGGTCGCTGGCTGCTGAAGTCGGCCATGATGCGGCGATTCACCGAAGCGATGACCGGCAACGGTAAAATTGTTCAAACCACTTCGCTGCGTGGATATTTCCAGCTTTACATGGTCGCGGGTATGCGGCGATGGCGCCGGAAGTCGCTGCGTTTCATCAAAGAGCAAAAAACGATTACCGAGTGGCTGGATCTGGTTGCTCGCGTCGCTGCGGAAGACTACGCGCTGGCGGTAGAATTGGCCGAGTGCCCGCGGATGGTGAAGGGATATGGCGACACCCATGCGCAAGGCGAAAGGAATTACGAGGCTGTTGTCGCTGGTCTGCCGAAGCTGCGAGGCCGGCCGGATGCCGCGAGCCGCTTGAAGCATTGGCGCGAAGCTGCACTCGCCGACGATACAGGCGAAAAACTCGACGAGGCGCTCGGCGGCGAAAGAGACAATTGAGCGGTGCAGCAGTCCAATTGTTGCGATTAGAGTGTCGAATTTCTAATCGCGAATTTAGGAATTAAAATTCGGCTATCTCTATGAAAATAAATGTCGTACAAATTTCTAATCGCGAATAAAATCACGATTCGCGCGCGACAAACTCCGTGCTCGGAGCGCAGTTAACGCCATGAAACCGTCTCGGTTGTTCGCATCGGGAGACAGCAGATGAAGATTGTTTGCCTCGGAGGCGGCCCCGCCGGCCTCTATTTTTCGATTCTCGCCAAGAAGGCGAATCCTTCCTGGGACGTGACCGTCATTGAGCGCAATCGTCCCGACGATACGTTCGGCTGGGGCGTCGTGTTTTCGGACAAGACGATGGACGGATTCAAAGATGTCGATCCGGAGACGCATTCCGAAATCACGCGCGCGTTCCGTCACTGGGACGATATCGATGTCTTCTTCAAGGGACGAAAATTAACTTCAGGCGGCCACGGCTTCTGTGGAATCGGCCGCATCAAACTGCTGCAAATTCTTCAGAAGCGCGCTGCCGGGCTTGGCGCGAAGCTCGTGTTTCAAACGGAGGTGACCGATCCCGACGCCTACGCTTCTGATTACGATCTCGTGATCGCCTCCGACGGCGGTTCGTCCGTGACGCGAAGGAAATACGAGAGCGTTTTCAAACCGAATATACAGCCGCGCCACAATCGTTTCATCTGGCTCGGAAGCAAAAAGAAGCTCGACGCCTTCACATTCGATTTCGCGAACACCGAGTGGGGCTGGTTCAATCTGCACGCCTACCGCTTCGATGCCGATTGGTCCACGTTCATCGTCGAGACGCCGGAAAAGAATTGGCTGAAGGCAGGCATCGATAAGATGGAACAAGAAGAGTCGATCGCGCTCTGCGAAAAGCTATTTGCCGATCGGCTGGACGGCAACGCCCTGATCTCAAACGCGAAACACTTGAAAGGCTCGGCGGTGTGGCTGAAGTTCAATCGCGTTCTGTGCGAGAAATGGTTTCACAAGAACATCGTGCTGATCGGCGACGCCGCGCATACCGCGCATTTCAGCATCGGCTCTGGTACGAAGCTGGCGATGGAAGACGCAATCGCACTCACACGCGTGCTGTCGCACCACGACGGTGACGTTGCGAGCGCATTGCAGAAATATCAGGAAGAGCGCGAAATTGAAGCGCTCAAGTTGCAAAGCGCGGCACGAAATCGGATGGAGTGGTTCGAGCAGGTCGAGCGCTACGTCCATCTCGATCCGGAACAATTCACCTACAGCTTGTTGACGGGCAGCCAGCGCATCGGCCACGAAAATCTCAAATTGCGCGATGCCAATTACGTGCACACGGTGGAGAACTGGTTCGCCGAGCGCAGTGGTGTTGATCACGCCGTTCCCCCAATGTTTACTCCGTTCAAAGTGCGTGGCCTGTCTCTGAAGAATCGAGTGATCGTTTCGCCGATGGCGATGTATATGGCCGAGGACGGCATCCCGAATGATTTTCACCTCGTCCATTTCGGCGCGCGCGCAATGGGTGGCGCGGCGATGGTCTTCACGGAGATGACTTGCGTTTCACCGAATGCGCGGATTACGCCGGCGTGTCTCGGTATGTGGAACGATATGCAGCGCGACGCCTGGAAACGCATCGTCGATTACGTTCACAAGCACACGGATGCCAAGATGGCTCTGCAGCTCGGTCATTCGGGCCGCAAAGGATCGACGCGGCGCGGCTGGGAAGGAATGGACCAGCCGCTTGCGTCGGACAATTGGCCGCTTATTTCTGCGTCGGCTGTACCCTACATCGAAGGTGTATCGCAGAGGCCGCGCGAAGCGACCCGCGCCGATATGGATCGCATCAAGGCCGATTTTGTGGCGGCTACAGAGCGCGGCGCTGCCGCCGGATTTGATTGGCTCGAATTCCACTGCGCGCACGGTTACCTTCTTTCGAGTTTTATTTCTCCTCTAACGAATCAGCGCGACGACGAATACGGCGGCTCGATCGAGAATCGCTGCCGGTACCCGCTGGAAGTTTTCAAGGAGATGCGCGCCGTTTGGCCTCAGGACAAGCCGATGAGTGTGCGCATCTCGGCCCACGATTGGGTTCCGGGAGGCATCACCCCGGAGGATTCCGCGATCGTAGCGCGGCTGTTCAAATGTGCCGGAGCGGACGTGATCGATTGCTCGTCCGGCCAGGTGAGCAAAGACGAGCGTCCCGTGTACGGTCGCATGTTTCAAGTTCCATTCTCGGACCGCATCCGAAATGAAGTCGGAATTCCGACGATCGCGGTTGGGAACATTTTCGAGGGCGATCACGTGAACACAATCATCGCCGCCGGCCGCGCCGATCTCTGCGCGGTCGCGCGCCCACATCTTGCCGACCCGGCGTGGACGCTGCATGAAGCTGCGAAGCAAGGCTACCCGGACGTTTGGTGGCCCGATCCATACTTGGGCGGCAAGCAGCAGCTTGAAAGAAATCTAGCTCGCGCAGCTCTGCTGAGGTTGCAGGTGTGACTGAGCCCGCAAGCGGCGCAAGCTCACAGTTCCTATCCGGAAAGCACGCGGTGGTCACCGGAGGTGCGCGTGGCATCGGCGCCGCCATTACGACAATCCTACTGTCGCATGGCGCGCGCGTGACGAGTATGAGCCGCGGTACTGCCTCTCCGGCGACCGTGCCTTCCCTGCTCTTGCCACACGCGGGACTTCATCAGGTGAAAGCCGACGTCACGATTCCAGGGTCGGTGAAGAAAGCGTTTGATTCCGCCCGAGAGCATTTTGGTGAAGTTCAAATTTTGGTCAACAGTGCCGGGTCCGCCAGCTCTGCGCCATTTCTGAAGACCGACGTCGATCTTTGGCGCCAGATGATGTCGGTCAATCTGGATGGAACGTTTTATTGTGTGCAGGCGGCATTGCCGGGGATGCTCGCGGCGGAATGGGGTCGGATTGTTAACGTCGCGAGCACGGCGGGACTGATTGGCTACGCGTACGTCACGGCGTATTGTGCGGCCAAACATGGAGTGATCGGATTCACGCGCGCTTTGGCACTCGAGCTTGCAACGAAAGGTGTGACGGTCAATGCGGTCTGCCCGGGTTACACGGACACGGACATGGTGAAGAAAGCAGTGGCCAATATTGTCGCAAAGACGGGTCGTACACCGCAACAGGCGCGATCGGAATTGGCGGCGCGGAATCCGCAGAAAAGATTGGTGCAGCCCGAGGAAGTTGCGAACGCCGTTGCGTGGCTCTGCCTGCCGGGGAGCGAAGCCGTAACAGGGCAAGCGATTACTGTGGCCGGCGGAGAGGTAATGTAGCAGGATGACTCGATCGAAGCCGCGTTTGATCTACCACCAGCGGCCCGGACAGCGGCTCGGACATCGGTACGCGAAAATGCAATTGTGGGATTGGAGTTGGTGATGCGACATCTCCCAGGGGAGCCACACAAGCTGCCGGGCAATCGAAATGTTCTGGCGAGCTACGCCGCGCGACATTTTCAATTCGCAGTTTCGCGTAGGGTCGCCACCATCACGTTAAATCGGCCGGAGCGAAAGAATCCACTGACATTCGAATCCTACGCTGAGTTGCGCGACCTATTCCGAGCGATGACTCATGCTGAAGACGTGAAAGCGGTTGTCTTGACCGGTGCCGGAGAGAATTTCTGCTCGGGCGGTGACGTCCACGAAATTATCGGCCCCCTCACCAAACTCGACATGCCCGGACTTCTCGCATTCACGCGCATGACCGGCGACCTTGTAAAGGCGATGCGTGCGTGTCCTCAGCCGATCGTCGCGGCGATCGATGGAATCTGTGTGGGAGCCGGAGCGATCCTCGCGCTCGCATCGGATATTCGTTTCGGAACGGCGCGGAGCAAGACAGCGTTCCTTTTTACACGAGTTGGATTGGCGGGCTGCGACATGGGAGCGTGCGTGATGTTGCCGCGCGTAATTGGCCAGGGGCGCGCGGCCGAACTTCTGTATACGGGTCGCAACCTGGGCGGCGAAGAAGGCGAGCGGTGGGGATTTTTCAACCGTTTGTGTGTGCCGGAAGCGCTTCTGAAGGATGCACAGTCTCTGGCGAATGAGCTGGCAGGCGGCCCCACATTCGCGCATGGCATGACGAAGAAAATGCTGCATCAAGAATGGAATATGGGCGTCGACGAAGCGATCGATGCCGAAGCACAAGCGCAAGCAATTTGCATGGCGACCAACGATTTCCATCGCGCCTACCATGCGTTTGTCGCGAAACAAAAACCTGAGTTCAAGGGAGATTGAGAGTGGCGGACCGCAGCTTTCTCGATTGGCCCTTCCTCGAATCGCGCCACCGAAAGTTGGCGCGTGATCTGGAAACTTGGGCTGCCACGCACCTGGGCACCAGCCACGATTCGAATATTGACGAGGCTTGCCGGAAACTCGTGCGCGAGCTCGGAAGCGGCGGTTGGTTGAAGTTTGCGATCGGCGGCGCTGCGCATGGAGCAGTGGCCGAAGCTATCGACACGCGCGCCCTGTGCATCATTCGAGAAACTCTCGCGCGGCATTCGGGCCTGGCGGATTTTTCGTTCGCGATGCAGGGCCTGGGCTCGGGCGCTATCACTCTCTTCGGAACGGAAGCGCAGAAACAAGAATACCTCGCTCGCGTGGCCGAAGGTCGAGTGATCGCTGCATTCGCGCTCTCGGAGCCCGAAGCAGGATCCGATGTGGCGGCGATACAATGCGAAGCAAAACTCAGCGGCGACGCATACGAATTGAATGGAGAGAAAACCTGGATTTCAAACGGCGGGATCGCCGATTTTTACGTCTTGTTCGCGCGTACGAACGAAGCGCCCGGCTCGCGCGGAATCACCGCATTTATCATCGAGCCGGGAACGCCCGGCTTCGAAATCGCGGAGCGCATCCAGGTAATCGCACCGCACCCGCTGGCGCGTCTGAAATTCACGAACTGCCGCATTCCCGTATCGCAGCGGCTGGGCGAGCCAGGGCAAGGTTTCAAAGTGGCAATGGCGACGCTGGATGTGTTTCGTACCTCGGTAGCGGCTGCAGCCGTTGGATTCGCGCGCCGGGCGCTGGACGAAGCGTTACGGCGCGCCACCTCGCGCAAAATGTTCGGCCAAACCCTCGCGGATTTTCAATTGACCCAGGCAAAGATTGCGGAAATGGCGACCGGAATTGACGCCGCTGCGCTGCTTACCTACCGCGCGGCGTGGCTGCGCGACGAGGGACATCGAGTGACCGTGGAAGCCGCAATGGCGAAAATGACCGCTACGGAAACCGCGCAGCGTGTGATCGACGCGGCATTGCAAATGTTTGGCGGCCAGGGCGTGGTCAGCGAAGAACCAATCGAACGTCTGTATCGTGAAATCCGCCCGCTGCGCATCTATGAAGGCGCCACCGAAGTGCAGCAATTAATTATTGCGCGCGGGATTGTCAAATCGTTTCAGGACAACGATCACCTGAATGGATGACGCTTCAATCTCTCGATCCGGCGAGCCGGCCGTCGCGCCGCGTGCGTATCGAGCCGAAATTCTAGTTCGTTTCGGTGATTGCGATCCGGCGGGCATCGTCTTCTATCCGCGATATCTCGAGATTTTCAACAGCCTCGTGGAAGATTGGTGCCGCGATGAATTGCAGTTCTCATTTCCCGAGATCATCAACGCGCGCGGATGGGGGCTGCCGACCGTCCGTCTGGAGGTCGATTTTGTCGCACCCAGTTCGTTCGGCGATGTGCTTGCGGCGGAGTTAATAGTTCGCAGCGTCGGCACGTCGTCCGTAACGCTGAGTATCGTGCTTCGCGACTCTAACGGTTGCGACCCGGTGCGCGGTAAAGTTGTGTTGGTTTTGATCGATAGAAAGCGCAATTGCTCGATTGCGATCCCGGACGAGTTGCGCGCGCGGCTTTTGGCTTTCCGGATGGATCAATAGAGAACGCAAGCCCGACCTGATAGCAGAGGACCATAAAATATGAAAATCCTACAACCGCAGAATTGGGCTCGTCCGAGAGGTTTTTCGAATGGCGTAGCCGCGAAAGGGCAACTCATTTTCGTCAGCGGCATGATTGGCTGGGACGCGCAGTGCAAACTCGTCGCAAATGATTTCGTCGGGCAGACGCGCCAGGCGCTCATGAACATCATCCAAGTCCTTGCCGAAGCGAAAGCGAAACCCGAGCACATTACTCGCATGACCTGGTACGTCGTTGACAAGAGGGAGTACCTCGACGCCTCGAAGGAAGTGGGTGTGGTATATCGCGAGATCATCGGTAGTCACTATCCGGCGATGACCGCCGTCGAGGTGGCAAGCTTGGTCGAAGACAAAGCTCGTGTAGAGATTGAAGTTACCGCGGTAATTCCAGAGTAAGTAAACCGACTCAGTATCAACCCGGCCGAGCGCTCGTCGTGGGCACCGTGCCGTGTAAGTGCCTCACCTTGTTGAGATTGTGTTGGCGTTCCGAATGTCGTATGGTAGCGCCACAGGTGGGGAAAGAATCTGTTTGGGGAATCAAAACGGGGGGAAACATGAATTTGTTGAGGTCATTCGCCTGCTTTGCGGTTCTCGCTTTTCTGTTCTCGAATCCGGCTCCGGCACGAGCACAGGCCGTTACGGCTTCTTTGCAAGGACAGGTGTTTGACGCGAGCGGTGGCGGAGTTCCCAAAGCGAAAGTCTCTGCCGTAAACGCCTCGACAGCGTTTTCCCGCTCGACCGAAACCGCGGCCGACGGCGCATACAGCCTTCCGGCGATGCCGCCAGGCCGCTATACGGTTACGGCGCAACTGGTCGGCTTCAAGACGGAAGTCGGAGAGATCAGCCTCCAGGTCGGGCAGGTGGCGACTCTCAATTTCAGCCTTGCTGTCGGCGCCGTCAGTGAAAAGGTCGTAGTGGAGGCAGCCTCGGAAGTAACGGAGCCCACTCGGACGCAGATCAGTGACGTCATTACTCAGAGCCAGATTCGGGACCTCCCGGTGAACGGGCGCGAATTCATCGATTTTGCGCTCCTGGCTCCGGGCGTGCAAATTGGCGACACGACTTCCGGAAGCACGGACGTAATCGTCGAACCGGTAACCAAGCTTTCTTTTGCGGGCCAGAATATCCATTTCAATTTCATCGCGGTTGACGGCGCCGACGATATCTCCACCGCGTCCGGCATTCAGCGTGGAACGCCGCCCCAGGAATCCGTTCAGGAATTTCGTGTGATCAATACCGACTACACCACAGAGTATGGCCGCGCCACTGCAGGCATCGTGAATATCATCACGAAGAGCGGGACGAACGATTGGCATGGCGCGCTCTATGAATATTTCCGGAACAATGTCCTGGACGCGAAGAGCGTACTTTCAGCCCCCGGATTCAACGTGCTGCGGCAGAACCAGTTTGGCGGCTCGATCGGCGGAGCGATTCAGAAGGACAAGACCTTCATCTTCGCGAACTACGAGGCGCAAAGGCGAGGTGAATCGCCGACATACAACTCAGTGGTTCTCGAGAATATCGGCCCGATGGACGGGTCGGTGCCCAATACGATAAACGGAGTGAAGGTTAACGTATTCGGATTGCCGCCCGAGGATTTGACTGTTTTGCGAACGGCCAATACCGACAATGGTTTCCTGCGCATCGATCACAACTTCAACAGCCAGAATTATCTGTACGCGCGTTATTTTATCAACGACGATCGCTTGACGAACCAATCGCCGCTCAACAACGGATTCGATCTGCCGTCGGCGTTCAAGAACAATTTCATCCGAGATCAATCCCTGGCCGGCGGCTTGACGTCAACAATCACACCTTCCTGGATCAACGAACTGCGCATGCAGTACGCCCATCGCAATTTCGATTTTCCGGTGGTGTCTACCCAGCCGCACCTGGAGGTCTCGAACACCTTCGCAGTCGGCGTGAACCGCGGGAATCCCGATATTTATACGGAAAGCCGGTTTGAGATCGTCGACAACGTGACACATAACTTCTCGAATCACACCATTACATTCGGAGGCAATTTCGACCGGGTGAGCACGTACGAATCCTTCCCGCTCTTTTATCCATTTGAGGCGGACTTCGCCAACCTCCCCGCGTTTCTCGGCACCGACGGCGCCGCTCCAGGGCCCGATCCGTTCGTGATCTTCTTTGAACGTTTCGACCCCACAACCACTCCGGCATTCAACGACACCACTGTGGTTGGCGGCACCGCTGTTTATCAAGGCGGCGCCATTTCGCAAGCCGTCCGAAAACAAGCGGCGGCAACTCTTGACCACACCTACAACGGTGTTTACCTTCAGGACAAATGGCGGGCAACGTCGCGGCTCACGATCAACGGCGGTTTGCGCTGGGAATTTGAAACCTGGCCATCGCGTGTGCTCAACACGCAGTGGAAAAATTTTGACCCGCGCGTTGGATTGGCCTACAACCTGGGCACATCGCGCAACGTCGTCTTTCGCGCTGGCTTCGGCCTGTTCCACGGAATCATTCCCTCACCGCTGCTCATGTGTCAACAGCCTTCGTGCGGCGGCCAATCTACGTATCCGGGCCGGCCCTTTGAAAATGGCCTGAATGCCAATACGGGGCTGTTCACCTTTGCGAGCTCTCCGTTTATCACGAGCGTCGCACTCAGCGCGCTGCTCAACAACGCAGAATTTCCCAACGGCGATACCACCGATGGCGAAGCACTTGACTGTCCGGGTGGCACTCTGGCGGGCTGCGGCTTTCTTCAAGACGCTACCATCGTGCGTTTCGATCAAAATTCGGCGAACCCGTACGGAATTCAAGCGAGCGCATCGCTGGAATTCCAGCCGTTCAAAGATTCAGTCCTTAGTATCTCGGGCATACACCTTCGCGGCGTGCATCTCGGCAGCTTCTATAATGTAAATCAGCCCGATCCCAGCGGAACCGTGCAGGTTTTCAATTCGGCAGGAACACCCGGCTGCAAAGATGTTTACTTTGATTTCGTATCTTCCATGACCCCGCCTACCGCGTGCCCGGATCGATATTCCCCGGGGTTCGTCATCCCTGGAACGCCGCACATTAATGCGATCCCTGGTTTCCGCGATCCCCAGTACAGCGTATTCTTCGAGGCTCGGTCCTCCTGGGATTCGGTCTACGACGGCTTGCTGGTGAATTTCAACAAACGGCTAACGCATCACTTCTCCACGGAGGTCAGCTACACCTATTCACACTCCATTGACGACGGCCCGAACCCGAGTTTCGTTTTGATTCCTCAAGACAGCAACGGCGGGAACTTCCGCTCCGAGCGGGCCAACTCAGCCGACGACGTTCGCCATCGTTTCGTAGCGAATGCGATCTTTTCGAGCCCGGCCGAGAATATCTACTTGCGTGATTTCACGTTCAGCACAATCTTGACGTTCCAGTCTCCGCAATATTTCACAAAGTATGCCGGGTTCGACGCGAACGGCGACGTGTTTGGCAATAACGATCGTGTTGGCTCGGAGCCGCGGAACACCTTTAAGGGTGACAGCCTGCAGACGGTTGACATTCGATTGGAACGCACGTTTCCGATCCGCGAGCGCTTCAAGCTGCAATTGATGGCCGAAGCGTTCAACCTGCTAAATACGGTCAACGTCCGCTACTACAACACGAGCTACGGAGCCGCGGATTTTTGTCCCTTCGATTCGGGAGCGCCGGGCTGCGCTGGCGTGACCAATTTTTTCAAAGAGGGTTCTCCGAACCCTTCTTACGGAACGCCGAGTGCGGTGTTTAATCCGCGCCAACTGCAATTTGTGGCACGAGTGATGTTCTAGGCTGGACAGCCCTGGATCAGGCAAGCGCCGAAGTTCGCGGCTGAATCCGGAGAGGCTCGGGGGAGCGTTGAGACTTCGTGCCTCCTCAGAGAATCGGCCTCTCCTCGCGGTTCGGGCCGTTGTGCTTCAGGAATTTCAGAATCGGTCAGGCATCACTCTTCAAGGGAGCTAGCTTCATGCGATTCGGTATCTATGCCGAAATGCAGACTCCGCCCGGAAAATCGCACGCCACGATGACGTGGGAAATTCTCAGGCAGATAGAGCATGCCGATCAAGTGGGCTTCGACGCGTACTCGGTGATCGACCATCATTTCTTCCAGAAATTTTCCATCTCCGCAAATCCGCTGGCGCTATTCGCCGCTGCCGCTCAACACACCGAACGGATACGTTTTCGCGTCGCGCTCTTCACGCTCCCGCTCGAAAATCCAATGCGTCTCGCCGGGCAAATTGCCGAAGCCGACATCCTTACGAAGGGCCGCCTGGAATGCGGGTTGGGACGCGGCCATGCATGGCTCTTCGGACCTTCCAACGTGCCACTTGAAGAAAGCCGTCCGCGATACGAGGAAGCGATTGAAATTCTCAAGCGCGCCTGGACCAGCGATCGTTTTTCCTATGATGGAAAGTTTTACAAAGTGAAAGACGTAGCTGTGGTTCCCAAGCCCGTTCAGAAACCATACCCACCGCTCTACACGGGCGGGACGAGCGATATCACCTACCAGATGGCCGGAGAACGCGGGTGGGGAATTTTCGTTCCGCCTCTATTGCCGTGGAGCGTCTTGGAGAAGCCGCTCGGTATCTATAAGAAGGCCTGCGCGGAACACGGACACAAGTCGAACATCGTCTACATCTGCCCGGTTTATCTGGACGACGACGAAAAACAGATTCGAAAAGAAGTGGAAGCCGCGCTGCACAATTTTCTCGCATTCAACGCTTCACCGGTCGAGTCCTTGCAGGACGAAGCGAAAAAATCGGAGCTCCGAGCGAAGGGTTATGGCTTCTACGCTAGCGGGGCGCTCGAGTCGCTTACCAAGCTGACCTACGACGAAATTGTCGAACAAGAAATCGGCTTCATCGGCACGCCGGAGAAAGTGATCCGCCAGGTGCAGAACCTGCACGAGAAGGGCGGAATAGGTGAACTCGCGATCGTTTCGAATTTCGGCGGCCTCGACCATTGGAAAACCATAAAGACGCAGCAGCTTTTCGCCGAACGCGTGATGCCCGCGTTTCGAAAAGACTCTGCAAGCGCCCACGCTTCTGTGTAGATACCTCTGATGCGAATCGAACTTATCGTCCAGAGATCGGAATGAGCGTGCGCAAGGGAACAATCGGTTCCGACGCAGTGGAAACGCCGCGAACTCAGGAGCAGTTCACGCCGTTTAGTGCCCGAAGAGTTTTTGCAATTGGTGGCATTGCCCTAATCCTCTGTGGAATGATTCTCGGTGATATCTTTGCCGTTTTCGTCCTGCATCCGAATGCGAGCCGGATCGGCGAAAGCCTGCTGGCCGCCACCCGCGCCGTCGCCTCGCACGACCCTCAAGCCGCCGGAGCCGCTTTTCAGAATATTGGCGGTTTCCTCGAAAATCGTGGCACGAAAGTGGATGCTCATTCCCATATGATTGGTTTTGGGTACATCGCGCTTTCGATGGCGCTGCTCCAGCCGTTCGTGGCGTTCTCTGAATCCGCTAAGAGATTCCTGGCGAAGCTTTTTCTTTCGGGCGCGACGCTTCTTCCCGTCGGAGTGTTTCTCATTCACTACGTCGGACTTGCAGGCAGTCCGTTCGCCGCAATTGGCTGGGCGAGCTTCTTCGCCGATCTCGGGGGATTTTTCGTTTGGGTCGCCTGTGGGTGTGAATTGGTTGGTCTCTGTAAGTGTTTTCGCGACCAGCGGAACGCCGCCTCGCCGGATGAGCTTCTCAGCGATCGTAGTTGGCCGGCACGCGTGTTGCTTAGTGGCGGAACGGTGTTAATTCTCATCGGTTTTTTCCACGGAAGTTATTACGCGGGCACAAACCTGTTTCGCTACGAAGCCGTCGAAAGCGATTTGCTCTCCGCGATGACACTGGATGCGGCCGCGGGCGATTCGGCGGGAGCCATTCAGGCCGTCGCCGATTATGGTCAATTGCAGGGCGCGAAGGCCGTCAATATCGCCGCGCACGCACACATCATCGAGTTCGGCATTCTCGCAATTCTCCTCGCGTTCTTTCAGCCCTATGTTTTCCTTAGCGATCGCTGGAAGAGAATCTGGGCCCTTGGGCTATTACTTGGGTCGCTTGCGCTGCCTTTATTTGTACTTTTGGAATTGCGCTGGGGCCTACTGGCCGGTGGTATAGCGGACGCCGGCGGGCTGCTCGTAATCATCGCGCTGGCTGCAATGCTCGTCGGAATCTGGCGCTACACGGGGAAGCTCGATTCCTCGGCAGGTACGTCGTGACGACGTCGCGGAAGGTGCTGGTGTTTGGCGGACTGGCCGTGGCGATCTGGGGAATGGCTTATGGGATCTGGTATGCCGTATTCATCGAGCACCAAACACTCGATGGCATGGGCTCCGCGTTAGCGACTGGTTTCATGCGCGCCGCCGAACATCGCATGGCCGAATCACACGCAGCTTTGATGGACGCAACTTCGCGGAGCTTCGTGTATGTCCGCCAGGTTGATGCGCACGGACACTGGATCGGCTTGGGACTTCTGCTTGTGATTCTTGGAATCGGATTTGATCGCGTTTCTTTCGGCGAACGCTCAAGACTCGGTCTCGCTCTCACGCTTCTTGGCGGAGCAATTCTGTTTCCTCTCGGTGTGCTGCTCGAAACATGGAATCGGGGGATTGGCCCGCAGGCAATTGCGATCGCAGGATCGGGACTGGTAATTATCGGTCTATGCGGGACAGCCTTGGGATTCGCCCGCAAGAATTCCTAGCGTGTCTCTCTAATGGCCGCCAATCGAATCGCGTACCTTGCCATACTGCGCGCCCCACAGATCGGTCATCTGATGCCGGATATCCCACAGTTCCGGAAAGAATCGCACACGCAGGCCCTCATTCAGTAGTTCCACCGAGCGTCCTTTCAACGATTTCGATCCGAGTCCGATGCTTCGCTGAATCAATTGCAGGTGCACGAATCGAAAGCGCTGGAACAGTTCGTCAAACTCCGCAAGTCCTTCGGCCACCATGTAGGCATCCGAATGTGAGTAATTCGAATTGTAAATCTGTTCGACGGTTTGATTGTGCTTGTCGAGATAGTGTGTCTTAAACGATTGCCAGATGTGCGGGTGCATCTTCAGGAGGGTGCGAAAGCCGGGAGATTCCTGGCCGCTGCCATTCCCGAGTTGGAGCCGGATTTCCTGATACTCCTTGGGTGACATTGTCTCGAGGAGCGCAAGCTGGTCGATCAGCAACCGCATCGCAACATGAACGCGCTGAAAGAGCGTGATCACGCGGTTCGTATTTTCTTGCTGCAAATAATCATCGATATCGAGAAGCGTGTAGCCGATGAGCTTCATCCACAATTCTTCCACTTGATGAACGAGCTGGAATTGCAGTTCGTCCGCGTTGCAGAAATCTTTGAACTCCTTCTGGCAGGAAAGGAGCGCCTTCGTATTCAGATAGATCTCGTAATCAAGCGTTCCTTCGCCATTCATGATGGAGTAGAAATACTCGCGATCCATCGCACATCCTCTCTTTCGGTAGCGTCCTGTCGGCTGGCCGGTGTCCGGCTGGCCTGAATTCGCTTCTTCTATTGCGTGGAAATCTCCCGCCTGCGGGAGCGGTGATATTCGGCCAGTTTCGCGTTCGCGGCGGTGATCGTCTCAAGCTCCTCCGCGATTCTGCTCACGTCTTTCCCAGATGCGACCGAATAGAGCTCGCCCTCGCCCAAGTCTGTGTAGACCCGGTTGCCGATACACCCAGCACTCGTCACGGCGCCCTGAGCCAGCGCAGCCGGAAGAGCCATGCACGTAGGACGTCCAAGCATCGGAAATTTCGCCGCACGCCCAGCGCGCTGAGCTGCTTCCTGCAGCAACATAATTTGCGCCGCGGGCCCCGCGAAAATGACCACGTCCGGGTCCACCGGCGCATCCCCGAGAGGCGAATAAACCACCGCTCCCGGCGTGTGTGCGAGCTGCGGAATTCCCGGCACCTCTTCCATCTTGATATAACCCAGACCCGTCATGAACGAGAGCGTTTGTTCAAGCTCCTTCGCACGCTCGGGCGGCAACGCAATATTGTGCGTATGGCTTCCGACGGCGCAGTTGTAGTGATCCGACGGAACGGTATAAAATGTTTTTCCGGCCGCCGCAAGTCTCCAGAAACTGCATCCTGAAGGTTCCGTGCCGTCAAACTTCGCAACGCCCGGCGGCGGATTCTGAAGAAATTTCACTGCAACCGGCCGCTTCTGCAACCCCAGTAATTTGAAGATTTTATTCTCGATGTTGCGATACTCGCTCATAGCGATCCTCTCGGGCACGGATCCTTCGTGGGAATCATCGTAACCTGAATTCCTAAAAGGCGAGATGAAATGCGAGAAAATATTTCGGCGCAGCTTAGTGCATGAGGTGGAATTCAATGCTGATATCTTCATCCATTTCGACGGGCTCGCCGTTTCGCAGCGCAGGGATATACCGCCAATATTGAGCCGCGTCCAGGGCCGCCGAAGTTAGCGAAGCCGGGCCGCTGACGACTCTCAGATTCTTCACCCGCCCGTCCTGTCCAACGGTGGCATGAATTCTTACCGTACCTTCCACCCGCTGTCGCAACGCGTCTCTCGGATAGAAAGGCTCTACGCGATAAATCAGATGAGCAGCCACCAGACGCTCCGACGGCGCCTGTGCTCGCGGCGCGGTATCGGCCGCGGACGGCGCGCTTCCGCCGGATTGCGGCAAAGGATTCGGCATAGCGGGCGAAGTTCGCACTGAAATCCCATTGCTCACGCTGATTAATGGCGTCAGTGGAGGCGCCGTGCTGCTCTGGCTCTCAGTTGTCGCGTTCCCATTGCCATTCTCAGCCGCAGTCGACGGCGGGATCGCAGTATCGTTGTCGGCCTGCTGCTGCGCTACGGGTGTCGTTTCCGAATCTCCTCGGCGTGTCGGCCGGTGTGCGCTACCGCCCGCACTTAGCTTCCGGCCTCGCGTCAATGCTGCAGCCGGTAGAGACGCCAAGTGACTATCCGTTTCGACACTCGCCGACGCCGATGGCTGTGGCGACCCGCCGCCAGATGCCGCAATGGTCTGCGCGGGCTTGGACACGTTTCGTCCCACCACAATGCCCAGGCCGATGCACACCACCGCCACGACAACGCATAGCGCAAAAATGCCCATCGTCGACCGAAGATCAAGTCCCCGAGATACCGGACGGGAAGCGGTCGACGTCCTCACCTCGGCTCGACGTGAGTCGGACGTTCTCGCAGCAATGGAATCGGTTGTCGCGGGCGAAATCAAATGAGAGGGCGCGCTCGACGGATCGGACTTTGCGACCGGTTCCGATAGCGGAGTCGGCAGCGGTTCCGCAGAACTCGAAACTAAACTTGACTCCGGCATCGATTCCAGAATCGACGGTAAATCGGCAGTCGCTGGCTCGGAGCTCGCCACCCGTTTCGGCCCGAACAGCGCTCGCGCCTTCTTGAGAAAATCATCTGCAGGCGCAGCGTTCGGGGACAAATCTCGCAGACTTCGCGACCCATTGCCGGGCTCAGTTATTCCGGCCCTGCTCGGAACAATCGAAATTGGATGGAGCGGCGTATTCAGAAGCGTGTCACTCGGGAGACTGAGTTCTGCGCTACCTCGCCGATAGAGCGGATCGCCCACCATGTGCGCGTCTGACGATGCGGAGGAACTTGCAACCTCCGCTTCTCGGCTCGCGTCAGGTTCCGCGCGCGACTCAGATGCATCGCTCGTGAGCGTCTCCGCAATTGCAAAATCTCGCTCGAGATTACTTTCAGCGGACTCCTCGCTCGCAAAAATGAAAGCCGGATCTGGAAGAGGAACGTCCATTGCCGCAGTCTGCGCGGCCGGCTCAAGCGCCAACGGCCGAGGAGAAACGCCCTCTTCTTTTTCGGTGTGCGTTACAGTCGGAGGCGCAGACGTCAGTTCGCCCACGAGGCTCGTCCACTTATCAGTTCGTGTCGCTCTGCGCGCTTGCGGGGGGTCGGGCGGTGGTGCTTGCTCGATGTATGCCGGCGGCACGTTTTCCGACGAAAGCCATTCCACGATTTCCAGGCGCGCTTCCTCAGGCAGATCGATGAACTCAACGCCGGCTTCTTTTTTCGTTCCGCTCGTCCATGCGACTTTAGCTCTTGTTTCCAGTCGCTTCGATGATTTCGGAAGCTGAATGCGCAGGCCGATCACAGGTTCGGGCGGCAACACGCTCACCGCGTGCACGGCCAGTCCTCTCTCGCTGATATTGAGAACGATCCCGCCGTTGTCGGGGCCGATATCCAGGTAGGCTAGTGATTTGACCTGATGTCGCGGAAAGTGGCGGCGCTCCGTAGCGTCGAGCGGACTGCCTGTCTGTGTCGGCATATGTGACATGGTCTGCACGGCTCGCGGCTGGGGCTTCCGCAATCCAGCTTAATGACGCGAGTGATTCTACTTCCTCAACGAATTCCCGTCACTCGGGAACAGTTGTACATTCGCAAATTGACGCCCCGTGGCCTCCGCACAGCTCCGCCCAAGCGCACGAAAAGCGCCTTCGGTTACGGGCCCACGTCGGAACGACCGAAGCCAAGCCGCCGGATCTATATGCTGTATGACACTGATTCAAATAAACTTAGCTGCATCCGACGCATCGAGACACCTACCCACGTAGCCCCATCTATCGGTATGCAACTGAACGTCCAAGACGGCCAAGTCGTGGCGTGAGTCCGTAAGAATATGTAAAAGAAAGCCTTAGGCGATATCAAACGCGTCCGCGACCGCTAAGCACCTTGCTCCAAAGTCTCTAAATAGAGACAGAACCGCATGCGAGAACTTCGGAGAGGATACACCCAACGCCCAGTACCACCACTCAGACGCGTCTCACCGCGCCAGCAAGCGAAGCAGCCCTGAGACCAAAACAAGCAACCGTACCGCTTACTCGGATCGCAGCGCTTGCATTACGTCGATGCGCTCAGCGCGTGAGCGGGCCCGGTAATTTTGATCCATTCTGAAGGTTAGTTCCCGGCAAAATCTAGGATCCAGAGAAGGGAGATTGGCCGTGAAGCAGAAGCGATTCAACGTCGAACAGATTGTGGCAGTTTTGAAGCAGGCAGAAGCAGGAGTTCCCTTGGCCGAATTGATCCGGCGGGTGGGAATCTCCGAACAGACTTTCTACCGATGGAAGAAGCAATATGTCGGGCTAGAGGTCGACCAGGTTCGCCAGCTGAAACAGCTCCAGGAAGAGAACGTTCGGCTGAAGCAGCTGGTAGCCGATCTGACTCTGGACAAGGCGATGTTACAGGATGTGCTATCAAAAAAATTCTAGAGCCCTCGCGGCGCCGGCAGGTGGTCGAGTACCTGCACGGCAGCTACCGGCTGAGCGAGCGGCATGCATGCAGGTGGCTCGGTTGAATCGAGGAACATTCCGATATCGCACTCACAAAGATCCACGGACGGCACTGCGGATGCGCATCCGAGAAATCGCTCAGACGCGAGTGCGGTACGGATACCGGAAGATCCGCGTGTTGCTGAACCGGGAGGGCTGGAAAGTGGGCAAATACCTGGTAGAACGACTCTATCGGGAAGAGGGATTAACACTGCAGCAACGGCGGAAGCGGCACCGCCGGGTAGCGGAACAGCGGCGTGAACGTTTTCATCCAACCGGGCCGAATCAGGTGTGGTCGATGGACTTTGTGGCGGATCAGCTAGCGGACGGAAGAAGGTTCCGTTCGCTGACGGTTGTGGATATCTACACTCGGGAATGCTTAGCGATCGAGTCCGCGCAGAGGTTGAAGGGCGAAGATGTGGTGCTGGCGCTGAACCGCATCAAAATCCAACGCGGAATTCCGAAGTTTCTTTACTGTGACAATGGGAGCGAGTTTTCCAGTCAGGCGATGGATCTGTGGGCCTATCAGAACGGGGTGTGCATGGCGTTCTCGCGACCCGGAAAGCCAACCGACAATGCCTTCGTGGAATCGTTCAACGGAACCTTCCGGGCAGAATGTCTGAATACCCATTGGTTCACGTCGTTGACGGAGGCCCAGCAGATCGTGGAGACTTGGCGCCGGGAGTACAACGAGAGTCGGCCTCACAGGGCTCTGGGGGAGAAGACGCCCCACGAATTCGCCAATGAAATCGCGGCTAGCCGCGATTTCATTGGGATGTAAACAGCCGAAAACTCACCCTAGGGTTGGTACAAAAAAGCTGGGCCGGTCAGTGATGTAGACTCTCTCATTCGCCGTGGTACAAAAACTCGGGCTGGTCACGCCCACACCGGGGGCCTCTTTTACTCTTCAGCTCTGTGAGCCACATCACATCTCTATCTGGGCTGTGTCATATCATGAGCATCGTCCTCGGGCTATAAACATATGCCACTCTAACGAATGGAGCAGCCACAATGCCTTTCAAACGTCTTCTTTTCAAATCCGCGGCCCGAGAGAAAGTCCTTCAAGGTGCGACCGCGCTGACGGAGGCTGTTAGAGTCACGCTTGGCCCGAAGTCGAAGTGTGTCCTCATTGAGAAGAAGTGGGGCCGCCCCATCGTTTGCAACGACGGCGTCACAATCGCCAAGGAGATTGAATTCGAAGACCCGGAAGAGAACCTCGGTGCGAGGATGATTCGCGAAGCGGCAGAGCGCACCGGAGACGCAGTGGGTGATGGCACGAGCACTTCCGCCATACTGGCGCATGCGATTTTTGCCGAGGGACTGCACAACGTGGCGGCAGGCGCGAGCGCCGTCGAATTGAAGCGCGGGTTGGACCGAGGACTTCGGGCTGCCGTCGAATCTTTACACAGCCTTTCCCGCCCAGTGGCGAGCCGCCTGGAGAAGGCGCAGATTGCAACCGTGTCGGCGCACAACGACTCTACGATTGGCGAATTGGTTGCCGACGCGATGGAGAAAGTCGGAAAGGATGGGGTGGTCACCATCGAAGAGGCAAAGACAACAGAAACAGCGCTAGAGGTAGTCGAAGGCATGCAGTTTGATCGCGGGTATCTTTCTCCCTATTTTGTGACCGATCCCGAAAAAATGGAGGTGATCCTCGAGGATCCAGTCATCCTCATCCATGAGAAGAAGATCGCCAATCTCCAGGATTTCCTTCCATTCCTTGAGAAGGTTGCTAAATCTGGCCGCCCCCTGTTGGTCATTGCCGAGGATGTTGAAGGAGAGGCCCTTGCGACGCTAGTTGTCAACAAGGTTCGGGGCGTTCTTTCTTCCGCCGCGGTGAAAGCGCCGGGATTCGGCGACCGGCGAAAGGAGATTCTTCAGGACTTGGCCGTTGTGACGGGAGGCAAGGTGCTAGCAGAGGAGCTGGGCGTGAAGATCGAAAACCTGCAGCTCGACGAGCTCGGCAAAGCCAAGCGAGTCATCATCGACCGGGAAAAAACGACGATTGTTCAAGGCGCCGGATTGAAGAAGGCAATTGAGGGGCGCTGCAATGAGATTCACAAGCAGATTGACCAGACAACTTCCGATTATGACAAGGAGAAATTGCAGGAGCGGCTAGCCAAACTTTCGGGCGGAGTCGCTGTCATCCGCGTCGGGGCTCCCTCCGAAACGGAGATGAAAAATCGCAAGGAAGCGTTCGAGGACGCTATCAGCGCGACCAAGGCTGCGATGGCGGAAGGAATCGTTCCGGGCGGTGGACTCGTCTTACTGCGCGCAATTGATGCCGTCCAGCGTGCGGAGAGCGAATGCTCTGGAGACGAACGAACCGGACTGGTCATTCTCAAGCGAGCCCTCGAAGCTCCCACTCGGCAGATTGCAGAAAACTCGAATCTGGATGGCGGCGTGGTCGTGGACCGAATGCGCAACGGAACTGGGAATTTTGGACTTGACGCCGCAAAGGGTGAATATGTGGACCTGGTTGCGGCAGGCATCATCGATCCAACCAAGGTCGTCCGAACGGCGCTCGAAAATGCTGTCTCGGTGGCCGGCGTGCTCCTATTGACTGAGGCGACGCTCACAGAGGTGCCTGAACCGAAGACGGGCCGGACGCCTTCTCACGAGATGTCCATGGAATGAAATCTTCCTTCTGCCAACTGCGGGGCCGTCGAAAGAGGACGAGAAGCATTCTGCCTTGAGTAGCGATGCATGCAAGTCTCAGGAATGATCGGAGACCAACTATGGCGAACCGCCTGACGGGAAAGGTAGCTTTGATTACAGGCGCGGCCCGGGGAATGGGCGAAGCAGAGGCACGCATTTTCGCGCAAGAAGGGGCAAAAGTGATAGTCGCGGACGTCTTGGACACGGAGGGCCGACGAGTTACCGATGAGATCAACCGTGCATGGGCCGGCTGTGCCGAGTATGTTCATTTGGACGTAACGCTGGCATCGGACTGGGAGAGTGCCGTGGCCACGGCGGAACGATCCTTTGGTGCATTCCACGTCTTGGTCAACAATGCGGGCATTCTCATTTTTTGCCGGGGTTGAACAAACCACCGAAGCCGAATGGCAGCGAATAGTAGACGTCAACCAGAAGGGAGTCTGGCTGGGGATGAAGGTTGCTGTGCCCGCCCTGCGCCGTGCCGGGGGCGGCTCGATAATCAACATTTCTTCAATTTACGGCTTGATCGGTTCTGGAGGAGCTG
Source organism: Candidatus Acidiferrales bacterium (assembly GCA_049797655.1). Classification (GTDB taxonomy): domain Bacteria; phylum Acidobacteriota; class Terriglobia; order Acidiferrales; family UBA7541; genus Palsa-295. The sequence goes on along the minus strand of JBARFX010000081.1, from coordinate 71,667 downwards.
CTGCCTATCATGGCACCAAAGGAGCCATTCGAATTCTCTCGAAGACCGCCGCTGCAGAATTCGCTCCCGCGAACATTCGCGTGAATTCCGTCCATCCCGGAATCATCACTACGCCGATGGTTGAGCCACTTGCTCGGGACCTGCGGAAAAACATTGCTTCTGCCGGGTGCATTAAACGAGAAGGCCGCCCCGAGGAAGTGGCGTATGGCGTGCTGTTCCTGGCCTCGGACGAAGCATCCTACGTAACGGGGGCTGAATTGGTCATCGACGGCGGGTATACCGCTTTGTAGCTGACGCGCATGCAACGTGCGGTTTTGTCTCCGCATAGGAGAGAACATGAAGTTTAGTGCATTGGCCCTTGACTATGACGGAACCATCGCTCGCGACGGTTCGCTGGACCCAGATGTTAGGTCTGCTATTGCTGAGGTACGCTCGCGCGGGATCGCAGTAGTTATCGTGACCGGTCGTATTTTGGAAGAATTGAGGCAGGTGACGGGAGGCCTCGGATTCGTTGATGCAGTCGTGGCCGAAAACGGCGCTGTGCTGGACTTTCCCGGCGGTCATTCTAGATTGATCGGTCATCCGGTGCAGCTCATCTTCCTTGAAGAACTTCGTCGTCGAGGGATCGAATTCAAGGCAGGCCAGTGCGTCGTCGAAACCGATGCGACGTGGGCTCCCCAAGTCTTAGCGGTAATCAGGGAGTTCGAGCTACCGCTGACACTCGTCTTCAACCGTGGCCGCCTGATGATGCTTCCTCAGTCGACCGGCAAAGGAGCTGGCCTGCGCGAAGCGCTTACGATGCTGCGTCTTTCACCTCACAACGCAATTGCAATTGGGGACGCGGAGAATGACCATGATTTACTCGCCGTGTGCGAATTCGGCGTGGCTGTTGGCTGGGGTAGCAGAATGCTGCAGGCAAGTGCGGATGAAGTGCTCCCCGGAGATGGTCCAAGCGCCGTGGCCGGGTACATCAGAAAAGCGGCCAAGGAGATGCGACTACCTCCTGAACGCATTGATCGAACTCGCCTGGTGCTGGGTACGATGGAAGACGGATACCCTCTCGCACTGGCAATGCGCGGTCGCAATATCGTGATAGCCGGAGACCCCCGGTCCGGTAAATCCTGGGTCGCCGGGCTTATGTGTGAACAGCTCATTCTTCAGGGCTACAACATGTGCATCATTGACGCAGAAGGTGATTACCGTACTCTGGAATCACTGCCCGGCGTGGTCGTATTCGGAGGCGACAATCCAGTTCCTGAACTGCCGGATCTGTCCCGGGTGCTCCGTCACCCGTATATGAGCGTCATCATTGACCTCTCACATGTTCCGTATCGAGAAAAAGTCGACTATCTGAATACATTGTTGCCAATGCTGGCTTCGCTCCGAAGAATCACAGGTTTGCCCCATCGGATCGTTGTCGACGAAGCTCATTATTTTCTCCATGAACCAAACGTCAGAGATCTCGTGGACCTTGATTTAGGGGCTTATACTCTCGTCACCTATCGTATATCGGACCTTCACTGCGATCTTCGCAAGGCGATCGAAGGGATCATTGTGAAGCGTACAACCGATCTCCGTGAGGTCAGGACACTGTTGGCGATGGGTGGCAACCCCAACGCCGAATCTGAGTGGGGGGCCATTTTTGCAGGACTGACTGTTGATGAGGCTGTTCTTCTACCTGGGATTCAGGAAGCAGGCGGGAAGCTTCGACGATTTAAGCTTTCGCCTCGGTCGACGATACACGTTCGACATAAGGCAAAGTACGTCGATCTGCAACTGATCGAAGAACAGGGCTTCGTGTTCACGGAAAACGGCAAAGCCGTCGGTCTGCCTGCCCGGACATTAAAAGAGTTTGTCTCGCCGTTGAAGACTCTGCCGTTTTCAGTCCTTGAGGGACACGCGCGTCGTGGCGATTTTTCAAAGTGGTTTGGTGATGTGTTCCACGATCACGTGCTGGCATCCGACGTGCGCAAAGTGGAGCAACGATACCGCCTCGGCCACACGCGAGATCTCTATAGTGCCCTGGCAGAATCAATTCAGGCGCGCTATGAATTGTTTCCGGAAATGGACGATGTGAGAGCGAGATCCGCCACCGCTGCTACAGCCCAAGATCAATCTGCTTACCACGCATGAATATTGCTTGGCGCCGCCGGCGTCAGCGAATCTACCGGATCATGTGTTTGATTCAAATGTCGTCTCCTTTCGTCGCCAGCTTGAGACCTTTCTTCCTGGGACGGATCGGCAACTGCCTGAATCCTGGTGCTTTGGACGATTGGTGATTGCGGTCACAGACCTTCTGCGATGAAGGGTCTCATATGAAAGTGCGCGTTGATTGTGGGAGGTTCTGCTCGATCCAAGAAAGCCATGGCCAAGCGTAAAAAATATGCTGAAACGGCCACCACTGATGTGCCAGTCTGCGTACTTGAGAGGTTGCCTCTATGGCAACTCGATATCGTCGAACTTACCGGACACAACCTGGAAGCCCGGGGTCGAGAGGAAGTTAACCGGCTTCTCGAAACAGGATGGCGTTTGCTCTACATTTACACACTGAAGTATGAGGAGGATGGTGTGTGGCGCGAGCGGCCAATGGGGATTCTAGGGAGATTGAGAAGCGGCCAGCAACCAGATCAGAGATGGAGTGGGCCGCCGCTGAGACAATCATCCGAACTGTAATACATACCGGAGGCATCACCATGAAATCACAACTACAGATTACATTTCGAAATATGGAGCCGTCGAAGGAGATCGAAGAATGGATTCGTGCCGAGGCAGCCAAGCTCGATCTCCTCTACAGTCAACTGATGGGATGTCGCGTGATGGTTGAAATTCCTCATCGTCACCACAGGAAGGGGAGCCCGTATCATATCCGCATTGATCTGAGGATGCCGCAGGGAGAGATCGTGGTAAAGCGAGAGCCGAGCTTAAGCGCTCGGGCTCGCCATTTAGGCGAACGAGAAATCAAGAAGCATGCGGAAGTGAAGATCCCACATAAGAATCTTCGGCTCGCAATTGACGAAGCGTTCAAGGCCGCAGGCCGGCGTTTGCAGGATTACGCTCGTCGTCAGCGAGGCGACACAAAGAGTCACGCGCCGCTTCCAGAGGCTCGCGTCAGCAAGATCTTTCCGCACGAGGGTTACGGGTTTCTGACTTCGGACGATGGACGCGAAATCTATTTTCACGAGAACAGCGTCCTTGGCCGAGCCTTTCCGCGTTTGAAGATCGGGACAACCGTCAGGTTTGTCGAAGAAGCTGGAGACGAAGGGCCTCAAGCCAGCACTGTCCGCGTCGTCACCAAGCAAGGAATTCAGCAGGCGGCTAAACAGACGGCGGCTTGAATTAGTTCAACAGGCGCGAGGCCCACCGTCCGTCAAGCGCGGCCGGAGACATTTCAAATCCGCGCAGAAGCCCCAAGTTCAATCGGCCCGAGTTGCCAAGGGTCTTGGCTTAGCCTGACGGCTCTGCTGTGCCGCCTCTGCCAATTCAACTCGGGACGCGTCAGCGTCTGCCGCTCGCGCTGGCACTCTTCGGTTGTCGAAGCCAAGCGCCCATTCCCTCCACTTTGTTCAAGCGCTCGGCGGCATCACCGCTCACTACGTCGATCTCAACCTGGTGTCTTCGTGCCAGCTCGGGCAAAGCGTCCCAGAGAGTTACCGACTGCCGCTTATTCCCGCAAACAGAGCATGTTGGATCAGCAGAGCGGTCTGTCCAACCACACTGAACGCATTGACGCAGGTCCGCATCGCGCCTCCGGGCAAGCACCAGGGTACGTAACTTTCCCTTCTGCAGATGGGCAAGTGTCTCATCGAAGCCGGAGATAGTGCCGCGTTCATTGCCACGGCGGTGACTAGCTCCGCCTCACGCGTGCGCTCCCAGCTCGCAATCTGGGGTTCGAGATGCTTCTGCAACTCAAGCAGCGTTACCCGAGCGGGGTCTTGGTTGACCAAGATAATTGGTTGTCGAAAGCCCCGTGGAAACTTTGCCTCAATGGGCCTTACTAATCGATCAAGGCCGACCAGAAAGACGGCTGCAAGATCTTTTTTTGTGCAAAAGATGTTCGACCAGCACCGCTCGGCGGTTACGAGGCACTTTTCCACGAAGCCGGCATACAGAATTTCCTGCTTCCCTTGGACCGGAAGGAAAAAGTCGCATCCCTATTCCGGGAACTGCGCCTGAAGCGAACACGTTCGCTCGCCATCACTTTCTCAAAGAATCCTCTTGATTCCTTCTTGTTTGACGGCCTCCAATGCCGAACCTATTGCTCGCGCCATCCAAACAGAATGCTGCGCGTCGCCGACGACAATCTACCGCTGTTTCAGACCAGGCAATCCGAAATATACGATTCTTCTCAAATAGACCTCCGCACCCGAGACTTCACTACTTACTAAAGCCAGTGGGTTTCCGGGGGATTCCGTCCGTGGGACTCTGGCCAGGCCCTCGGGTAGCCCAACACGATGGGTGCGATGACGTGATAACGTTCCGGTAACTTGAGCTCGGCTTTCGTGGCTGACAAATCGAGCCAAGGACGCGCGAAGCCGATCCAGCAGCTTCCCAAACCCTCGTTGCGCGCAGCCAGCATCAGGTTTTCTGCGGCCAGGCAGCAATCTTCGGCAGATTGGGTCCCCGAAGACTTGGCTAGGACAACCACAAGTGCAGGAGCATGATAAAACAACACAAATTGAGGGTCTTCGATCATGTGCCGAATGGAAGGTTCATAGGAAGTTTGCGAGAGACTTGCAAGCAACCAATGCTTCGCACGTTTCGCGTAGTCTTCGATATGTTCGCGACCGAGTATGACGGCGAACGCCCAGGGCTGCAGATTCATCGCGCTCGGAGCCAAGATTGCGGCCTCGATGAGGCTCTCGATCACGGAACGTTCAACCGGGGCATCAGTGTAGTCCCGTACTGCACGCCGACTTTTGATGGCATCCATTAGTTCCATCGCGGACTCCTCAACACATGATTCTGGTCCCGCTTGCCCGATATGGCACCGTGCCGCACACGAATGTAAGCGATGCGCGATTCGAGGTGGGCCACTCCCTTGAGAGCTAGGTCCTGAATTAGGAACAAGCTCAAGAGAGCCATTCCCATTGTGCCAAACAGAATACTGAAGATGATCAAGGCTGCTACAACTTCGCGCACTGAATAGAATCCCGCTGCGCCTATAGTAAACCCCGAGACAGCTGCAATGACAATCGGAACCGCACGGAAGCAATTTGTCTTCATCCTAGCCTGCCTCTTCTCTGAGTGATTCTGAGTTCCTCCATGCATGAACGCGTCTCATAACAAAACTTCTATCGCGTACTGCCAATCGCGTATGTGACTTGGATCACTGTCACGGGCGAGGAAATACACATATGCTCCAGGGCGACCGAATAGAGTGGGGTTAGCTAATCACCGTGGCTGCAAACGCGGTGGGGATATTCAGCCTAACAGGCATGGTAGTTCTGAGGAGAAGGCATTGAAGCTCTTGGTCGCAGTCGGGTCTTCGGCCGTGTCGACGACCGTAGTGGACCCAGTGGCAAAGTGCCCGTGGCCGTCCGGAACGACCGCCTGTGTCCTGCACGCCATCGATTGGCGGCAGTTGCCGAGTAGTGCATCGCTGATTCAGTCGGTCAAACAATTGCGATGCATGCCCATTGCTCAGTTGAAGTCATTCGGGAATAAAGCCTATCGCGGACGAATCTCGAAGCTCCTGAATTCCTAGAGGCGAGGAGACGATTATGAAACCAGCCTATACCGTAGATTTTTCCGACATCCGCATGCCTGACGTAGCGCGAGTCGGCGGCAAGAATGCTTCGCTCGGGGAGCTGTTCACCGCGTTGAAGCCCAAGGGGGTCGGTGTATTGGACGGACTCGCGATTACGACCGACGCCTATTGGCGACTATTGGAGGAGCAGGATCTACGCGCACAACTCGAGGCGATCTTTTCAAATCTTGACCCGGAGAACCTGGAGCAACTCGCGGCGAAAGGCCATGAGGCTCGAACCCGAATCCTGGAAACTCCTTTGCCCGAAGTACTTCGGTCCGAGATTCGGGAATCCTACCGAGCGCTGATCGCACGTCTCGGGCGCGAGACTGAGTTGGCGGTGAGATCCTCAGCGAGCGCTGAGGACTTGCCTGAAGCTTCGTTTGCCGGCGCCGCCGAGACATTTCTTAACGTGCGCGGCGAAGGTGCCCTGCTCCGCGCCGTACATCAATGCTTTGCTTCGCTCTTCACAAACCGCGCCATAAGTTATCGAGCGCGCCAAGGCTTCCCTCAACTCAAGGTTGCTATTTCTGTCGGCCTCATGCCCATGGTGAGATCCGACTTGGCCTCTTCCGGCGTAATCTTTACCCTCGACACCGAGTCTGGCTTCCGCGAAGTGGTCACGATCACCGGCTCTTACGGTTTGGGAGAACTTGTTGTCCAGGGTGTCGTTACACCGGACGAATGGCTGGTATTCAAGCCCACCTTGCGTGACGGATATGAATCAATTGTTGGCCGACGTTTGGGTTCAAAAGAAGTCAGGCTCGTGTATGCAACCGGCACGCGCTCCACTCGCAGCGAAGCGACCCCCGCGCAAGATCGTGCGCGTTACTGCCTAACTGATTCGGAAGTTCTGCAGCTTGCGCGGTGGGCTTGCTTGGTCGAGCAGCACTACTCGGAGCTCGCCAAGCATCCTCAGCCAATGGACATCGAATGGGCCAAGGACGGTCTGACCGGTGAGTTATTCATCGTGCAAGCCCGCCCGGAAACCGTACATTCAGCCAAAAGAATCCAGGCGTCGGCAGAGATATATCATCTGCAGTCTAGACCGGGAGGGCCACTTGTCATTGGACAAGCCGTCGGGGAAAAGATCGGCGCCGGGTGCGCTCATATCGTCACGGATGTCAGCAAGTTACAAGAGGTCCAGCCAGGAGAAGTGCTCGTCGCGCGAAACACAGATCCGGACTGGGAACCGGTGATGCGGCGCGTCGCTGCGATTGTTACCGATCAAGGTGGACGAACGGCGCACGCCGCCATTGTCTCACGCGAGTTCGGGATTCCCTGCATCGTCGGCACGGGCAACGCGACGCAAGTGCTGTCTACGGGCAGAAACGTGACCGTGTGCTGCTCGGAAGGCAGTGAAGGCCATGTCTATGATGGGCGCTTGCCATTTGAAGTCGAGCATGTTGAAGCAAGCACCCTTCCTGCGACTCACACGAAAGTGATGCTGATTGTAGGTGATCCGGCTCAGGCTTTTCATTTGGCCGCTATTCCGAATGAAGGGGTCGGCCTTGCCCGTCTCGAATTTATCGTGACAAATCACATCGGAATCCACCCAATGGCGCTCGCACATTTCCCAAACTTGAAGGACTTAATGGCGGTGAACGAGATACGGAACCGGATAGCCGGAGAAGACCCGCAGGAATTCTTTATTCGACGTCTGAGCGAAGGTGTGGCAATGATCGCCGCGGCCTTCTATCCCAAGCCGGTAATTGTTCGGACGAGCGATTTCAAAACCAATGAGTACGCGCGGTTGCTCGGCGGCGCGGAATTCGAACCCAAAGAAGAGAATCCTATGATTGGTTTTCGGGGAGCATCCCGTTATTACGATCCGCATTATTCGCCGGGTTTCGCGCTGGAATGTGCGGCGCTTGCGCGCGTCCGGAACAAGATGGGGCTGACGAATCTAAAAGTGATGATCCCATTCTGCCGCACGGTGGAAGAAGGGAAAAAGGTCATCCAGCAAATGGCCCAATATGGGTTGCAGCAGCACGAAAATGGATTGGAAGTGTATGCCATGTGCGAAATTCCTGCCAATGTCATTCTGGCCGATGAATTCTTGACGATATTTGACGGTTACTCCATTGGCTCGAACGACCTGACGCAGCTTACGCTTGGCCTCGACCGTGACTCCGGAATCGTAGCTCACTTGTTCGACGAAAATAACGCTGCCGTGCGTAGAATGATCGCCCACGCGATCCGCTCCGCACAGGAAGCAAAGAAGTCTATCGGCATCTGTGGGCAGGCGCCTTCGGACTTTCCCGAATTTGCCGAGTGGCTCGTGACGCAGGGCATTGACTCGATCTCGCTCAATCCCGACACGGCCATAAAGACAGCCCTCCGAGTGGCCGCTGCCGAACAGCGCAGCTGCACGTTGGTGCGTGCCGAAGCGGTTTGATGTGCTTTGGCGGACGCATCGACAGAACACCTATTGGTCTGCGGCAACTCCATTCTGGATTCACGGAGTGAACGCCGGTGTGAGACCATCGATTATGCGGATGCGCAATGTAACGGTGCTAGCTGGCTTGATTGGCGGGGTGGCAGGTTGATGATGGCGGGCTCTGAGCCGCTTTTGGAAACTGTACGGCACGTAGATTTGAGTCGATGTGCCGGTCGGTGGTTTGAAATCGCACGCTATCCCAATCGTTTCGAGAGAAAATGCGATCGCGATGTAACTGCTGAATGTTCCATTACGGAAGATAGCAAAATTCGCGTCGTAAACGCGTGCATCACCCGCGCTGGAAAGATCGAGCGATCCGACGGCGAAGGTTCTAGACGCATCGACAAACGCAAAATTAAAGGTAACTTTCTTTTGGCCCTTTTACGGCAAGCACTGGATCATTGGTCTGGGCGACGAATACGAATATGCAGTCGTTGGAGAGCCGCCGCGCCATTGGTTTTGGATTCTTAGCCGGTCGCCTGTGATGCAGGATTCGGTCTATCAGGACATTCTTCATCAATTACCTGCAAACGGTTACGAACCTCAAAAGCTGGTAATGACTACTCAGACCGCGACGGGGAAACCGTAAGCTCGAATGCTTCCCCGGCGTCTCCTCGCGATCGCCTAGCCTGTTCGTCGCACCCCAGAGCGTGCTCGTTCTTTTTGGTTCGCCGATCATACATACGCTGGGGTACCATGAGTGACCAGAGTTTCACCACTCTTTGGAGCCACTTGAATTCCGTCACAATCATTCGCGGAGAAACGGCAGGACTGGTCGCGGAAGCCACCGTATTACCATCCACATCTGCGGTTGCTACTCTGTAACTACCATTGAAATGTGTCCCTTTTTGCACGGAAGCGCATTTTCCCAGTGTCTAAGATGTTGGTGCGTGACAACGTCGGGCAAGTACCGCAGCACCTAGGTCAAGGCTATGGAAAAGACACCGGCCATCGTTTGTCCGTGCTGAGGCGGTCTAAAGCTTTGGGGGCCCGCGCAATCGAGCCAGCTAATCAGGATGAAGACAGAGGTGAACCACTATGGCACAACCGCAGAGAAAAGAGTCACAGCCACACTCCGTCGGACACGAGTCTATTGATGGGACGCTGAGCGGATCAGTGCTCCAATTTAACCTAGCAAGCGAACTCGCCCAACTGCACCGGGATGAATCGTGGCTGTCCCCCACGGGGCGAAGTTCGAAGACGCTTGTAAAGTACCCGGATCTCCGCATTGTGCTGATCGCTATGAAGGCGAATACGCGCATGCATGAGCACACGGCGGCAGGCAGAATCTCGGTGCACGCGCTTAACGGCCATATCCGGCTTCACCTGCCCGAGCGGGTGGTGGATCTCCCTGCGGGGAACTTGCTCGCCCTGGATCAGTGCGTTTCTCATGATGTTGAGGCCTCCGAGGACAGCGCCTTTCTGCTGACGCTCTCGTGGCCACCGGAAACAAAGATTGTGGAGGCGAAGCCGCGCGCGAAGGAGACTACCCGCCCTAAACGAAAATAGCGGGAGGTCGCGCAGACGGATCCGGACCATCTTGTCCGTCGTTGGTGCGCTCGCCGCGAGCACTGCTCTTGGGCGGTACGATAGAAGGACCCGATCTTGGTCAAGGAAACCCAGCGAGGTACACAGTGAAGCTACTATCTTTGCGTGTTCTTCGATTATTCAGAGAAATGGGAAAGGATCGGCTGGACCTCCATGCGCTATTCGAGGCGGCAGGCAACGAACCAGCCGAACGGGAGGGCGTGCTCGACGCCATCGATGAATTGACCCGTACGGGTATGCTGGATGCGTGCGGTGGTGACTTCTACATGCTGACGGAAAGAGGTAAGGAGACAATCGCTCAGTCTTGAGTAGCTGAAAATACCTGCCCGTGCCCGCGAAACGTGGTCCGGAAACAGCGGTACGAGCCCGACGAGAAGTTGCGCTGAAATGAGAACAACATTTATGGACATTCTGGAAATTGTCGCGATCGAGATCCCATCTAGCGCTTGCAGGAGGCGGTACGAGGTGACCCTCAAACAGATCGGGCTCTCACAACAGATGCTCCACGAGGGATGCCCGGTCCAGCTAGTAGATGAATGCCCGCCTCTGGCTTACTCCGGCCTGGTGGATCAAAAACTAGTCCAGGAGCTTCAAAAAACTGGATGCGCCTCGAAGAAAAAGCACGTGGGGCCAGCGGAGAACTGAAATTGCATTGCCGATAATGGGGCATGTGCTGATGGAAGCGAGTTGGTAACACAAGACAATGGTGGCGGTGGAGGTGGTCAAAGATGAGTTCACAGCAGGCACAGAATAAGCGGGAAATGCCCATTGCGGAGGTCGTTCGCTTGATCGACCTCGTGAATTACCAAGAAGGAGCCGTTGTCAGCCGGACGCTAGTCAACCGTGGGACCGGGACCGTCACGCTGTTCGCTTTCGACGAGGGCCAAGGCTTAAGTGAGCATACAGCTCCGTTCGACGCATTGGCACATCTCCTGGAGGGCGAAGCGGAAATCGCGGTTTCAGGCAAGCCACTACGGACGAAGGCAGGAGAAGCGGTTCTCATGCCCGCAAATCATCCCCACTCGCTGAAGGCCCTCACTAGATTCAAGATGCTGCTGACGATGATCCGCTCATGAGCGATGCGGACGGGAGAACCGGATTGATATGAAAGCGCCAGAAATGCCCACTATCTTGACCATTGGGCATTCGAACCGCACATGGAAAGACTTCCGCGATCTTCTGCGAGCACATCGCGTCATCGACGTACGCAGTATCGCCCGATTAAGGCACCGCCCTCAGTTCAGCCGGGCGACCCTGTCGAAAAAGTTGCGGACCGCGAGGATCGGCTACGTGCATTTGCGAAAACTGGGGGGCTTGAGCCATGCGCGCCGCGATTCGCGAAAGATGGGCTGGCGCAATGCCTCATTTCGTGGCTTTGCTGACTACATGCAGACCTCCGACTTCGAAGCAGGGTTACACTGATTGATGAAATTGGCCGGGCAGAAGCGGAGTGCGATTATGTGCGCAGAAGCGGTTCCGTGGCGTTGCCACCGTTCGCTCATCGCCGATGCGTTGACCGTACGCGGGATTCACGTTGACGACATTATGAGCATGAAACGTTCCCAGGTTCATTCGCTCATTCCTTTTGCACGCGTGCAGGGTCATCGCATCACGTACCCTGTCCGGAATCGCGGCGGCGGGCGATTCCCCCTAGTTCGTTTTCCAAAGAGTTTACGGAAGAACCGAAAGACCAAGGTTTAAGAATGTGTTGAATAATGCCTCTTGACTATCCATTGTGGCTGCGGGCGGCGCACTTCTTCAATTTTCTGCTTCTGTCGCTTCTCATTCGGAGCGGTCTTGAGATCTTGAGCGCGCATCCGAGACTCTACTGGAACGATCACTGCACGCCGGGCAGCGAATGGCTCAAGTTTACGAAGAAGCAGCGATCTGAGGACCGACTCTGGACGGCGAGTGACGAAGAAACGTCATTCCCATCCGCGATTGCGCTGCCAGGCCACGAAAATCTAGGTCTCGGACGGCACTGGCACTTTCTCGCGGATTTCGCGTGGCTGCTGACAGGTTTGACATACGTGGTGATGCTCTTCGTCACTCCGGAGTGGCGACGATTGATCCCGACTTCCTGGCAGATTGTCCCGGACGCATGGCATGCAATGCTTAGTTATTTGAGCTTCCACGTCGTGGAAGCGCCGGGGGGATATAACGCACTACAGCAGTTGAGCTATGCGGTAGTGATATTCCTGCTTGCACCCTTCAGCATTGCGACGGGAGTAGCGATGTCCCCGGCCGTCGCCGCTCGTTTTCCGTGGTACATCAAAATCTTCCACGGACGGCAAAGCGCACGGAGTCTGCATTTCTTGGCTCTTTGCACCTTCATCGTATTCTTCATCGGACATGTCACGATCGTGGCTCTGCATGGTTTCCGGAGCGAGTTGGCGCTGATTGTTCTGGGACAAACGCACGATCCGCAGTTGACGCTGGCTCTTGTGGTCTGGCTGTCCGGGCTGGCCGGCATAGTGGTCATCCATACCGTGACAACCGTGTGTTCGCGTCGCCGCCCGCGGTTTGTCCAGAAAGCCACTCAGTCGATCACGGATCCGGTGCGCACACTCCTTTTCGGTCATGAAATGTCCGCACAGCACTATTCACAGGCGGACATCTCGCCATACTTCTGGGTCAATGGTCGGCCGCCGAAAGAGGAAAGTTTTCTGGCGATGGCACGCGAAAACTTTGCGAACTATAGCCTGGAGATCGGCGGATTGGTCGAAAGGCAGTTGCATCTAACGTTGGCGGATCTCCGCGCAATGCCGAAACAAACTCAAATTACCAAGCACTGTTGCATCCAGGGCTGGTCAGGCGTTGCGGAATGGGGCGGTGTATCTCTGCATCACATCGTTGGACTTTGCCATCCGCTTCCCGCCGCCCGCTATATCGTTTTCTATGCGTTCGACAATAAATCCACATCGGAGCCACACGCCCAAGGGCCGGGGTACTTCTACGGCACGATTCGCTTGGAGTCGGCGGAAGATCCACAGACGATTCTTGCCTACGAAATGAATGGCCAGCCGCTGCCGATTCTGCACGGAGCGCCGCTCCGGCTTCGCGTTGAAACTCAGCTAGGATTCACGATGGTGAAGTACATCCGCGCAATCGAGTTCATCGAGAATTACAAAACCATTGGCCAAGGCCAAGGCGGTTGGCGGGAAGATTACCAGTATTTCAGCCAGGAGGCTGGGATCTGATTCACGAGGTGCGGCGGTTCCCCGAAGGAAACGAAAACAGGAATTGATCGAGGCACACATCGGAAGGAAACAATTATGAGCACTGCTGCAGCGTCACAAGGCTTCATCTGCAAACTGAAAGATCGTAAGGCAGTTGCGGAAGGCACCATGGCCTTCCGTTTCGAAAAGCCATCAGGATGGACATTCAAGGCCGGCCAGTATCTCGATATGACTTTGCTTGATCCTTCGGAGACGGATTCCGAAGGAAATGTGCGCAGTTTTTCGATCGCCAGCGCCCCTCACGATGAAACCTTGATGGTGGCCACGCGGATGCGCGATACGGCGTTCAAACGCGTGTTGAGGACGATGCCGTTTGGGACCGCTGTGAAGATCGAAGGGCCATCCGGAGATTTGATTCTCCAGAATGATTTGACGCGTGCGGCGGTATTTCTCGCAGGCGGGATTGGCATCACTCCGTTTCGAAGCATTGTCCATTGGGCCGCGAAGGAGAAGTTGCCCCAGCGTGTTTTTCTCTTCTATTCCAACAGGCGGCCGGAAGATGCAGCATTTCTCGCGGACCTTCAGAGCCTGAAAAAAGACAATCCAAAGTACAAGTTGATCGCCACCATGACGGAAATGGATAAATCGCATCAACCTTGGAATGGTGAAACCGGGTTGATCAATCAAGAAATGCTCGGAAGGCATTTGAAGGGCGCTGCGTCGCCCATCTATTACATTGCCGGCCCGCCCTCCATGGTGAACGGATTGCACGAAATGTTAAGCAAAGCAGGAATCAAACCCGGCGACATTCACTCTGAGGAATTTGCAGGCTACTGAGCGATCCAATGCTTGCTTTCGCGGACCACGGCTCAGTGGGTGAGCTCATGGCGGCTGACGGAGGCGACGCCGAGGAGATGATTGCAAAGTTTGCTAAAGCTGGCATCGACTACGACAAACTCGCACTGATCTACAGCGCGAAGCTGCCGAGTCATTTGTAAAGGACTGGAACGCGATGCCCGCCTCGATTGCATCGAAAAGCGCCGCATTCAAAGCTGCCGGGTAGGTCGGCCTTTGTCGAGGAACCGCTGCCGGAACCTTTTGGAAATGGAGAGTGCGATGTCCGATGCGTCTCCGCTTGCCAGCCAAAGACCAGTATGGGTGGACGACAAGACAAAATCAATCATGGAGCGTGCAATCGCGCGTGAACAATCGCTTTCGCGCATGCTAACGACTTACATTGTCACGGGACTGGTCTTCATGCTGCTCCCGGGAACATTTCTCGGTGTGTGGAATCTCATCAAAATCAGTAATCGGGAGGCGGCAGAATCCATCGCTCCTGCTTGGATTCAGGCACATGGCCATGCGCAATTGTTCGGCTGGGTGGGTACTTTTATTCTTGGGATTGGCTTCTATTCAATCCCGAAATTGCGCAAGCTGAAGGCGTTCGCGCTCTGGGAAGGGTGGCTATGTTGGGCACTTTGGGTCGTCGGAGTGACCACCCGGTGGCTTTCGGATATTTATCCCTGGCACTTGCGCATTGTGATGCCAATGTCAGCGGTACTTGAAGTACTCGCGTTCTTGATTTTCTTTCAGGCCGTTGCGAGTCACCGGCCGTCAAACGGCGTGCCGAAGCCTTGGGAACCTTGGATCTTAGTTGTAATTGCGGCAACTCTAGGTTTGCTAGCTTCGCTGGCACTCAATCTCGGAGCCTCCTTTCAACTGGCACTCTATGAGAGTTCACCGGCGTTCCCGCACGAATTCGACCAGCGTTATTTGATTGTTTCCGCTTGGGGCTTTCTCGTTCCCATGGTGTGGGGGTTCAGCTCGCGTTGGCTCCCGGTCTTCATGGGGCTGCGACCCCTACGAGGTTCTTTGCTCCTGGTAGCCGCTGGCTTGAACATGGCAGGTGTAGTGGTCGGATTCTTCGAACGCTTTGTGGCTGCTAGCGTTCTCTTGCTGGCAGGAGCAGCAACGGCAATCGTTGCAATCCGCTTCTTCGAGCCTGCAGCGAAGTCGGCGAAGACGATCAATGTTCACCGAAGTTTTCCCATATTCATCAGGATTGCCTATGGGTGGCTACTGATAGCCGCGACACTCGGCGTATGGGCGTCGCACGCTGGGGAGGCACCAGGAATCTGGGGAGCATCGCGACACGCGCTCACTGTTGGATTTATCGCGGCGATGGTTTTTTGCGTCGGGCAGAGAATTCTGCCGTCGTTTTGTGGGATGCGTGTGTTGTGGAGTCCGAGGCTGGTGCTAGTGATGCTGGTGCTGTTGATGACTGGCTGCACGCTCCGCGTCACGTCTGAAATCCTCGCCTATCAGAATTATGCAGCCTGGGCATGGAGCGTTCTGCCTGTTTCTGCGCTGATCGAACTGGCGGCGGTTACGTTGTTCGCCGTCAATCTGTTTGTCACCTTTCTTCGACCACCCGTTCTCGTCACCACCCCGCTTAGCATGACCACCGAGTAGCGTCGAACAAAAGTGCAGCCGCGCCCGGAATGCATCCGTTATCACGTGAAGTCCCTTCTCTTACCGATTTTGGTCGGCCACTTTCATGTCCGAGTCTTCACTAGCCTTAGTGCCTTGCCCTTATGAATAGCTGCGTGGCCAGTTTTGTCACTCTTGATGAGGTATTGAGGTTCTTCTTTCGATGCATGGTGCACATAGCCCTTGACTCGTACGTCTGAAACAACCTTCTTGAAAATCACGCCTCTGACTCTGCCGGCTTCTGAGTTCCATTCAACGTGGTCACCGCGTTTGAACGTCTTGGCCATGGGGATTGCACCTCTTCTGGGTCCGCTGAGTTTCTTACATCACACTGAATGTCACATCCAATTCGTCTCTTTCAACAAGGCGCCAATATCCTTTAGAATCAGAGCTATCTCGCGCCCGTAGCTCAGTTGGAAAGAGCGTCTGCCTTCTAAGCAGAGGGTCGGGGGTTCGAATCCCTCCGGGCGCGCCATTCCTCATTGGTCCAACCCGGACACATGGGTAACAGAACGTACCGGCTACATCGGTAACAACTTCGGGCCGAACGGGTTCTCGAGCGGTTCCAGCACTCGGGCGCCCCAGCTGGTGTGCTCATGCTTCACGTTCAGGATAAAGTTCTCCACCTGAAAGGGAAGTTGATGAGCATAGCGATAGGGCCGGCGACTTCTGTCGGTGAGCCCCTGAACGCCGCATTCCTGATAGCGGTCGAAAATCTTGTAGCCAGTCTTGCGAGAAATCCCGAACTCCCTGCAGAACTCGGCCATTGGCTCGCCGGCTAGCCGGCGAGCCACAAACTGCAGACGTTCGTCCATCACCGAACACTCCTTCCAAGGCATCACTTCCTCCTTCAAAAAAAAGGAAAAAAGTGTAACCCATGTGTCCGGTACGTTCTGTCACCTATGTATCAGGTCCTCATTCCAGGTCTCGCTGCACGCGGAAGGGCTTGGGTGCGATCGCCCATGTCACAAAAATCATCACGAGAATAGCAACCAACGGAACCACGAGCCCCGCACGTAGTGTTCTCCAGTAAGCGGATGCGAGACCTACAATCCACGGAAGCGTCGCACCCCCAAGACCAGCGAGCGCAAACAATACGCTTCCGATTCGCCTAGCTGCCGAGCCCAAAGATTCGGAGAGCCACGCAACGAGGATCGGGTAGATCACAGCTAATCCGACACCCACCAGCAATACACTGAGTTTGACGGTGAGGGACGATGGTGCCCAAACCAATACGCACGCACCCACGAAGGAAATCATCAGACTGCCAACAGCGAACGATTTTTCCGGCAGAATGCGCAGCAGGGCGGGCGCGACCGCTCGTCCCAATAGCAGGGCTGCCCAGAAGTATGACGGGGTGGTTATCCAGTCCACTCCCGTAGTAGGGTTCAGGCGTTTGGCATACGACGCGACCCATCCGGCGGCGGCGTTTTCCGTGCCTACGTAAAGGAAGAAGAGGAGGCCGAGCGCGAGCAGAAAGCCTCCTTTCCAAGCGCGATTTTCCGTTCGTTCGGCAGGATCTTTCTTGCTCGTTTTCGCCGGAATCGGATCATTCAAGAGCACCGCAACCGCCACTGCTGACAGAGCATTGCAGACAGCTATGCCTCCCAGAAATGTGTCCAGTCGATTGCTACGAAGAGCGATCATGGCGAGCAGCGGACAAAGAATGGCGCCAACTCCCCATGCGAAATTAAGCAGGCTCAACGCAGCCGCCCTCCGCGCGGGAAAGGCTTCAGCCACGAACAGGTTCGAGCCAGTGATCGTCAGCCCCAAACCGCATCCGTAGATTGCTGTTGCCAGCAGTCCGATTGTCCAAGAGTCCACGGCGAGCGCGGCGATTCCCGCTCCTGTAAGTGCGAAACCGGTAGCGACAGTAAAGCGGAAGCCCCTCCGCGGAAGCAGGAAGCTCGATATCGCGACGCCGCTCATCGAGCCAAGAAATTGCGCCACAAAAAACAATCCCGCGCGCGCGTCCGACAGCGACGAACGCGACGAAAGTTCAGGCAGTATCGGACCCAGCAACGTCGTGGCAATGCCCGTTACGATAAATCCGAAATGCAAGACTCCGGAATGCGAATCGATGAGCGAAGTAGAAAGCGAGTTCTTTGCGGGAGCATTCATCTGCGCGTCTGCGGGAGACGTCAAGAATCCTGCGTTGGGGCGTCTGAAGATGATCCGCGAACCACCAATTCGGATTCGACGGCAATGACCTTCGGGTACGATTTGTCGCTGGGATTTGCGATACGCCTTAACAGCGTTTCCGCGGCGATTTCGCCCATCTTTCGGAGCGGCTGGCGAATCGTCGTAAGCGGCGGATTCTGATATGCGGCACTCTGGATGTCGTCAAAGCCCACTACGGAAACGTCCTCGGGCACGCGCCGTCCGGCTTCGTGCAGGGCGCGGATCGCTCCGATTGCCGAGATGTCGTTAAAGGCAAAAAGCGCGGTAAAAACCTTGCCGCGCTTCAGCAACTCCTGGGTGACGTGATAACCGAGCTCCGGAGAAGGAGTGTCGCCCCGCAGTTGCACCATCAGCTCTCGATCGACGGAAAGGCCAAACCCGCGTGCCGCCTCGCCGATCGCGTTCCAGCGCACCTCCGTGTCAGAGCTGAATTCTTGTCCTTTTATGAACGCGATGCGTTGGTGGCCATGCTCCGTCAGGTGTTGCAGCGCCAGGCAGGCTGCCCGCCGATGATTCAGCACGATCTTCGTTATTCCGGCAACATTTTGATGACCGGAGATCGCCACGGCCGGGATTGGCAGCTCGTGGAGACACGGCGTATCCACCGCGATGAGTCCCTCGACCGACCTCCCGAGCAGCAGCCGTGGATATTGGTCCAGTAGATCAGGCCTGTGACGGTGGCTCACTACCACGTAAAAATAGCCTTCCTGCAGCAGGTGATCCTCAATACCGCTCAGGACCAGAGCTTCGTAGCCTTCGCTGATCTCCGGCACTACAACTCCGATCGTGAGGCTGCGTTGCTTTCGAAGTGAGCGTGCAAGGAAATTCGGACGGTAATTGAGTTTGCGAGCGGCCGCGGTGACGCGGTCCCTCGTGGAGATTGGAATTGAAGCCGCGCCGGGCGAACCATTGAGTACCAGCGATACCGTCGCAGGAGAAAGGTTGAGATAGCCGGCGAGCGTCTTCAGGGTCGTCGGCTCTTGGGTACGCTCGGCCGGAAGGGAAGTGCGCGCGGTGCTGGCCTTCTTACGCGGCATCGGCGCACAGTCTGGCACAAGCACGGTGTTCGTAGCAAGAAAAGGTGTCGCGACCAGAAAGCTCTTGACAAGCGGCTCCGGGCGATGCTATTTGCTCATAAAACTATTGAGTAAAACGATTTAGTTGCGTGATCTGCACGATTGTCGGGGGGACACTTTGCACTGTTGCTGCGGGCACGCGCTCAATTTTCACGTCGAAGATGCGAACACCTCAGTCACGGTGACAAGACTACCTGCGAAAAGCCAGCGGTTGGAAGCGGTCCCAACCAACAGAATATGAAATTCAACGAAGTATCTCGAGGTTTTGGCGTGCTCTGCCAGCGTGTTCCCCATTTAGGAGGATTAGTGATGACGTTTAGGAATCAGTTGCTGAGGGCTGCTCTTCCGCTTCTGCTGGTGGTTCTGTTTTCGACCGTGGCGCGCGCGCAATTCCAAGCAAGCGTCCAAGGAACCGTAGAGGACGCCAAGGGCGGTACCATCGCAGGCGCCTCCGTCACGTTAATGGACCAGGCAACGGGCGTCTCGAAAGACGCTACGACAAGTTCAGAAGGTTTCTACCGGTTTAGCGCGGTCGCGCCGGGAACTTACACCGTGACGGTCACCGCCAAAGGATTCCAGACGAAGATTACGAAAGACGTCACTCTGCAGGGGGAAACGCCACGTGGACTCGACGTCACGCTTGATGTCGGCACCGTGAATCAGAACGTCATCGTGAATGCCTCCACTCTTCCTTCATTGCAAACCGAAGACGCCAACATTTCGGGGACATTGGGACAGCAAGAAGTCGAGCGCCTGCCCGTATTCAGCCGAGACCCGTACGAACTGATTCGGTTTTCGCCAGGCGTCTTCGCCGACATGAGCCGAACGGCCGCAGGCCTATCGCTTGGTTTTCCGAACGGCGCACAAAATGGCTCAGCCGGACCGGGAGGATCAAATACGGCGATCTATCAAACAGAAAACCAACTGCCCATCAGTGCTAATGGACAGCGCATTACGTCCAACGACTACAGGATAGACGGGGTCAGCGTGAACAGCCTTCAGTGGGGCGGTGCGGCTGTCGTCACTCCCAGCGTCGAATCTGTGAAGGAAATCACGGTACTTGCGAACGACTACGATGCCACGGACGGACGCAACTCCGGAGCCCACATAAAGGTCGTCACCAAATCCGGCTCAAATGATTTGCACGGCGCGGGCTTCTTTCAGTATCAGACTCCCGGCCTCAATGCCTTCAACAAGTTCAATGGGGCGGATGCTCCTACGGTGCGGGACGACCAGGCATACCGCCAGTTTGGCGGCAATCTCGGAGGCGCCATCATTAAGAATAAGCTGTTCTTCTTCTTTAACTATGAAGGACTGCGAAATAACAACTCGACTTTTCAGAACCAGTGGGTTGACACCCCTGAGTTTGATGCTCTGTTGGCAGGTTTTAGTCCAAATACTCCTGTGGCCACCACGCTTACGGATCCTGGCATTGCCCCGCGGGTCAAGCAAGTGATCACGTTGCCAGACCCTTGCGCCGGTTTTCCTGGCGGTGCCGGAGCATGCCAGCCCATCGGCACAACGGCAGTCAATATCGGATCTCCGACGGGAGTCTACGGCACGTACCTGCCCAATAATATGGTCCAAAGCGGTGGAGGACTCACTCAGACGCCCGAGTTTGAATTTGCACAGATCTTTCTCCCCACCAACACGAGCGGCAATCAATACAATGCGCGGGTTGACTACACGATGGGCCGCAATTTGTTTTCGGTGAATACGTTCTTTACTCAATACCATCAGCTCGCGGCGGACGCCAGTGCGCAGGGACGTCCGATGGCCGATTACAATTCGAATCGGTTTACGCCATCTGGCTTCCTCGGGTGGGTATTCAATATTTCGTCCACGACCGTGAACGAAGCGCGGTTTAATTTCACCCGATGGTCGTACAACGATGTCACGGCTAATCCGCAGATTAATTGGGCCATTCCTCGGACCGAGATACAAAGCGCACTTCCCAACGGCCAGCGCATTGTCTTCGGAGCGGCGCAAGGTGACACTTCTCCAGGTATCTACGCAGAAAACACATTTGCCTTCCGAGACATCTTGTCCAAGACGCACAACCAGCACACGTTCCGCATTGGTTTTGAGTTTGACCGGCTGCAAGACAATGACAACCTCTCTGGCGGCGCCCGTCCCGATATCGTTTTCCAGCAGCCGTGGAACTTTGCCGTCGGTACGGCGATTTTTCAGGCCATCAATGTGAATCCAATCACGGGCGGCCCAGAAACCGTGGCCCACGGCTACCGGACTTCCGACTATGCGCTTTTTGTGCAGGACGACTGGAAGTTTCGCCCCAACCTCACCTTCAACCTCGGCCTCCGCTGGGACTACTTTGCTCCACCGACCGACGCAGATGGCCAGCTCTGGAATGTTCGCCCAGGTCCTGATGCCATAACGGGACTGGCCGATACTGTCGCCTTCAATCCTCACAAAATGTACAACTCCGATCCTCACAACTTTGGACCCAGACTTGGCTTCGCCTGGAGCCCCACTCGGCTCCATGACAGAGCGGTCGTCCGCGGCGGCTTCGGCATCGCTTTCGACCGGTTTGATAACGTGTCGTTCGACAACACTCGCAACAACCCGCCGCTCGCTGCAAACTACGGACTCTGCTGCGGCGGGCCGGGACAAGCGGTTGATTCGCAGATCCTATACGTGCTGGGAATGGATCCGAGGTCTCCGTTGAGTTTTCCCGCAAACCCTGCCTTGGCTACCGGAATTAACCCTGCAAACAACCTGCCGAATATCCTCGCCGGCCAAGGGGCGCCTACTGCGTACGCGAATCCAATGCATTTTCCAAATCCCTACATTTACCTCTATTCGCTTCAGGTTCAATATTCACTTCCGAAGAATTGGGTCGCAATAGTGGGCTATCAAGGCAGCAGCAGTCACGGGCTGCTGGGGATCAATAATCTGAATTATTTCTACCCGCAGCCTTCACCACAGCTTGCTGCCGTCCTGCAGTTCACGCCAGACACGAACGCGAATTTCAACGCTCTCAACACGGAAGTCCGGCGCAATTTCCGCAACGGCGTCTCGGTCGACATGTTCTACACTTACAGTAAGTCAATCGATCAAGTCTCAGCAGAGGGTCCGGGCTTTAACACGAACCCGACATATCCAATCGATCTGAGAACTGAACGTGGACCGTCGGATTACGACGTGACTCACAACTTCCGCATTCTGGGGCTGTGGGATCTTCCCATTTATCGTGATCGCCACGACTTCATCGGCAAGGTAGTCGGTGGCTGGCAGATTGACGGCGACTTCCAGTTCCACTCGGGATTCCCGTGGACTCCTGTCGCCTCAAACAACTGTTTCACGCTCGGTGCGCAGTTCCTTTGTCCCGTTAGGCCTACCGCTTATACCGGCGGTGCCCTTAACAATCACAGCACGGACGCTTTCTTGCCTTCCAATTCCGGCAATTTCCCGAATGGATCGACGAGTTATTTTACTGTCGATGATCCGATCCCAAGCTTTCCGGGTATTGGCCGGAACAGTTTCCGCGGCCCCCGGTTCAGCCAGTTCGATTTTAGCTTCGTGAAAAACTTTGGCCTGCCCGCGGCGAAGTTTATCGGCGAGAATTCGCAGATTCAACTCCGCATGAATATCTTTAATGCGTTCAACAAGCTGAATCTCGCGCCCTTCACATTTTCAAGTCAAGCGACCACGGTCAGCTTTTTCGATAACCCTCCTGGCATGGGAGCCGCCAACCCCAATTTCGGATTTGCGACCAATGGACTCGCTGGCCGAACCATTGCATTGGAAGGCCGATTCGTGTTTTAACTCCAGTTGAACCACGCAAAGCGCGGGAGATACTTTCCACCCCCTCCCGCGCTTTGCAGTTCTTTCGCGAGGTCCCTCAGATGAAATCGGCATCTCTCATCCTAGCGATAGTCGGTTCGCTCGTGTTGTACGGGCACCCACCGCCTGCCCGCGCCCAGAACGTTGCGGCTCCCGAGGTGATCAAGATTGACGCTCATGCCCAGTCGCATCCTTTTCCCCACTCGTGGGAACACATGTTTGGCTCCGGGCGGGCGATTCTGTCTCTCCGCGAAAGTTATCGAACCGATCTGCGAGAAGTAAAGGCCGCCACCGATTTTCAATACGTCCGTTTCCATGCCATTTTCCACGATGAAGTTGGCGTATACGATGAGGACGCCGCTGGAAATCCGATTTATAATTTTTCTTACGTCGACCAGATCTATGACGGTCTGTTGCAGAACCATGTCCGTCCATTCGTCGAGCTGAGCTTTATGCCCAGGAAGTTGGCGGCATCGGACAGCCCCCACGCGTTCTGGTACAAACCGAATGTCGCGCCGCCGAAAAATTACGATCGCTGGGCCGCGTTAATTACAGCCTTCGTAAAACATCTCGTCGATCGCTACGGTATCGATGAGGTTTCGCAATGGTATTTCGAAGTATGGAACGAGCCCAATCTCGATTTCTGGACGGGCGATCCGAAAGAAGCGACCTACTACGACCTCTACGACAAGACGGCGCGGGCAATTAAGAACGTGAGCGTACGGCTGCGGGTTGGCGGGCCGGCAACGGCCCAAGCCGCGTGGGTCGACCGGTTCATTCGCCATTGCGCAGACAAGAATGTGCCCGTTGATTTCGTTTCGACGCACGTCTACGGGGACGACAAGCCCCACGATGTATTTGGCACCGACGAGAATATCCCGCGTACAAAAATGGTCTGCCTCGCGGCCCGGAAGGTCTTTGACGAAGTAAAGTCTTCGCCGCTACCTGCGCTTCCGATCATCTGGAGCGAGTACAACGCGACCTTCACGAATAACACGACGCTCACAGATTCATCCTTCATGGCACCCTGGCTAGCCGATACCATTCGTCAATGCGACGGTCTCGCCGATTCGTTCAGCTATTGGACATTTTCAGATGTGTTCGAAGAGCAGGGCGTGGTGAAAAAGCCGTTCTATGGCGGATTTGGTTTGATGGCGGAAGGAGACGTGCCAAAACCCGTGTTCAATGCTTTCGCGCTGCTGCATCTCTTGGGAAACCGCCGGCTTGACTTGACATCCGACTCGGCGCTCGCGACCGAACGCCCCGACGGCTCACTCGCGATCGCCGTATGGAACCTCTTCCTTCCGGAAGACGCTGGCCACGACAAAACAGTGACGCTGGACTTCGCGGGCCTTGGCGGCCGGCGCCGCGTTCTGATTCATCAGCTCGACAGTGACCACGGGTCCCCGCTACCAGCCTATCGAACCATGGGCCAGCCTGCCACTCCCACACTCGAGCAGTTCCACGCAATGCAGCGAGCTGCCCAGCTCCCAGCCGAGCGGCAGGAACATCTGACGAACGGAAGCATCACGCTTACTCTGCCGCCACAATCGCTTCTTTTGATTGAGGTTCGTTAGGTGTCTTGAAATCCGGCGAGGGACATCGCATTCCGAACTTCAGGGTTTTTCATAAATGTCTGCCAGACGAAACTCGTCCGCTGATTTTCCGCCATCAACGCCACAATCCCAGTGTTGATTCCAACTACGTCGCTATCGTACCAACCCGTCAGCGGATTGAATGAAGTCACGAATCCATATCTTCCCCACGCCTCTGGATACTGGCCTCTTAATTGCGCGCGAAGCGCCCGCGACCCAGCTCGCCAGAACAAAAGAATTTGGGTAGACACGCCGGGCCATTCTCATGTCAAATTATGGATGTAGGACGAGGCATTGGTTATCTGGGGGAATGGGCGATGCGACATGTTCTTTTTCTCTTGGGAGTAGTGTTTTTGCTCACCGGCACTTCCAGTGCACAAAATAACTCCGTAAATCCTCTGCTGTTAGCTGCTCCGTTTTCGATGTCTTCGTCGGGCAACATATCGGCACCTTCCACGTCATCGTCTACCTCGACATTATATTCACTTTCGCCGACACCTGCCGCCACCGGTTCCGTAGCGCCCGCTGCGAATCCTTTCTCAAGCGGTTCTGCGCCAAATCTTGCGCCCGATCCGCAATATGTTCAGGGCGTCTTTACGAATTACAGTTGGCAGGCGTATATCGGTTACACGTTCTTTCATTTCAGTGGCCCGCACGGCATCAGCCGAAACCAGAACGGCTTCAATTACTCGCTGGTGTACTACTTCAATTCCTGGTTTGGACTCGAGGGCGAGATGATGGCGACTCACGACTCGCCGAGCAACCAGAGTTCGTGGTTCCTGTTTGGTGGCGGCGGCCCCAGAGTCCGTTGGCAAGCGCCGAAGGGAATTGAATTATTTGCGCACGCCCTGGTTGGCTATTCCCATTTGACTCCGCAGACGCCATTCGGAAAGCAGGAAGCATTTGGCTACGAGGCCGGCGGCGGAGCCGATTTCAGCACGCCTTTCCGCAGGCTTGCGCTGCGCGTCGGTGCTGATATGGTAGGCACGCAGTATTACAACGACAATCAGTTCAATCCGAAAGCATACGCCGGCATCGTGTTCAAGTTCTAGGTTTTGGTGGAGTAGGAAAAGTGGCTTATGGCCTCTCATTCACATCCGTCTCGACGATCTGAGACCCAAAAGTCTCAGAAGCCGGATCCTCCGCCTGGTCCGAAGCCCGAGAATCTCGACGAGGAAGTTGACGAGGCGTCGCGCGAATCGTTCCCGGCGAGTGACCCGCCCGCCTGGACAGGTGGGCACGAGCACCCCGCCCCCACCAAAAAGAAACCAGAATAATATCCGACGCTTTTCCAGCGCTACGCACATCGAATAGTTGCGCATGGACTTTTCTTTGGTACATTGCATTCAGTCGGGAGGCGCTCATGGCATCCAATTCAGATGAAACGAAAGTTTCGTTGCAAGTGGGAACTGAGCTTCGAATCAAGAACAATGGCGACCTAGTGATCGATAACCCGGCACTCGAACTTGCTGGAGACGACCGCGCTGCGGACGCTGTGCTGACTTACAGGTTCGATCCCAGGGCCGGCGAACACATTCTTCGACTGCTTGGTCCGGTGGCCGATCATCGGCATGTAAGGGTCCATCGCCGCGACGATTGAGAAACCGGATGGTGTCTGCTCAGGGATCGATTGCATCATCCTGTGACCCCTTGGAAGTTTGCTCGCCGGTTTCAGTATAGCTTCGAGAAATAAAAAACGTGCGCTGAAGGGAGTTGCCAGTGTTGTTCGACAGTCTGCAGATTCGTGACGTCCTGCTTCGCAACCGGATAATCGTATCGCCGATGTGCCAGTACTCGAGCACGGACGGCTTCGCCACCGATTGGCACTTGGTACACCTGGGAAGCCGCGCTGTAGGCGGCGCCGCTTTGGTTTTCACCGAAGCGACTGCCGTTCTCGCCGAGGGACGCATCAGCCCCCAGGATCTCGGCCTTTGGAAGGACGAGCAGATCGAAATGCTTGCGCGAATCACGGCATTCATCCACAGCCAGGGAGCAGTTGCTGGAATTCAGCTTGCACACGCTGGCAGGAAAGGCAGCACCGCGCGGCCATGGGAAGGCGGCAAGGAGATTCCGGAATCCAAGGGAGGGTGGAAGCCGGTCGCGCCGAGCGCAATTCGCTTTGCGGACGACTATCCGAACCCCGATGCGCTCGATGAGAAGGGAATCCGCGCTACCGTTCAGGCGTTTGCCGACGCGGCGCGCCGTGCTTGTGACGCAGGATTCGACGTAATCGAAATTCACTCCGCACACGGCTACCTACTACACGAGTTTCTGTCTCCACTCTCGAACCAGCGGACGGATGCCTACGGTGGCTCGCTCGAGAATCGCACGCGGATCGTACGCGAGGTGGTGACCGCGATTCGTGGCGTCATCCCGCAAGGCATGCCGTTATTCATCCGGATTTCCGCGACGGATTGGATCGAAGGTGGTTGGGACTTGGATCAATCCATCGAACTCGCCGGGCAACTCGGACCGCTGGGCGTGGATTTGATCGATTGCTCATCCGGTGGGGTTTCCCCGGCCGCCAAAATTCCCGTCGCCCCCAACTACCAGGTGCCGTTTGCCGAAGAAATTCGGCGCCAGACCGGCATTCTCACCGGCGCCCTCGGAATGATCACGTCGGCCGATCAGGCCCAGGCGATTCTTCGAGAAGGCCGTGCGGATGTCGTTTTTATGGCTCGTGAATTTCTGCGTCAACCTTACTGGCCGCTTCACGTGGCGCACGAAGAGGGCTTTCCTGTTCCATGGCCCGCACAATACTTACGTGCAGCCCCTGCTGGAACCCCAGCACGCAAAGCGGAAGTGGTGCCCGAGCGAAGCCGCAAGAAGCTCGAGCGCCACGCGGTTCCTGAATAGTCATGGATTCCTAGCGTGTCGGCGGAAATTCTCCCTGCTAAGCCCCTAGTTCCGCAACACCAAACCATTTACCATGTCGGTTGTGACGACCGGAACCATTCATCGACGCATCGCTGCGGCCACCGGAATCGTGATGGCAAGCGTTCTCCTCAGCCGCATTCTCGGTTTTTTTCGTGAGTGGACCGTCGCGCACCAGATGGGCTCGAACGCCGTCACAGACGCGTACTACGCTGCGTTCACATTGCCGGATTTTCTAAATTACCTCATCGCGGGCGGTTCACTGAGCGTCACGTTCATCCCGGTCTTCGCCAAGTACGTCGCGGAGAAAAGTGAAGACGAGGGTTGGCACGTCTTTTCGACCGTCGTCACCGTGATGGGCTTCGTGCTGGTCGCGCTCGTGGTAGTGGGTGAAATCTTCGCCCACAAACTTGTCCTCGTGATCGCTCCCGGATTTAGTCCCGCAGAGCGCGAGCGTGTGGTTTTTCTCACGCGACTGATGTTGCCCGCCCAAATCTGCTTCTATCAAGGCAGCATCCTCAGCGCGGTCCAATATGCCAAAGGGCAGTTCGTCATACCCTCGCTCGCCCCGCTTGTCTACAACATCGGAATCATCGCGGGTGGCGTCTTGCTTTCCTCGCGAATCGGCATGACGGGATTCGCGGTCGGAGTTCTGGGTGGCGCGATTGCCGGAAATTTCCTGCTTCAGATCTATGGCGCTTACCGCGCGGGAGCCAAGTTCTCTCCCAATTTCGACGTCCGTCACCCTGGTTTCTGGCTTTTTTTGAAGCTGTCTGTGCCCATCATGCTGGCGGTTTCGCTTTCCTTCACAGACGACTGGATCATTCGTTGGTTCGGTTCGTATCTTCAACCTGCATCGATCACGTGGCTGAGTTACGGCAAGACTTTGATGCGCGTTCCGCTCGGCATCGTGGGCCAGGGAGTCGGCGTCGCTTCGTTCCCCATTCTCGCGCAATTGTATTCGGAGAAAAAATTCGAGGAATTAAACCGCATCTTGAATTCAATCTTTAAAGGAATCGTTTTCCTGCTGGTGCCGATCTCCGCGTTGACGATCGCTCAGAGTCTTCCGCTTGTCCATTTGGTTTTCTCGCATACCCGCCTGCGCGCGCCGGATATGCAGGCAACCGCGGTGACGCTTGCTTTCTTCTCGATTGGCATGTTCGCCTGGGGCGCGCAGTACAACTTGGCGCGCGGCTTTTACGCCACTCGCGACACGATCACGCCGGCCGTTGTCGGAACCGTAATGACCGCGTTGAACCTGCCGCTATACTGGTGGCTCGTGCGCCGTTCGCAGCACGTTGGGCTGGCGCTCGCAAGTTCGCTCGGCATCGTCGCCTACACGATTGTTCTCTTCGTTCTGTTGAACCGGAGGACGAAAAACCACGGGGAAGCGGGCCTAGTGATGTTCTTCTGTAAGGTGACAGTGGCGTCGGTCGTCGCCGGCCTTGCTTGCCATCAACTCGCTTCGTGGCTGGAAACTCGCATGGCCTGGCAAGGGTCGCTCGGATCTCTTCTGCTGCTCGTGATCGCCAGCACTGTCGGAATTGTCGTGCTGACTTTGGCACTCAAGATTCTGCGAGTGTCGGAACTTGAAACCTATCTGCAACGAGCTCTTTCATTTGCCGGGCGAAAAGAAGGACGCTCCCAGGTGGACATCACCCATCCGGATTAGCCTGTCGGTTCGATCAGGGCTGCAGTTCCAGCACCGGATGGAAAGCCACCTGGCTGTCCTTTAGCACGTCCAAGTCGCGCTGCCAGTTTTTTCTGCCCGAGGCTCTTAGTACTACGACGTGTGATCCAGGCTGCATGGAAATAGTGGACGGCGTCTGCCCCACGAATTTTCCATCGATGTAAATCTCCGCCCCACTTGGGTCGGAGGCGAATGTAACGTTGCTGGCAGCCGCACGTGCCGCATCGAGACTCGCCCGCACCAACGCCCCCGAGGGCTCGCCGCCCGGCCCTGTTTTCGCAGAGGGCGTCGCCGGCGAACTCCCTTTTGCTTCGGAAATCGCCTCGAGCTTGAAATCAAAATGCTCCTGCTTGAGCAGGAAGTATGTCCCTTGATGATGCCCCGTCAACGAAACCCACTGGAGCGGCCCCTCCGTCAGCGTTAGCTGTTGTGACGAAAAGCCTTCTTTGTGAATGTGCAACACCAATGCATGCTCCAACCGCGAACTGAAAACCGTGTGGGGCTTGTGAAAATAAGAGGATGGATAACTGATCGTGTGGGGGGTGACGCCGATCGGGGCGCCGTCAATCTCAATCGTGGCGCCGGACGGAACACTTGTAATCGTCAGACTTCCGGCGCGCGTCTGCTGGGCGAGCGCTGGCGCGAACACAACCAGCGCAATCCATGCATAGAGACAGGGTCTCCTGGGCGCCTGCATCGTACGCCTCCCGGGAACTTAGAAACAGGCCGTCAATCTCACATCACGGGAAGCGGCTGTCAATCAAAGGAACTACGCAGAAACGCAACCGTCCGCGGATATCTACGCAGGCCGGCGACTTCTTCCGCGGCGTCTGCAATTCGGATCGCGGCAACTCTATTGCAAGTATTTTCCGAGCCAATCGAGAAACGTCTTGTACCACAACTCGCTATTCTGCGGTTTTAGCACCCAATGCCCTTCATCCGGGAAGATCATCAGCTTCGACGGCACGCCCTGCCGCTGGAGTGCAGTGAATAATTCGAGATCCTGCGTGTAAGGAATTCGGAAGTCGAGCTCGCCACCAATTACAAGAGTCGGCGTCTTGTATTTTCCCAGCGCAGAAGCGAAGTCGCTCGGCGACCACTTTTTGTACAGCTCAGGCTTCGACCACGGTGTCCCGCCCAATTCCCAATCCATGAACCACAGCTCTTCCGTCGCGCCATACATGCTTTCCAGGTCATACGATCCGGCATGGCTGATCAGGCACCTAAACCGTCCCGAATGCGTGGCAATCCAATCCACCATGTAGCCGCCGAACGAGCCTCCCGCCGCCGCAATCCGTGTTCCATCGATGAATGGATACTTCGCGATCGCAGCGTCCACGCCCTTCATGATGTCTTCGTAAACTTTCCCGCCCCAGTCGCGGCTCACCTCTGCCTCAAACTTCTCTCCATACCCCGGCGACCCGCGCGGATTAACCATCACGACCACGTAACCGGGCGCCGCCATCATCTGCTGGTTCCAGCGGTAGCCCCACGCATCGGTCCACGCCTGCTGCGGTCCGCCGTGAATCAGCAGCAGCATGGGGTATTTTTTCGACGCGTCAAAATTTGCCGGCTTCACCATCAGCCCTTCCACCTGCGTTTTCCCCGCTCCGGCAAACCAGAATGGCTCGATCGGCGCCAGGTCAAGCTGCGAAACCAGTGCATCGTTTTGATGAGTGACTTGGCGCATGCTTTTGCCGTCCGCATCCGTTGAGAAAACCTCTGCCGGCATCGTCAGGCTCGTTCGGGTGAACACCAGCGTGCGCCCATCACTGCTGACTTCCATCTCCGCATTGAAGCCATCGGCAAGCACGGGTTTCGGCGTGCTCCCCTCACTCGTCGCGATCGAGAACACCGGCATCTCGGACTTTTCTTCCGTAGCGAAATAAATTGTCTTGCTGTCAACGCTCCACGCAAAAGAATCGATGCTTCGATCGACGCCCTCTGTCAGGTTAATTGACGACCCTTTCGCACGGTCGTACAACATCAGCCGCCAGCGGTCGCTCTCCCAGCCCGGGCGCGTTTGCGCTCGATATGCGATCCATTTGCCGTCCGCCGAATACTGAGGCCCCCAGTCATTGGCGGTGTTCGTCGTAATGCGTTTCGGCGCATCGCCGCCCGCGATCGGCACCGTGAACAGATCCCCATTGGTACTCAGCGCTGCGTCCTTGTCTGTATTCGCAGTGAAACATATCTCCGCGCTGTCCGGCGAGAAAGCGATCGCATCCGGATCGCCCAAATTAAATGGCGGCACATCGTATTCCGCACCGGGCGTCAAGTCCCGCGCGGCGCCTCCTCCAGCCGGTATCACAAACAAATGGTTGCGCGTTCCGTTCCACCAGCCGTTCCAGTGCCGGTAGAGCAGCGACTCGTAAATTCGCGCCTTTACTTTGCTTTTTTCGCGTTGCGCCACGCGCGACGTATTGCACGCCTCATCTTTGCAATCCGGAAACACGCTTGAGACGAACGCGATCCACTTCCCGTCGGGCGACCACAATTCATTGTCCGCGCCGCCAGAAAGGGAAGTGAGCCGGTTCGCGTCTCCACCGTCAAGTGTGATCCAGTAGATCTGCTGCTCTCCATCCCGCGACGACAAAAACGCCAGCCGCTTTCCATTCGGCGACCACCGTGGCCGCGTGTCGCTGCCGCCACGCGTGATTTGCCGCGCTTCTCCGCCGGCCGCAGGTATCAGCCAGATATCGTGCGCCACGCGGTTCGCCTCGACGTTCGGCGTTCCTACCTCATACGCGATCCACTTGCCGTCCGGAGAAATCTGTGGACCGCTCAACCGGTGCATCGCTGTAAGATCCTTGAACGTGATCGCGCGCTTCTGTTGCCCTTGCGCAGACGCACCAACTGCCGTCACCAGCATAGCTATCGCAATTCCGAACGCGCGAAGTCGCAATCCCATCTGCCCTCCCAAAGAATTTTGCTAGTATTTTGGATCACAAATCCGAGTGATGATTGCACTTCCGGTGCCGCTTTCAAAGCCCTACTCTTTTCGGCCGTGAGATTTCTATAAATAAATCACGCCGCCGCCAAAATCAAAGGTAACATGGCCGTTGTCGCCACCACCTTTCTTGAGGAAGGTCATGGAAGACGCCTTAACAGTTCATCGTCTTCACTTCGCTTTTACCGTCACCTTTCACTACATTTTTCCCCAATTGACGATGGGCCTCGCTCTTCTCATTTTCATTCTGAAAACGGCAGCGCTTCGCACCGGCAATGAATCCTGGAACTACGCCGCGCGCTTTTGGGCCAAAATCTTTGGAATCAGCTTTGCTCTCGGCGTCGTTACGGGCATCCCCATGGAATTTCAGTTCGGCACGAACTGGGCGCAATTCTCGAAGGCCGCAGGTGGTGTAATCGGACAGACCCTCGCCATGGAAGGCGTCTTTTCGTTCTTTCTAGAGTCCTCTTTCCTTGGTCTTTTTCTCTTCGGTGAAAAGCGTCTCGGTCCGCGCGCGCACTGGTTCAGCTCGCTCATGATGTTCGTTGGCTCGTGGCTCTCGGGGTATCTCATTGTCGCAACTGACGCGTGGATGCAGCACCCCGTCGGTTATTTCATCGGCGCGAACGGTTCCTACGAACTGCAGGGCTTCTGGGCCCTGCTTTTCAACCCTTGGGCGCTCTGGCAGTACGCGCACACAATACTCGGTGCTGTGCAGACAGGTTGCTTTGTGATGGCGGCGGTCGGCGCGTACTACATTCTCCAAAATCTCCATATTGAGTTTGGAAAAATGTTCTTGCGGGTCGGAGTCACGGTCGGCGTCATAGCTGCGATTCTGCAACTCTATCCTACGGGCGATGGGCAGGGCGTGATGATCGCGAAGTACCAGAAGACAACTCTCGCCGCGATGGAGGGACTGTTCCACACGGAAACCGGCGCTCCGATGATGATTTTGGGCCAGCCGGACGTGCCGAATCAGCGTCTCGATAACCCTTTGGTCGTGCCTCGCGCCCTGAGTTTTCTCACCTACAAAGCCTGGACCGCCACGGTAGATGGCCTCGACCATTTCCCGCAATCCGATTGGCCCGACAACATTGCGCTGCTGTATTTCAGCTATCACATCATGGTCGGGCTTGGAACGCTCTTCATCGCTATCCTTCTGATTGCCGCACTGTTCTTGGCGCGCGGAAAGCTTTACGGATCCAGAATCATGCTCTGGACGCTCATGCTCTCTCTTCCATTCCCGTTTATCGCCAATACCGCGGGATGGATTACCGCAGAGGTGGGGCGCCAGCCCTGGCTGATCTACGGTTTGATGCGCACGCGTGCCGGCGTCTCAGCACAGGTCTCGGCGGGCAACGCCTGGTTCACGCTTTTGGGATTTCTCGGCCTGTACACAATTCTTGGGATTCTTTTTCTTTTCCTCGTGTATCGGGAAATTGAACAAGGCCCGGACGCCGCCGGTCATTCCGGCGATCGTGAAGTTGCGTTGTCACACGGCGACTGAGAAAGGAGCCCGATGGGCACGGTCTGGTTTTGTCTCGTTGCGGTCATGCTTGCCGGCTATGTCGTGCTCGACGGTTTCGATATCGGTGCGGGGATACTGCATCTTTGGATCGCGCGCACCGAAGTCGAACGCCGCGCCGTCCTCCGCTCCATCGGCTCCGTGTGGGACGGCAATGAAGTATGGCTGATCGCCGGAGGCGGCACACTTTACTTTGCTTTCCCGGCGCTCTACGCGGCTAGTTTCAGCGGCTTTTATTTGCCGCTGATGATGGTCCTGTGGTTGCTGATCCTCCGTGGAATTTCGATCGAGTTTCGCAGCCATGTGGGTGGACGAGTATGGTCCGTGTTCTGGGACGCCACCTTTGCAGTCGCTAGCATTCTACTGGCGGTCTTTTTTGGCGCCGCACTCGGCAACGTCGTCCGTGGCGTTCCGCTCGATGCCAGCGGAAGTTTCTTTGAGCCGCTCTGGACAAATTTCCAGCCGGCAGGAAACACTGGAATTCTCGACTGGTACACGATACTCATCGGCGTCGCGGCCCTCGCGGCCCTCGCCCTCCACGGCGCCACATGGATCGGATATAAAACCGAGGGCGCGCTGTACGAACGCGCGATGCGCTGGGCATCGCTTTTGTGGTGGCTCGTTGCCGCTTTTACCGTCATCGTCACAATCACGAGCTTTCGTCTGCTGCCGCAGCACATGCAGAGCTTTCGCCTGCATCCGCTGGGATTCGTTTTCCCCGTTCTCGCGATTGCTGGCTTCTTGGGAATCAAGTGGTTCGTTCGTGCCCGGCAGGAAGGGATGGCGTTCGCCGCGTCATGTGCTTACATTGCCGGAATGCTCACAAGCGTTGCTTTCAGCCTCTATCCGAACGTCCTTCCAGCCAGCACAAATCCATTCTTTGGGCTCACGATTGCCAATTCCAAAGCTGCTGACTACGGCTTAAAGATCGGACTGATCTGGTGGATTATCGGAATGGCGCTGGCGACCGGGTATACGGTTCACTCCTACCGCAGTATTTCAGGGAAAGTGAGCGCTTCAGACGGAGAAGAGAATCGGCATTATTAAACTCTCGCTCAGCCCATCGTTACGATTACCTGCGCCGTTTGTCGGGATTTATCTGGCTCAGCAACAACGCAGCTCCGCCCGCGAGAATCACCACAACGCCAAGAACGCCGGGGATCGTAACCACCTGCCGCGTTTCCATGATCACTTTGTTGCCGGCAATCTGGATTTCTTGCTTCTTCGCGGGCATCACGACGTTCGGATGCACCAACCCGCCAATCCCGAGCGCTATAAATAGGACGCCGATGACCGCCAGCGAGTTGAATTTCAATTCCGTACCCCTCCGGCGCTCGACCGCTCTCCAGACCGCAGACCCACTCGCCCCTTCTACTTCCGCGCTTCTTTCGGTTGAGCGAGGGGTTGAATGATTTCGCCAAGATAATCGGCGCGGCCCTTGTCGCGTTCGATGTGCGGGTACTGCAGCCCGCCATGATAATTCACGGCTACTGTTTGAAATTGCGCTCCGTTGGCAATGAGCAACTGAATCGGATTCGCGGAGTTCTTCGCCGTATCGATTGCGTCTCTTAGCCCGTCGGATGAGAACTGTCTCCCGTTTACGCCCGCGATCTTCATCCCTGGTCCGATTCCAGCCTCGTAGGCTGGTCCGCCATGCGTTACGTCTCCCACCGCTCCATCCTCGCTCATGGTTAGTCCGATCGAGAACGACAAATCAGCGCGGCCCGAAATCGCATCCGTGTTGGCTTGAATCGCGTTCGGTTCCTCGTTGTAGACGAGTTTCCACCCGCTGTTTTCAATCGCCTCGATTGGAGTTTTCGTCGCGGTTCCATCCAGGCGCGCACGCAGGAAACCGGCCCAGTCGTAAGGCGCCAGGCCGTTCAGCGTCGCCACAATATCCTCGAAGGTGTATGTCTTCAGTTCGGGCTGGCCGCTCGATCCGCCGTGGAAAATACGGCAAAAATCGTTCATCGACTTTTGATCCTTCGTGATCCGTCGTAGCGTGCCGTCCACATCAAGCCACAGCAATTCGCCTTCCTCGTAAAAATCGGTTCCGCGCCGCCAATTTGCCCAGTCGGAAGTCGCGTCATACAGAAACGGAGCAGCATCGGCGGTATCTTGCAGTGGACGCCAGTCGCGTCCCGGGCGATGCATATATGCCGCCACTTGGTAGGCCATCGCTTCGCGCCACTGCTCGGGCGTTAGCAGCCCGCTTCGCGCCGTAAGCACATCGCCGAGATATTCCGTCAATCCTTCGTACACCCACAGGAGATCGTCCTTCATCGGTTCCTGATAGTTCGGAGTCGCGAGGCCCGCGGGCCGGCGGTATTTCCCGTTCCACGAGTGCACGAATTCGTGTGGAAGCAAGCCGGAAAACGCAATTCGCAGCGGCTCGTCAATCAAGCTGCGTTCGCTCACCCGGTCATCGCTCGATTCGTGATGCTCGAGCCCGAAGTGCGCCACGTCGTCGCTGAGCGTCACGAGAAAATGATAATCGCGGTAATGGCGCGCACCGAATAGCGCCCCCGTCTCGAGGACCAACTGGTGAAAGTGCATTTCCTGATCTGGCGGCATGGCGAGCGCTGGAGCGCTATCCGCCGCAATATCCATTTCATGGGACGGGTGCTGGCCGGGCGTGAGTTGAATCACACGGAAATATCGTCCCGAAATCACCGGCGAATCCACGAGTGTCGTCAGCGGCACCGTGTCGAATTCAATTGCTTCGCCATTATCTTTTGCCCCGGGCAGCGCCGTCCCATACTTCCAGCCGGCAGGCAATTTCAGGCTCGGCGCAAACGTGATTTCGTTTGCCGGATAGCCCTTGGGATACAGCAACACCTGGTTCCAGCTTAGGAGGTCGAGCGACGCAGTCGCCGAAGCGCCTGCCGAAAATCCACTTGCGGGCGCCGCCAGCAGAAAGTCGAGGTCCGCATCGAGCGAACTCACTCCCCGCGGAATGTCGAGATGGATCGAGAACATCTCCACCAGATCGCGCCGCCATGCAATCGTCTGTCCGCCCGCGCTGAATTTCATTCCCGCCACTTCGATGATCGGGCCGTCCGGCATATGCTCCCCGGGAATCCATTCCGGGTAATACAAAGTCAGCGGCCCAGCCTGCACCGGAATCTGCAAATGCGCGTGCAGAATTTTCTCGGGAGCTTGCCGCGCGTCAACTGTTAACCGAATCGTCCCCGGCGCGGTCGCCGCCCAAACAGTCGCCGGCCCGAGCAAAGCCGCAATCACCAG
Source organism: Candidatus Acidiferrales bacterium (assembly GCA_049797655.1). Taxonomy (GTDB): domain Bacteria; phylum Acidobacteriota; class Terriglobia; order Acidiferrales; family UBA7541; genus Palsa-295. Next base: position 35,323 of record JBARFX010000081.1, on the reverse strand, counting down.
AGCTACAGTTGCGAAGGCATTCTTGTGCGAACAATCTTGCATCCTCGTCCTCTCATTCATCCGTCTGGATTAAGCTCCGTTTGATTGCCCGCAGCCCACGCCCCGGGACCGCGCAGATCGCTAATCTGAACCACACATTCCGCTTCTTTTAGTCCGGTCCAATCAGCGTTTATCTGTGTTCATCTGTGGGTAAAGAATTTAAGTAACCGGCGTAGCCATCTTTCGCGACGGATTAAAAAATGGCAACTCTCTCGTCTTGGCCCGTACCTTGTGACGCACTGCCTCGACCGTCAGTTCCATCTGCAATTCCGTGCCGGCCGCTGCGTGCTCCCGGTTGATGCTCGCGAGCGCAATCATCTTCTTCAGCGTTGGCGACCACGTCGTCGAAGTCGCTTTTCCAACCTGCAATCCGCCTCGATACACCGGCACTGGAACCCGCGAAGTCGTGCTCGATACTTGCGGCGCAAGACCGATCGCGTCGTACAGCCGTTCCACGTCGTCCCAGTTTATATCCAGCCCCATCAGAAGCCGTTTCGGCTTCCGCCGGTTTTCTTCTTCCAGCGCCGCGCGCCCGATAAAATATTCCTTCTTCAAATCGACCAGCCGCCCCAGCCCGATTTCGTACGGCGAATACTTCTGCGTCTCGATCAGCGCCTTCTTGCTGCTGAAGTAATCCACTTCGATCAAAATCAGCCCCGCTTCCACGCGTGCCACGTCCAGCGCCAGCATCCCCGCCGCGTGCAAATCGAATTGCCGTCCCGCATCGACCAGCGCGTCCCACACCTTCGGCGCATCGTTCCACGGGATCCAGATTTCGTACCCCAGGTCGCCCGTGTAGCCCGTCCTCGAGATATCTACTTCCACGCCTGCGATTTTTCCGTGCGTCACGCGGAAATACTTCAAATTCGTGATGTCTGCTTCCGTCACCTGTTTCAGTAGCCGTCCCGAAGTCGGCCCTTGCAGCGCCAGCGCTGCGAGTTTGTCCGAAATATCCTCGATCTCCACCTCGAGCCCCAGCGCATTCTGGTGGAACCACCTCATGCTTGGATCGGCCGCCGTCCAGCGGTACACGTTTTCCTCAAGCCGCGAAATCGTGCCGTCGTCAATTACTTTCCCTTGCTCATCGCACCAGCAGCAGTAAATCACCTGGCCCACGGCCACCTTGTTGATGTCGCGTGTGATTACGCGGTTCACAAGCTTCGTCGCATCCTTCCCCGTAATCCGGTACTTGAACAGGGGCGTCACGTCGATCAACGCCGCCGCATTGCGGATCGCGTTGTACTCGTGCTCGTGGTGCATCTCGTACACGCTTGCCGCGTAGTACCCCGACCACTCGCGGAAATTCATGCTCTCGCAAAGCTTAAAAGTTCTCTCGTGGACCGCTGTTCCTATCGGCACGGTCTCTCCTCTACCTGGCAAAACCCTAAAATATCGGCGCGTGATTATAGTGCGCCCCTCGCGTCTCTCGCAAGGCGAACTCCCCAAGCGCTTTCTGTCGGCTCGCGATTCCTCTCGATTTTGCCGAGCCTCCCTGACTCCAAGTCAGTCCCCGGCGCTTCCGCCTTGTGACTCCGCACGCGCGCTTGTAGAATGCTTCGACTCTTACCGCATTCGTTTTTCCCGCGGGGGACTCGCTCAAAAACCTCATGGCGAAGCGCTACGACGTAATTGTCATCGGTGGAGGCCACAACGGCCTCGTGAACGCGGCATATCTCGCCCGCGCCGGTAAGAAGGTGCTCGTCCTCGAGCGCCGTTACGTCCTCGGGGGCGCCGCCGTAACCGAAGAAATCGTTCCAGGCTTCAAATTCTCCGTTTTTTCATACGTCGTCTCGCTTCTGCGCCCGGAAATCATCCGCGATCTCGACCTTCCCCGCCACGGATTGGAAATTCTACCGCTCGACGGCACTCTCACTCCCATGCCTGACGGCGATCATCTCTGGCGCGTCAACGATCACTCCAAATCGCGCCGTGAAATCGAGCGCCACTCCAAGCTCGACGCCGAAGCATACGAGGAATTCGGCAAGTCTATGGTCGCGATGTGCCGGTTCGTTAAGCCGATCCTCGGCATGATTCCGCCGGACCCCACATCCCTCGACCCGCGCGACCTCAAGAAGCTCGCATTCCTCGGAAAACGCTTCCAGTCGCTCGCTGCCGAAGACAAGTACAACCTCGTCCAGCTCATGACTATGAGCGCCGCCGATTTCCTCGACCAGTGGTTCGAGACCGACGCCCTCAAAGCAACGATGTCCGCCTCCGGAATCATCGGCACGTTCCTCGGTATCCGCTCGCCCGGCACCGCCTATGTTCTCCTCCATCACTACATGGGCGAAATCGACGGCGCATTCCGCTCCTGGGGATTCAGCCGTGGCGGCACCGGCGCAATTTCAAACGCGATCGCTGATGCCGCTCGCGAAGCGGGCGTCGAAATTCGCCTCGAAGCCCCCGTTTCAAAAATTCTTCTCAAAAACGGAACTGCTTATGGCGTCGTCCTCGAAAGCGGCGAAGAAATTCATGCGAGCGCCGTTTCGTCCAGCGTCGACCCGAATCTCACGTTCCTCAAATTCATCGAGTCTCGCGATCTACCAGGCGATTTCCTCGAAGAAGTCCGCCGCTACAAATATCGCGGCTCGTCCGGGAAAGTGAATCTTGCCCTCGACGCGCTCCCGGACTTCACCTGCATGCCCGGCCCCGGCCGTCATCTTCGTGGCGCAATTTCCATCTCGCCTTCGATGGACTACATGGAGCGCGCTTACGACCAGGCCAAATACGGCGAATTCTCCCGCCGCCCGTACATTGACATGGTAATTCCCACGCTCACCGATCCTTCCGTCGCGCCGCCCGGAAAACACATCCTCTCCTGCTTCGTCCAATACGCGCCTTACAAATTGAGCCATGGCACCTGGGACGAGCAGCGCGAAGCCTTCGGAAACGCCGTTATCGACACCATCGCCGAATACGCGCCGAACATACGAAACATCATCATCGGCAAACAGTTCATCACCCCGCTCGATATCGAGCGCCAAACCGGCCTCACCGAAGGCAATATTTTTCAGGGCGAGCTTTCGCTCGAACAGCTTTTCTTCCTGCGTCCCGTCGCCGGCTGGGCCCGCTATCGCACGCCGATTCGCAAACTCTACATGTGTGGCTCCGCTACGCATCCAGGCGGCGGAATCATGGGAGCTCCAGGACGTCTTGCCGCTCTCGAAATTTTGAAAGACACGGGGAAGAAATAAGTGCCCGCACAGCGCGACATCCTGATTCTCGGCGGAGGGCATAACTCCCTCGTAACCGCGTTCTACCTCGCGCAAAAGGGACTGAAGCCGCTCATCCTCGAACGCCGCTCCATCGTCGGCGGCGCTGCCATCACCGAAGAATTTCACCCGGGCTTCCGCTGCTCCACGCTCGCTCACGCCGGAGGCCCGCCGCTCGCTCACATTGTCCAGGATATGCAACTTGCGCGTTTCGGTCTCGAGCGCCTTGAATCTCCCGTCCGCCTTTTTGCGCCTTCCCCCGACGGCCGCGCCCTCGTGCTTCACACCGATCCCGCCGCCTCCGCGAAGCAAATCGATAAATTCTCGCAGAAGGATGCTGCGAATTACGTCGAGCTTCACAACGCCCTCGCCCGCGCCGGCGAAATCGTCAGTCAGCTCCTAGCCCTCACGCCGCCTGTAATTGAAGATCCCTCCAACGAAGATCTCTGGAAGCTCCTGAAAATCGGCCGCAAAGTTCGCGGGCTCGGCAAAAAAGAAATGATGCGCTTGTTGCGCTGGGGACCGATGGCCGTAGCCGATTTCGTTGCCGAATTTTTTGAAACGGACCTGCTCCGCGCCGCAGTCGCCGCCCGCGGGATTTTCGGAGCGGCTCTCGGCCCCTGGTCTGCCGGCTCCACAGCTCTTTTGCTTCTTCGCGCCGCCGCCGACCCTTATCCGGTAGGGAACTCCGCCATCCCGCGCGGCGGCATGGGTGCGCTCACCGCCGCGATGGCGGCCTCCGCGAAAAACGCTGGTGCCGAGATTCGCACGAACGCCGACGTGCAAAAGATCCTCGTGAAAAATGGAGCCGTGATCGGCGTCGTTCTCTCGAGTGGCGAAGAAATCGCGGCCAAGTGCGTCATCTCGGGCGCCGATCCGCGCCGCACTCTTCTCGGCCTGCTCGATCCGGTCCACTTGCCGCCGAGTTTCGTCGTAAAGATGCAGCATTTTCGCGCGCTGGGAACTGCCGCAAAGCTGAATCTCGCCCTCGACAGCCTCCCCACCTTCACCGCGCTCAAGCAGTCGTCCGGCGATAATTCTGCGCTCACCGGCCGTATTCACATCGGCCCCGGCATCGACTACCTCGAGCGCGCTTTCGACGCCTCGAAATACGGAGAGTTTTCGCCCGCCCCCTATCTCGATATTTCGATCCCGTCGCTTCTCGATTCCTCGCTCGCTCCCGCGGGCAAGCACGTCATGTCCATCTACATGCAATTCGCCCCCTTCAAACTGAAAGCAGGCGACTGGGCGCAGCACAGTGACGCGCTGGCCGACACGATCGTGAAAACACTCGCTGAGTACGCCCCCGATCTTCAGTCAAAAATTCTCGGCGGCCACATCATCACGCCCAAAGATCTCGAAGGAACCTACGGTCTGACCGGTGGCCACCCCTTCCACGGCGAGCTTTCGCTCGACCAGATTTTCACCATGCGCCCACTTCTCGGTTGGGCCCGTTACGAAACCCCGGTAAGGGGTCTCTACCTCTGCGGCAACGGCACGCATCCAGGCAACGGCGTCACCGGCGCCTCTGGTGCCAACGCCGCCCGTGAAATCCTACGCGCCCTCCGCAAGTAGCAGCATGTCGCCCAAGGAAATTGTTCGATGACCACTGCCGCCTACAGTGAAAAACCAATCGATCGCGCCCATCTCCGTTTCCTGATGTCACGTGAAGAGCAAAGCTTCATCTCCGCCCACCCAAAATCCGCCGCGCTCTACGACCGCGCCCAGCGCTCGCTACTCGGTGGCGTCCCCATGAACTGGATGAAAAAATGGGCCGGCAAATTTCCGGTATTCGTCTCCGAGGCGCACGGCGCACATTTCACCGATGTCGACGGCCACGAGTACGTTGACCTCTGCCTCGGCGATACCGGCGCCATGACCGGCCATTCTCCCGCCGCCGCCGTTGAAGCCATCGGCCGTCAATCGAGGCAGGGAATTACCCTCATGCTGCCTACCGAAGACGCGCTTTGGGTCGGCGAAGAGCTCGCGCGCCGCTTCGGCCTTCCGTACTGGCAATTCACGCTTACTGCCACCGACGCAAATCGCTTCTCAATCCGCATCGCCCGTGAAATCACCGGCCGCTCGAAAATTTTCGTCTTCAACTATTGCTACCACGGCAGCGTCGACGAGAGCTTCATCGCGATTCACGATGGCACTCCAGGTCCGCGTCGAGGAAATATCGGTCCGCCTGTGAATCCCACCGAGACCACGCGCGTCGTCGAATTCAACGACCTCGCCGCTCTCGAATCCGCGCTCGCCCACAAAGATGTCGCCTGCATCCTCGCTGAGCCGGTAATGACGAATGTCGGCATTGTCCACCCGGATCCCGCCTACTGGGAATCCGCGGTCGAGTTAGCCCGTCGCCATGGCACTCTCCTGATCATGGACGAAACGCATACCATCTGCGCCGGCCCTAGCGGTTACACGCGCGAGCACAATCTCAAACCCGACATCTTCGTCATCGGCAAGCCGATCGCCAGCGGCCTACCAGCTGCTACCTACGGTTGTACAGCAGATGTTGCCGGTAAAATCACGCGCCGCATCCATCTGGAAGATTGCGATACAGGCGGAATCGGCGGCACACTGGCAGGAAACGCTCTCTCCCTCGCTGCGATGCGCGCCACTCTCGACCACGTACTAACTCCGCAAGCGTTCGCGCACATGATCCCGCTCGCTGAGCGCTTCGCAGACGGCGTCGCCAACGCAATCGCCACCGCCCGGCTCCCTTGGCACGTCACGCGTCTCGGCTGCCGCGCCGAATATCTTTTCCACCCGCACCCTCCCCGCAATGGCGGCGAAGCCGCCGCTGCCGCTGACTTCGAGCTCGAACGCTTCATGCATCTCTACGCCCTCAATCGAGGCGTCCTGCTTACGCCCTTCCACAATATGGCGCTGATGTCGCCGGCCACCACCGAATCCGACGTTGACCAGCACACAGCCATCTTCACCACCGCCGTCATCGAATTAACAGAATCAAAATCACAATCGCACCAGTAGGGGCACGGCATACAGTGCCCGCTCGCCCGCCACCACAGCGCCGCCCATACCTCGTCTGTGCGAATCATTATCCAGGGTAGTCACGACGAGCGCTTTGCCCCGTCGTGGGCGCTCATCTCCGTCGATTTGCCATACAGAAATAAAAATGGCCCGAAGCCGTCATGGCTCCGGGCCATTCGTGCGCATGATTCTATTTCGAGTGCGCACCCTCAGGTTCAACAACTTACGCCGTAACTTGCTTCACCATCGGCACGTTCTTGATTTCGATCTTACGCGGCAGCGCTGCCAGCGCCATGGGCGCGGTGATTTCGAGAACTCCGTTCCGGTATTCCGCCGCGAACTTCTCAATCACGACACCTTCTGGGAGCTCGATTGTCCGCTCGAACTTGCCGTACACGATCTCTTCGTTCATCAACTCGGCCCCGCTCGTCGTACGGATCGTCTTCCTCTCGCCCTTAATCGTCAGCAGATGCTCTGTCACGTTAATTTCCAGATCCTTCGCTTCAATTCCCGGAATCGAAACGCGGCAAATGTAGGTTTTTCCGTCTTTGTCCACGTAGGACTCAACGGCTGGAAGGAATCCGATCCTTCTCGTCGGGACGAATTCCTGCATTAGCGGATTTCCTACCACTATCCGATTGAAGATCTGGTCGAAATCTCGCCGGAAATCAAACAGATCCTGAAACAAATTCTCTCGTGGAACTAAATTGGTCATGATTTTTCTCCCTTCCGTGTACCTATGAATTGGTGAACCCCGTGTTCCCTTGGCATTCCCAATAAGTCGCAATCAGAGGCAGCAGCCGGGGACGGAGTGTATTCGGTCCAAGAGGACCGCAGCGTCGAGTTGCTGGGCGCTTTCGTCAGGCTTCGTTCCCGGCTGCTGACATTTGTCGAAGGTTTGGAGTTCCCGCGGTGGTCGAACCCTTGCTTTCGGGGCGGAGTGCCAATTCTGACCTCGTACTTTCGGGTCTCGTGGACTTGGCCTCTCTCTTCCATCTGCAGTCTCCGTTCCTTCTCGGTTCCTTTTTAGCTCCTCGCACCGTGAAAATCAGTGACCCCGGTCGCAGGTTGCAGTGACCGCCATCACGCCGTCCGACGCTGGCTCCCGTTTGCCGTCGGCCCGAAACACTCCATATTCGCAGCGCCCTTTGCTACACTGATGCCGTATTCATCCGACTGAGGTGAACAAATGAAATTGACAAAATCATTCGCAGGCTTCGCACTGATCGCCGCAATCGCTCTTCCTGCCTTCGCCCAGAAAAAAGAGCAAGACCGAGTCGAAAATGCCGGTCAGGTGATGAAGGAAATCATGGATATCCCCGACGATATTCCGCAGACCGTCATCGACAAAGCGGACTGCGTCGTCGTACTTCCTTCCGTTCTCAAATTTGCAATCGGGGTCGGTGGTAGCTACGGTCGCGGCGTAATGACGTGTCGCAGCGGTGAAAATTTCAAAGGCCCTTGGGGCGCCCCCACGATGATGGCACTCGAAGGCGGCAGTTTCGGTCTTCAGCTAGGCGGTCAGGCGACCGACTTCGTCCTGCTCTTGATGAGCCAGCGCTCCGCCAGCAGCATCCTCTCTAGCAAAGTAAAGATCGGCGGTGATGCCTCCGCCGCCGCTGGTCCGGTAGGCAGAAACGCCTCCGCTGAAACCGACGTCACCTTGCGCGCCGAGATTCTTACGTATTCTCGTGCCCGCGGCCTGTTCGCCGGCATCTCGCTTTCCGGCTCAACCCTGCGCCCGGACAACAGTGCGAATGAATCGCTCTACGGTAAAAAAATCGATGCGAAGGACATCGTTCTGAAAGGCGCTGTCCCGCCGCCGCCTTCCGCTCAGCTCTTGCTGTCAACGCTCACCCAGCACTCGCCCAAAAATACATCCGGTGACTGACGCCGGTCGGCAGAATATCGCCCACAAAAACAAAAAGCCCCACCCTCCCGCTAGTGGAGGATGGGGCTCACTTTTGTGACCCGATAGGACAGCGAGCTAACTCACGCTGCCGCGAGATACTCCCACTTCCCATCTTTGGACTTCAATTGGTGGACTCGGCCCTCATCCGCATGCAGAAAGTACGTCCCATCAGGAATCTGATGAGCGTGCGGAGAACGCACAGAGCACTTGGCCCAGCGCGCGCGCGCCGCTGCCGGCGCCACACCATGCTGGCGAACTTCCGGAACAAGCACGATTCCGTACTCTACTCGATATTCCACCCCTGTCGGCCGAGTCGGCACGAGCCGTCCATGACCCTTTAGCTTCTCTTTGCTCATACTCTCTCCTCCTCTCGGTTTGCGTTATGAATGACCGCGTTTATGACCTAAACCCTGGTCCCGCCCGCTGCGGCTTAGCTATCCATCTGTATTTGAAGCACTTCCCCGGGTAGCCTGGCGATTCTTCCCGACGCACCCGGTACGATTTGCCCCAAATGCCCCATATCTACCTCTATTGGATGCTGCCGGGGTACCAAATCGTTTCTTTTACTTATGGACCCGTCCACCGGCATCCGTTCCATCCGAATACCTAGAGTCCGCTCCAATTGCAATACATCATTCCGCTGATCCCGTCCGAATAGTGTCGATGCCACGCCTTGACCGCCCGCGCGCCCCGTACGCCCCACCCGGTGAATGAAGTTCTCCGCGATCTCCGGCAAGTCGTAGTTGAACACGTGAGCGATGTTCTCCACATGAATCCCGCGCGACGCTACGTCCGTCGCCACCAGGATTCGGTATCGCCCCTGTTGGAATCCGGCTAGGGCCGCGTTCCGCTGCGATTGCGACCGCCCGCCGTGAATCATCGCCGCCGAGAATCCCTCGCGAGCCAGGCTAATGGCCAGCCGCTCGGCTCCGCGCTTTGTCCGCGCGAATACTAGGCAACGCCCAGGCTCCTGCGTTAGCAAGTGCTGAAGCAGTGCCTGCTTGCGATCGATCGACACTTCGAACGCCTGAACTCGCACATTCTCCGACGGTTTCAGTGTCGAACCGAACGCGAGCCGCACCGGGCTCCGCATATAGTCATGAACCAGGTGCGCAACCGACGCCTCGAGCGTCGCCGAAAAGCACATCGTCTGGCGGTCTTTTGGCACCACCGACGCGATTCGGCGAATCGCAGGAAGAAATCCCATGTCCAACATGCGGTCCGCTTCGTCCAGTACGAGCACTCGCAAACTCTTGAAATTGACTAACTTCCGATCCAGAAAATCCTCAAGCCGTCCCGGGGTAGCAACGATCAGCCGCGCTCCCTTGCGCAGCGTTGTAAGTTGCGCTCCTTCGGATAATCCCCCCACGACCAGCGCCGCGGGTCCAAGTTGCTTGCCTCTCAGCGCGTTGTATTGCTCTACGACCTGCATCGCCAGCTCCCGCGTGGGAACCAGTACCAGCCCCGCAACTCCCGCCGTCTTGTTCTGCAGCATCCCCTCCATGATCGGAATCAGGAATGCCAGCGTCTTGCCGGTTCCCGTCTGCGCCGTCGCCAGCACATCTTTCCCGGCTAGCGCTTGCGGGATCGCCGCGGCTTGCACCGGGGTCGGGTTCGTAAATCCTGCAGACGCCAGCCGCTCTTTCGTATAAGCGGAGATCGGCATCTGCGAAAACAATTCTGTAAAACTTTCCATTTCTATTGACCTTTTTAGTCTGGCGGAGGCGTTCTCGACCGCACACACGACCTTCCGCGCGAGCACCCGAACTACCTGTAAAGCCAGTTCTTTGTTTAGATTACGCTGAAGACATCGGAGAGAACTGAAGGCGGGTGTTCTCAGACTCGTTACTTCATCAGAGACCGCACAACCACAACCGCGGTATTAAGCGCAGACGCACTATACCACAACTCCCCTCAAATTGCGTCCCTAAAATCACTTTTCGCTAGGCCGGTGCGCAATTGCGCAACTCCGCCAGCCTTCCCTCATCTGCTTGCTTGTTCCCACGTAACCGCTAATTGCTCTAATACGTCAGTTCCAATATGAAACGCCGAGGCTGAAATTTAGTTCCATTTTGAAACGTTTCCGCCTCTTTTCTCACTACCTCTTATCGGGGGCATCTCCAATTGACATACCACCCGTTCCTGTTCGCGATCGGCCAGTTCACCTTCCCAGGGGGGCCACATGTCTCTTTCCGCCAAAAAGGACCAGCGTTTCCATTGTCAGAATCCAGCTTGCGATTGTGAAATTCAGATCACCAGACCGCCGGAACCCTCGCTCGTTCTCGCAAATCCCCGCTGCGTTTGTGGTTCCGAGATGAAGCGACTGTACGTTCCACCCTCGATCACCACTCGTCCAGCGCCGCCAGGGCATCGCGAGGAATCTCCGCGCAAGATCTGCTGAGCCGGGGCGCTGAAGTTCCGCAGCGACAAGTTCCGCAACCAATCGCGGCAATCATCCTCTCGTGTTCTATACTCGACGGCACACGCATCGCGCGCGATCGACCTCGTTCTCGCCGCGACGCACCTGAGGTGATCGATGACCGACAACCGCCGCAGAGATTCCGATCGCCTCGTCCAGCTCTCCGCTAACACGTCCGCCGAGCAGGACGGCGAATCGCTCTTCTACGAATTGCGCAAAGGGAAGGTCTGGTTCTCGGAGGAAATCCGGCGGGAACATCGCAAGCTAAGGACTTCGCTGTGGCGCTACATTCGCCACTCGCGATTTTTCGTCGCGCTCACCGCGCCTTTCATCTACGCCTGTGTCATCCCGTTCCTGCTGCTCGACGTTTTCGTCACCGTCTACCAGGCGTTCTCATTCCCGATCTATGGCATCCCCAAAGTTCCGCGCGATTCCTACATTCTGTTCGACCGCGGCAAGCTCTGCTATCTGAATTTCCTCGAGCGCCTCAATTGCCAATATTGCGCTTACGCCAACGGCCTCATCGCTTACGTCACCGAAGTCGCCGCTCGCACCGAACAGCACTGGTGCCCGATCAAGCACGCCCGCCGCATCCCTTCGCCGCACTCGCGCTACTCGCACTTCCTGCCCTACGGCGATGCAAGCGCCTACCGCGAACGCATCGACGAAGTTCGCGACGACTTCAAAGACCTCGTGCGCCGCAAGTAGTTTTGCGCCTCGAGCGGCTTCAGCGCGATCCGGCATCAGCTCGTTACCGTCGCGCGCCCCTCAGGACGCCGTGGGCTCCGCAGCCAGCGCCGCAATCTGCAATTGCTCCTTGCCCACAAACTCAAGCCCCGTCACGAATCGCCCTTGTCCCATTGGGTCGCAATACGTCACCCGCGCCGCCGACGTAAAATGTCCCGCCGGAAGCGCCACCAGGATCGTATCGTCCGTATACCACTCCGTCGCCGAGATCACTCGCACCCCGCGCGCGCTTACGTTCTCCGTCACCGTTCGCTCCACTCCCAATTTCCCATGCCGGCCAATCAAGAGCGCGGTCGTCTTCATCGCCATGCGGTTCTCGGCTCGCTGTGCTACGTAGACCTGTTCCATTGGGCTAGTCTCCCCTTGATTTGACGAGCATGTCGCGGTGTGGAAGGCGCAGCCTCAGGAAGGACACAACCCCCGGGCCAAGTACACCGCAAACTTAGGTTCATCGTATGCCTGGTCACACGCGCCAGCCCAAAAACAGCCGCCGGCGCTGTCGAAAACGATACGTCCCGCCCCGCTATTTATTACTCCGCGACACAGCGAAACAGCCGCGCGAGCCGGGCGCGTCTCCGCGATATTCTGTCCGCAGGAGCTTAGCCAGGTGCAAACGCGAATCGTTTCCTTCTCATTCATCGCGCGCCTCGGAGCCATCGCGTGCCTCCCGATTTTCGCGATGGGGCTCCCAGGTTCGTTGCACGCGCAGCAGAGTTCGTCCGCACCCGCAACGCCTCTTGAAATTCGCGGCCACCACATCGGCGAGCCGATCAAGCTTTTCTTCCGCCTCGAACGCGAAGCCCGCGACGAAGTGGAAGTTTGCAACGAAAATCCCGGGCGGCCCGCCTGCAGCCATCTTCTCGATGCCGTCGAATTCGGCAAGCGCGCCGAACTCTCCACCTCCGTCGCCGCCGATCTCGACCATCCCGAAGGCGATCGCGAAACCACCGACTGGGTTCTCGACGGCGGCAAACTCGTAAAAATCTCGATGCTCGTCAACGAAGCCCGCGGCGAGCTCAAATCCCTTGGCCGCCCCTCGAGCGAAAAATCTATCCCCTCGCAAAACAGCTCCGGCGCCAAGTGGGAAAATCACCTCACCGAATGGCGCACGCCCAGTCTCTTCGTCTCGCTCTACCAGGACAACAATCCCTCCCTCCACGATCACCGCCTCTCGCTCACAATCGAATCCCCGTCCGAACACGCCCGCGACAACCCCGACGCAGATCCCCCCAAGCCGCCCGCGCCGCCTTCCGCCCCTGCCTCCAACTGAGTTGCACAGCTGCTCGTGTCTGCCCTCAGTCTGCGTAGCGCCCGTGCACTCTGGCGTGCAATTTGTCTAAGTCGCAAAGACTGTCTCGCTTGTAGTTCTACGAGCGTTCATTATTTCCAGGCACAAACCGCTTTCGGGCCGAAGGCCACCTACGATTTCTAGATTCGGAAGGTCTCAACCGCACTGCTAAATCCAGCGACGTCGAAGGCGTGGGTTCGACACATTGCAAGAGCCTATCGGCCGGTAAGCTGCTCCGTGGGGCGTGGTACTGCGGATAACGAAAAGTGGAAAAGAGAAAATTGAATGTGGAGAAGTCAGAAATCTGAAATCGGTGAGGCTCGACGGCGCGCTGGAAGCCGCCTCGCGCGCGGAGCGATAACGCCCCGCCTCTCGTTTGCCGGACCGTCGAAAGGCGGGGCGTCTGGAAACTCTAGCGGCGCCTGGTGGTCGCTGCGGAAGCCAAACAACCCGCTGGGGGCGTACCAAGGCATCGCACCCGATGAACGTTATCTAACGTATGTAGACTTGGATGGCGATTCGATCTCCGGGATACTGACGGTTGTACATGTAGTAGCCGCCGTCCGCGTAGACGATATACACGTCATCGTTGTCGTACCAATCGTCTGCCCAGTATTCCGGCCACGGATCCATGACACCGAACCAAAAGCCGCCGTACTGGAAGCGCGGATACCCGCCGTACAACTCCATTGGGTAACTGTGGATGCGGAACCAATGATCCTGACCAAAGTGCTCACGATAACGGTCCTCTGGAATCCGGTAACCGTTGTACCCACCGCGTTGCTGCCAGTCGCGATGCTCGGATTTCCAGTTATGTGCGCGATGCTGCTGCCACACCTCTCGCCGTTGCGTTTGCTGCACTCGTTGCCGCGGCTGTGAGGGCCGCTTGGCCTGTTGCTGCTGCTGTTTCTGCTGCCGCTCCTGCTGACCCTTCGCTTCTTGTTTCTGTTGCTGCTCCTGCTGGCCTTTAGCCTGTTGCTGCTGCTGTTTCTGTTGTCGCTCCTGCTGACCCTTCGCCTGTTGCTGCTGCTGTTTCTGTTGTCGCTCCTGCTGACCCTTCGCTTCTTGTTTCTGTTGTTGCTCCTGCTGGCCCTTAGCCTGTTGCTGCTGCTGTTTCTGTTGTCGCTCCTGCTGACCCTTGGCCTGTTGCTGCTGTTTCTGCTGCCGCTCCGGCTGACCCTTAGCCTGCTGCTGCTGTTTCTGCTGCTGCTCCTGTTGTCCCTTCGCTTCTTGTTTCTGCTGCCGCTCCGGCTGACCCTTGGCCTGCTGCTGCTTCGCAGGCTTGGCTTGTTGTTCCTGCTTCTCAGGCTTAGCCTCCTGTCCGTGTTGCTCCTGCTCAGCGTACGAGGGAGCCAAGGCTCCAAAAAGAAGGAAGAGAACTCCCGTGCTGATAAGACTAGCTGCTTTCATGTGTTTCGCCTCCACTCCGCTAGGTTCACGCGCGATTTGCAAATCGCGCTGTGCACAGTTGCTTTTACGATACGACTTGCAGGCCCGTTAAAAACTCCCCGATGACGCAGCTAAAACGATTCTAAAATCGTCACCGCAACACGCCGAGCAGGTACAGAACTAGCGCGATGATCACAACCGTCCCGACGATCCCCAATCCCCCGCCCGTCCCCCACCTGGAATACCCGTAATAGCCGCCACCTCCGCCGAAAACCAATAGCAAGACAATAATCAGTAACAGCATCGAAATTCTCCTTTCCACTTCTCACCCATGGCTCCTGCGACGATCTTCGCTCCCTACTGTTCAGGCAACGGCATTCGAGAGACTCAATCGTTCGCCCGGCCTATGCCTTCTTCATCGACGCCACAACCAGCAAGAGGACCCCTCCCGCCAGTGCCACCCCTCCGAGAATCGGAGGAACCCGCTCCTGAGTTTCTTTGGTGACATGCACCGCTCCCACATCCAGCACTCTTTGCTGACGCTTGTAGCTGATGCCCTGATACGCGAGGACCAATCCGCCTGCCACGATTAACAGCACGCCAAGCCAGCTGATCGTTTTCATCTTTGCCCCACCTCAACGAGCCAACTCCTCGCCGTTGGCTGCCCCTCATAACACCAACAGCACCGACAGCCAAAATAAGAAGATCCTTCGAATATCTTCGCGAATTGTCTGCGGCGCGCCTGCATATCGCCCCAACGCCTCGCGTACCTTTTGTCTCCTTTTTAGTGTACTGCTACGGCGTCCTTCAGTGACTTTCGTCACATTCTCGAGTGATCGCACTCACCCGCTGATTGCTTGATTTGGAACTGTCCCTACCGGTTGGCATACCGTCCCTAGTCCAATGCTGGACTCCATCCAGCCCCATGGATTCAGCATGGATCACCCCATCGCAATTCTCAGCCCTAATTCCTAGACTAACAACCTCGACCGGACTCGACTGTTCAAAAAGGAACAGTTGGCAGCTAGCGGTGGCGCATCTCTGATACGCGGTCGGCAGGTGGCGGTGGTCGCGTATCCTTGGCACGCCGCTCGCGGCTTTTCTGAATTGACTTGTGCGCGCCTTGGTGGACGCCTCGACAAGCTCAGCGCAAGGAAAAAGCCCGCCAAAGGCGGAAAGCGCTTCGCGCCGTCGTCGTCATGGCGCGATCTTGCGCGCTGGCTTGCCCTTCGTACGGGCGCCTCGTGCTCCGTTTTGTACGTCCGAGGACCACGTGAATCGATCGGCGCGGCTCCACCTAAAAGTACAGTTCTAGGACTGGCTGTCCTGTTTCAATCCAATGGCCAGTCGAATTTTTCTTCCTCGTCGTGTTACCGTTGTCGCGGAGCTATGACGACACGGCGCAACCTAAAAAATGAAAAGGACGCGAAAGTCTGCCAAATTTCTAATCGCAAATACGGAATTAGAAACTCATGCAAATGGTTGAAAATAAAAGCCCGATGCAATTTCTAATCGCAACTAAAATGCGACTTGTAAATCGCAATTTCCGGCTCGGGCAGCTCAAGATTTCCACATCCCTCCCTCGCTTTGCGGCCCACGCCTCCGGCTCGCGCTCGGTTGCGGCTTGCTGCGCCGCACGTTACAATTCTGGTTCACACAACGAGGTGAACCAACCATGACAGCTTCTGCTTCCACAAATCCGGCGACACTGCCAACTGCGCTCCAACGCGGTGAATTCGTCAACGAGCCGTTTACCGACTTCTCCAAGCCCGAAAACCGCAAGTCGATGGAAGACGCTCTGCGCCAGGTGAAAAGCATGTTTGGGCGCGAGTATCCGCTGGTGATTGACGGCAAGAAGCTGACGACCGTTGACAAGTTCACGTCCACGAACCCTTCGAATCCGAAGGAAGTGATTGGCGTATTTCAGAAGGCGACCGTGGAGATGGCGAACCAGGCTGTGGAGGCGGCGGCGAAAGCGTACGAGCGCTGGAAGCGCGTGCCGGCGGAGGAGCGCGTCGCGTGCGTCTATCGCGCGGCGGATATTTTGCGCAAGCGGCGATTCGAGCTCGACGCGTGGCTGTGCTACGAAATCGGCAAGACGTGGCCGGAGGCGGATGCGGACATCGCCGAGTTGATCGACTTCTGCGAATACTACGGACGCGAAGAATTGCGATTGGCGGCGCCGCAGAAATTGACTCCGCAGCGCGGCGAAAAGAATTACATGAAGTATATCCCGCTGGGAGTGGGCGTGATTATTCCGCCATGGAACTTTGCGGCGGCGATCATGGGCGGGATGACGGTGGCGGCGATCGTGACGGGAAACACGGCGGTGGTGAAGCCCTCGAGCGATTCGCCGACGATTGCGGCGATTTTCGTGGATATTCTGTACGAGGCAGGAGTGCCGCGCGACGTGGTGAGCTATTTCACCGGGCCGGGCTCGACTGCGGGCGAGGCGCTCGTCACGCATCCGAAGACGCGCTTCATCGCGTTTACCGGATCAAAGGAAGCGGGGCTGCGCATTAGCGAGCAAGCGGCGCGCAAGCAGCCGGGGCAGGTGTGGATCAAGCGCACGGTGCTCGAGATGGGCGGCAAGGACGCGATTGTCGTGGATGAGGAAGCGGATCTGGACGCGGCGGTGGAAGGCGTGGCGGTTTCGGCGTTCGGATATCAGGGGCAGAAGTGCTCGGCATGTTCGCGCGCGATTGTGGCGGAGAAAATTTACGATAAATTTGTCGATAAGCTCGTCGAGCGAGTGAAAAAGATTAAGGTGGGGCCGATCGAGGACCCGTCGAACTACATGGGCCCGGTGATTAACGAAGCGGCGATGAAAACGATTCTTGGTTACATCGACGCAGGGAAGAAGGAAGGGCGGCTCGTCGCAGGAGGGAAGCGCGCGGCGGGCGACGGCTATTTCATCGAGCCGACCGTGATTGCGGACGTGGATCGCAAGGCGCGGATTTTTCAGGAGGAGATTTTCGGGCCGGTGCTCGCTGTGTCGAAGGCCAAGGATTTTAATGATGCGCTGGCAATGGCGAACGACACCGAATTTGGTTTGACCGGCGCGGTGTACTCGCAGAACCCGGCGAAAATCGAGCGGGCGGCGGAGGAGTTTCACGTCGGAAACTTGTACTTGAACCGCAAATGCACCGGCGCGATGGTGGGGGCGCATCCGTTTGGCGGATTCAATATGTCCGGGACGGATTCAAAATCGGGCGGTCAGGATTATTTGCTGTTGTTTCTGCAGGCAAAGACGATCGCGGAAAAAGAAGGAGCGACGCGCTGATTGGTGGCGTTGCTTTTTGTGGCGCCGAGCTTCAGCCCGGCAGTTTTTGATTTTGCGCTCCGCGCGTTATGGTGCGGTCACCGAATAATTCGATTCCGGCGCGGGCTTCATTTTGAAAACGCCTCGCAGAATGAAGTATGCGACGGGTCCCGTCGCCAGCAGCCACGGCGCGTACTTCCAGACGTAGTCTTCACTTTGCGCCACTTTCAGCGCGCACAAAATCACCGGAAAAATCAAAATGTAAGCGAGGCCAAGTTTTCCGCCCGGAATGCGGAAGCTGCGCGGCGCGTTCGGTAATTTCGCGCGCATGCGCCATGCGGCGAAGAGTGTGAGCAGCGTGGTGGCGATGCGCGTCCAGATGTAGATATTGACGAGATCTTCGACCGGATATTTCGCAAGCACGCAGTAGACGAGCGTCGAGGCGGCGATAGCGCGTGCGGGTGTGCGATAGCGCGGATGAATTTTGCCGAGCCACGCGGGAAGGTAGCCGTCTTCGGCCATTGTGGCGGGAATCCGAGTGGTGTAGAGGATCGTGCTGTTGGAGAGCGATGCAGTGCCGATCATCGCGGCGATCAGCATTGCAGCGCCGAGCCATTCGCCGCCGATGAGCCGCGACGCTGTGACAATGTAATCGGTCTTCCACACCTGCCAATTGCCGAGCGCGGCGAGAGCGAGCGTGGTGGGGAGGACGTAGGTGAGGATGTTCATCGGCGTGTTCCAGGCGAGCAGGCGAACGAAGGTGCGCTGCGAATCTTTCATCTCGCCAGTCATGCTCGAGAGCTGCTCGTAACCGGCGTAATTCCACATGGCGAGCGCCAAGCCTTTGCCGAAGACGTTGCCGAAGGGCTGCCCCGGCGGCGTGAAGGGCAGCACGGGATTGTGGTGCCAGTGGAAGAGCGCAACGACGCAGAGCCACGTGACGGGAATCAGCACGGCGATCAGGAGTCCAATCGAAAGCCAGCCGGCGACCTGGATGCCACGCGCGTTCAGGTACGAGAGAACGCAAAGTGCCAGACACGCGCCGAGCCACTTCACGTTACCTGCGATCCAGGGGAAATAAGAGCTGAGGTAGTCCATAAGCAGAACGCCATAGAGGCTGTTGAGCAGGAACGTACCGGTCCAATTCCACCACCCGCATTGAAATCCCCAGAAATCGCCAAACGCGGCGCGGCTCCAGCGATAAAAGCCGCCTTGCACCGGGAGCAGGCTGTTGAGCTCCGCGGCGGCGAAGGAAATGGGGATGCTCCAGAACAGCGGAACGAATGTGAGGAAAACGAGCGCCATGCCGGGGCCGGAGCTGTGGAAGATTTCCTCGTAACCGAAAGGGCCGCCGGCGGTGTAGCCGTAAAAGAGAGCGAGAAGCGGAAGAAATCCGATCTGGCGGAGGCGAGCGCCCGCGTCAGAAGCTACGGCGGGGTTGTTTTCGGCGGAGGGTTTTGGCATCGAGCCGGGGTCGGATGCGCGGCATGATATGGGACTGCAGGAGGCTTTTCAATTCAAACTTTCGCTTGACGGATAGACGCCCGACACAAGAGAATGCCCACCGTTCCCGCATCGCACAACGACACATATCTATTAGGGGCTCCATCCATGCGCATACTACGCGTTTCGGTGTTTGTAATCCTTGCCGCGGCTCTAGCGTTCATAGGGATCGCGCCGCGGAAGATTTTTGCGGGGAGACAGGCCCGGCAGGTCACCGACCGGCATGTATCGCGCCATCAGGCGGCCACGCAACGCGCTGCGCAGCGAGCGCAAGTCCGGGTGTCGGCGATCAAGCCCGCGGTCATTCCCGGCGCTACAGGGCTTGTGGCTGTGCCAATCTTCACCGACGACAAGCAAATTCCAGTGACAGGTGGACCGAGCGTGACGATCCCCCTGTTCAACGCGTCTACGACCAACACGATCACAATCTCGAGCGTAATTCTTGATGATACGACGACAGGTTCGTTCACGGTAGACACGGATTGCACTACGCTGGCCCCCGGTGCCAGTTGCAATTTGTTTGTCACATTTATTTCTCCGATCGTCTGCGCGGGGGATGCTGGACCAGCCGAAGGCTTAATCGATGTCGCGAGCGACGATCCCGTATTGGATGGCGCTCCCCTGCAGGTGGGAGTTGAGGGATTTGGATCGGACGGAAATTTTCAAATAAAGAATCTGACGGATACATCCTTGACGCCGGACCAGTTGGCGGCTCAGCTGGTGGGGACGGGCGTGCATGTGAGCAACGTCAAGTACACGGGAGCCGCCGTTTCCGCTGGAACTTTTTCGACCAGCACGAATATCGTGGGATTCAACGACGGGATCGTTTTGAGTACCGGTTCCGTCCGTTCGGTAGTGGGCCCCAACTGTTATGACGAGATCGATGGAGAGAATGAGACGGCCGGCGATCCCGACCTGGGCGCCATATTGGGAAGCGATCAAACAACCAACGACGCCGCTGTGCTGGAATTTGACTTCATACCGGACACGTCGTCGCTGTCCTTCCAGTACGTTTTTGCGTCTGACGAGTACAACGAATTCGTTGGCGAATTCAATGACGTGTTCGCATTCTTCTTGAACGGAAACAACATCGCGTTGCTTCCCGGCATATCGCCGCCCACGCCAGTGTCCATCAACAACGTCAACTTGACGACGAATCCACAGTTCTACATCAACAACGATATCGACCAGCTTGCAAACCCACCCGTCGATACCGAAATGGATGGGCTGACAGTAGTTCTCACCGCGACGGCGCAGGTTACAGCCGGCCAAACGAACCATATCAAGCTTGCGATTGCCGATGCGGTAGATTTCGCAGTCGACTCCAACGTGTTTATCAAGGCCGGCAGTTTCACAAGTTCGCAGATCACGCTTTCGCCGACGAGCCTGGATTTTGGCGACCAGCCGCAGGGGACCACCAGCTCTCCCCCGAAGCCGATCACGGTGACGAATATCGGCAACACCTCTGTAACTATCACCAGCGTGGTGGCCAGCGCTAATTTCGGGGAGACGGACGGCTGCGTTGGCGCGCTACCGCCCAATGGAACTTGCACGATCCAGGCAACTTTCCAATCGACCGCAACCGGCAGCATCGCGGGGACGATCATGGTGAACGATAACGCCGCTGGAAGTCCTCAATCTGTGACGCTCACCGGCAACGGGACGGCAAGTACCGTCACGCTGACGTCGATTACCGTGACGCCGAATCCGGCGACGGTGGCGGTCGGCGGACAAATCCAATTCACGGCGACCGGGCACTTCTCCGACGGCACGACCAAGGACATCACGACTAACTCGAATTGGAGTTCGTCAAACACGAATAACGCGACGATTGATTCAGAGACCGGACTGGCAACCGGTGTTGCGGTGACCGATGGCGCTGTAACTATCACAGCGACGGGCGTCGGCACGGAAGTCTCCGGCACGGCGCAGCTCACTGTTTCCAATGTGCAGATCATGCTGACGATACCACCGCCGCCGGGCGGAACGTTTGGTCCCGTAAATCCGGGAGGAATGCTCCCCGTGGGAGTGGTGATAACCGCTAATCCAGGCTTCACGGGAACCGTGACGTTCGGTTGCACGACGAATTCGCCGACGATTACCTGCTTACCGCGTCCTTCTGAGATCACGATTACGTCGAATGGACCTTTGCAGGTGGCAATCGTAGTGGAGACGTTCTGCAAAGGACTACTAGCGCCGCTGGGAGTGAACCCACGCGGCTTCGGAGGCGGGCTGGCGCTGTTGCTAGTCGCGGGGATGCTGGCAGGCTCCGCATGGACGTTCCGGCGCAATCCGCGATGGGCGCTGTCGTTCGCAATGTTTGTGCTGATTGCTTTGGGCGGGGTTGCGTGCAACTCTCTGCCGAGAGGCGCAAATGGAGCAACGCCACCAGGAGATTACACGCTAACGATCAGCGCAACCGTAAACGGACAAACGGTGACGGCCACTCCGGTCCAATTTCACGTCAACTAGAAGCGAGAGCATTGGCTCAGCTGGCGGTTTCAGAGGGGACGGTAAGCAAAAACCGCCCGGTGGCACTACGGTGGCAGCAATCACGGTGCGCTCGGCGATGTGCAGCACTCCCTCGCGAGTTTTTTTGGTTTCAGAGTTGCACATTCAAGTGTGCCGAGTACCGGTGACTTTCGTGCTCGGGCCAATCCTTACGGACTAAGTCTAATTAAATAAGTGAAATACGCAGAGTGAAGGACGATGTTCCTCTGTGGAAGATGAAACAGTGTGCCGAGAATGTGCAAAGTTTTGCATATATTGAGGTCTTATCCCCAAACGTCCTCGGGCGGAAATCCCATCGGTTGCAGCTACCACCTCGGGAAGCGTCCAGCCGTAGTAATCGGTGAAATCAATTCGTGAGAGGTTTCAACATGCGAAGGACCAGCCTCCTTTGGCTTGTGTTTCTATTGGCATCGTCAGCACCCATGGCGAAGGCGCAAGCGCCGAATACGATTAACACAGTGGCAGGAGGAGGAACGAACTCGGGCGCGGCTAACGCGTGGACGCTCACGCAGCCGCCCGTTGCCATTCGAGACACGGCTGGCAACACCTACATCTCGAATCCGATCGGTTGCGTTGTGTACAAGGTGAGCACCACAGGTGCACTGAGCATTTACGCCGGGAACGGAACTTTTGGAGTAGGCGGAGACGGCGGCCCTGCGACATCGGCTGGATTGGATTTTCCGGAAGGACTGGCATTCGATGCCAACGGCAATCTCTTCATAGCGGATCTGAATAACAACCGCATCCGGCGGGTGGACGCGAACACACACGTGATTACGACGGTGGCCGGATCGGAAGATCCATTCATCGGAGCGTATACAGGCGACGGCGGGCTGGCCACGTTGGCGCGCTTGAACCAGCCTTACGCTGTGGCGGTGGACGCGAACGGAAACCTATTCATTTCGGACTCCGGCAACAACGTGATTCGGCGCGTGGACGGGCTCACGCAGGTGATTACGACATATGCGGGGAACGGGCTTCCCGGAACGCCCGGGACGACGAACGGGGACGGCCAGGTTGCTACGGCGGCGCAACTGAATTTCCCTCTCGGACTCGTGGTGGATGGCAGCGGAAATCTCTACATCACCGATTCAAATGACTCTGTGATTCGCCTGGTGAATGGACAGCAGATTATTTCGACCTACGCCGGCAGTCCGGCGAATCAGGCTACTTTTAGCGGCGATAACGGCCCCGCCACCTCGGCCGGCCTCAACGTGCCCTCCGATGTATTTCTCGACGGTACGGGCAATCTCTACATTGCCGACACGAAAAACCAGCGAATCCGGTTCGTGAGTGGCGCGGGAAACCACACGATCACCACCATCGCGGGAAACGGCAGCCTGTGCATGAATCCAGCCTCGGCGTGTGGCGACAATGCGGCGGCAACGAGCGCATCGCTGAACCATCCCACAGGCGTGTTCCTCGACAACGCGAGCAAGTTGCTGATCGCAGACAATGGCGACCAACGCATCCGAGTGGTGACGGCAGGGACGATTTCGAATTATGCCGGCGGAGCATCGGGCGGCGATGGCGGAGCCGCGACGAGCGCGATCCTGGGGCTGCCAAACAGCGCCGTTGTGGACGGTGGGGGGAATCTATTTTTTGTAGAGCAGTTCGGCGAACGAGTGCGGCGCGTGGATGCAACCACGAAAAATATTTCGACTATTGCAGGTACCGGAGCGCGAGGAGAGCGCCTTCAGTCGAATGGAGACGGCGGGCAGGCTGTGAACGCGAATTTCGTGGATGTATTCGGGATCGCGATCGATACCCCGGGAAACATCTATCTGGTGGATTTCAATGCGGCCGTCGTTCGCAAAATAGACACAACCGGGAAAATCACAACGGTAGCCGGAAATGGGTTCCGCTGCGGCGAGCCTGGAAATCCGAACACGGGGTCGAACAACTGCGGGGACGGCGGTGCCGCGACGAGCGCTAGCCTGTTGCGACCGGTAGGAATCGCCGTGGATTCGGTGGGGAACCTGTACATTTCGGATGTCGCGCTGGACCGAATCCGCGTCGTGAACACGCAAGGGAACATCAGCAATTTTGCGGGCACCGGAGCAACCGGTTACACGGGCGATGACGGCGATCCCCAGGTGGCGACGTTGAATCAGCCGTTCGGGATGGCGATCGGGCCGCAGGACGCGCTGTATTTCGCGGACTCCGGCAACAATGTGGTTCGCAGGGTTGGGAATCAAACGATCTCGACAGTGGCGTTCAACGGCCTCCCTGGGTTCGGAGGAGACGGTTTTTCCGCGCTGGCTGCCAGCATGACGGGACCTCAACAGGTGACGCTGGACACGAGCGGGAATTTGTACATCGGCGGCGGGCTCGACAACGTGGTGCGCCGGGTGGACGCACAGGACCAATCGGTTATTACGGTGGCCGGAGATATCGAGAATCTGGGAGGGGGATTTACAGGTGACGGCGGCCCGTCCGTCAATGCGCTGATTGGAAACCTGGGGGCGGCGATCGACGCTTCGCACAATTTGTACATCGCGGATGGTTTTCAGCGGGTACGGAAAGTGAATCTGCTACCGGTGGCGACGGAGATTGGAACGTTCACGGCGTTTCCGCCAGCCTTATCAGGAGTCGTTCCGGTGGATCCTCCAACCCAGGGGATTACCTTCGAGAATACAGGGCTTGACGATCTGATCCTCACAGTAAATTTGACGGGGTCGCCAGCGGCGTTTCAAGTGGGACCGAATTGTGTGCCGACAGGAACGGGGCCCGTGCCTTGCACAATTATTGTGCCGCCCGGACTATTCGAGTCGGGGTCCGTTCAAGTGAGTTTTCTGCCGCCGGCGGGCGCTGCGGGACCGATCACCAATACCCTGACGATTGGCACGAACGATCCCGCCAGCCCTTCCTTCACTTTCTCATTAACAGGAACGGCGACGAATACGGCCTTTGCGCTCAACGTGACGGTGACGCCGAGTTCAAGTGGATTCGTTTTCAGTACACCGAGTGGAATCGATGGCTGTGGTATACCGCAGGTGTCGTGTACGGCGAATTTCGCGCAGAATTCACAGGTCACGCTGTCCGCATCGCCCAATACAGGCTTCGGTTTCATGGGTTGGAGCGGGGCAGGATGCAGCGGAACGGCGGACTGCGTCGTGACGATGACGCAGGCGCAGAACGTGACGGCCACGTTTACAGCTTCCGCACCCGGTTCCACGCCAACGGTCGTGTCGGCAATCGGCAACGTAGCCGGAACGATCACGAGCAATCCAGCCGGAATTAATTGCGTCTACGACGGGACGACGACGTCAGGCGTTTGTTCGTTTACTTTTCCCGCGGGCACAACTTTTGTGACGCTGACGGGCGCGGTTACAGGGCCTGCTGGGTCGGTTGCGGGTTGGCTGGGATTCTGCTCCGTCCTGGGTGCCAACACTTGCCAGACTCTTGCGGGCGTGGGCCTGACGACGACGGCGGTTTTCACGGTGCCAGCGCAGCCGTTCACGCAGGGCGAAGTGTTCGCTGGAGCTGCGGGCGGAATGATTTTCGTGTACAAGCCGAATGGCACTTTGGCACAGGTCCTGAGTTCGGGAAATATCGGGGGCAATATCGGCGGCATCGCGTTTGATGCGAGCGGCAATCTGTACGCGGCAAATCCAACAGCCACGACTGCTAACAATGCGGGCACGCTTGAACGCTTCGGAAGCAATGGATCCGGGCCCACGACGTTCGGGACAGGGCCGTTCGGAAACGGTTACGAAGCGAATCCGGAGTCGGTAGTGGTGGCGCCGACCGGAAAAGTTTTGGTCGCGCAAATGGGCGGACGCCAGTCGTTACTCCAGTTTCCAGCTGCAGGCGGAGCCGCCAGCCAGGAATTTTTCCCGCCTATCGATACCGGTGCGATGCAATGGATCGAACTGCTGGACGACAACAACACGATCCTTTACACGACTGAGGTGCTCGGAGGAAGTGGCGGAAAGATCGTGAAGGCGTTCGATATTCTCGACAATATTTATCTTCCTGATTTTGCGATGAATCTGCCTGGGCCAGCGGCGTTTGGACTGCGCGAATTGCCGGACAAGTCGGTGTTGGTGGCTGATGGCGATCGCATCGTCCGCGTGAACTCGGCGGGCGCAGTGAGTCAGACGTATCAGGCTGGGACGGGACTCTTTCATTCGTTGAATCTCGATCCCGACGGACTGACGTTCTGGACGCTTGAGGACCTTAACGGAACGATGCTCCGGATCAATATCGCGTCGGGAACGATAATGACGCAGTTCAACACCGGTGTGGGAGCTTCGCTCGGGGCATTCAGCGGATTTCAGGGTGGACTCGCGGTGTTTGGCCAGCCGCAGTCAGGCGGAGCGGACGTCCAGGTAACGATGTCGGCGGCGCCGAACCCGGCAACGCAGAATTCGAACCTCACCTACACAATTAAGGTGACGAACAACGGCATCCTCAGCGCTGCGAACGTGGCGATGACGGATGCGTTCCCCGCGGGCGTGAATTTCGTGTCGGCCGTGAGTTCTGTGGGACCGTGCACGGGGACGACGACCGTTACGTGCAACCTGGGCACGATGGCGAATGGGGCCAGCGCAACGATTACGATTGTGGTGACGCCGACGCAGACAGGTACGCTCACGAATATGGCGATCGTCAATTCGACGACGCCCGATCCGATTACGTCCGACAATTCAGCGACGACCACGACGGCGGTCAACGGGCCGTCGGCAACTCATTTTTCCGTCACCGCACCCGCGACTGCTACGGCTGGAACGGCGTTCAATTTCACGGTGAGTGCATTGGACGCTACGAACGCTACGGTGACGGGCTACAGCGGCACCCTGCATTTCACCAGCACGGACGGGCAGGCGGTGCTGCCGGCAAATTCCACGCTGACGAATGGTGTGGGGACCTTTTCAGCGACGCTGAAAACGGCAGGCTCGCAGACGATCACTGCTACGGACACGGTAACGGCGTCGATCACTGGAACATCGGGAGCAATCACTGTGAGCACGCTTTCGACAGCGACTCACTTCTCCGTGACCGCACCGGCCGCAGCGACAGCGGGAACGGCGTTTAACTTCACCGTGACTGCGTTGGATGCGACGAACACGACTGTGACGGGGTATGCAGGGATCGTGCACTTCACGAGCACCGACGGGCAGGCGGTGCTGCCGGCGAATACGACGCTGACGAATGGCCTGGGCACGTTTTCAGCGACGCTGAAGACGTCCGGAGCGCGCACTATCACGGCGACAGATACGGTGACGGCGACGATCACCGGAACATCCGGCACAATCACCGTAAGCGCGGCTGCCGCAACTCATTTCGCGGTATCCGCGCCCGCAACCGCGACGAGCGGAACAGCATTCAATTTCACGGTGACGGCGCTCGATGCTTCGAACAATACAGTTACCGGTTATGCGGGAACGGTCCACTTCACTAGCACCGACGGGCAGGCGGTGTTGCCGGCGAATGCGACGCTGACGAACGGTGTGGGGACGTTTTCGGCGACGCTGAAGACGTCCGGAGCGCGCACCATCACGGCGACAGACACAGTGACGGCTTCGATCACCGGTACGTCGGGAACCATCACGGTGAGCTCGACCGCGGCAACGCACTTCTCGGTGAGTACGCCGGGTTCGGCGACTACAAACACCGCGTTCAACTTCACCGTCACCGCGCTCGACCAATTCAACAACACGGCGACTGCATATACCGGAACCGTGCACTTCACCAGTACCGACGGTCAGGCCGTGTTGCCGGCGAACTCGACGCTGACGAACGGTGTCGGGACGTTCTCGGCAACCCTGAAAACAAACGGGGCGCAAACCATCACGGCGACAGACACAGTGACGGTCGCGATCACCGGAACTTCGGCGACGATCACGATCGCGGGCGCGGGAACTGCCACGCACTTTGCCGTCTCTGGACCGGGGACTGCGACAGCCGGAACGGCGTTCAACGTTACCGTGACGGCTTTGGACGGTTCGAACGCAGTGGCGACGGGATACGCGGGCACGGTGCATTTCACGAGCAGCGACGGCCAGGCAGTGCTGCCGGCGAACTCGACGCTGACAAACGGAGCGGGAACCTTCTCGGTGACACTAAAGACGAGCGGTTCGCGCACAGTCACGGCGACGGATACGGTTGCAGGAGCGATCACGGGCACTTCCGGAGCTATTACGGTAAGCGCGGGAGCAGCGACACACTTTTCCGTCGTAGCTCCCGGAACAGCGACGAGTGGTACAGCCTTCAATGTCACTGTGACCGCGCTCGATCAATTCAACAACACGGCGACCGGCTATGCGGGCACCGTGCATTTCACCAGTACCGACGGGAACGCGGTCTTGCCCGTGAACTCGACACTGACGAATGGCGCGGGAACGTTCTCGGCGACGTTGAACGGGAGCGGTGCCCAGACGATCACTGCTACCGATACGGTGACGGCGGCGATCACGGGCGCCTCGGGGACGATCACTGTGAGCAGCGCGACTGCGACCCACTATTCGGTGTCGGCACCAGCAGCCGCGACAACCGGAACCGCGTTCAACTTTACTGTGACCGCTTTAACTGCGTCGAACGCGACAGCAACTGGATACGCAGGGACCGTGCACTTCACAAGCACCGACGGGAACTCGATCTTACCTGCGAACTCGACGTTGACGAATGGAGTGGGAACATTCTCGGCGACGCTGAATACCGTCGGCGGACAGACGATTACGGCGACGGACACTGTAACGGCGTCGATTACCGGAACTTCCGGCACGATCACCGTGAGCGCGGTTGCGAACCCGCAGTTGGTTGTGCAAACGCTTGGAACCGGCACGGGAACTGTGACGGGAGCCGGAATCGATTGTACGAGCGGCTCGGCGAACGGATGTACGGCGAACATTGTGCCGGGAACCCAGGTGACTCTGACTGCGGCGGCTGCGGCGGGCTCGACGTTCACGAGTTGGAACAATGTGTGTCCGAACATCACCAGCACGACGTGTACGTTCACAATGCCGGGAACGGCGACGATGGTGACGGCGACATTTACACTCAACGCACCCACGCTGCAATCGATTGCAGTGACTCCTGCGAATCCCACCGTGCCCATCAACTCCACGCAGCAATTCACCGCCACTGGCACTTTCTCGGATAACAGCACGAAGGACCTCACCGCGACCGTCGAGTGGGCATCGTCGAATCCGGACGCGGCGACGATCGTCGCAGGTGGGCTCGCGACGACGGGCGCCAGGTCGGATCAGAGCACGACGATATCTGCAACGTCGAACAACGTAGTCGGATCGACGTCGCTCACAGTTTCAAACTCACCAATCACAATCTCGGTGACGCCGCCGCCGGGAGGCTCGTTCCCGCCCGTGCCGCCGGGAGGGCAGCTCGCGGTGGGCATCGTGCTGACGGCGATTCCCGGATTCACTGGCACGGTGACGTTTGGTTGCACGACGTCGTCACCGACGATTACGTGCCAGCCCGATCCGGCTTCGGTGACGCTGACGCCCGGAGGGCCAACGCAAGTGGCGATCGTGCTGAATACGTTCTGCTCAGGAAATGCGGCGCCGCTCGGACCGAATCCTGGAGGGTTCGGCGGAGGCCTTGGGCTGCTCTTGCTCAGCCTAACGCTAGGCGTCGTCGTGTGGATGTACAAGCGCAGCCCGCGGTGGGCGCTGTCGTTCGCGATGCTGGTGCTAATCGCGCTGGGCGGAGCAGCCTGCAGCAGTCTGCCCAAGGGGCCAAACGGAGCAACGCCGCCGGGGAACTACACGGTGACGTTTAGCGCTACGGTGAATGGCACGACGTCTACTACGCCGCCGATTCCGTTCACGGTGGAGTAGGGCTCCGCGAGCGGTGCTACTTTCGAAGTTTAGGCGAGCGTGATGTCAAAAATGTGTGCATCGAACGCCTCGCGGCGAACGAAGAGGCCGATATTGTGAAGTTCTTCTCCGCTCCGTGGGTAGCGTACATCGTATAGCTCATCGTGGAAGATGTATTCGTTCGAAGGCGAAACGCGGCCTGCCAGCCGGACGCGTCCTTGCGAAGCCGTGCCCGCAACATTTACCGCGATAATCTTCCATGCTTTCTCCGTTCGCCACTCATAGACGGCCAAATTGCCAGACGAATCATCGCCTTCGGGCACGATTGAAAGCAGCGACCACTGGCCCGAGTGAAAAACGTCGTCCTTTGTGATTTGAAGGATTTTGCGGAAGAAGGTATCGCTCGCGGGATCGAGCGGTTCGTCCGCCGCAATCCGCAGCGTGATAGGCAATCGGGACTTGCGGCCTTCCAGCTCGCCCTGATGGTAGAAACGCATACCCGGAAGCGTGCCCATCAGTGTTCCAGCAGCGGTCAATCTTGCGGCAGGGAACGTCGCAGCGCAGCGGTTCTCGTCATGATTCTCAAGGAAACGAGCGAGATGATTTTGATAGTCCAGCGCTTCGGCGAGACAGCTGTGAATCCCCCAGGGGTTCGCATCGCGGACGGCGTCGTACAGCGCTTTGTCATACGAAAAGGAAAAGCCAAGCTCGAGGAGTCGGGCCTCCGTTCCCCAGTACGCTTCCGCAAGCAGAACAAGATTCGGTTCCGCCGCGCGTGCTTCGCTCCAAAACTCCTTTTCAGGGCGGGCCATGCCTCCGAGGAACGGAGTCCAGATGCTCGCAAAAATATCGCTGAGGAGAAGCATGGCCATGTCGCAGCGCAGTCCGTCACAATGACTGGCGATCGTGCGGAAGTCCTGAAGCTGCGCGGCGCGCATCGCGGGCTGAAAATGATTCAATTGCGCTACGTCCTTCCAGGGAGGGAAATAAGGGTCCTTCCCGAGCGCCAAAAAGATGGGGCCGGAAGCCGTGTCGACGCGATAAAACGCGGACGGATTTTGTTCGAACTGCTGTTGATTGCCCTGAACGTAGAATTCGGGATGCTGGCGGACCCATGGATGATCGAGCGCAGTGTGATTGCCGACGAAATCGAGAAAGAGCGCCATCCCGCGGGCGTGCAGTCTTTCTCGGGTGCTGTCGAGCGCGGCCCAGTTGCCAATCTGCGCATCGGGAATGTAGTTTGCGACGGCGTAGGGTGAGGCGATGACGTCAGCAGGCTTCCATCCCGGCAGCGCGGCGTCATGTCCAGCGCGATTCGCGGGATCCTCGAACATGATGCGGCGCGATTCGGGGCTCCGCTCCCAGACGCCCATGAGCCATATGATATTGAACCCGAGTTTCGCGAGCGCGTCCCATTCGGAGTCGGGCACGTCCGCGAGCGTAATCCGGCGCCCGAGCTTCGCCGAAAGCTGTTCGAGCCACGCCCATGTATTGATTTCGTAGAGATGCGGACGATTTCGGATCGTAAACGGAGGCGAAGTGCTCGGTCGACGCGCCATAGGCGGGACTGAGCGTAAATTGCGAATGCTGTCATGTCAACGAACGGAATTTTGCGGGTTGCGCGATCCGATTCCCGGAAGAACCATTCAATCTCTGGACAAACTGTCTGATTGATGACAAAGTGATTTTCGGACAGGGTTGAAGCGGGGCTTTTACTGAGGTTCGAACAGACATTCACACCCATCTCCGCAGGATTGGGTCTTACTGGAACGGGCAGGGCACTCGGCCTGCCCGTTCTTTTTTTGAGCGCTCTTCGCGAGCAACGGCTTGATATACTGCGCGGCC
Organism: Candidatus Acidiferrales bacterium; assembly: GCA_049797655.1. GTDB lineage: Bacteria > Acidobacteriota > Terriglobia > Acidiferrales > UBA7541 > Palsa-295. The sequence goes on along the minus strand of JBARFX010000081.1, from coordinate 4,418 downwards.
GCACTCTGGCAAACAATCTTCTGGAGATTACACCCATCATGACGACTCGTTTTCGGCTCGCGCTGCTTGTGCTATTCGCCGCGTTGCCGACGCTGTCCGTTGCACAAAGCGTGCCCGTGAGCGAAAAGCCGCCAGCGGCGCCCTCCCGCGTCCGGAACCTGGCGGTGGACGATTACTTTCGGATCAAAGACGTGGAGGACGCGCAGATCAGCCCGGACGGGAAATGGGTTGCATATGTGGTCACGACGCACGACGCGAAGGAAGATAAGGACAAGAAACGAATCTGGATGGTCGAAACGTCCGGCGGCGAAGCAATCGCACTCACCGCTGAAGCCGCTAATTCGACGCGACCACGCTGGAGTCCGGACGGAAAGTATCTCGGTTTCTTAAGAGAGAGTGGCAACGAGAAGAAGCAGGCGTGGCTACTCCCCCGTGGCGGCGGCGAAGCAGAGCAGCTTACGCACACGATTCAGGACGTCGACGCGTTCGAGTGGTCGCCGTTGGGTGACCGGCTCGTGCTGCTCCTGCGGGATCCATCGCCCGAGGAACTCGACGCCGCAAGAAAGAAAGCCGCGGGTAAACCTGACGATGAGGAAAAGGAAAAAACGCGAAAGCGCCCTTGGGTGATCGACCGGTTGCATTTCAAGGAAGACGAGGTTGGATATTTGGACCGTCGCCGGACTCATCTGTACGTCTTCGATCTCGCGGACCGCAAAATAACGCAGATCACTTCCGGTGACTACGACGACTCGCAGCCGGCCTGGTCCCCCGATGGGAAAGCGATCGCGTTCTGTAGTAACCGCACCGCGGAGCCCGACAAGAATTTCGAAACCGCGGTGTGGGTCGTCGCCGCCGACAACAAGGACCAGGGCAAGTCGCTCGTGCAGGTGGCAGCTAGCCCGGGGGAAGCGCCTGCGCCCGCCTGGTCGCCGGACGGCAAATGGATTGCGTTCGTAACCCAGCTCGATTTGAAACTGTTCTGGTACGCGACCTTTCACCTTGCGATTGTGCCTGCAACCGGAGGGGAGGCGAAGATCCTGACGAAGGCGTTGGATCGCGAGGTAACGGCGCCGCATTTTTCGCACGACGGCCGGTGGATCTACTTTATTGCTGAGGATGAGGGAACGCAGAATCTCTTGCGGGTACCACCGGACGGAGGCGAGATTACGCGTCCGATCGCGGGTCGCCGGAAAGTTGAGTCATATTCATTGAGTAGCGACGGAACGTTGGCTGCGACGGTCACCAGTCCCGGGCTGCCCGACGAAGCGTACCTGCTGCCCGCAAACGGAAACCTCCAGCGATTGACGAAAGTGAATGATGACGTGATGGCGAGCATCGAGTTGGGCGCGGTGGACTACGTCCGGTTCGAGAGTAAGGACGGCACGCCTGTTGCCGCGTACATGATTAAGCCTCCCGGATACAGGACGGGCGAACGCTATCCCACGATTCTGTGGCTTCATGGCGGGCCGACGCTGAGTCATCAAGCGGAATTTGATTTTCGCGCACAAATTCTTGCGGCGAACGGTTATGTGGTGGTTCAACCGAATCCGCGGGGTTCCTCCGGCTATGGTGAGGAGTTTTGCAAAGCAATTTTCGCGGATTGGGGCCACAAAGATTTCGAGGACGACATGGCAGCCGTGGATTACGCCCTCGCCCAGGGGATTGCTGATCCGGAGAAACTCGCAGTGGGTGGACACTCCTACGGCGCGATCTCGACAAATTTCATCATCACGCAAACGCATCGCTTCAAAGCAGCCATATCAAACGCGGGCGAATTTCTCTACATCATAAATTACGGCACAGATCTCTACTCGCGGCACTGGGAGTACGAGCTCGGTTTACCGTGGGAAAACCGAGCCCTTTGGGAAAAAATCTCGCCATTTAGTCGTGTGAAAGAAATTACGACGCCCACACTCGTGATGGGCGGCGACGTCGATTCGAACGTTCCTATCATCAACAGTGAACAGCTGTACCAAAGCTTGAGGCGCCTGGGCGTGCCCACGATGCTGGTCGTGTATCCGGGGGAGTATCACGATTTCGTGAAGCCGTCGTTCATCAAGGATCTCTACGAGCGATACATTTTCTGGTACGCGCATTATGTGAAAGGCGAGGGGCCCGCGAGTCCTCCCGATCCGAAAGGCGCGGAGTGACAAAACGGGCGGAAATTGCGACGGATGCTATTGCGGGGTCGAGACCGGTGCCGGGCATTCCGGGGGCGCGAGCGTTAGGGTGATTTCTTTTGTTTCGGCGTCGGAACCATCCACAACGATGACAGGAGCGTCCATGCGATCGGGCTGGTCGCATGCGTTATCGCTTCCTGAGTGCCCACTATGGCGTGACGGGTCAAGGTCCTCCCACCCGGAAATTGCATATTTAACGGATTCAAGCAGCGTTAACTCGTAGACACCCTCATCGATCTTCCTCGCCGCAGGATTCTCGCCATCTTCTGCCTTGGCCGTGACGTACACTTCACCCGGGGGCCGTCCGTTCTTCCACTTCAGCTTGACGCGAATTCGTCGAACAGGATACCCGTCTTCTTTTCTCAATCGGATATCGGCTTTGAGAAGTTGCTGGCCGTCTTTGAGAGCAATCGGCTTGGCGCTCGGTAGATCAGGCGTGCCGGGGTAAAACGCGCGAGCAAAAGGCGAATTCGGGTCCTTGCGATTCATGCGATTGAAAACCAGAACGTACTCGCCGGGTCCAACGTGATCGAATTCGAAGTTACCCTTAGAGCCCTGGAAGCCCCAGAGGCCAGGGCGCGAATCCTCGTACGCGCCGGCGCGGTAGAGCTCGACCGACGCGTTCGCCAGCGGTTTTCCATCGGGGCCGCGAACGCTCCCATGAATGCGGCCGGTGGGCAGCGCGTCCACGTTGTACTCGTAGCATGCGCCGTTCGGAATTTTGAATGTGGGCAGAGGGCCGTTCAAAGTTTTCTGCGTGAGTTCCATACGCACCGGCAGGTTTGCGGTGAACTGATACTGTCCTGCGTGCACATCGTAAAAAGTGTAGGCGCCGTTGCCGTCCGTGCTGGTGGCGAAGCGATCGTCTTTGGAACGCAGCTTCAATTTGATGTTCGGCAGTGGATCATCGGGATCGTCGGGCGGCGCGAGCATCGGTGGATTCGAGCGTCGCAGCACGCCAAAGACGGAAGCGACCTGATTGCCATTGCGCATCGCGCGGAGCTGAGGAAGCAGGGCTCGGCCGTCGGCGGCGAGCCGGGTGCCGCTGCAGATCGTCGCGAATAGGCGGCCGTCATCCGCCCTGTTGGGGAAGACGAGGTATTGTTCGCCGTTCGTAAAGCGAAAGGCGCAGTCGCCGTCGTCGCCGCCGGAGAGAATGTCGATTTCGGAGGTGTTCTCGCCGGCAAAGCGTTCGTCGATTCGGAAATGGTATCGAGTGACAGCTGGCGTCGAGACGGCGTTTGGGTCAGTGGGCAATGTTTCGATGGCTGTGACTGTGCCCAGGAACGCAACGTCATCCGTCTGAAGCCCCGGACACATTCCCGGCGGAGCCTTTGAGCAGGCGCAGGCCCACGCACTGGGAGCAGCGGCGAGGAGTAGGAATAATGCGACGAATCTGCCGTGAACCATCGCATGTATCGTACATCGTGCCGCTCGCAGAAATCGAGCGCCGATTGGAAGATTTCAAAGCGAAGTTGCCGGAGTTTCTAACGGAGCGCTCGAAAGGTTTATGCGGCGAGCCAATGGCATCGAAGAAGCGGAGCCGCTGACAACGAAGCGTGTCTTGCCTCTGGACGTACGCGGTCATATACTTCCCGCCATGCCCAAACAGAGAAATACCCGATTGGTAAGAATTGCCGTGTTTCTGATCGCAAGTGGGTGGCTGAGCTCTTCGCCATGTTGGGCTCAGAAGGGACCGGCGACCGCCGACCAGCGTGACGTTCTCCAGCAAATTTTGAGCCAGGCCTATCAGCCTTCGCAGGTGGGCAAGGGATTGATGGGCATCGGGTCGGCGACGGCAATTCGTCGCGCCGGAACGATTGTGGTGGTTCAGCGGCCGGGTTTGTTCGCGGCATTCGATCGCAACGAAATTGCCTCGAGTGCGATTCACGGGCTGGACGCGAGCCTGTACCGGGGCAACAAGGACTATGAAGTTCCTCCCGGCGAGCATTTTTACGTGTTCAATATCACAGTCGTTGAAGACAACGTGACGATCGCACTTCTCTCGTCGCGAATGGTGAACGGACCAAAGGGTTCGGGCAGAGTGTGGTCGGCGTTGACTTTTTATTATCCTGCGCAAACTTTGGCGAATGCGGATAAGGACGAAGTATTGCGCGGCATCGAGCCGTGGATCGCCCCTGAAGGGCTTGCTCGCGTAAGCCCACCGGCGCCCTATCCTGCCGCTGCTGCGGCAACTCCCGTTGCGGCTCAGCCGGGGCCAGCAGCACAGCCGGCAGT
>JBARFX010000080.1:0-39176 GCA_049797655.1 Candidatus Acidiferrales bacterium | reverse complement strand
CGGCTGCTCCGGGACTGCCGTCGAAAGCGTTTGCAGAATCGAGCGCGCCGGCGGAATCGCGGCCGCAACTTTCGCGCGCCGATGTTCGCTCCGAATCTCGCGTGGAAACTCACTTCGACTCTCGCCTCGAGCGGTCGCCCGAAGCCCACGGCGACGAGGCTCCAGCCGCATACGCCGCTCCCTCAGTTCCGCGCCACTCGAGTCCGGCTCCGTCTTCGATTCGTCGCGGCAGCGTGGAACACGCCGTGCCGATGTTGCCTTCGGAGCGCACCGCTCACGGCCGGGCCGGAGATCCGGCGCTCGCCTCCCGTTTGGTCCACCTCGAATCCATGCTGCGGCGCCTCGTTTCAAGCCCGCTCCACAATCTCGACCAGGCAGATGAAGCTCCCGCCGGACCGGGCGTCTTCCTTCTCTCAGATTCCGATCAGATCACTTCGTATTACGTGGAGGCGTGCCAGACTCTGCGTGTGGGCATCGGCAATCTGGTGCGAGGCTCACGCGGCAGCAAAAGCCCGCGCGCCGGTGGACGCGGCTTTACCGATACGAGCGGTTTGAAGGCGAAACTTGCCGAGCACCTTGAAATCAGCGAAGCGAAAGTCTCGCAGTACTTGAAAGACCACTGCGTGATCCGCTGGATTCAGCTCGATGACGATGCGCCGCTGCTCGCGCACTTCGCGATCGCAGTCCTTCGCACCCCGTTGAATATGGATTAGCCCGTCGTCTTCTTTCGAGCGGCTATCCTTCTCATCGCAGTTGCTTTTCAAGCCGCGTCAGAAACTGAAGCACCTCGGCAGGGCCTGACACACGGTAGGAGGCCCGCGTTTTGAGTCCGCTTCCAACCTTCACCGTAACGTGGCCGGGCAAAGCCGCGAACGCTTCCTCGTCCGTTTCATCGTCGCCGAAGTACATCGCGACAGTTCCGGCCGGCGATTCCGCTAACAATTCGCGAACGGCGGCGCCCTTTCCGGGGATCTCTCGCGGCAGGACTTCCCATACTTTGTCGCCGTTCAGAATGCGCAGCGTTCCCTGCATCGGCGTTACAATCCGCCGAAGGATGCGATCGGCGGCCTCCACGCTTGCGCGTCGCGCTCCTCGATAGTGCACGGCGAAGCTTAGGCCCTTCTCTTCAATCCAGATTCCCCGCAGCGTTCGGAGCTCCGTTTGAGCCGCTTTCTTTGCGTTCCCGATCGCTCGCCGGGCCGCTTTGCTGAGGATGATAGATTTCCCGTTCCACTCCGCGCCGTGCAAACCCACGTAGCCGATTCCATCCACTCCGATCAACGCCTCGATCGTCCTGAACGCCCGGCCGCTGACAATCGCCACAGAAAGTTTCTCGATTCCAACGAGTTGCTGAAGTATTTTCTTCGCCCGTCCCGATAGCCGGACGTCGTCCGGGCGCCGCCGCAGCCCCACAAGCGTTCCGTCGAAATCCAGCAACAGAATCCGCGATTCCGCGCCACGCATACGCGCAACGATCTCAGGCCACGCGTCGAACAGGTAACGCACGCTGCGGCTCGTCCGGCGTCCCCGCTGTACCGCCGCCTGACTTCGCGATGCGTGCGTCACGCGATTTTCTTCCGCTTTAGTCTCCACCTCCGGAACCTGCCTTTCTCGCAACGATTGCCAATCCGCTCGCCGTCGTGTTCGATTCTCTTACTTCGTGCTGCGAGGAATCTTTCGCTTCGGCGTCATCAATTCGGATTTCCGACAAATCGGTGATCAAATTTCCCGCCCAGCGGTATACGTTGTGCTCCCGGACGGTTCGCCGCATCCGCTGCATTCGCGTATGCCGTTCGCCGGCGTCCATTTCGAGCGCCATCCGGATTGCGTCGCTCAGCTGCTCGATGTCGTACGGGTTGACGACGATCGCGTCCCGCAACTCGCGGCTGGCTCCCGTGAACCGGCTCAAGATCAGCGCTCCTTCCTCGTCTTCGCGCGCCGCAACAAATTCCTTGGCCACCAGGTTCATTCCGTCGTGGAGTGAAGTCACCATGCAGAGATCGGCCGCTTGGTAATACGGAAGAATTTCGCTGTGCTCGTGGTGGCGATTCAACAAAATAATCGGCTTCCATCGCGGAGTCTGAAACCGCGCATTGATTCGCGCGCCTTCCGCCTCCACCTCCGCGACAAAATCGCGATACCGCGGGATGTGTGTGCGACTCGGTGCACCGATCTGGGCAAACGTGAACTGTCCCTGATACGAGGGCCATCGTTCCAAAAACCGCTCGATTCCTCGAAATCGTTCGAGAATGCCTTTTGTGTAGTCGATTCGATCCACGCCCACGCCCATGAAGCTCGCTTCGATGCCGTGGTTCTTGAGAATCGACGTGCGCAGCACGTAAGGCGAACCGGAAGCGCCCGCTTCAGCCAGGTTCTCGCGGAAATCCACGCTGATCGGGAAAGGACGAACCATCGTCGTCTGGCCGTGCCGTTTCACCGCAAATCGCTCCCATTCGATCCGCGACTCCAGCGCGCGGTTCACTGTTTCGAGAAAATTGTTGCAGTGCGCCTGGATGTGAAAGCCAACCAGATCCGCCCCCAAAAGGCCGTCCAGAACTTCTCGCTGCCACGGACAGATTCCGAAAGCTTCCGGATTGGGCCACGGGATGTGCCAGAAAATCGCCACGCGCGCATCCGGGCGCGCTTCCTTGATCATGCGCGGCAGCAGGGCGAAATGATAGTCTTGCACGAGCACGAGCGGGTGCTCGGCGCCTTCGATTTCCTGCAACACAGCCTCGGCAAACTTGCGGTTTGCATCCTGATAGCTTTTCCAGTCCGACGCGCGAAAGATGGGTCGCGTGAAAGCGATGTGGCATAGCGGCCAGAGACCTTCATTCGAAAATCCGTAGTAGTAGCCTTCCTCCTCTTCCTTTGTCAGCCAGACGCGCCGCAGCGTGTACTCCGGCTTGTCGGGCGGAACACGGAGGCGGTCATGCTCGTCCACTGTTTCGCGATCCGCGTCGCCCGATCCCGATGCGATCCACGTTCCATCGCACGCTCGAAGGATCGGTTCCAGCGCGGTTACCAGGCCGCTCGCGGGAACGAGCGCTTCGATTCCTTTGCCGCGGTGCTCGTGCATGTAGGGCTCGCGGTTGGACACCACCACCAGAGGACTGAGAAGAGTCTTGCTCTGCATGCTGATCCGCAACCGTTCCGGCGTCCACATGGATTGGCCGGACTCGCGCAACCGCGCTTCTTCTTCTGCTGCCGCCCGCGCTTCCGCCAGGCTTTGCGCCAGATTCACAACCTCCTCTGAAAACGGAGTGAGGAAACCCTCTTTGGGAAGGTCCGGCCGGGGAAGCATCTTGCCGACTCGCACCTGCTTCATCCACTCTGCCGTTCGTGATATCGGGCCGATGATTGTCCACCGGACAATCAGGACCGTGATGAAAACGATCAGAAGCACCTGCGCGATTACGTGCCAGAGGGTGTCCCGCCAGATGCGCGCGCTTTGCGCTTCGATGTAGCTGGCGTCGTGAAAAATGGCGAGCACTCCCGCCACCGACCCCTTTCGGTGCAGCGGCAAATAGTAAACGTGCATATCTTTGCCGCCCAGTTCCAGCAACTGGCCGATTCCTTCATCGCGGGCTTTCACCTGGTCCAGCGGGACGTGAGGCGGATCGAATCGCGCGATGAGATTCGAACTTTCCGCCAAGACTCCTCCGTGCGCGTCGTACACCACCACGCCCGCCAACCGTTCCCGGTTTCCAAACCGCTCCACGATCCGCCGGAGCTGATCGCGGGAGCCGCTCTCGAGTGCCGGCTCTATGATTTCCTGGAGACTTTCGGCCAGAATTTCCGCTCGCCGTCCCAGATCAGTGCGCAGCCCTCGCTTTTCCGAGCGCACCTGATTGCGGGCGACGACGAACGTCACGAGGGTAATACCGACAACTAGAAATGCGATCAGCCGTAGACTGAGCCTCACGGCGATTCCTTTTTGTTGCCTGGATTTTAAAAGCCTTGCCGCTTCCGGACGGATGGAATCTCTACGAGCGTCCGCATCTTCCGGCTGCGTCCAGCTCGTTAGGCGGTTGCTATTTCGATGGTTTCTATGCGGATCGTGTTATTGGTCGCGTCGAGAACGCCCTTCACCCGAACCTTCTTCCCCGCAAACTTCTCCGCCGTCTGTTGATCGTCTAGCCGATACGAAGCCTTGCTTGAATCGTCCAGCAGCACAAACTGGCCGCCATCCTTCGAAATGGTGCCCGTGAAGGTTTCCATCTTGGATGAACCCTTTGCCTGAGCGTTCGCGATCACTGTGGACTCCGCCGTCATGCGATGAGCGTGGGCATTCGGTGTAAAGCCAAATGCCGCGTTTCCGGCCGCAAGCCCAATGATGGCCGCGGTCAGCACGATTCGCCTCCACTCACGGTTCATTTTCGCTTTCACTTTGCACCTCTTTTACGGAATTACGGCACGTGAGAACGATACGTAAATTGCTCTCTATCTGTGTTTGCATGGCGTGTGCCAATTCGCACACCGGTAATTCATTGCAGCGAGGTGAGTTATTGCGATAGCGGGATTTCCTGTAGGAAGAATAGTCGTAAGCCCTGAAGATTCTGCACGGCCGCACTCCCTTTCTACACAGCCGCCCACCCGCCCGTTGGCTGCTCTCAGAGACCGTTTAACCACCCAGTTGCGCACTTGGACGCAGAGTCCTAGACGCTTGGTCCGATTCGGCGCAAACTTTAGTACTGTAACTAGTTACGGGTGTCACTCACCCGGCGGGGTCAGGCCATTTGGGGGATTTTGAAGTCGCCTGCGTTACGGGCATGTCAAGGAGAGGTGGACGCGTTATGCCGAAGACAGTTTCTACCAAGCTTTGGAAGTCGTTCGACTGGGCGCTTTGCAAGACGGCGGGAGTCGCCTTCGACACGATTCAATATTTCAACAAGCACAATCCCAATCCATCTTTTACGCCGAAGTGGTCGGATAAGCCGCTGCTGAAGTCGTGGGAGAAGTCCAAGCCCACGCTCGGCTGGCCGCGCACCACGGACTCTCTTTGTCCGGATTGCGTCCGCGAAGCGCGCGATCTGATCCTGAACGGTAAGAAGGACTGGACCGACCTCGTTCACGAAAAGGTGGGCGAAATCAAAGCGCAGATTATCGAGCGCGATGGCCAAGTCTGGATGGTGAAGGAATGCCCCATCCACGGCAAGTATGAAGACCTGATGGCCATCGACGCGAAATTCCTCGAATGGATCGAGGGTAACTTCCCGGGCCGCGACATCCCGGCACACAACGACGAGGCTTTGCACCGCCACGGTTCGAGCACCGTCCGTCATGGCCGCGGCTCCGTTCTTACCGTTGACCTCACCAACCGCTGCAACATGATGTGCGATCCCTGCTTCATGGACGCCAATCAGGTTGGTTACGTTCACGAGCTGAGCTGGGAAGAAATTCAGGAAATCCTCGAGAACGCCACCAAGATCAAGCCTCGCCGCCAGATGTCTGTGCAGTTCTCGGGCGGCGAGCCGACCATGCACCCCTACTTCCTCGACGCGGTTCGCTTCGCGCGCAAAGTGGGCTACAACAGCGTGCAGGCCGCAACCAACGGCATCGAGTTCGCGAAGAGCAAGGACTTCTGCAAGAAGACTTTCGAAGCCGGTATGCGCTATGCCTACCTGCAATTTGACGGCATCGGCAACGATGCCAATAGTCACCGCCAGGTCGGCAATCTTTTCGACGTCAAACTCCGCGCCATCGAAAACATGCACGAAGCCGGCATCGAAATCGTACTGGTCACCACCATCGTCAACAACGTGAACAACGATCAGGTCGGCCCCATCGTCAAATTTGCGATGGACAATCCCAAGAAGATTTCTTTCGTGTCGTTCCAGCCGGTTTCGTTCACCGGGCGCGACGAGGAAATCACTCCGGAACGCCGCATTCGCCAACGCTACACGCTTTCGCACCTTGCGCAGGACGTCAGCAACCAGGTCGGCAAAGTGGAACCCACACGCGACTGGTTCCCGATCTCCTACATCGCCACGTTCGCGGGCTTTTCCGATCTCTCGCACGGCCCCGATTCGCAGTGGGGTTCGCTCTCCTGCGGCTGTCACCCGAACTGCGGCGTCGGCACGGCGCTCATGATTAACAAGGAAACGAAGGAATGGGCTCCGGTGCCGCGCTTCCTCAACGCGCCGTCGCTCACGAAAGACGTCACCGCCATCACCGACGCGGCTCGCGGCAAGGGCTTCTCGAACTTCATGATGGCTCTCGCGCTCCTCAAGAACTACAGCCCCTTCAAGGCGCCGCCCAGTTTGCGCCTCAAGGATCTGTGGATGAAGTTTGACAAGACCTGGGCGCTCTCTAAGAATTCCGACAAGAAGTACGGACGCACCAGCCCCGAGCGCACCTATGAAGACGCCATGAAGCGCCGCAAAGAAGATCCGTGGAACTTCCTCTTCATCGCCGGTATGTGGTTCCAGGATCTCTTCAACTACGATTTCCGCCGCACCGAAATGTGCATCATCCCCTACGCCACGCAGCAGGGTGAAATTTCCTTCTGCGCCTACAACACCGGCGTCGGCTGGCGGAAGATCATCGAGAACATGTACAAGAACGCGACCGTAGCCCAGTGGTACAAGACGCACGGCAAGCACGACATCTTCGCCAAGGGCAAGCGAGTCGATCTCGAGAACTACGAACACTCCCTGCGCATCGATGCCGATGATGCAGCCCGCGTCCGTCACCTCGAGCACGACATTCCGCTCACCGCAGCAGAAGAAGACCGCGCGCGGCGTCGTAAGGCGAACGAAGAAGCAGCCAAAGTTCGCCGCATCTACGAAGAGCTAGTGCTGAAAAAGCCCACCGAGACCGTGGTGCAGATCGGCACGGTCCAGCAAATCCAGATGGCAGTCCCGGGCGCTACCGTGAAGCCTGTCCAGATCGCCCCAGCCAATGGCGATGGCAACGGTCACGCGAATGGCAACGGCGCACCCAAGTCCGAAAAGACCGAAGCCGAAGCCGCCGTCGCCGGCGACTAGTCGAGTTCCGCTGTCGTCCTGAGGGCATCCGTCCAGGATGCCCGAAGGATCCTGGCTCCCAACTCAGCACCGCCAGTTTTTTCTCAACCAACAGCCCCGGCCAAAACCGGGGCTGTTGCTTTCTGGACCCGGGGTTCCATCCGGGCTTGCTGTTCGCAGGGCGCTTGCAATCGGTTGTTTTGATAAGATGATCCATCGAGGTCAATAATGCCCATCTACGAATATGTCTGCGACGACTGCGGCGAGCGCTACGAGCGCATCGTCATGAACCAGAAGCAATCCATCACCTGCCCCAAGTGCGAAAGCTCGAAAAAAACCATCCAACTCTCCGTCTTCGTCGCCCCCTCGAACGGCACAAAATCCAGCGGCGGCTCCTCCTCAGGCCCCGCCCCCAGTTCCGGCGGTTCATGCTGCGGCGGCGGTTGCGGCTGCCATTAACAAATCCGTTTTGCCGCGGCTCTTTTCAACGCCCCGCGCGACTTCAATGGCCGGTATGACCGGGCCAATTGTCTCGATTAGGAAGGTCAATTCCTAATCGCGAATCTTGTCATTAAAAATTCCGCAACTCACTGCAAACACACGCTCTGCAAATTTCTAATCGCGAAAAAATTGCGAATTGATTCTTGGCCTTTTTCATGCCCTGCGCTCGTCATCCGACCCGCTTTGCTACACTGTCCTGCGAAAATGCGACTGCTTTCCCGCGCTAAATTTCTACGAACGATTCTGCCCATCTCGCTCGTTCTCCTTACGCCTCTCGCCCTCCGCGCACAGCGCGGCCCTCCTCTCCTCACCAACGATGCCGGCACTCCGGGAAACGGCAATTGTGAAATCAATCTCGGCGTAATGCCGATCCTGCGCCACAACCAGAATCTTTATCAGGTTCCTCAATTTGATGTGAACTTCGGACTCGGCGACCGCATCCAGCTCACTTACGAGGTCCCGTTCGTGCTTCAAACGAACTCCGAGCATTCCAGCCAGATCGGCTGGAGCAACGCACTTGCAGGCGCGAAGTGGCGTTTCTACGAAAACGACAAATCCGGTTGGGCGATATCCACGTTCCCCCAATTCGAAGTGGCTGGCCCGTCGGGGTCGGTGAAGAACGGCGTCGCTGATGGCTCCACGCGATTTCTTTTGCCCGTTGAAATTACAAAGACATTTTCGAAAATCTCGCTCGATTTCGAAGCGGGCTACTTCTTCGCTTGGGATTCTCACCCGGAGCGAATTCTTGGCTTCGCCGCCAGTCGTCAGTTCACGCCGAGACTGGAATTGATCGGAGAAATCTACAACGACCGCGCCATGGGCGCGCTCCCGCACGACACTACCTTTGACGCCGGCGGCCGCTACCGCCTTGGCAAAGGGTTCATCCTGCTTTTCATGGCCGGCCGCAGCTTCAGTTCGAATACAAGTGGCCAGCCGAATTTCATGAGCTATTTGGGATTGCAGATTCTGCTGAAGGACTACGGCAAACACCGGCTGGATTCAAATTCTCCGTAACTTCATCGCTCGGTGATGATTTTCAGTCCGCGCGACGCTGCGACATCAGCCACGACACCACCTTTGGATCCGCGAACGCTTTCTCCCACACCGCGTGCCCCACTCCCGGCACTTCGGTGTATTTCGGCGTGCCGCCAGCCTTGCGCAACACCGTCACCCACTCGCGCGCTCGTGCGACCGGGACGATCGCATCAGCCGTGCCCTGAAATATCCAGACCGGCACTTTCGCATCCGCCGCAATCTGCTCGTCGAAGCCGTATCCGCACAACGCAATCGCCGCCGCAAATCGCCCCCGCGCCGTCGCCAGCGCCGCCCACACGCCTTCGCCGCCCATCGATTGCCCCGCTACATATTCGCGGTCGCGATCGATCGAATACTCCTTCTCAATCGCATCCAGAATTTCGAGCGCCAGCCGCAACGAAACCGGAGCCGTGTTCACATGCGGACGCGACCAGGCTTTCGTGTTCTCCACCTGCGGAGCGACGACGAAGGCGTGATACTTCGCCTGATTTTCCTCCGTAGTCCAAACATGCGTCCCCGGAAAATTCCCACCCGAGATCTGCAGAAGGTTGTCTGAGCCGCGACCGGCCGCGCCGTGCAGCCAGAGCACGATCGGGTACTTCTTTGTGGCGTCGTATCCAGGCGGAACGAACAGCCGGTACCGCATCGTCTCGCCGCCCGGGCTGTGATACGACCGGGCCAGAAAGTCGTCGGCGGATGAGCGCAGTTGCTGCGGCTTAACTGCAGAATCCGTTCGCGCTTCGATTTCGGAAACGGAAAGAGCCGCGAAGCTGAGCGCAATCGCGAAACAAAGCGCCGCCCGTGCCAAACGCATCAGCGTTCGTAACTCCGGGCATACTCGGGAGGTTCGATGCCCGCGGGCAGCCGCGGATCGGCGATCGGCACGCCCGCCGTCAATTTCAGCGGCACCACACCGGCCCAAAGGGGCAACGAATAATCTTCTTCGTCGTCTTTCGGCGGCCCCGTGCGAACCTTTGCGGAAACTTCTTTGAGCGGAAGCTCGAGAACGAGAGTGCCTTTCAGCTCCGCATCCGTCGTGCGGCGCAAATCTTTCCAGCGGCCCGGCATCACCTGCTCGCTAAACGCCGCGAGGGCCTTCAATTTTTCTTCGCGCCCTTCCACTTGCGTTGCACGGCCCAAAATCACAACCGAGCGGTAATTCATCGAGCTGTGAAATCCGGACCGCGCCATCACGATTCCGTCGACCAGCGTAACGGTCACGCATACCTGCACTCCGTCCGCGAGCGTGCGAAGCATGCGGCTCGCCGCAGACCCGTGGATGTACAGCGTGTCGCCCACCCGCGCGAATCCTGTCGGAATCACGAACGGCTGCCCGTCCACCACGAATCCAATGTGGCAGATGAACGCCTCATCGAGAATTCCGTACACATTCTCAGAATCGTACTTGCCGCGGTCGGGCAGACGGCGCACTTGCGTTCGTTCGGTGGGATTAAATTGGGCCATAGAAAGAGGCTAGGCTTCGCGCGCTCGCGCGACAAGAGCCAATCTGGACGCCTCATTTCACGACGGGATTCGCAGGCGCCGGGGGCGCCTTCGGCAGTTCATGAACAACGCGGAACCCGGTGTAAGCGGGGTCCGCCGATCGATAGCGAGCTTTTGCATCCGACGGTCGATCGGCGCTGCCGCCCACGGTCTTTCCGCTGCCGTCCGCCGAGACGATCCACTCCGCCACATTGCCGGCAAGATCGAATATCAGCGCTTCGCCTTCGTCGCCTTCTCCGGCAAAGCTGCCGACCTCTCGCAGCAGCGGAGCGCCCTCGCCCAGTTCCTTGATCTTCGCGTCGAGCTTCTGCGCGTCGTCGGGATTCAGCGGATAACCTGCCCAATAATCGAGCGTGTTTTCACCGGCGCGCTCCTTGTATAAGTCGCCGATTTCGCTTTCCTTCGGCAGGCGGTACGTTTCTGCGGTTAATTGTGAAAGCCACTTGCAGTAGGCGGTCGCCTGGTCGAACGTAATTCCATTTGCAGGAAAATTATCCGCCCCCGGGCCGGATTTGTACTCCTTGTCGAATGCGGCGTACTGCGCTCGCGTGATTTCGAACCGGCCGATGTCAATGTCTCCGCGCCGGACAACTTCGGGAAGCAGCACGGCTGGCGCAGGATTCTCCGGAATCGACGGCGGGCGCCACGCGATACCGTACTGGCTTCCGGACTTCTGGAACGACAATCGCTCGATCGCAATCCCGAGCGGCGAGCCTTTCTTCAACGCTTCATTCTCAGACGGTTTCGTGCGGAAAAGATATGTATCGAACCATGCCGATTCTTCGGTCAATTTTCGAAGCTGATGCGAAAGCTTCTTCGGTCCGTGCGCCTCTCCCGGAAAGAGAATGAATTTCACCGGCGCCTTGCCGATCGAATAGAGTGCGCGATAATGCGACCATCCTTCTTCGGTGGGAACTTGCCGGTCGATCGTGCCGAAGAAAATGAGCGTAGGCGTCTTTACGCGGTCCATTTTGAACAGCGGTGATTTCTGGATGTAGAGCTGCGGATCTTCGAGCGGCGATTTCCCGAAGTAATAATCGTCGAACGCCTTCCCAAAATCGACATTGGCCCAATCGCTGATCCATTCCACGTCGCCGGCGCCCACGGACGCGGCCTTGTAGCGATCCGGATTCACGATCGTCAACTGGATCGAAAGAATCGAGCCATTGGACCAGCCCATCGCGCCAATCTGATCCGCGTTGACCAATCCTTTCGTGACTAAACTATCGACGCCGCGCTCGATGTCCGGAATTTCGAGGTCGTAATATTTTCCGCAGCAGATGGATTCCACCCATTTCAGCCCGTAGTCGGAGCTGCCGTGATAGTTGGTCTTCAAAATAAATGCCCCGCGCTGCGTGAGGAGGTTCGGCGCATACGACATTCGCTCTTCCCACCGGTCGTGATCGGCGCCCGCCGGTCCGCCATGCGTCGCGACAATCAGCGGATAGCGTCTGCCGGCCTCGTAGTTATCCGGGTAATAGAGGATGCCCTCGACCTCCTCTTCGTTCGCGCCGGCCCAGTGCAGAATTTCCGTTCGGGCGATCGTCTTGTTCTTAAACTGCGGGTTGAGATCCGTTATTTGCACGGGTGAGACGAGCTTGGCTCCGTCGAGCCGTGCGCGATACCACTGTGTTGGCAAACTCGCTGTCGAGTACTCGTACAGCAGCGTGTGCCCGTCATCGCCCAGAACAAATTCGGAGTATTTCTTGTCCGTCGCGCCTGTGATCGACTTCCGCGACCACGTCGTCCCGTGGCGCGTGTAGCGCACAGCCTTTGTGTAAACGCCGTCGGCCAGCAACGCGATAAAGCCGTCGTCGGTCACCTGAAGTGAGTTGCCCATCGCGCGGTCCCAATCGAGGTTTACTTCGGCTGTTGCAGCAGACGTGATTTCGTAGAAATAGACCTTTCGTATCGTAGCGGTTAGAAAACGCGAATCGCTCGAATACGGAGCTACGACGTAAAATCCGGCGCCGTCCCGCGTCCAGCGAATCGTGTCGGGACGAATTTTCCCGTCGGTGAAAATATCCGTTCGCTCGCCCGTTATGAGATCGACGATCCAGACAGCCGGCGGCGTCTTCTGATCCCACGCATAGCTCAGTTCACGCCGTTCCACTACCACCGCTTTCTTCCCGTCTCGCGAAACTTCGAAACCGATGATCCAGTCGTTGTTCTCGGTAACGCGCGTGATCTTCTTGTCCTTCACCGATAGCCTGAACAATCGAACAGGCGCGGTGTGCGCGGCGTCGTCGACAACGTCGCTGTCATCCTTGCGCTCTTTCGTTTGGCGCTCGTAGAGCGAGGGATCTTCCTTGGCGCTGAATAGAATCGTGCCGTTGTCGATCCATTCAAACTGTTCCACACCATGCTCGAGTTCCGTGAGCGCCCAGGGCTCGCCCCCGCTGGCGCTGATTAACCAGATCTGACTTCCCCCGTCGGGCTTCGAATCCGGCTTGGGTTTCGGAAGCGCGCGCGTGCTGAGAAATGCGATTGAGTCACTCGATGGCGACCAGCGTGGATGCGAAACCTCGTCCGTCCCGCGCGTGAGCTGAAGTTCCTTCTTTTCGGTGAGGCTCGATAGATAGAGATTCGAGACTCGCAGGTCTTTGTCCTTGTCGCCTGTGCTCTTTACCCATGCCGCCGCTTTTCCGTCGGGGGATACTCGAAAATCAGCGGCCAGTTCCTGATAGATGATGTCTTCCGCTTTCCAGGAAGTCTTGCCGGGAGCGGGAGTAGCTTGCTTGTCGTCTCCGGCGGCTCGCACGGGAACGGCAAGGAAGCCGAGAGTGATCCAGATCGCAGCGGCCACTGAAGCGCGCAGAAACTTCAACGTCATCAATTCCTCCGCCATGCAGAGTTTCGCGAGGCGCCGCCCCTGGCGCGGTTAAGGATTGTACCGCGCAAGCCACGCGCTGATTTCACGGAACACATCGCAGCGCTGTTCCCACAATTTCGGAAAGTGCGGCGAGCCGGGATACGTCACCATACGCACGGTTTTCCCGTGCGCGGCAAGCGCCAGATAGTATTCACGGCCTTGGTACGTGGGAACGCGTTCGTCCGCTGCGCCATGCAGGATCAAGAGCGGCGTCGTCACGCCTTCTGCATGCATCGCCGCCGAGAATTTCAAAAACGCGTCCGGGTCCTTTTCCGGCCAGCGCGCATCGTAGTCAATTTGTTGGACGTCGCTAGTCCACATGAAGGTGAGCCAATCGGTGATTCCCGCGCCTTCCACCGCCGCGCGATACCGGTGAGTCTGCGTCACGGTCCACGAAGTCATGAAACCGCCTGCGCTCCAGCCGAAAATCGCGAGCTTCGCCGGATCGGCCCATCCCTGCGCGATTGCGAAATCGGTGGCGCTGTCCACGTCGCCGTACGCGCGATCTCCGAAATGCTGATAAATCGCATTCAAGAAATCCGTCCCGTAGCCTGTGGAGCCGCGATACTCCGGTTGAAGTACGACGTAGCCCAGGCCCGCAATCATTCGCGCGAATGCGTCGAAATCGAAATTGTCATTTGACTCCGGGCCTCCGTGCGGAAACACAAGAAATGGATACGGTTTGCCGCTGGCGTAACCCGCCGGAAAGGTGGCGATGCCTTCCAGATGAATTCCTTCCTTGGACGTCCAGTGAACGATGCTCGCCGGTCCGAGCGCGACGTTTGCAAGTTGTTCGTCGCCTTCGTTCGTGATCTTCTTTAGCGTCACGCCGTCCGTGACGGCCACGTTCGTTGTGTGCCCGGGATCACCAACGCTGAAGACGAGCCGTTCTGGCGCCGAGGTAACTTCGGGAAACACCGGAATGTCGGTAATCGTCCCGCCGGGCCATTCAAATGCCGGTTTCAATTCGTCTCCGGCAAATGAATCGATCTCTCCGCGAACTCCGCGCGCTACTGCAACCCACACGTTGCCGCGAGTATCGCCGACAATCCCGGCCGCGGAACCGGCAAGGTGTGGCGTGCGGTCAACTGCCGCGCCTCCTGCAACCGGCACCGTCCAAACGTGGTCAGGCGTCAGCACATCGGCCGTCGTGCTCAGAAACGCGAGTTCATTTTCGTTACGCGTCCACGCAATCCCACCGTAGCCTTGCGGTGCTTCGGAAGCGGACGCATTATGAATTTCCGTTATGCGGCGCGTTTCCTTCGCCGAGCAAATATCAATGAAGCTGTGAACGTAATGGAAGCCGATCATAGGAGTCTGCGAAAGAATCGCGATGGAAGATCCGTCGCGCTTCCAGCTCACTTCTGCAATCTGTGTGAGTGTAGGGCACCACCATGCCCCATTGCTCTCGTCGGCGTTCACTACATAGATGCTCGCGGGCTTGTTCTCTACAACGGTATGAATCTCCGCAAGAGGGTCGGGCGAGCGCGGATTTGCGACGATTGCGAATCGCGATCCGTCTGGAGAAATCACGGCAGTGTTGAAGTCCGTAGGCGCAGAAGGAAAAACGAAGGGCTTCGAGTCAGGCGCGACAATCGAAATGATCGCAAACTCTTTCTTCTTGGCTTTCTCGTTTTCGATCGCTCCATAAAGTCCCGAACCATCCCGCGTGAATCCGAACGCCTCAAAATGCTCCGGCAGTTTAAGCGTACGAGGATTCGAGCCGTCCGCAGCAATCAATTTCCATTCATGCTGATCGGGCCCTTTCGGAGCGCCGAAATCCACCCGGTAGAGAATCGTAGCTCCGTCCGGCGCCACCGCAATCGCCTTCCCGTGGCGAAGTTGCGGCCAATCCTCGACGCCAAACGGATGCCTCGCCGCCGCATGAACGGTCGAAGTTAAAAACATCAAGACAATCACGCAAACGCTATGATTTTTCATGCCGCACCCCTTAAGATTGTTAGGAGAGTCCGCCGTCGGGAGCGAAATCAATGGCAATGAGCCGCGAACAAGGACGAAAAGAGCATACCGCCAGCACGGGACATGAGCAGTTCAGCGAAACAATATACGGCGTCGTCTGCGCCGCGTGCCACAATTACATTCTTATCGACCACACGAACGATCCGCGCACCTGCCGCGAACACGAGACCTGCCGCGAGGCATACGCGTAACACCATCGAGCGACCTCCTAAGTTGAGCTCGCCCGCGAACGTGCCAGCCGGCTGTGCTTGCGTCCGTAACCGAAATAAACCCCCATCCCGAAAATCAGCCAAACGACCAGCCGCAGCCAGGTACTCCAAGGCAGGCTCGCCATCAGTGCAAGCGAAATTCCCATTCCCAGTAGCGGCGTGAGTGGAACGAGCGGAGCCTTGAACGGCCGCGGCAAGTCCGGCCGCCGCACCCGCAGAATCCATACGCCGGCGCTGACGATCACGAACGCGAGCAGCGTTCCAATCGACGTAAGCTGTGACAAAATATTGATGGGCAGCAGGCTCGCGAAAAGCGCCACGCAAAATCCCACCACAATCGACGATATCCACGGCGTCCGGAACTTCGGGTGCACCCTCCCGGCCCATTCCGGCAGCAATCCGTCGCGCGCCATCGAATAGAACACGCGCGACTGGCCCAGCAGCATCACGAGCATCGTCGTCGTGAGCCCTGCGAATGTTCCGAGCATCACGACTACGCTGCCCCAGCGCACGCCCGTCGCCTGGATGCCCACCGCAACCGGAGCGGCCGTGTTCAGCAACTTGTAATTCACCACGCCCGTAAGCATCGCTCCGAGGCCGATGTAGAGCACGGTGCAGATTGCGAGCGAACCAAGAATTCCAATGGGCATGTCGCGCTGCGGGTTCTTCGCCTCCTGCGCGGCGGTCGAGACGGCGTCAAATCCGATGTACGCAAAGAAAATCACGCCAGCGCCGCGAGCGACGCCCGACCAGCCGAATTGTCCGAACTCTCCGAGGTTGGGCGGAACGAACGGGTGCCAGTTCGACGGCGCAATCGACGGGTTGCGAAGCAGATAGACCGCTACCACAGCGATGAAGGTGAGGACCGTCGCAACCTTCACGAAAACGATCGCGGAGTTGAAGTTTGCGGACTCGCGAATGCCGAACACAAGAATCGCCGTGATCACTGCAATCACGAGATATGCAGGCAAATCGATAATCCCGCGCGCGTGCGGCAGCGACGCCGGATCGATGCCGGCTTTCTGGAGCGCCGGCGCGATCGTAGCGAGCCGCGACCAGATTCCCTGGTAAAAGACGAGCGTCATCCCCGGAGGAGCTGTGATCGCCGGCGGAATTTCGATTCCGAAACTTTGAAACAGTGCGATGAGGTTGCCGCTCCACCCGGCCGCGACGGTCGCAGCGCCGAACGCGTACTCGATCACCAGGTCCCACCCGATGATCCAGGCAAAAATTTCACCGAGGGTTGCGTAGGCATACGTGTATGCAGACCCTGCAATCGGAATCAGCGAAGCGAACTCTGCGTAGCACAATCCCGCGAACACGCATCCAATGCCCGCCAAGATAAATGACAGCACGATCGCAGGCCCGGTGAAGTTCGCCGCCACCGTTCCAGTCAAAACGAAAATCCCAGCGCCAATAATCGCGCCGATACCAAGTGTAACCAGATTCACGGGGCCGAGAACGCGCCGCAGGCCGCCTTCGCCTACCTCACCTGCTTCGTGCATCAGCGAATCGAGCGATTTCGTAGCCAGCATGCCAGACATTCAGACGCCATCCCTTCGCACCGCGAGGCGCCGCCCCGAGCGATTCGCGGTTCACTCAATCGAGAATGGCGCGTATTGTAGCCAATTTGGCGCGCCAACGACGCGAAATCATGCCGCGTGCAAAGCCCGGCATACGGCGGGTCGGCTCGTGAGTCGCCGACTCCGGTTGACGCTTCTACAAGCGCTGAGTACGATGAGCCGCGAGCGCACAGTTCGCATCGGGCTTATATGAAAGCACTCGTTAAGATCCTTGTCTGGACTGCCATCGCGCTCGCGGGTGCCGGCGCGCTCGCCGCAATTGCATTCGAGCGGCGCGAGCCGCTCAACGCCGTCTGGTTCGTCGTCGCGGCTCTCTGCACATACCTCGTCGCCTATCGGTTTTACTCCGCGTTTATCGCCGCAAGGGTTTTCGCGCTCGATGACGCACGCGCCACCCCGGCAGAGCGGCTCGACGACGGTCGCGACTTCGTCCCCACTCACAAGTGGGTGCTCTTCGGCCACCATTTCGCAGCGATCGCCGGGCCCGGCCCGCTCGTCGGGCCAACGCTCGCCGCGCAATTCGGCTATCTTCCTGGCACGCTCTGGCTGATCGTCGGCGCGGCGCTCGGCGGCTGCGTGCAGGATTTCACGATTCTCTTCTGCTCGATTCGTCGCGACGGTAAATCGCTCGGTCAAATGGCTCGCGAGGAAGTGAGCGAGCGTGGCGGGATGATTGCGGTGATCGCCGTGCTTGCAATTATGGTGATTCTGCTCGCGGTAGTCGCACTCGTGATCGTGAAAGCGCTGAAGGATTCGCCCTGGGGCACGTTTACGCTCGCGATGACGATTCCCATTGCGCTGCTGATGGGAATTTACCTGCGCTATCTCCGCCCCGGCCGCGTTCTCGAAACGTCACTCGGCGGTCTGGCTCTGGTGATGTTTGCGGTATTCGCGGGCCAGTGGGTGAACGCGTCGCCTGCCTGGTCGCGCGCATTTACCTTTTCCGGCCCCGCGCTTGCAATCGCCATCATCGTTTATGGATATGCCGCGTCCACGCTTCCGGTCTGGTTGCTGCTCGCGCCGCGCGATTATCTCAGCGCGTTCATCAAGGTCGGCGCGATTGCCGCTCTGGCTGGCGGCGTCATCCTGGTGCGTCCTACGATCGAAATGCCGGCGTTCACGCGCTTCGTCGATGGCAATGGCCCTGTATTCGCCGGGAAAATATTTCCATTCTGCTTCATCACGATCGCATGCGGCGCGGTGAGTGGCTTCCACTCTCTCATCGCTTCCGGCACCACGCCGAAGATGATTCTGCGCGAAGGGCACGCGCGAGCCATCGGCTACGGCGCCATGCTCGTTGAATCGTTTGTGGGCGTAATGGCGATGGTGGCGGCTTGCTCGCTCCAGCCCGGCGTCTATTTCGCAATCAACAGTCCGGCCGGAATCGTCGGAAAAACAGCCGACGCAGCCGCGAAGACCATCAGTTCGTGGGGCTTCGCGCTCGATCCCCTGGCGATGGCGTCTCTCGCGCAGCGCGTCGGCGAACGCACATTGCTTGACCGCACCGGTGGCGCTCCGTCGCTCGCCGTCGGCATGGCGCAAATCTTCAGCGGTACCATCGGCGGCGAACATCTTCTCGGCATCTGGTACCACTTCGCGATCATGTTTGAAGCGCTCTTCATCCTCACCGTGCTCGACGCCGGCACTCGCGTGGGCCGCTTCATGGTTCAGGAATTTGCCGGCCACTTTTGGAAGCCGCTTGGCCGCTCGGGTTGGATGCCGGGAATCTTGATTACTAGCGCGCTGATGGTGGGCGCGTGGGGATATTTTCTGTGGCAGGGAATGATGGACCCGCTCGGGGGCATCAATTCGCTCTGGCCGCTTTTTGGAATCGCCAACCAGTTGCTCGCCTGCGTCGCGCTCGTTGTCGCCACCACGATTCTCCTGAAAATGGGCCGTCTGCGTTGGATTTGGGTCACGCTCGGGCCGATGGCGTGGCTCGTGATTATTACAATGACCGCGAGCTACCAGAAAATCTTCGACGCGCATCCGCGAATCGGATTCCTCGCGCAAGCGCGCCTGCTTCACGATCAGATCGCTTCGGGCGCAATCCCGTCAGCGCAGAGCCAAATGACGCAGAGGCTTATTTTCAATTGCTGGCTCGATGCTCGCTCTGATGGTTCTCGTGCTTCTACTGGAAGCGATCGCGGAATGGATCGCGATTCTCCGCGGTAGCAAAGCGATGATCTTGCACGAAGCGAAATATGTTGCGACGCAATGGGCGGAAGGCGACTAAATGAACGCTGTGCGCATCCGAGCACGCAGGAGCCCTCTCCGAGGTTCAGCCGCAGGAGACTGGTTATGCTAACGGGGCGAGTGGTCTTGGCAGCAGCGTTCTTCGCAGCGTGCGCCGGGGTAACCCACGCACAGGACTCCGCATCCCCACCCTCATCCGTGTCTGCTCCCGATCCCGTTTTGACTCACAGACTCGACACCCAACCTAAAGCATCAGCCGCGCAAACTGTCTCTCTCACTGTCCCAAAGGGCACTCCGCTTCAGGTGGTGCTGGACAAGGAAGTGAAAATCAACAAGGTGGGCCAGCCGATTCACGGGCGTACGGCTGAGCCCGTTTACGCGTTTGACAAGCTCGTCGTTCCCGTCGGCGCCGAGGTGACGGGCAAAGTCACGGAGATATGCGGCGTCTCGAACGGAAAGCGCACACTCGACGCGCTGGATGCTGACTTCACACCCGCGCGAAAAATAGGCGTCGAGTTCGACACGATCGTGCTCGCCAACGGTACACGCCTCCCAATACAAACCGTCGTAACTCCCGGATCGGGGCAAGTGATTGAGTTTGTCACCGCGGCAGACCAGGACCAGAAGAAATCGGTCAAGGACGTGGCATCCGAGAAAACGAGAGAAGCCAAAGCAGAAGCCAAGCGCGAGTGGGACGATGCGATGGCGCAAGTGGAAGAGCCGGGGAAATTGCATCGCATCAAACGCTACGCGATCGCACAGCTCCCCGTACATCCGCAATACATTGACGCTGGCACCGTCTACTTCGCCGAATTGCAAAATGCTCTTGAGTTCGGCACCGAACCTCTCACTCTGGAGATGGCAGCGTCCATCGGCAGTCCGCCGCCTGCAGGCAGCTCAGTTCATACGCGTCTCATCACCCCTCTAAGTTCCGCGACTGCGACGAAAGGCGAGGAAGTCGAAGCCGTTCTGTCGCAGCCATTGTTTGACGGCAAGCGGCTCATCCTTCCGCAAGGAAGCCGGATGAAAGGCTCGGTAGTTCAAGTGCAGCCGGCACGAAACATGAGCCGCAATGGCCAGCTTCGAGTGGTGTTCCACGAACTGGCGCCTCCGGACGGAATACAGCAAAAAATTGAGGCGAGCCTGGAAGCCGTACAGTCAGGCAAGGGACAAGATTTGAAGCTGGACTCGGAAGGCGGAGCGGAAGCTCAGGCTCCGAAGATTCGTTATCTGCAGTCTGCCATTGCAGTCGGCCTGGCGGCTGCGTCATCGGGCGATGACGGCCTCAATCGAGTCGAAGGCGGCGCAGGCGGCTTTAAACTGATAGGAATAGCTCTCGGAGCGGCCGTTCGTTCGCAACCGCTCGGTATGGCGATGGGAGCGGTCGGAGCGAGCCGGTCAATCTACGTTCATTTCGTGGCGCGCGGGCGCGACGTTGTCTTTCCGAAGAATACCGCCATGGAAATTGGAATCGGCGCACGGCCGGAACTCCCACCGGCGGTGAAGCCGGCGGGCAAGGATACGATTCAACAATGACGATCGCGTTGATAAAATGGAAGGCTATGCAGGCAGCGAAGCGCACGATTTTCTGGGTGCGGCAGTTCAGCGGCGATGCCTCTTACGAAAATTACCTCCGCTCCGTGCAGCGCGGGCTCCTTCGCCATAGATCCGCCACGGACCGTAAACCGCTGTCGCCGCTCGAGTTCTACCTCGATTCCGCCCGCCGCCGCTACTCCACTCCTTCTCGCTGCTGCTGAAAAAGAACCCCAGACTTCGTTGACGCAAATGCCAAACACCCCGTATAATTGGGGTTTGTCGCTAGCTTCTGGAGGCAGCATGTACGCCGTAATTCGTAGTGGGGGAAAGCAATATCGCGTCGCGCCGGGCGAGACGATTCAAGTGGAGAGCCTCGAAGGCAAAGTGGGCGGTAAGGTGACGTTTGACAACGTTCTCGCCGTCAGCAACGACGACAAGAAAATCATTTCGGGCGGCGACATTGCCAAAGCAAAAGTGATTGGCAAGATCGTCTCGCAGGGCCGCGGGCGAAAGCTCAAGGTCTTGAAGTACAAGACAGGCGGCCAGTACAAAATTCAGACTGGCCATCGCCAGAATTACACGGCCGTTCAAGTCAGCGATATCCAACTCGCATAGAGGTCTTTCATGGCACACAAAAAAGGCGGCGGGTCATCTACAAACGGACGCGACTCCCACGGACAGCGGCTCGGAGTGAAGCGTTTCGGCGGGCAAGTCGTCACCGGCGGCAGCATCCTGATCCGCCAGCGCGGCACTCGCTACAAGGCGGGCAAGAACGTGGGCCGCGCCAAGGACGACAGCCTGTACGCGCTTATTGACGGCGTCGTGCGATTCGACGACAAGGGCGGCAAGGGCCGTTTCATCAGCGTGCTGACGGCCGAAGAAGCCGTGGCGGCCCTCGAAAAGAAGGCTGCTGCTGCAGCGGCTGCCAACTAAGTTTTCTGAACGAAATCACGCGCCTCGGCGGATCGGGGCGCGTTTTTTTGTTTTTGCTCGCGACCCTGGCGTATGCTTTCTCCCAGCATCCTCTTTGATTTGAACCGGGATTAGGTGGGCACTGCGTGTTTGCTGACGAAGCAAAAATCATGGTGAAGGCCGGAGACGGCGGCAACGGCTGCGTTGCATTTCGCAGGGAGAAGTACGTCCCGCGCGGCGGCCCATCGGGCGGCGATGGCGGCCACGGCGGCGACATCTACCTCGAAGCGAATCCGCACGACAACACGCTCTTGCGCTACCGCTACAATCGCGAATTCAAAGCCGCGCGCGGTGGACATGGCGAAGGCTCTGACTGCCACGGCGCATCCGCTGATGAAATGGTGCTGAAGGTTCCGGTCGGTACCGTCGTGTTCGATTCCGAAACTGGCGAGCAACTCTTCGATTTCACCGAGGCTGGCCAGCGATTCCTCGCCGCTCGCGGCGGACGCGGCGGCCGTGGAAACGGCAATCCAAAATTCGTCCGGCCGTGGCATCAGGCGCCTCGCGAACATGAAGACGGCCGTCCCGGCCAGGAGCGCCACCTGCGTCTCGAATTGAAATTGCTCGCGGACGTGGGCCTCGTGGGTTTTCCGAACGCCGGGAAATCCACTTTGATTTCGCGCATTTCGGCAGCGCGTCCCAAAATCGCGGCGTATCCGTTCACCACGCTCGAACCGCATCTCGGCGTTGTTTCCGCCGATCCCGACGCTACTCCCGGCGCAGGCCGCACATTCGTTGTTGCCGACTTGCCTGGGCTGATCGAGGGCGCGCACGAAGGCGCCGGCCTCGGCACTCGTTTCCTCAAGCACATCGAGCGTACTCGCTTGATCGCGCACCTCGTTGATACGAGCGATGCGAACGACCGCGACCCAATCCGCGATTTCGAAATCATCGAGCACGAACTCGCCTCCTTCAGTCCCATGTTGGCGGAAAAACCGATGATCGTGGTCGCAACGAAGCTCGACGCCACAACCGACCGCACCCATCTTGATGAATTGCGCGCATTCAGCTCCAAGCGCGGCCTCGAATTTCACGCCATCTCGTCCGCCACCGGCGAAGGCATCGTCGAACTCGTTCGCGCGATTGCCGACGCTCTCGATCGCATTCCGAAACCGGCGATGCCCGCCGAGCCGGGCGACTTCCATGCAACACATGCAACCACCCCGCCAGACGCCGAGCACGAACCGGCCGTACCCGACGGAGAGGATCGTTGACGTCCCACTCCGCGCACAAACCGCACGGGCACGCGCCAGCGCATCACCGCCGCTCCGTCGCCCTATTCGGCGGCACGTTTGACCCCGTTCATGCCGGCCACATCACCGTCGCGCAGGCCGCGCAGAAGCGCTTTCACCTTGACGCAATTTATTTCGTCCCATCATCCCGCCCGCCTCACAAGACCAGGCCTGCTCTCACGCCTTTCGTGCACCGCTACGCCATGGTTGCGCTCGCCTGCGCGGATCACTCTGGATTCGTGCCGTCGCTCGCTGAAGCTCCTGTCGATGGCGCCGCTCCGCACGTCTTCTACACCTACGACACCGTTCGCCGCTTCCATCGCGAACACGCCGACGATCATCTCTACTTTATCCTCGGCGCCGATCAGTTTCTCGAAATCGCAACCTGGAAGAATTACGAATCTCTGCTCGATTCCTGCGATTTCATCATCGTTAGCCGCCCCGGCTTCCGCCTCGAAGCGTTGCGCCTCGTGATTCCCCCGGAAAAGCTGGGCCGCGCGCCTTCGCACGACCCGCACAAAATCGTTCTGCGCAAGTCCACGGTGCACCTGCTCACCACCGTCGCGAGCCACGTTTCCTCCACGGAGGTCCGCCATCGGCTTGCCCGCCATCAGACAATCCACGGGCTTGTGCCCGCGCGCGTGGAGGAATACATTCTGGGACAGGCCTTGTACCGGTGACCGTGAACTCTCTCCGCCCCGAAATTCGCTGGGCCGTCGAAGCGGCTCAGGATAAACAAGCCGTGGACATTACGGTGCTCAGACTCGCCGGTGCCGGCGCATTCGCCGAATATTTCTTGTTGTGTTCCGGGAGCAGCCAGCCGCAGATTCAAGCTATTGGTGAGGCCATCGAAGAGCGCCTCCGCAGCCACGGCATTCGTTTCGCCCATCGCGAAGGGAAGCCCGGCGCGGAATGGGTTCTCCTCGACTACGGCGATTTCGTCGCGCACATTTTTAGCGAGCGCGCCCGGCAGTATTACGATCTCGAACGGCTCTGGCGTACCGCCGAGCGCGTCGACTTCCCGGCGCCCACGCGTCCGCCGGAAGCCCGCGGCGAATCGGACGGCACCGCAACACATCAATGAGCGCAGCGAACATCGAATGGGTAGCCGCCGACCCCGCGTCGCGCGCCGTCCTCGAACTTGCCGCCAAAGTCGCTGAACCTTCCACCACACTTCTCATCACCGGCGAAAGCGGCACGGGAAAAGATCAGCTCGCACGCTGGATTCACCAGCACGGCCCGCGTCGCGATGCGCCTTTCCTCAAGATCGACTGCGCCAGCCTTCCTGCCGAGCTCGTCGAATCCGAGCTCTTCGGCCACGAGCGCGGTGCTTTCACGGGCGCCGTCACGCGCAAGCTCGGCCGCCTCGAAATGGCGCAGGGCGGCACGATCGTCCTCGACGAAATCGCAGCGCTTACCCCCGGCATGCAAGCCAAACTCTTGCGCGTGATCGAAGAGCGAACTTTCGAGCGGCTCGGCGGCACAGACACGCTCCGAATGGAAGCGCGCTTGATGGCTCTCACAAATACCGATCTCACGAAAGCCGTCGCCTCCGGCCGGTTCCGTGAAGATCTTTTCTTCCGCCTGAATGTGCTCGCCGTTCCGGTCCCGCCGCTGCGCGAACGCCGTGGCGATATTGTCGCACTTGCTGCGCATTTCCTCGCGCGCCTCGGCCCGGTCCATGGTCGTCCCGGCTCTGCGCTCGATCCGGCGGCGTTGCATTTGCTTGAATCCTACGCATGGCCAGGAAATGTCCGCGAGCTTAAAAATGCAATCGAACATGCGCTCATCTTTGGCAAGGAACTGCTGCTCCAGCCTCAGGACTTTCCCGAGATCATCAACGTCGCGCCCACTGCCGCCGGAACCACCGGGCCGCTGCGCTCGCTGAACGACTTGGAGCGCGACGCGATCAAGGCAACTCTCGAAGCTACGCGCTACAAAATCGGTCGCGCCGCTGAAATCCTGGGCATCAGCCGCAAGACGCTGCTCGAAAAACGCAAGAAGTACCATCTCCTCGAGTAGCTCAACCGCTTGGCTCGTTCTGTGATTTGTTAGATTGTCATCCTGAGCAACGCGAAGGATCTCAGCGTAAAATCCAAGACAACCGGTAACCATGAAGATCCGCCTCATCATGCTCGGCAAAACCCGCCGCCAAGAAGCCCGCGCGCTCATCGACGACTACGTCTCCCGAATCCGTCACTACGCTGAAATCGAAATCAGCGAACTCCGCGACGCAGGCCCAGCCGCGCTCCGCAAACAGAAACTCGATTCGAGCGCAACGATCGTTCTGATTGACGCCGCTGGCAAGCAATTCACCTCACAGCAATTCGCAAAATGGCTCGCTGACCTGCGCGACCGCGGCACTCGTGAACTTGTTTTCCTGTGCGGTGACGCTGAAGGTTTTCCCGCGGAATTGCGAGTGAGCGCCAAACAGAAAATCTCGCTCTCCACGCTCACCATGCCCCACGAATTTGCTCGCGTGGTCCTCGCCGAGCAAATCTACCGCGCCTTTGCCATTCTCGCCGGCCACCCCTATCCGAAGTAGCCGCGCTTCTGCGAAAATACGCCCATGTCCATAAAAATCGCCCATGACAAAGCGGTTCCCACCGCATCCATCGAGCTAATGATCATGAACCCTTTGCCCGATTACGATCTCGAAGAAGTGGAAGCGCCTATCCCCCGCGACGTCGATCCAATGCTTGCTTCGCAGGGTTTCAAAGATCTCCTCGATGAAGTCCGCGCAATCTTGGATCGCGAATTGGCTGCCGGCCCGCTTGAGATCGCTCAACTCACCGGCGCGATCTGCCACGACAAAAGCATTCATCGCCCCGGCATCTGGTTAATCCTCCGCGAGCGTAACGCAAGCGGAGAGATGTCCGCAGGCGCTCGCCAACAAGTGGCGGCAATCGCGGAAACTCTGAGAAAAGACTTGCAGCTTTCGTGAACAGCTGACACGTCACGCAAAAAAAGAGAGGGCGCGGAAAACCGAGCCCTCTCTCGATTCGATCAAGAATCGCACGCCCTTCCCGGGGACCGTTATTTCGTGGCGATTTTCACGGATGCCTGCGTGTTCTCCCACTTCATCTGCAGCGTGCAGCCACCGCCGCCCTGTTCGAAATCAATCGTAAAATTCTCAACCGGCCCGGCAGTTTTCCCCACGCTCATCTCCACCCGCGCCAGGTCGTTCGCCTCTCCGGGGTACGCCGTCCCCCACTCACCCGTTTTCTTGCTGATAACAAGCGTCCACTTGTCCGCATTCGGAACTGTAAAAATTGTGTAGCTTCCCGCCGGCACCGCCGTTCCGCCAACCGTCAAATCCGCCGTCGTAACGAAGGTCGTCGCTTCATTCGCGCCTGCGCGCCAAATCTTTCCGTAGGGGACGAGGTCGCCAAATATTTTCCGCCCCTTCATCCGCGGGCTCGAGTAGTCGATTGTGATCGTCTTTCCGGCGGCCAGCTTGCACTCCGCTTTTTCAGGTGGACTCGGCCGCTTGCTCTTGTCCTGTTGCGCGCAACTCGACGCAGCAAAAATCGTCAGCCCCATCATTGCCATCACACACACCGCAAGAAGTCTCTTCATTTCGTCTCCTTGAATAAGAACTAAATTACCCCGGGCTCCTGTTAACCTACGCCCGATTCTCCTCCGCCCGCACGCTGCGAGTCAAACCGTGAATCCCGCCGCGCATCCGCGCAAAGTAGTAGGAATCGGACAGGCCGGGCACGACATCCCATGCACATACGCCATCATGGCGTAACTCATGTAGAAGGGGAACAGACATGGCCGACGCACCAGCAAAAGCAGATTGGAATAACCTCCCGGCGGCAAAATCCGGCCAATTTCAAGTTGGCGGTGACTTCACCATCAACCGTCTCGGATACGGCGCCATGAGAATCACCGGCAAAGGAATCTGGGGACCGCCCAAAGATCGCAACGAAGCGATCCGAGTCCTTCGTCGCGCCGTCGATCTGGGAATCAATTTCATCGACACCGCTGATTCCTACGGCCCTGCGGTCAGTGAAGAGATCATCGCCGAAGCTCTCTATCCATATCCCGCAGGCCTCGTGATCGCAACGAAAGCTGGCTTCGATCGCCCTGGCCCCGACAAGTGGGTCACCAACGGCCGCCCCGAGCATCTACGTGCGGCCTGCGAAGGCAGTCTCCGCCGTCTCCGTCGCGACCGGATTGATCTGTTCCAGCTTCACCGCATTGATTCGAAGGTTCCCGCCGAAGATCAACTTGGCACGCTTAAGGATTTGCAGGCGCAAGGCAAAGTGAAACACCTTGGACTCTCGGAAGTCAGCATTGCTCAAATCGAACACGCCCGCACTATCGTCCCGATCGTCTCCGTTCAGAACAAGTACAGCGTGATAGACCGCGCAGCGGACGACGTCGTCGAATACTGCGAGCGCGCCAATATCGGTTTCATTCCGTGGTTCCCACTCGCAGCGGGAGACGTTTCGGCCGCCGGCAGCGACCTCGATCGCAAGGCGAAAAAACTGAAGATCACGCCTTCGCAACTGGCGCTCGCGTGGTTATTGTGGCGCTCACCCGTGGTACTGCCGATCCCCGGCACATCCCGCGTCGAGCATCTCGAGGAAAACGTGGCGGCAGCCGCGCTGAAAATCGACGAACCCACGCTGCAGTCGTTGGGAAAATTGGCGCGCAGCGCCTGAGAGGCAAGCGACCCGCCAGCCAGGGCGGAGCGCGCAAGAGCAGGGGCTTCAGTCACGCCTTCACGCTTCGCTACAGAGGTATGCGGCGACAGTCATCACGCTGGTGACTTGCCGCTGCGCACTGCGCCACCTAACTTCTAAACGGCACCAACGAACGGAGCCGGTGGTCGCGCAAGTAAACGGCCACCCACGCCAGCACGCCGATCGCGACCGGAAAATAGAAAGGTTCTCCGATTCGCACATGCGACGCCGTGGCTCCTCCGAAATATCCCGTTAGCAGAATCGCACCGAGGATCGACGTTTGCGGAATTGCGTAGATCAGCGTGCAAGCAAGCATCACGATTCCGAGAGCCATGTTAAGGCTGTACGGGTAACCCAAATGTGCCATACCTTCGCGCGCGAGATCCGGCTTAATGAATCCAAACGCACTCGTGAATAGCATGAGCAACACGATGAGCCCGCTGAGAATCCGCCCGGTCCAAAGCGCCGCCTTCGATGTACCTGCCGTTTCCATTACAGTTGGCATGAACTAATCCTCCGCACATTTGTCGTCAGAATTGAAGTTGAGCGTGAAATTATAAGTCACAAGGCACAAATGTACCTCCGCCGCCCCCGCATCGCCACAAGAGATGGCGTTGTCGCCGCCAGCTACATCCTAGTGAGGCACCCGGCCAGCTGATCCAGTGTCACCTTGATTCCATTCTGCATCAGTTCAAACCCTCGGCGTGACATTTGGGGTTCTAAACCCATACGGTGGGCGGTCGTGTTTCGTCAAGCGTTTTGCACGCCCCAGTCAGAGCGCATGTACGCAGGCGTGCGAGAACGCGAAGAACAGCAAGAGGAGATGTTTGTTTAGCATTCAGCGGAGAAGCGGGCGTCGCGAGAACAGCTGTAAGGCGGGCACAGAGGCGTGCGCATGTGCCCTGGAAGAAAAGAGAAACGTTTCTCGATTGCGGAAGCGCCTAGCTGATTCGTCCCAGCAGGCGCTTGCGCGCGAACGTGCCTAACGCGAGGAAGCCGCTGCCGAGAAGAAGCAGTGACGACGGCTCCGGCACGGCCGTGCTTGATACGGCTGTAACCGTTCCGGAAACAGAATCCGCGTTGCCGGTATTGA
This sequence comes from Candidatus Acidiferrales bacterium, assembly GCA_049797655.1. GTDB lineage: Bacteria > Acidobacteriota > Terriglobia > Acidiferrales > UBA7541 > Palsa-295. The sequence continues at coordinate 10,802 of JBARFX010000080.1, read as the reverse complement.
AGTCTCCAAATAAACTCCCCGTACCGGTGTCTGGTCCTGTCGTCGGGCCAGGCGTGATTACAAAAGTGCCGGTATTCAACGCCGGAGGTGTTCCGTCAACGAAGCCTGGGTCGGGACCTAACAGCTGCAAGAGAAAGTCATCTCCGCCAGGAGCAATAAATTCGATGTCGAAAAGTCCGAGCCCGGCCGACGTGTAAAACGTGGCCGTCCCGGCCTGGCCGGTCAGGCTGAAATTGATCGTGCTGCCCAGGAAGTCCGTATAGTCGAAAGTTACGGCGATCGGTCCGGCGGCGTTACCGCCAATCGGCCCGGGACCGAGGAGAGCTGGATCCACGGAGAAGGTAAGCGTGAAGGAATCTCCCGGATTCGAGAGTGATGTAGACGAAAAGCCGTCGATTGCGGCGAACGCGCCGTTGACGGTGTAGTCGACGCCATCAGCGCTAGCTGTTCGCGCGCTCATGACCACCGCCAGACTCAAAACTGCCAAAACTCCGAGTGCCTTGCGCATTACGATCACCTCAATACCAAACTAAAGAGTACGGCTGGGCAAGCTTTCTAGGGCAGTTGAAGGACCAAAACGGAACACTGTAAACAAAGGAGTTAGATGTGCCACAATTTGGGTGTCAGGAAAACGTTTTCCTTATGGAGTACCGGTATCCCCTACTTCTTTACCATTCGATCGGCCAAATCGAAGCCGGGTAAAAGGACCAGTGGCCGTCCGGTGATATCCTTTTGGCGTCCAGGTCAAGAAGTTGAAAGCTGTAGCGTCGAGCGAATTAAGAAGTTGCCGCCATGGAGGCTCGCGCCATAAATGGCGCCTGACACTTGGCTTGCAGCTCGCCAGAGACGAGCACCCAAAGTCAGAAGCGCTTCAGCCGTCGTCACACAGGCGGTCTACGGCTTGGCCGATTCGGTCTTCCAGAAGTCTATTCCCGCAGCCTGCTCGGCGACGTCCACTGTTGCGACGGTCTTGAGAGACTCAAGGTCAATTACCTCGACCGTCCCTGGATCGGTACCGACGCCCTCAACCGAAATGAACGCATAGCGATTGTCGGGCGTTACGACGGCCCCGTGAACCACTTTCCGCTTCGTCGAAAGACGCGCCAATTCCTTGCCGGACCTGGGATCGAAGATTGAAACGGATTGGCCGCGTTTATTCGTTGCGATCAAGCGTCCATCTTTCGTCATCGCGAGGTTATACACACCGTTGCCGGCGGCGAATCTTCGCGTTAGCTTCCACGACGCGGCGTCGATGACGGCGATATCGTTCGATTTGTTGCAGGCGACGTAGATTTCCGAACCGTCGTTCGACGGCTGCGCCCACGTGGGCACGCAGGTGAGCTCTCCCATCTTCATTTGACCGTGCGGAGCGCCGGTCATCCCCATCTCTTTGCCTTTTGTGAGAACGAAATAGCGGGAAACGTCGAAGTGGCGCGTATCGATTTCCGTCAACATGTCGTCCATCATGCAGGCCGAGTACTGTTTTGTTCCCTGCGGGTTCAGCCGCGAACCGTGCGGCATCGTGCAGGTTGTAATCCGCTTTACTTCCGCCATCTCGCCGGTCGCGACGACTGAAACTGACGAGGGCACCATGTCGCCGTGGAAATTCGCGTTGGCCACGTAGATGAATTCGCCGTCGCGGGAAATGTCCATCGTGGCGGGAAAGAGGCCGAGCGGCGTGTAGCGGATTACTTCGTCCGTGCCGGCTTTCAATTTCCACGCGGAGCCATTGGGCTGACCGTGCCCGAGGGACACGTAGACATATTGTTTGTCGGGAGAGACTGCGATTCCATGGGGACCGTTGATGTCGCCCATGGGCATCAGACCGATTCGCGTCTGCCGCTCAATCGCGAAACCCTTCGGGCCGAAGCGCAGGAGCACCACTTTGTCGGCGGATTCACAAACCACATAAACAAGGTAGTCTTGCGACGGGCCCGTCGAGCTTGCTGGCGCGGCCTGTGCTTGCGCGGCGGCGGAGCGAAGCGAGATGACAGCAACGAGGCTTGAGAAAATAACGATGCAAAGGGTCAAGCATGCGCGGCGCAGAACGAAATTACGATTGAGCTGGGCGTGTGCCGCCGGTTCCCGGGACATTTCGATCACGGAGAGGCTCCGAACTGCTTATTTGAGTGCCTGATTTGATTACTCCGCCTCGCGCAAGATTGCAATCAAAAAACCAGGTACGATGGAAGCGCGAAGCCGAGCTTTAAGTTACTTAACGCTCGCACGTTGGCCTCTTCTTGGATGCCATGGCAGTTTCGCCGGACGGGCGCTGGTTCGTTGCGGTTTGGCAAAGTCTCGATTTGGAGCACGCGATTACAACCGTATCGGTTGCGATGGATGGAAGCGAAACTGTCGCCTTGTGCTTTGGCAGCTGCGTGGGAGACGACGGAAAGATTTCTCGGCGTCAACTTTCCACTACTCCACCTATCCCGCACAGAGACTACCGCACGGCTTGCAACTTCGAGATTTCAATCGACGATTCGGCGGAGTCGAGTCAGGTGCCGGCGCCGCGGCGTTGGTAGCAGAGGAGAATCAGATCGGCGCGGCGGCGAACGCCGAATTTGGCGAGCAGGTTCGAGACGTGGAACTTCACGGTGCGCTCGGAAATATGCAGGCGGTCCGCCACTTCCTTGTTCGCGAGATTTTCGAGCAAGCCGTTCAATACTTCCTGTTCGCGGCGGCTCAACTCGGCGGGTGAATCGCCCCGCAGCCGGCGTCCTTGCGTGCTGCTGAGGATCGAATCTACGAAGCGGGACAGCACGTTACGCGGAACCCAGAACCCTCCAGCAGCAACTAGCGGCAGCGCGCGCGGCAACTGCTCGCGAGCTTCCGCATAATTCAAGATTCCTTTTACCCCTTGGCGAAGCAAGCCGTAGGCGTCGGCTTCTTTCATTTTGTCGCCGACTACCAGCAGGCGCGCGCCAGAGTGCTTGTCCAAAATATTGCCTAACAAAGCGCCAGTTGCCTGACGCGCCGCGTGCGCATCGATTACGTAAACGGTGGCCTTCGGAACTTCGAGATTCCGCAGATCGGGAGCCAGCATGGAGTCCAATTGACGAGACACCATCTGGAAGCCCGACTCCGACAACAGGCGGTTGAATTCGTCGAGCACCATCGGATGCGGCGACAGTAGACAGACCCTCAGATGCGGTTTAGCGGAGTTTTTGGCCATCGTAGTTCAGGGATTCAGGCTAACGAAATTGACTGACCGGAGCAAGGAACTCGACGCTGATGATTTCTCATCAGACACGGGGGTGCACGATAAGGCGAATCGAAGGAGAAACGGCTTAAGGGAAGGATAAGAAGGTTGTGACGTGGAAGCAGCTAGAAAATAGGGATGTTAGTCGGCTTCCGCATGGGAGCGGCCTTCCAGATTGGGGTTCGCGGCGGCTTCGTCGATCTTGCGCTGCAGGCGCTTCGCGGGTAGGCCTGCCTGCCGGACTTTGTAAAGAAGAGCGCGATAGCTGATCTTGAGCACCTCGGCGGATTTGCGCCGGTTCCAATGGTTCGCCTGGAGGACCTTCAAGATCAGATCGTGTTCCATGCGGCGCGTCACCTGTTGCGCCAGGCGCTTGAGCGGGATCTTTCCGTCCTCCGAGACTTCGTAGGCGAAGCTGAAAGGCTTTTTTTCTTCTTCCGGTCGTTCGAGGTGAAATGCCTCTTCCGAGCCAAGGATCACGTAGCGTGCGAGGCAGTTCTCGAGCTCGCGCACGTTGCCGGGCCACTCGCGCTGTTGCAAGAGTTGCAGCACTTCGCGCGAGACTGGGCGCGCGTCGCGTTGGTAGCGGCGATTGAACTGTTGGCGCAGGTACTCAACGAGGTAGGGAATATCGTCGCGGCGTTCGCGCAGCGGAGGAAGCGTGATGCTGATGACGTTGATGCGATAGAAGAGATCGGCGCGGAACCCGCCGTTCTCAATTTCATGCTGCAGCTTGCGGTTCGTCGCGCATATCACGCGCGCGTCCACCTGCTTTTCCTCGTGGTCGCCGATGCTCGTGAAATGGCCGTCTTGCAGAACGTGGAGCAGCTTGGCTTGCAGACTCGCATCCAGTTCTGCGATTTCGTCCATGAAAAGCGTGCCGCCCTGCGCCAGCTCCATCCGGCCCGGCTTCGATTGATGCGCGCCCGTGAATGCTCCCTTTTGGAAGCCGAAGAGTTCACTTTCGAGCAGCGTGCCAGGGATCGCCGGGCAATTCACCTTCACGAACGGGCCTTCCCGCCAGGGAGAACGTTCGTGAATGAACCGCGCGAGGACCTCTTTGCCAGTGCCGCTCTCGCCGAGAACCAGCACTGGAACATTTAAGCCTGCGGCTCGAGACACCTTCTGCCGCACCGCCTGCATTGTCTCGGACGGACCAAAGTAAACGTGTTCAGGTGGTAGTTCGACTGGATGGACGCTAGAAGTAAGTCTTGCTTCCGCAGCGGATGCCATTTGATTTGAGAGCCACCCCTGCGCCAGGAACGGCGCGTGCGAAGGAGAATGCACATAAGACGCCAAACACGCGGCGCGCCAGGGCGAGCTCACAGCCTCATCTTTTTCAGTGAGTTGTAGCTTGTTTCTTGAGAGAGGATGGGCACATCCAAGGGTCAGAGGTACCAGATCGGCGCGAATCGCAAGCGAAACAGCGGCGAGACCAGAAACTAGTTATCCCTTACGGGAAGCAGCTTTCCCTCGACCAAAACCTACCCCGCTCATCGCCAAGGGCTTAGCCGTTCTATTACCGTGGTGAATTGCTAGCGCTGGGGAAAAATCAGGGCCTCGAGCATGTCCGCGCGGTCTTTGTGGTCCGAAGCGATCAGCTTCAACAGGTCCGTGACCGAAATCATTCCGCGGTAGCCCTTCTCGTGATCGAGCACCACGAGGTGATAGATCCCGTGTTGCTCCATCAACCGGAGGCAATCTTCGACCGACGTTTCCGGCGTTGCCGTCACCAATTGGCGCGTCATAATCTCAGAGACGCGCATCCACGCGGGGCACTTGTTCTCGGCGGCTACTTTGTCGGATACATCGCTCTGCGATACAACGCCCAGCAGCACACCCTGTTTGTCGCACACGCCTACCGAGCGGACTTCGTGGTCGCGAAGATACCGCGCGGCGTCGTGCACGGTTGTGTCTTCATGAATTGAGTAAACTTCCCGGCGAGATGCAATCAGGTCCGCGATTCTCATCGGACCCTCCTATGGTAAGTTAAGTTCATGCTAGGCCGATTTCATCAGGAAAGGCAACAGAATTTCAGGGCTCGCCCCGCTCGCCGATCGGCAGGACGGAACTCCAGCGGAACTTTGACCGGAAGTCAGAATTAGAAGGATACAGCCGCTGCAGGAAAGCGCAGCTCCGCGCGGCCAGAAAACTAGATGTGAGCGCCTTCACCGCGAATGATGTCGTAGCGTTCGATCACCGCTGCTACGCCGACCGATTCAACGTCATCATCCCGCTGTTTGTCGACGCGAACGACGCGTCCGTGGGCGCGGACGAATACTTCCGATCCGCGAGTGATTTCGGCCGGCAAGGTGAGTGTGAAGTCGACCTCAGTGCCGGGGGCAAGTTCCTTCTGCATGATGAAGTAAACTCCGCGTGTCGAAATATCCCGAGTCTGACCGTCATGCGCGCCAGATTCTCGGGTAATCGGCAGACGAACGTTTACCGGTAGCGACAAGTCGTACCGGCGGGCCAAACGACGCTCCGTCATTCCCGCTGCTCCTCCAGGACTGGATTGAAGTACACAACCCCATCGCGAACAGTAGCAATCGCTATTCCAAAGATCTCTGGACACTTAGCGTCTGCGCACCTACGCACTCCCGATTCCCGTATGTGGTGCGCACAACATAGCCAAATTTTGCCTGCCAATCAAAGCCTTTGGAAACAGCGAGTAAGGATTCTTCGAAAACACAGGTAAGAACGGGCCTTTCAACCCCTCTGCGAATGTGACCCATTTCGGTGGGCAATACTAGACCAAGCAGCGAGCGATGGGTAGTGCTATTTCTTAGAGTGTGCTCTAGATATGCAACTTTTTTCCGGGCACAGGACGCGGGGCCCTCTCAAAACTCCCGCTACTACTTCGTTCATTTCTCACCTGCGGGAGAGCACAGTCCAACGAGGGGAATTGGGTCGTCGGTTTTCGGAAGCGCAAAAAATCGAAGAGCGCGAGTTGGCGGGCTCAGCCTACGAACCGCGTACGACAGGAGTCGCTGGCGCAGTTTCCTTTGCGGTCGCCGCTTCTTTCGCCGCTGTCTCGGCGGCCGCCGCCGCTTTCAGAGCCGCTTCCTTCGCAGCCTTCGCTGCAGCATTACGCGATCCCCGCCCCGAATCCAGATTGAACTGGCGCATCTTGTAGAGCAACGCTTTGTAGCTGATGCCCAGCATCTTCGCGGCATCTTTGCGGCACCAATTTGTTTTGTCGAGCGCGTCTGCAATTGCTTCCATCTCCGCTTCGTCCTTCAAGCCGCGCACGAGCGCTTTCAAACCCTGTTCCTTCGGCGCAACCGGCTCCTCGCGAGGCGCCGTGCGATGTTGCTGCCCGGTCATTTCCACCAGCTCGCGGAAGCTGCCTTCATCGTCTTCGAGAATCACGTAGCGCTTCACGAAGTTCTCAAGCTCGCGCAAATTGCCCGGCCACGGGTAGCGCAACGCTGCTTCCAGCAAATGTTTCGAAGGTTCCATTGCCGGCTTCTGATATTTCTCGGCATACTTCACGAGGAAGTGCCGGAACAGCAGCGGAATTTCCGACGTACGTTCGCGCAGCGGCGGAATATGAATCGAGAGCACGTTCAACCGGTAGTACAAATCCTCGCGGAACCGGCCGCTGCGCATCGCTTCTTTTACGTCCACGTTGGTCGCGGCGAGCACTCGCACGTCCACATTCACCACCGACCGCGCCCCCAGCCGCGAATACTGGCCATCCTGCAGGACGTGAAGCAACTTCGCCTGCAGATGCGGGCTCATCTCCGCGATCTCGTCCAGGAACATCGTGCCTTTGTTCGCTAGCTCGAATTTTCCGGGCTTCGACCGCACCGCCCCCGTGAACGCGCCCTGGTCGTAGCCGAACAACTCCGACTCCAGCAGTTCGCCGGGAAGTGCCGCGCAATTCACCTTGATAAACGGCAGTTGCCGCCGCGTCGAGCGCAGGTGAATCATCCGTGCCACCACTTCCTTGCCCACCCCGCTTTCACCGCTGATGAATACGGGGACGTCCACCGGAGCGATCTGCAAAATTTGCTGCCGGATCTTCAGCATTTGCGGGCTCGACGCGAGGAACGACAGATCCTCCGTCAGTTGCTCGCAATATTCCCGCAGCGCCTGGTTCTCCGAGCGAAGTTGCTGCTTCTGGCGCACCTTCAAGAAGGCAGCGTCCAGCTCCGGTTTCTCAAACGGCTTCGTCAGATAATCCAGCGCGCCTAGGCGAATCGCTTCCACCACCGTTGTCACTTCGTTCGAGCACGAAAGCATGATCACGTTCAGTGCGCGGTCGAGCTTCATTAATTGTCGCAGGGTTTCAAGTCCGTCGATTTCCGGCATCAGTACGTCGAGGATGATGAAGTCGGGGCGTTCTCCCGCGCCGATTTTTTGCAGCGCGTCCTTGCCGCTCGCCACCGTCTCCACCGCGAACCCGTCCACCTCGAGCAGCGTCTGCAGATACTTCCGTATGCTCGGTTCGTCGTCGACGACTAGGATTTTTTCTTTGTCAGCCATCTTTTGTCCTGGGGGAGCATTGTCGCTCCAACACGTGCCTCTCGTCTACTCTGCATTCATCGGCAGCAGGAACGAAAACGTGCTCCCGCGTCCCACTTCGCTGTCCACCCACACCTTGCCTCGGTGCGCCTGAATCAATCTTTTCGTAATCGCCAGTCCCAAGCCCATCCCCGACGATGACGGATCGACGCGCACGAACTCCTCGAAAATCTCCTGATGATATTCCGCCGCGATTCCCGCTCCGCTGTCGGTTACCGAAATCAACATGCTGTTCATGCGCAGCGCTCCCCGGAGACGCCGCTCCGTCTGAGGAGGCGCTTCCGAAGTCCGCCGCTCCCAGAAGTGCGGTTCGGCTCGCAGCAATACGGTCCCGCCTGCCGGCGTGTGCTTCAATGCGTTGTCGAGAAAGTTGGCCATGCACTGCTGGACTTTTTGGTAATCGAACTTGAAATGCGGCATCTCTGCCGCCATTTTGATGTCCAAATGGACTTCCGCGCGCTTGAACGCGTCTTGCCAGCGGCACGTTAAGTCCGTCACGCAATCCCGCAGATCGTTATCGCGCAACTGCAATACCAGCTTGCCGCTTTCGAGCGCTGAATAATTCAGGAACATCGAAACGAGCCGCACCAGCCGGTCGCAGCTCTCTTTCGAGTCCTGCACGATCTCGCGCTGCCGGTCGCTCAGTTTTCCCAGCGACCCGGAAAGCAGCAAATCGTAATAACCCTTCATCACTGCCAAAGGAGTCTTTAATTCGTGCGCTGCCGAAGCCAGAAACACTGTCTTCTGCCGGTTCGCTTCCTGCAGCCGCAAATAAGCGGCGAGAAGATTTCGGTACGTGATCTCCCGCTCTTGCATCAACTCTTGGACCGTCTGCCGCATTGCTGCTTCGCCAGCAGGCGTTTCCACAGGCGCCGGCTCGATATAGATAACGAGCCAGTCCGGCTCCGGGAGCCATCGCACTCGTGCGCGGTTCTTGCCGTCCGCCCGATCGAACGGCAAACTCAGTTCCTGCTCCCCACCTTGCAGTTGGCTCAATATTCCTTTGCCGTCAATATGCAGAAATTCGGTGAAGATGTTCAGGTCCGAAGTCAGGTCCAATCCGTGGGCGTTCAACATGTCCTGCGCGTGCAGGTTCGTGAACAAAATCCGTCCTCCGCGGTTCGTCACCAGCAGCGGCCGGTCAAATGCGTCCAACAGGCTTGAAACCAGGCTCAATACGGCCTGGCCACTCGTGGCCTGATCCATCGTTACGCCTTCGGACAGAAATTGTTCTCCTGGGTCGCTTTGCGTCAGGCGCGGAGACACCACTCTCTCGCTGGAGCAAAGGAGAAAGAGCAGGGCGCGCTCGAGGAATTGTATGCTCGCAAAGGGCTAAAAAAGAGTCAATGGTAAATGCGTTCTACTTTGCACAATAGCGGAAGCAGACGGGAGTAAAGTTACAATTGTGACCAGAAGTCAGCTACCTGTGTCAAATTTTTGACTTCGTAAACCTATGTAAAAGAATGGCATACGAAATACCCATATCTCCTCCTGAACTTGCACTCAAATTGCCAGTTAAGGCAGTACTAAAACTGGGGTACCGAATGTCGGTCAAAGAAACCTCTTCCCACCATGGAGTGGGCACAGCACGGGCGTATGGGGAGCGTAGGCGTTTCCAAAGGATTCACCTACAGATACCCCTATTCATTCGCGGCAAGGACACTTACGGGGAGCAGTTCCTCGAACTTGCTAAGACGCTCGATATCAGCGCTATGGGTGCGTTTCTGACTAGCCCGCGCCCACTGGCGATCAATGAGACGGTGACGCTGACGATCCCTGCTCCGTCTATCACCTCGTCTGCCCTTGTCCCGGCCGGAATGCCTCCAATTCAGGCTCGCGTGAAGCGGAACCAGGAAGCGGGCGACGTCCACTTGGTTGGCGTTGAGTTTCTAAAGCCTATCGGCTGACGTTTTTCGCGCTTTTTGCCGGTCAGTTGTATGCAATCCTTTTCATGAAGATTGTGCAGCTGGGTAGACGAAAAGGCGAATCGTTTTCTCAATTGGCGCCCCTGGCGCCTGGTGAGCTGCCGCGTCAAATCTTTGAATCGCCGCAACCAGCTCTCTAACAGCGCCTTACAGCTTTGTCCCCCCTCTATTTCAGGCTCCCAATTGGACTGTTCCTTGCTATAGTATCCATGCCCCGCAGGGTTCCCTGAGACATACAGGGAAAAATAGAACTCTAATCGGAACCCTATCGATGCCTCAGCCCGGCGAAGCTTCCCAGCCTCAGCCGTCGCCCGAAGACTCGTTCCTGGATCTCTTGATTGAGACCCTCGAAGGTCTTGATGACTCGGTGCGCGGCCAGTTCTTGCGGCAGTATTTCCGGACGATCGCGCAAATCGATCTTTCGGAAACGCAGAGCAATGAATACTGGCAGCGCATCCTCGTGCGCCGCCGCGAGCTCGCGGAAAGCCTCGGCCGTCCCGTCTCTCTCAAGACCGCCATGGTCGACGTGCTCGCCTCCACGAATTTCTTTCGCGTTCCGATTCTCATGGAGTACGACGAATTTAAAAAATTGCAAATCAACGCTGCCACCGACGCGCTCACCGGTCTCTACAATCGCCGACTCTTCGACGAGTACAGCGACAAAGAACTCAACCGCGCGAAACGCTACGCCCAGCAGCTTGCCATCGTCATCCTCGATGTTCACAAGCTGAAAGAAGTCAACGATCGCCACGGACACCTCCAGGGCGATCAAGTCTTACAGCTCGCGGCTACCACGCTGCGAAGAACTCTGCGCGCTTCCGACTTTGCCTTTCGTATCGGCGGCGATGAATTCGCCCTTCTGCTGCCGCAAACCGATCCCGAGCAAGCTACTACACTATGCCGCCGCATTCGCTCCCAGTACGAAAACGACATTCGCGACATGAAGCTCGATATCGGCGTCACTCTCGACTTCGGCGTCGCTGTTTATCCGCAAGACGGAGACTTGAAAGGAGCCTTGCTCGGCCTCGCCGACAAGCGCCTCTATGAATTGAAAAATACCGGCCGCGAAGGCGGCATCCCAGCAGCTGCGCGTCGCGCGGTTCCGCTCGAGCCGCAGCCGCCTCGCGAGACTCCCGCCCGCGAGG